>NZ_RBWD01000038.1:0-2503 GCF_009361695.1 Vibrio sp. VGrn 2 | reverse complement strand
CGGTTGCCACTAATGAGGTGATCGTCGTGCCACCTAACTCCGCTGCGGCGGATTGCAGATCTTTATCGAATTCCAGCGTTACCGTCACGCTTTGGCCGATGGCTTGATGCTCAGGCGTAAACGTCACATTAGTCAGCGTTGGCAGAGACTGCGCGAGTGTAAAGCTCTGGCTTTCACTCACTTCAATGCCCGCTGAGTTTGTCCCCGTCACCATCACAGTATAAGTGCCATTGGTTTGGTGACTCATATCCATTGCGTCACTGGTCCAAGTGCCACCAGCTTGTACCGTTGCACTGCTGCTTTTTAGTACCGTCGCGCTGCCTTGTGCTTTCACTTCAAGACGCAGGGACTGGCCGTCAAAACGTGTCGACGTACCTTCGAATTGTAGCGTGGCGGCAAGCGTTTCATCCACATTGCCCACCGGCGTAATAGCTAAGGTCGGCGTGATCGGCATGGAGTAAGCCGTGTTCTGGCTACCGGTATTTCCTGATAAGTCTTGGTAGTCACGAACCAGCAACGCCACATTGAGCTCTGACGTACTTGGTACCACCACATCACCAGTCCAAACGCTTGGATCCCCGGTTGCCACTAATGAGGTGATCGTGGTACCACCTAACTCCGCAGCGGCGGATTGCAAATCTTTATCGAATTCCAGCGTCACCGTCACGCTTTGGCCGATGGCTTGGTGCTCAGGCGTAAACGTCACGTTAGTCAACGTTGGCAGAGATTGCGCCAATGTAAAGCTCTGGCTTTCACTCACTTCAATACCCACTGAGTTCGTCCCTGTCACAGTCACGGTATAAGTGCCATTGGTTTGGTGACTCATATCAATTACGTCACTGGTCCAAGAGCCACCGGCTTGTACTGTCGCACTGCTGCTTTTCAATACCGTCGCGCTGCCTTGTGCTTTCACTTCAAGACGCAGGGACTGGCCGTCAAAGCGTGTCGACGTGCCTTCGAATTGTAACGTGGCGGCTTGCATTTCATCCACACTGCCCACTGGAGTGATGGCTAAGGTCGGCGTGATCGGCATGGAGTAAGTCGTATTCTGGCTACCGGCATTCCCTGATAAGTCTTGGTAGTCACGAACCAGCAACGCCACATTGAGCTCTGACGTGCTTGGTACCACCACATCACCAGTCCAAACGCTTGGGTCCGCGGTTGCCACTAATGAGGAGATCGTCGTGCCACCTAACTCCGCTGCGGCGGATTGCAGATCTTTATCGAATTCCAGCGTTACCGTCACGCTTTGGCCGATGGCTTGATGCTCAGGAGTAAACGTCACGTTAGCCAGCGTTGGCAGAGACTGCGCGAGTGTAAAGCTCTGGCTTTCACTCACTTCAATGCCCGCAGAGTTCGTCCCTGTCACCATCACGGTGTAAGTGCCATTGGTTTGGTGACTCATATCAATCGCGTCACTGGTCCAAGTGCCACCGGCTTGTACTGTCGCACTGCCGCTTTTTAGTACCGTCGCGCCGCCTTGGGCTTTCACGTCAAGACGCAGCGACTGACCGTCAAAACGTGTCGACGTGCCTTCGAATTGTAACGTGGCGGCATGCGTTTCATTCACACTGCCCACTGGCGTGATGGCTAAGGTCGGCGTGATCGGCATGGAGTAAGCCGTGTTCTGGCTACCGGTGTTTCCTGATAAGTCTTGGTAGTCACGAACCAGCAACGCCACATTCAGCTCTGACGTGCTTGGTACCACCACATCACCAGTCCAAACGCTTGGGTCCGCGGTTGCCACTAATGAAGTGATCGTCGTGCCACCTAACTCCGCAGTGGCAGCTTGCAATGCTTTATCAAATTCCAGCGTCACCGTCACGCTTTGGCCGATGGCTTGATGCTCAGGCGTAAACGTCACATTAGTCAGCGTTGGCAGAGACTGCGCGAGTGTAAAGCTCTGGCTTTCACTCACTTCAATGCCCGCTGAGTTTGTCCCCGTCACCATCACAGTATAAGTGCCATTGGTTTGGTGACTCATATCCATTGCGTCACTGGTCCAAGTGCCACCAGCTTGTACCGTTGCACTGCTGCTTTTTAGTACCGTCGCGCTGCCTTGTGCTTTCACTTCAAGACGCAGGGACTGGCCGTCAAAACGTGTCGACGTACCTTCGAATTGTAGCGTGGCGGCTTGCATTTCATTCACACTGCCCACCGGCGTAATAGCTAAGGTCGGCGTGATCGGCATGGAGTAAGCCGTGTTCTGGCTACCGGTATTTCCTGATAAGTCTTGGTAGTCACGAACAAGCAACGCCACATTGAGCTCTGACGTGCTTGGTACCACCACATCACCAGTCCAAACGCTTGGGTCCGCGGTTGCCACTAATGAAGTGATCGTCGTGCCACCTAACTCCGCTGCGGCGGATTGCAGATCTTTATCGAATTCCAGCGTTACCGTCACGCTTTGGCCGATGGCTTGGTGCTCAGGCGTAAACGTCACGTTAGTCAGCGTTGGCAGAGATTGCGCGAGTGTAAAGCTCTGGCTTTCACTCACTTCAAT
>NZ_RBWD01000037.1:0-3350 GCF_009361695.1 Vibrio sp. VGrn 2 | reverse complement strand
TCAACGCCGAAATACTTAGGGATACCCGACTCCAAACATTCTTTCGCGTAACTCGCTAATATTGGAGCTAAATCTGGACTCGCTTCTACTACTTCCATGTCAATTTTCCTCAAAAGCACATAACGCCTTGCTAAGGCGTGAGTAACGCAATACAAAAGCTACCGCACAGCGCCTTAATCACCCTAAGCCACCGCACAGTAAAAATGCCACGCGTTACGAATCACTCTTAAGCAACTTGTTAGTACATGCGCTACTTCTATTTATGCGCTCCAAGATATTGAAAAGTGGCATGATATGAAAGGCTTTGAACACTGAAGTGAGACGGGCAGCTACAAAACTTAAACTCGATTAAGAGACGAGAGTTGGCTAGAAGAAAAATGCACTGACCTGCCCTACTTTCACAGGCTCAAATTAGAAAAGGATTCGATCCTCGCACTCCAACGGCAGCACCAAAGAAAGACAATTCTGACGTAGTAAAAACCACGAAAGAAAAGAAGCGCCAAAGAAATAGGGTAAGAGTTAGATACCGTAAACGGTGAAATCAAAGCAAGCACAACGCATATAGTGCCACCGGAAAGAACGTGAGAGGCACTAACGGAAAGGTGTAAAGACGAGCGCCAAAACAGATAAACACCAAAACTTATGACCTTTGATGTCAAACCCGTACTAACGCCCTGTTAAGGGGTGAGCAACGCAATACCAAAGCCACCGCATACCACCTTAAACACTAAAACCAACGCATAGTGAAAATGCCACGCGTTGCGAATCCCTCTTGAACAGTTTGTTAGGCGACATTTCTACGTTTAACTTCTTTCTCATACGAAGATTCGTTGTATAACCAAATAGCCCAAAATGCGAAAAACATCCCGATCGTGTAAATGGAGTAATTAAGAGCATTATCCGATAAGAAAATCGTAATGCTTACAGCATCAGAAGATGGATAAAGGAAAATAACATTAAAAATTATGTACAAAATGGCTGTGACGAAAGTTGTTCTGAAAAGCCAATTTAAACATCCTTTCTTTCGAGATTTTTGCCAATTATCAAATGCTTTACCATTCATTAATCCACTCCTTTTCTATTAACTGAAGCTAGATTCACGCCAAGATACTATCACTACTCTATCGTTGATCTCATGTCGCCTAACGCCGCATTAAGGTGTGAGCGGCGCTTGGCTATACTTGAGCGAAGCGAAACTGCCAAGCGTTGCGAATCACTCTTGAATGCTTTGTTATGTGCGTGCTAAACGGTAGCGCCTTACCGTACCCTCAATCTCATCTGTGTAGTTACCGAGGTATTCACCACCACAGTTTTCGATGACCTTTTGAGATGCGGGATTGTCAATTGAGCAAGTAACAATAACTGAATCAGTGACAACATGGTCTCGCACCCAAGAAAGCAGAAATGAGGCTACACCCTTACCACGAGCTGACGGTCTAGTTTCGTAGCCAATATGACCAATGACATTTTCTACGTTGGCATTAGTACCTTTGCGAACTCGGACTGCACCTAAAATTTCGGAGTTCGATACACAGTAGTAAGTTGTGCTAGGTAAATATCCCTTTGGTAACTCAGAGATTGCCTTTGAACGTTCGACCAAACCTGACAAATAAGCTGTCGGATCTTGCTCCACACCCGAATATTTTGGAATACCCGATTCTAGGCATTCTTTCGCATAACTCGCTAATATTGGGGCCAAATCAGGGTTGGCCTCTATCACTTCCATGTCAATTTTCCTCATAAGCACATAACGCCCAATTAAGGTGTGAGGCACGCAATACCGATGCCGCCGCATACCGCCTTAATCACTAAAACTAACGCATAGTAAAAATGCTACGCGTGCCGAATCACTCTTAAATTGTTTGTTATAAAGCGGACTCTACGTTAAACGCCTTTTCTAACCACACCGAGCTAATGTACTGTCCATTTTTCTTTGCATACTCATTGAAAACTCCGACTTCTCTGAAACCAAACCGTTTGTGTAATGCCACTGATGCGTCGTTTGGTAATGCAACACCCGACAATACACGATGAACACCATAAGCACGAATTGATGAGAACAACTGAGTATATAGTTTAGAACCTAAACCTTTCCCTTTAGCTTCTTGTGCCAGATAAACGGTCACTTGTACGGTGTCGTCAAAAGCTGAAATTGCTCTGTACTGTTGGGAACATGCAAAACCTAGCAACACGCCGTTTTCTTTGGCTACATATAGTTGATATTTGGTAGTACTAGAAAACTGAGAAAACCATTTCTGACGATTTTCCAGAGTAAATGGAACTTCCTCAAAGCGTGCATTAGTGTGCTCAATATAAAAATTAAAGATGTCGGTGATACCAGCAACATCTTCAAGTTTACCTGTTCGAATTTCCACGAAATTTCCTTTTTCTTCGAGCTTTATAACGCCCTGTTAAGGGGTGAGCAACGCAATACAAGAGCCGCCGCATACCGCCTTAAACACTAAAACTAACGCATAGTAAAAATGCTACGCGTGCCGAATCACTCTTAAATTGTTTGTTATAAAGCGGACTCTACGTTAAACGCCTTTTCTAACCACACCGAGCTAATGTACTGTCCATTTTTCTTTGCATACTCATTGAAAACTCCGACTTCTCTGAAACCAAACCGTTTGTGTAATGCCACTGATGCGTCGTTTGGTAATGCAACACCCGACAATACACGATGAACACCATAAGCACGAATTGATGAGAACAACTGAGTATATAGTTTAGAACCTAAACCTTTCCCTTTAGCTTCTTGTGCCAGATAAACGGTCACTTGTACGGTGTCGTCAAAAGCTGAAATTGCTCTGTACTGTTGGGAACATGCAAAACCTAGCAACACGCCGTTTTCTTTGGCTACATATAGTTGATATTTGGTAGTACTAGAAAACTGAGAAAACCATTTCTGACGATTTTCCAGAGTAAATGGAACTTCCTCAAAGCGTGCATTAGTGTGCTCAATATAAAAATTAAAGATGTCGGTGATACCAGCAACATCTTCAAGTTTACCTGTTCGAATTTCCACGAAATTTCCTTTTTCTTCGAGCTTTATAACGCCCTGTTAAGGGGTGAGCAACGCAATACAAGAGCCGCCGCATACCGCCTTAAACACTAAAACCAACGCATAGTGAAAATGCCACGCGTTGCGAATCCCTCTTGAACAGTTTGTTATATGCTGTCTTCAAACATTGCATTTAAAATACCATACACCATTTCATGGCACGTGGAATTACCTCCCAAATGAACTAACTCATTATCACTGTCACCACTCAGAAACGCCAAGTAAGGATGTGCTTCATCACCATCAAAGCTAATGCTTGAAGAACTGTCGATCATACTTGCAACTT
>NZ_RBWD01000036.1:0-5324 GCF_009361695.1 Vibrio sp. VGrn 2 | reverse complement strand
CTAGCATGGAAATGACCAATATTCGCCCTTTTCGCCGCTTTTCCAACCTATTACCCCGCCACTTTCACTCTTAGGCTACAACCACGTACATTCAGCCTGAGAGATCCGTTGCGGAAATAACGCCCTGCTAAGGGGTGAGCAACGCAATACCAAAACCGCCGCAAACCACCTTGATCACTAAATTCAACGCATAGTAAAAATGCCACGCGTTGCGAATCCCTCTTGAGCAGTTTGTTAGGCGACGACTTTTGGCTATCTAATGACCTCGAACAGCGAATGCAACACCGCAGACTATGAAAAGAACAATAAACCACAAAATTGCGGGCATCGGGTTTCCATTTTTAGCTTCAGACGCCAAATATGAATTGAACTCTTTTTTACTTTGTCTTCTGCCATGTTTCGTGGACAAATTGTGCTGCCCCAACGGTGTGGTTCCCGACTCAACATACTGTTTCGCAGATGCGAGTGTAGGTACAGGACCAAAATCATGAGAACCGTTTGCAGTAAGTACAAGCCAGCCTGAACCTTGTTTTACAATAAACCGCCCATCATCCACCGAGTATTGTCCCGCTTGGATTCTAGTTACCTTAGCCAATGTTAACTCCTAGTCGCCTAACGCCCTGCTAAGGGGTGAGCAACGCAATACCTAAGCCGCCGCAAACCACCTTAATCACTAAATTCAACGCATAGTAAAAATGCCACGCGTTGCGAATCCCTCTTGAGCAGTTTGTTAGCTGTGTTTTACAACACGAGCTTTGCTCCCAACATACCAAGACCTGCGATAGCTACCATCGTAAACCAAAGGTAAATCATAAAAGATAGGTATAACGAAAATAAACCTCTCACAGCTTTATCTAAGTTTGCACCTTCATCGTGCTGTAAGAAGTACGCTAGTTCTGCTGTAGGTATTGATCCAGCAAAGCTCTTAAATTTGAACTTTACCATCATCAAGCCCATTGAGACTGGAAGACTAGATACTAATAAAATGATTCCCACCGAAATCCAGACATTCTCAGGGGATTCATTACCTAAAACTACTGCTGCCCCGATCAACACTAAAAGCATTCCCAGAAAGCCCTTAAAAGATGACAACAATGAGTCTCTTGTTTTTATATACAGCCAGAATAGCGGCTTATCGAATTTTCTCATTTTTTCCTCAAACAGCTAACGCCGCGTTAAGTGGTGAACAACGCCAACCACCAAACTTAAACCATTGTACCTTAAACACTTAACCCGACTATAACTGAAATCGCCAAGCGTTGTGAATCCGTCTTGAACGCCTTGTTAGGCGAAGTTTCCCACCGGAGTTTAAGGTTGTCTGAAAGCAGATTACCCGAAACAAAATAAGCAACCAAGCACCCACTGACTTTTTGTGATTCAAGAACCACAAAACTCACTATGTTTCAGCCAAAATTCCAACGACCACGAAATGCGAATTTGCAGCGACTAAGTAGTTTTTGAACCTGAGAAACCCAAAGCTGCAAACTTAAAGCGAGAAAGAAAACCTCGATTAACTTGCCCTTGCCACACTTTGAGCCAATTAAACTCGCCACTAACCGTCTCCAAAAACCAATGAGGCAACCCACGAATTTTGGCATGTTTTACGGCAGGAGAGATTCAAGAATTTGAGCCGACAATGCCAAGTTGCCGACTTAGAAAAACGAATGCTCAAAGAGAACTAAGAAGATGAGAACAAAGAACTTTACTGCCCGTCGCCTAACGCCCTGTTAAGGTGTGAGCAACGCAATACCAAAGCCGCCGTATACCACCTTAAACACTAAAACCAACGCATAGTAAAAATGCCACGCGTTGCGAATCACTCTTAAACAGTTTGTTAGCACTTAGATTATCGCTGCTTCACAAACGCTATTGCTAACCCAGAAGACACGAATGTGATACCTGCACCAATATTTAACCCTGACACTAGTTTAGGCTTGTTTCTAAACCACTCAGACAATTGAGAAGAAAACACACCCATTAAGCTAAAGCCAATTGCTGTTAATGCTGCAAACCACACACCGTAGCCAATCATTTGAGTTGTCACTGAGCCTAAACTTGGGTTTACAAATTGAGGTACAAAAGCAAGAACAAACATACCTGGCTTCGGATTAAGTGCTGCTGATAGAAACCCAGTAGAAAAGATAAGTTTCAGAGACTGTTTTTTCGCTGGTTCCAGTGAGAACAGGTTTCTCGTACGGAGTACTTTCACACCTAACCATATTAGGTAAGCAGCACCAACCAGTTTTACAACATAAAACGCCACTTCAGAGGTTTGAATTAAAAGGGTTAGCCCGAATGTTGCTGCGACTACATGAAATAAAATACCAGCACCAGAAGACATGCCTGACATTACTGCCGCCAGTCGACCTTGGCTTAAACCTCTACCTATAGCGAGCAAGTTATCCGGACCCGGCGAGATCACCAAAAGTAAACAAGCTAATGTATAAGTAACAAATACCTCTAATGGAAACATAAAACCTCCTTGTTGAATGATTCTGAGTGCTAACGCCGCGTTAAGGGGCAGCAACGCGCTACCACCAAAATTCAATTTACCGCCGTAAACACAGATGCCAAGATTTAAACCAAACTCGCCACGCGTTGACTGTCCCTCTTGAACGCTTTGTTATGTGCGTGCTAGAAGGTAACGCCATACAGTGTTCTCGCTTTCATCTGTGTAGTTACCAAGGTATTCACCACCACAACTTTCGATGACCTTTCTTGACGCAAGGTTGTCAATTGAACAGGTGACAACAGCTGAGTCATTTAACACGTGGTCACGCACCCATGCGAGAAGGAATGACGCAACACCTTTACCACGAGCTGATGGTCTAGTCTCGTAGCCAATATGACCTATAACATTTTCAATGTACTCGTTTGTACCGTGACGAACCCTGATTGAACCAAGAATGACACCGGATTCAATACAGAAATAAGTTGTTATTGGAGACCAGCCAGCTGGTAATTCTTGCCCTTTGGAATAGGCAATTCTCTTTTTTAAATACGCACAACTGTCAATTTTTGCGTCATCATACAACTCTAAGCCATCTTCTACACAGGACTGCGCATAGTCTTTAAACTGTGCTTGGTGACTAAGTTTCGCTTTTGTAATTTCCATTTTACTCCTAAGCACATAACGCCCTGTTAAGGGGTGAGCAACGCAATACCGAAGCCGCCGCATACCACCTTAAACACTAAAACCAACGCATAGTGAAAATGCCACGCGTTGCGAATCCCTCTTGAACAGTTTGTTATGTGCGTGCTAACTGAGGTACTTTTGCCAATGTTGCTGCCCTTTCAAAACTACTCTGTAATCTTTGTAGTCCAATGAACTGTAGGGCTTTTTAGCTGCAACATTATCATCACCGACTTCTAGTGTGATTTTGAGGTAATCATTATCACGACAATACTGTTCGATACCATTCAATTGCGCCTTGCCAACCCCTTTACCGCGAAAGCTGTCCGACACCATAAAATCATGGATATTCATAACTCTTTGCGCACGATAAGTTGAGAACGATTCAAAGCAAACCGCAAAACCAGCAGGCTTATTGTCGACAAAACTGATAAATCCGTGGAAATAAGGCAACGCAAATAGCCGAGCAATTACTGAGAGATCTAGTTCAACTGAGAATCCAGACAGATACTCTTTGAACAGAGTCTCGAATATACTTTTGTCCTCAATGCTTTCTGTTTCGATACGCCTGATTGTGATTTCCATATTCATTTCCACCAAAGCACATAACGCCGCGTTAAGTGGTGAGCAACGCTACCACCAGACCTAAACTATTGTGCAGTAAACACTTAAGCTGATACAAACCAAAAATGCCAAGCGTTGTGAATCCGTCTTAAACGCTTTGTTATGTGCATATCGGTGACGTTTACGCTAACTTTCTCGCAATTTTGCTATCGAAAGACCTGCAACGCCTACCAACGCCCACTTGGCCGATGAAATGAACCAATAGAAAAAGCTTTCATTGGAATTCAATGTAGAAGCAACTAAGAAAATGCATACTGAAAAGAGCAGTATAAAAACCCACCACAAACCTCTCAGCTTTAACACCTTATTCAATAACTGTTCAATGGCAAAGCACACGGAAAGCGCTATCAGAAGAGAAACACCAAAGTTAAGCCATCCATTTTCAATTACGCTTTCCATTTTACTTCCTGTATGATTACGATTAACTGCCTATAAAACAAAAATTTAGAAATTTAAGCATCGTTTTATTCAAGCTTGGCTTATGCACATAACGCCGCGTTAAGTGGTGAGCAACCCGACCACCCAACTTAAACCGTGCCACAGTAAACACAAAACTCAACCAAAACAAAAATGCCACGCGTTGCGAATCCGTCTTTAACGCTTTGTTAGCTTACTACTTTCCGAGCATTCCAAACTAAAACAACAACTTATTTTGACATTAAACGTGAAGTCGAAATTATAAACATAGCCGATAACTTCAGGCGATGAACTTAGTATTAACTTGAGCTTAGCCAAAACCGCCGAGCGTGGAGACTCACGGAACTTCACCCACCAATGCTCGTATTAGATTTGCCGCTTTCAAGTACAAAACTTTGCCATGAATGAAATAGAGGCGGAGCTGAAATTACCACCAACAAACCAAGACCAGACCAGACCAAGAAAGCTTACGACCTCACACGGTAATAATGACCGCTAAAAAATGTTACTTGCTACCGAAGATACAACCAAAATATTTGCCAATCAGAACGCTCATTTTGACGATATGCCCAAACTAACATCAGCTATATGAGTTTGATTTTTCAGACTGTAAGCTAACGCCCTGTTAAGTAGTGAGGCACGCAATACAAATGCGTCTGCACTACTCCGTAAACACAAAACCCACTGCAAACCAAAAATGCCACGCGTGCCGAATCTGCTTGAACAGTTTGTTAGCTATTGAGGTAGAAAATCAGCAAAAACCTCATTGTATACCTTTTGGGCTATTTCTGTTTTTTCGGTAGGGCATCCATCTGCATCAAGAAAAAAGTGCGCTTTCGGTACAAAAACTCCATTTACAACATCGAGATCATCAAAACTCATTCCATCAAAGTATTCTGGATGATTCTTTAAATGCTGATTCAATAGAGGAAGAATTTGTTCCTTTGTAAGACTAACCACATTTGACATACTTATATCTCCTTATATTTGATTAACTGGTAATTCCCTAGTTTTTGGAAAGATAGCTAACGCGCAGTTAAGGTGTGAGAGACGCACATGCACCCTAACCTAAAATAAACTCTGATAAATCCGTGCCTATTTGGGCACTAAAACCCCAATGCGTTTCGAATCGCCTTGAACGTCTTGTTAT
>NZ_RBWD01000035.1:0-6287 GCF_009361695.1 Vibrio sp. VGrn 2 | reverse complement strand
ACACCGCCGTAAACTTTAGCAAGAGTAGTACAGATAGCTGCAGTTAGAGTTGTTTTACCGTGGTCAACGTGGCCGATAGTACCAACGTTAACGTGCGGTTTCGTACGTTCAAATTTTTCTTTAGACATGAGTGGTCCCTCTAGGTACGGATTTAGGTGGCCCAAATTGACCACGCAACCAAAAAAGATAATTGGTAAATCTAATATCAAAAGGAAATAAACTTGAGAGCTGGTGCTGATAGGCAGACTCGAACTGCCGACCTCATCCTTACCAAGGATGCGCTCTACCACCTGAGCTATATCAGCACTCAAATTAGAGTGGAGCGGGCAGCGGGAATCGAACCCGCATCATCAGCTTGGAAGGCTGAGGTAATAGCCATTATACGATGCCCGCAACACGTAACTCTGAGAGCTATTTCCTAAAGAATATGGTGGAGGGGGACGGATTCGAACCATCGAAGGCAGTGCCGGCAGATTTACAGTCTGCTCCCTTTGGCCACTCGGGAACCCCTCCAAATTTTCAAGCCATTCAGACTACTAAAGGAAAGAATGGTGCCGACTACCGGAATCGAACTGGTGACCTACTGATTACAAGTCAGTTGCTCTACCTACTGAGCTAAGTCGGCATAAGTGGTGCGCATTCTATTGAATGATTTTCGAGGTTGCAATAGTAATTTTAAAAAAAATCATAAAATTCGATTTTTTAGATTCGTTTGCTGCAAATTCGTACAAACTTGGCTTTTTTAAAGTAAACTTCGACCTTTGTCGTTTGCTTTGAAGTTCGCTTGATGTATGTTCTTGCTTCTACTAAACCAAGGATAAAAGAGACCCATGAGTCCATTTTTGTCATTTGACCGTGCAAACTGGGCCGAGTTAAGAAACTCTGTACCGATGACACTTTCTGAAGACGACTTGACTGCGCTTCAGGGCATTAATGAAAACCTAACCATGGAGGAAGCGGTAGAAATCTACCTTCCTTTGTCTCGTCTTTTGAATCTGTACGTCCAAGCCCGTCAAAGCCGCAACTCTGTATTACAACAATTCTTGAATACGGAAGAACATGCCCCTCCTTTTGTGATTGGTATCGCCGGCAGTGTCGCTGTAGGCAAAAGTACGACAGCTCGTATTCTGACCGCATTGCTTTCTCGTTGGGAGAATCATCCCAAAGTGTCCTTGGTCACTACAGATGGCTTTCTATATCCGAAAAAGGTACTAGAAGAACGCGGTATCATGCATCGTAAAGGGTTTCCTGAGTCCTATGATATCAAACGTTTAGTTGAGTTTATGTCTGACGTTAAAGCGGGTAAGCCGGATCTTGAAGTACCTATTTACTCCCACATCACGTATGACATTACGGACGAACTAAGAAAAGTTGATAGACCGGATGTTCTTATCATTGAAGGTTTAAACGTTCTACAAAGTGGAATGGATTATCCGCATGATCCACATCGCGTCTTTGTCTCTGATTTTTTGGATTTTTCGATCTATGTCGATGCTGAAACAGAGACAATTGAACAGTGGTATGTGGAACGATTTTTAAAGTTTCGCCAAGGGGCTTTTACTAAACCCGGTTCTTATTTTAGTCACTACACGCAACTGTCAGTCGATGAAGCAAAGCAAAAAGCGAAACAAATTTGGCATGATATTAATGGGCTCAACTTGGAGCTAAATATTCTTCCCACCCGAGAAAGAGCCCATTTGATTCTACACAAAGGCGTCAACCACTTGGTTGATAAGGTGTCTTTACGAAAGTAATTGAACGTCAATCGCTTTTACGCAACGAGATTTCCCCACCAATGTAAGTCTCTAGCCCTTGCGAGGTTTCGAGTAATATCCCGCCTTGATGATCGATGCCGCGTACGACGCCGTGCACCTCTCTAGGTCCGATGAGCAGCTTGACTTGACGATTGAGAAAGTTATCTAATCGATTCCAACGTTCGACAAAGCTGGTAAGCCCTTTCAGTTCATACTCGATAAGTGCGGAATTCCAATGCTTGATAAGCGTCGTCGCTAGGACATTTCTATCGATCACGAGACTCTCGTTTACCTGATTCAATGTTGTCCATGGTTGATCAATCTCAGGTTGCTCATCAGGCATTCCAATATTGAGCCCCATCCCAATCACAAGATGAGCAGCACCACCGGCCTGCCCTGACATCTCCACTAAGATTCCTGCCAGTTTTTTATCTTGATAATACAGGTCATTTGGCCACTTGAGTTTAACGCCTTGTATGCCCATTTCTTCTAGTGCTTCCACTGCGGCAATACCAATAACAAGGCTTAAGCCCATTGCCGCGGCCATTCCCGCATCTAATCGCCAGTACATGGATAGGTATAAGTTAGAGCCAAATGGAGAGATCCATTGTCTACCGCGGCGACCACGTCCTTGTGCTTGATACTCAGCTATACAAACACGGCCCTTTTCTGACTCTGCAACTCTATCAAGCAAATACTGGTTGGTTGAGTTAATCACAGGAACAAGCTCAACAAGTGACTCCGCACTAGCAGTAAGGAGAGCTTCATCTAGCAACTGCAATGGTGATGCCAACTGGTAACCGCGCCCTTGCACTCGATAAATATCAATGCCCCACTCACTAAGACCTTTAATATGCTTAGCTATTGCCGCTCTGGATACATTCAGGGCTTCGCCCAGCGCCTCTCCAGAATGAAACTCGCCGTTACTTAATGACTTTAAGATATGAAGTTTCGTAGAGTGATCTTTTCTCATCTTAACGCCTCGATCTGAGCCAGGTTGGTTTCCCCGGTACGGTTCAGAAATCGAACTTCATGCTCAAGTTCTATTTGGTATTTATCCCACACTGCCTGCTTCACTAGGGAAGCAAGTGCGACAACATCATCGGCACTGCAGTTGTCCATGTTGGTCAAAACCAAGGCTTGCATGGGGTTGACCTGTGCACCATGCACAGACTTCCCCTTTAATCCGCACTGATCAATCAGCCAACCAGCCGCGACTTTCATTCCGCCAGGAGTTGGATAGGCCACGATATTAGTATGTTGCTTCATGAGCCGATCATAATGATCTTGAGTGATCACTGGGTTTTTAAAGAAACTTCCTGCGTTACCTACCTTGACTGGATCCGGCA
Organism: Vibrio sp. VGrn 2; assembly: GCF_009361695.1. Classification (NCBI taxonomy): domain Bacteria; kingdom Pseudomonadati; phylum Pseudomonadota; class Gammaproteobacteria; order Vibrionales; family Vibrionaceae; genus Vibrio; species Vibrio sp. VGrn 2. Next base: position 3,184 of record NZ_RBWD01000035.1, on the reverse strand, counting down.
GTTTCTCCGTTCGCACTTGGCAAACTCGCTCGAAGATTGTTGCTGGGCTAAGTTGTTCTTCCGGAATATCTTTTAAAGGACCATATTGATTAATCGGTTGCCATTGCTTAGCCAACTTAAGCCCTAGTGCAGTAATAAAGCACTTTTCATGCAAAGCGTGTTTAAAAATGGAGTCTCGGTAGCCAAAGTTACAGTCTCTGGCGCTCATTCTTCTATTTTCAAATGTAGTTAGATCAAGAACATCCACGTAGTCACAAATGTCTTTTAGCTCTAGTCCATAGGCTCCAATGTTTTGAATAGGAGCCGAGCCTGCACAGCCAGGGATCAGGGCTAGGTTTTCTAACCCACCAATTCCCTGACTCACACACCAGGAAACCAAATCAGGCCAGTCTTCACCACCTGCAATATGCAATAGGTATTGGTCATCCGTTTCCGTCACATTTTTACCCATGAGTCGATTAACGATCACTAACCCGTCAAAATGCTCAGTGAAAAGAACATTACTTCCTTTACCTAAAAAAAGTTTCGGTAAATGGGTGAATCTCGGGTCTTGAAATAGTTGGATAACCTCCTCGAGCGACTCGATGGTCGCTAAATAGGAACACGACTGTTCAATCCCAAAAGTATGGTAAGCCTTAAGGCTTGCATTTGTTTTAATTTGCATAGTAGGTTTGCAACGTCAGATAAGATTCTCTTAAACTGTCGACATTCTACATTAGTTATCTTTTAACCGCAGTGACAATACCTGACTCATTAATCATAGAAGTGTTAAATCCTATCAAGCTCCCTCTCATTAAGAGGTTGTACAAAGCGCATTACCCTTCGGGTCGAGCAAAAAAGGATGAACTGATCATTACTGCGAGCCATAAAGGTGAAATTGTTGCGTTACTACGCTTAAAAACCGTAGATAGATCTCGGTTGCTGACGGGAATGCTGGTCATTCCGACACTTAGGGGAACTGGCATTGGAAAAGAACTACTAACTCATTGTAAAAACAATGTTTTCACTGATGGCGATTATTGCTTCGCGTTTACACATCTCGAATCCTATTATTCCAAGCATGGATTCAAAACCATTGATTGCTCTGAGCTACCACACCCGCTAAAAATGGCATTTCAACGCTATGTAGATAGCGGTAAAGATCTCATTCCAATGCAATTCATCTCTTCAACGACATCAAAACGCGCGCTTTTGTAGCCAGGTAAATCATATCTTTGATAAAATGGCAGGTTCGCAATATTGCACTAAACTAAGGTACTCATACCGATATGATAGTAAGTAGGAATCCATTCGAACAGTTGCCAAGTCTCGCTGTCAATCCGGAAGACTTTGATGTTCTGTATTCAGCAGAATCATTCAGGACTCGTCTTTTGGATGCAATCAGTAAAGCAACGTCGCGAATTTACCTAGTCGCTCTATATCTGGAAGATGATGAAGCTGGACGTGAAATCCTCACTGCGCTTTATGAAGCGAAACAGCGTAATCCTGGGTTGGACATCAATATCTGTGTCGACTGGCATCGAGCGCAGCGTGGCCTGATTGGTGCGGAAACATCTGAGGGTAATTCTGCGCTTTACAAAGCGTATGCCAATAAGTACCAACACCCGATCCCTGTCTATGGTATACCTGTGCGTGGCAGAGAGGTTTTTGGGGTACTGCATTTAAAAGGCTTCATTGTCGATGATACTGTCATCTACAGTGGGGCAAGCTTAAATAACGTTTACCTGCACTATCACGAACGCTATCGCTTTGATCGTTACCATGTGATTCGACATGAGTCTTTAGCTAATTCAATGGTGCAATTCATTCAGGAAGAGATGATTGCTCACCCAGCTGTCAATGATCTTGCTGGAAAAGATAAGCCAGAAACCAAAGAAATTAAGTCGGCGATTCGTCAACTGAGAGCTTCACTTGCTCAAGCTAATTATCAGTTTGAAGACCAACCTGCAACAGAGGAAAGTGTAAAAATCACCCCGCTAGTTGGTCTAGGCAAACGCCGCAATCTGCTCAATCAACAGATTGTAAAGTTACTAGCGGCCGCCCAAAACGAAATCTTTATCTGTACGCCTTACTTTAACTTCCCTAAAGCGCTGCATCGTGAAGTGAAGCGAGCCATGAAACGCGGTGTGAAAGTAACTATTGTTGTGGGCGACAAGACAGCAAACGACTTTTATATTGCTCCTGAGGAAGACTTTAAAACCATTGGCGGGCTTCCATATCTGTATGAAGTAAACCTACGCCGCTTTGCGAAAGCAAATGAAGCGAATATCGCTGCGCGTAAACTGTCAATTCACCTCTGGAAGCATGACAATAATAGCTTCCATCTCAAAGGCATTTGGGTTGATAAACGCTATATGCTACTGACGGGGAATAACTTAAATCCTCGGGCTTGGTCACTTGATCTAGAAAATGGGCTACTCATCCAAGACAATTATGCGAAGCTCACTGAGAAGTTCGAAGATGAAGTTTCGCGTATCCTTGAGCATACCCATCTTATCTGTACTTATAAACAGTTAGAAAAAGTGGAAGATTATCCGATAGGGGTGCAGCGGTTAGTAAGAAAAATAACCCGCCTAAAAGCAGATGGGGTTTTAAAACGCATCCTGTAAGCATAATTAACTTCAAAGCTCAGCATTTTCCTGCTGGGCTTTTTTATTATTCCTAGCTCCAACAGCTTAATACTCTATTAGACCTCTATATTAGTAGACTTCAGTAAATAAGCTTGCGAGACGCAACGTAACCCCAAACGCAACAACCTAGAATCTAGAAAGGCAATACATGCGTAAGTGGCTAGGTGCTTAATAACTCAGTCTTCCGCTCTTACTCTTTCTTACACTACGCTAGTGAATAAGCTTTCTAACACGTAATAAAGGGGAGCTTTAATGAGTCAGCACAGGGGCTCAAAACTAGTCCTCGATACTGGGACCCGGTTCAGTAGAAACCGCACAGAGTTGAGCATCAACTCGTCATGGCAGGGCTTAGAAAGCATCGCGAAGAGGGGAGCCTGCCTCTCGATGCAAGGTTTCAATATGGAAATGCGGTTAAGGGAAGTCGGGCAACCAAAACGAAAAAAGCCCCAGTCTTTCGACTGAGGCTTAATATAAGTGGCGGAGTGGACGGGACTCGAACCCGCGACCCCCGGCGTGACAGGCCGGTATTCTAACCAACTGAACTACCACTCCGC
>NZ_RBWD01000034.1:0-6348 GCF_009361695.1 Vibrio sp. VGrn 2 | reverse complement strand
AACTTTCATACCTATGCAGCGTAACTTCTTTACAATTACAACAAAACGCCCTTGTCTCTTCAGAACCGTACATTTTTACCAATCTGATTACTCCCTGTAAGCTAATTTTTCCCAAGCAACTAACGCCGCATTAAGGTGCGAACAACGCTAAATACCTAACCCAAACCATTGCACCTTAAACACTAAAACCAAGTTTAAACTGAGATCGCCAAGCGTTGTGAGTCACTCTTAAATGCTTTGTTAGGCGCTTCACGCAAATAGTTAAAATGGGATTTAGAAAACCACCTTTTGGAAAAAAGAACGCACGTAACCCACTGAATTTGGTTAAGACCCAAAGGCTAAAGCGACTAAGTTTCTGAAACCCACTGCAACCAGAAACACCAAAGAAATTGGCAATTCAACACATAGAAATGAAATTTGGAAAGGCTGACTATCGGAACGAAATTCCAGCCAATAAACCTGTTTCGAAGGCAGACAAACTTAAAGCGATTTGAGCCAAAGAAACTGACAACAAACCGACCAGAAAACCGAATGAGGCAACCTGCGAAACTTGGCATGTTTTACGGATTGAGTGATTCAAGAACTTGGGAAGATAAAGCCAGATTGCCGAAAAACTGGAGCGAATGGCCGGAGAGAAATTAGAGATATGACCCACGAAATTTCTCACTGCGCCTAACGCCCTGTTAAGGTGTGAGCAACGCAATACCGATGCCGCCGCATACCACCTTAAACACTAAACGCAACGCATAGTAAAAATGCCACGCGTTGCGAATCACTCTTAAACAGTTTGTTATAACACAGTTTTACACGTCATCTTCCGATAAAATTTGACGACAATTACGAACTGTTAGTACGCGGATTTCGTGACTTAAACTGTAGATAATACGATAGTGACCAAAGATGATTTCGCGATAGCTCGTGTGGGGCATTTCAGGAACAAACCGCCCCATTTCAGGCATACTTCCAAGTAGTTCAGTTTTATCAAAAACTTCGTTTACCCACCTCTCTGCTGCAGGTGGATTATCCAAAGAAATAAACTCCGCTGCATCACCTAGTTTCTGAAGTGCTAATGGAGACCAGACTACTTTCATTTTTTAATGCGCCCAAGTACTTGAGCACGCGCATCATCATTGGAAACACCGAGACCAGAAGCTAACTGAGCTTCTGCTGTGCGCATTTCTTCCAGTAATTCGATTTTCTCTTGCATTGCTTCATACTCAGCAACATCGAGAACAACAGCAACACCTTTGCCACGTTGCGTAATAACCAATGGGCGACGAGTCTCATTGATTTGTTTGATGTATGAAGCTACACCGGCACGAAACTCAGACAAAGGCTGAATATCTTGATCGAAATGAATACGACTCATATTGAACTCCAGTTAGTACAAAATAACGTACAAATAATAGTTCAACTGACCCTTTTGAGCAAGAAGTTGATTCTGTGTTATAACGCCTTGTTAAGGTGTGAGGCGCGCAATACCGAAGCTTCCGCATACCACCTTAACCACTAAAACCAACGCATAGTAAAAATGCCACGCGTGCCGAATCACTCTTGAACAATTTGTTATGTAGCCGACTTTCAGCTTAGTGCTTTCTGCCCAATTAGGATTTTGGGGGCAATACCAGCTTTGCGATACAAACCTAAAGCAGATTCATTGAAAGAATATACTTCTAAAAACAGCTCTTCTCCGCCGTTAGAAATAGCCCTTTCCTCAAATGCCTCTATTAGCGCCAATCCAACGCCTTGGCTTCTAAAGCATGAATCCACTACTATTTGTTCAATGCTCGCGATTTTTCGCTGTTTGAGCGTCCAAGACTTACGAACCCATAGCTCACCAAAAACAAAACCTACTAACTGCCCTTTGCTTTCGGCTACCAGAAAAATCGAGTTTTCACTTTCGATTACCTTGTGCAGGTCTATTTTTTGTTCAATTTCTTCCGGTGATAAGAAGTCATCAGGTAAATTTGCTTGATGATACTCATTAAGCTGAAACTGTAGTTTCTTGATAACACTGATATCTTCAATGCGAGCTTGACGAATATTTAACATATATAAATCCTTTTAACTTACCGTCCTCTCGTGGCTACATAACGCCCTGTTAAGGGGTGAGCAACGCAATACCTAAGCCGCCGCATACCACCTTAAACACTAAAACCAACGCATAGTGAAAATGCCACGCGTTGCGAATCCCTCTTGAACAGTTTGTTAGTGAGCGGACTCATTTGTTGCACTTAATGCTTTGTCAAACAACGCCATATCTAATACGAAACTTTCAGTCATACCGTCAGACATAACTGAGGTCCAAAGTAGTTCTCTTTGAACCAATGATTCGATGGCAGCACTCGAGAGATCAAGTCGGTTTATTTGCGAAAACGTAAGGGTTGTCCCCCCTGCATCAACAAATGCGGCAACCACTAGTTTTTCATGCTCAGTGAGCCCGTTAAACGTACAATCTAGCGCTCGCTCAATTGACTTTTGCTGCGCTCGGTCTTGATTCCATTTGTAAGAACTAGAAGCTGCAATTCGTATGATCGGGAAAGAAATCATTACGCTAAACAATGCAATAACCCAATCATTGAAGAACAGGTATGTTGATAAGCCAATTGCACCGGAAATTGATGTAGCAACCCCTCGACCAAAATCGCTCTCGGAATATATACGCTCAGCCCACTTTTCTAACGTTTCCATTTAAATCTCTAATATCAAATCGATCGAAGCTCACTAACGCCCTGTTAAGGTGTGAGCAACGCAATACCGAAGCTTCCGCATACCACCTTAAACACTAAACTCAACGCATGGTAAAAATGCCACGCGTTGCGAATCACTCTTAAACAGTTTGTTATGTTGAAAAATCACGCAATGCGCTCATCGCTATCTAACATTTTTACTGGAAGCTGATTCTCAACTAAAAAATTATAAAAACGTAAATCCTCGATTAAATCCGGTGATGCTAATTCAAAATCTTGATAAGTTTGATTCTTGAATCGAAATCGTATTGTATGTTCAAACCTTTTGGTCTGTACATATAAAATCTCGCTAATAGTAGATACATCAAGATTAACGTGTAAGAAAATTAGACAACCATTATCTAAAATAACTTCTTCCGATTCCTTAGTTTTCCTTGAGGATAAAAAATCAATAGCCAGTGATAAAGCTGAGAAAAACGCAATATATGCAAGTTGAGTTGAAAAAGGCTCCTTTGCTATTTCAGCCAAGTAATAAGCCAACATGCCAAAAAATCCAGTTCTCATTATAAACTGATTCAGTATATTGATATTTAATACTCTTTTTTGCCTTAATAATGTTTTCATAGAACCGTCTCTCAACATAACGCCCAGTTAAGGGGTGAAGCACGCAATGACCAAACTACCGCATTGCACTTCAACACCGAAACCAACGCATAACAAAAATGCCACGCGTGCTGAATCCCACTTGAACTGTTTGTTATGTGCGTACATTTAACGAGAGCATATCCCTTACATCACGAGAGTCAGACTCTTTCCAACGAGTTACTGTTTTACCTTGTGAAGTAGTGTCAACAAGCACTTCGATTGTGTAGTTTGATTTATATCTTCGTTTTTCGAACAGTTGATGCAAATAGGCTGCAAACTGTTCTGCTAAATCTACAGAATCAAGGTAAATGCTCTTCCCACGCAATCGTCCGGCAGGTGAAACACTGACAGTGATCATTGAATTATCATCGTGCTCCCAATGATAAGAGCGCAGGTTTTGAGGTAGAAGATCATTTCTCACACGAATAAGTAATGTTGCATACTCTACAACGCTCTTATTCGGGAACTCTCCCAACTTTCTAAGCATGTTACTTTTTCTCCCTAAGCACATAACGCCTTGTTAAGGTGTGAGGCACGCAATACCGAAGCTTCAGCAAACTACCTTAACCACTAAAGCCACCGCATAGTAAAAATGCCACGCGTGCCGAATCACTCTTGAACAATTTGTTAGGCGATTTTTCAAGCTAGCTCCATACATGTCTTGCTTTTTAGCAACTCATATATATCTGGACGTTCCTGAAAAAGAACATCGGTCACCATGTCTTGTATGAATGGAGCAACCCAATATTGTGAACCTTCGGGTGGAGTCATGCCTACCTCTAAGTGATCCACATAATCCGATGACATCATGTAGCTCTCTTTTATTGTCAGTATGTATGACATGTTTAAAATAAACACATCACGAACATCTAACCTGAGTTGCTCTAAATGATGAAGGCGCTCTTTCATATAAATTTTACCTTCATTGAGCATCAGTAATGCAAAAAAGTTGTAGTGCATATTATCATTGCAACGGTCTCTAATACCGTCATATCTTTTATCTAATTTGAGTAACGTATTTAACTCAGACAAAAACTCCGAGTTATCAAGATACTTAGACATCTTCGGCATTCGCGGTAATGGTTTTTTACCATGTAACCAGTCATTTATTTCTGTAATGTAGTAACCAGATCTACCTGCATTGTCATTTAGATATAAATTGGTATATGCATTAACCATAACCGAGTCATAATACTTCCTTAAAAGAGCATAAGCATCATTCAACTTTCCATCTTTTAGTACCAACTTTATAGACTCAATTGTGCCTTTCATAGACATAAAAACATATGTATCTATGCTCATTATTGCACTTGTTCCGGCAGTAGAAAAATTCATCACTGCATCAGATAAATACTCGTAAAACTGTGCATAATAGTTCAGCTCGTCGAATATTTGATGATTTACATACTTATCGTCTGTTGATTGCATTATTTATACTCTATCGCCTAACGCCACATTAAGGTGTGAGCAACGCCACCGCCAAAACTAAACTATACCGCCATAAACACGGAACCCAACCTTGAACTTAAAATGCCAAGCGTTGGGAATCACCCTTAAATGTCTTGTTAGCTGATGGGCTTACTTGTCTCGATTACGCTTTACACCCAAATCACTTAAACTACGAGTTAAGATAAGATACTTATAAGTTGACTCATTGGAACCAATTAGCTCATCACGTAATAAGCTTGGAGCTGGGTACTCCTTGTTGGTCTGTAAATCTTCAATCGAGCCATCATCTCTAATTTCAGCATCTGTTAATTTGTTACCCTGTTTATCAATAACGACCACCGTCATTGGCAACCCCAACTTTTTAAGCTTAGCGAAACACTCTTTGTCTATCGTTGATTTATTCATTTAGAACTATCCTTTTCATATCGAAAGGAAAAGCCTAACTAAAAAGCCAACAGGATGCTGTATCAACTTTTAGAATCAGCTAACGCCGCGTTAAGGTGTGAACAACGCTACCACCTAACCTAAACCATTGTGCCGTAAACACTAAAATTGATTCAAACTAAAAATGCCAAGCGTTGAGAATCACTCTTAAACGCTTTGTTATATGCCCGCTAAAATGGAATGTCATCGTCGAAGTCCATCGGAGGTTCATTGTACGAATTAGGAGAATTCGGCATTAACAAAGGCAGATTCAAAACCTTATGAGCACGCTTGGTTGTATCACTGATATCCTTGGTTAGAGATAATGCACTCTCAGGCAGATTTTTTAGGTATGTGAGTTTTTCGATCCCCAAACCTACGTCACGTACAATATGAGTTAATTCTTGTCTAATTGACTCTTCTCTAGTTCCGAGGTCGTATACTTCAGATGTTAGCCGCTGAATTTCTTCTCGATAACTGGATATTTCGCTATCAATCTTAGCCATCTTTTCAGCATGCTCAGATCTAAACTGGATGATAGTTTCTGACATTCGCTGCTTTTCGTCAGCCCATGTATCTAGCTGTCTATCGCGTAGTTTTCGGTTTTCTTCTTCGTCTGAATCCAGCTTGGCGATAGTTGTTCTTTTAACGGTATAATAATGTTCTTGCAAAGTTTTTTGCTTAAATGCGTTACGATACTTATTAATTACTCCATCCACTATACGCTCGTAAAGCATATTTAAGATAGGCACCACTAGCAGATAAACAAGAGATATACCTAATGGAAATAGCAAGTCATTAGCTAATTCAAAGGTAGATTCATTGATCATCGTTATCTTCTCAGCATTACTGCTTAGAATAAACAGCATTACATCTGCAATATTCCATATTGTCCATGAAAACACGTAAGCTCCTACCAACGGATTTTTAAGCCTACTGACAGTATTTTCTTGCAACGAATTGATCAATGTTTTCAAAAATATACTCCTAAAATCATCACGCCACCCTGGGCATATAACGCCCTGCTAAGGGGTGAGCAACGCAATACAAAGCCGCCGCAAACCACCTTAATCACTAAATTCAACGCATAGTGAAAATGCCACGCGTTGCGAATCCCTCTTGAGCAGTTTGTTAGTCGCGA
>NZ_RBWD01000033.1:0-6614 GCF_009361695.1 Vibrio sp. VGrn 2 | reverse complement strand
TAGATTGCATGATGCCTTATAATTTCAGAAGAATGCTGTTACCCAAGCTTCTTCGGATAACTTTTAATAGGGGAAAATTATAGATTCGAAGTAAGTAAGAGCTTTTGCTCTGAATTGTTTTGGGGCAATTTCGTGTTTCATGCACTGTCAGCAAACCTCTGGACAGAAACGTTTCCGTCGCTTTACGAAATTAGTATTCAAAGAATTACTTCAGGTGTTGCGACCCTCCACTATAGTGGCTAAATTCATTCAGCTACTACAGACATCTTGGATACACCTTCGTCTTAAATGCTCCATGTACTATTCTGATTTTTCAAATCTTTACTTTTAGAGATTTGCTCACGAGTTATCACAGAATGAGCAAGGGCTACATACCTTTTAGCTCGATTAATTTTATCTCCAACTCTTCTTTGGATATATCACTTTGTAATAGTTCACCAGTAATAGATAAGCGGCGATAAAGTGAGTCTCTAAGTCTGTGACAATGAGCATATTTATCGCGGTCTGAAAGTTTGTTATCAAAGGCGTCGACTTGCCAATTTATCCTCATCCCTCCAGACAGCCACATAGGTGCTCGCTCTTTATGTAAAGTGTCACAAAGAATGATGACGATGTCAGGTTGAAAAGCAGTCCGCTCTTCCCAAGAATGCGAGTAATTATGAGGTATCGGCATCGAATGATCTTCTAAAAACTGCTTGACCACAGGGTTAATAGAGCCAACCGGATGAGAACCACCACTTGCTACTTTTATTGCTGGTGACCACAGTTGGGTCGCAATGGATTCAGCAATCACGCTTCGTCCAGCATTGTGTTTACAAATAAAAAGAACTTTATTCATGTTCATTCCCTCACCAATATTCATCATCCGCGCACTATCCAAAATGCCCTTGCAAGTAGCCTTTGGTTAGCTCATGTTCCGGATGTTTAAAAATGTGCTCTGTCGGGTTAACTTCAATTAACTTACCTAAATGGAAGTATGCCGTTCTCTGGGATACACGCCTCGCTTGTTGCATTGAGTGCGTCACAATGCCAATAGCGTAATTTTCTCTCAGCTCTAGGATTAATTTCTCGATAATAGAGGTAGCAATAGGATCCAGTGCTGAGCATGGTTCATCCATTAATATCACTTCCGGGCTGATAGATATCGCGCGAGCAATACAAAGGCGCTGTTGTTGCCCGCCGGATAAGCCAGTCGCAGGCGAATCTAACCTTGAGGATACCTCATTCCAAAGCCCAGCCTTTTGCAATGACGCCTTTACCACATCATCGAGCTCAGATTTTGTATCCACTAAGCCGTGCAGTTTAGGACCATAAGCAATGTTGTCATAAATTGATTTTGGGAAAGGGTTCGGTTTCTGAAAAACCATTCCCACTCTGGCTCTAAGTTCTTCTGGCTCTAGAAAGAAAATATCGTTGCCATCTAGCGTCATATTACCGGTCACTTGGCACGTGGGTATGGTGTCGTTCATACGGTTGAGGCAACGTAAGAAAGTGGATTTACCGCAGCCAGAGGGACCGACCATAGCGAGCACTTCTTGCTGTCCCAAATCTAAACTTACATCGAAAAGCGCTTGGGTACCTGAATAGTACACATTGAGGTTGCTGGCGGTCATACTCGGATTGGCAGATTGATAAGCACCAATGGTTTGGTACGTTTCAAAAGCATCCTTCACACTTTTTGAATTCGATAAGTTTAAAGACTCAAATGTATTCCCTTCCATCATCACCACCTCCTTTCTAGCTTTTTACGTAAATAAAGTGCTACGCCATTCATCAAAAACAAGAAAAACAACAAAACCATGATGGCTGCGGACGTAAGTTCTGCGAAGCCTCTTTCTGGGTTCTCTGACCAAAGAAAAATTTGAACGGGTAAAGCGGTTGCCGCATCAAGAAAACCTTGCGGAATGTCTACGATAAAGGCAACCATACCAATCATTAACAGTGGTGCAGTTTCACCAAGTGCTTGTGCCATGCCTATGATGGAGCCAGTAAACATTCCGGGAAGCGCAAGAGGGACAACATGATGGAACACCACTTGAGTTTTCGAAGCCCCCATCGCTAATGCGCCATCGCGGATTGATGGAGGTACAGATTTCAGAGAAGCTCGACTCGAGATAATAATGGTAGGCAGTGTCATCAATGTAAGTACTAAGCCCCCGACTAATGGTGTAGACCGAGGGAGGCCTAAAACATTGAGGAAAATAGCAAGCCCCAGTAACCCAAAAACAATGGAGGGAACAGCTGCTAGGTTATTGATGTTAATTTCAATGATGTCAGTCAGTTTATTTTTAGGCGCAAACTCTTCTAAGTAGATGGCCGCCCCAACGCCAATCGGAAAACTCAGAGTTAATGCAGTAATGATCGTGAATGTTGAACCCATGAATGCGCCAGCAATACCCGCAACTTCAGGGTTCCTACTGTCCCCATTGTTGAAAAAGTACCAATTGAAACTTGTTCGAATACGGTCTTGAGCTTCCAGTTGTGTATACCAACTTTTCTCACGGTCAGAAAAGAGGCTGTCGTTCATGGTGGCTTTGCGCTTAGTATATTGATTAACAGCATCTCCCGCTGGTAGCCACAAGGTTAGCTGCGTAGTTCTCGCCTGAGCTTTGTCTATTGCTTCCTTTAGAAGATACTCGGACTCAGGTGACAGAAATTGGTAGAGTTTTCTCCGTTCAGAGCGTGTTTGTGCAGATCTGAATTCACTGCGGAGTGCATCTCTAAGTAGCTGTCTTGGTGAGTCTAACCTTGCTTCCCCATTAATTTTAAAGGTCATTTTTATCTCGGTTGTTTTCAAAGCGCCGATACCCGTTGAGAAAATGGCAATGAACAAGATAATTAGGAATGACAGTGCTGAGAAGATCGAAAGAACACCATAAAGTCTAAACCGCTTTTCCGATTTTCGCCGTTGTTTTAACGAGTGACGGACTCGCGTATTTTTGTCCTGAGACAACTTTAATAAAGGATCATTCATATTGCTCTCGATACTTCTTCACGATGCGTAAAGCAGCAACGTTCAAACACAAAGTGACTAAGAATAACGTTAAACCTAGTGCGAACGCGGCGAGTGTTTTAACGCTATCGAATTCTTGATCGCCCACCAATAAGGTGACAATCTGAACCGTGATCGTCGTGACGGATTCCAGAGGATTGGCGGTGAGGTTGGCAGCCAAACCAGCAGCCATCACTACAATCATAGTCTCCCCAATCGCCCTTGACACTGCGAGAAGTAGCCCACCAACAATCCCAGGTAAAGCAGCGGGTAAAACAACTTTTTTAATCGTTTCGGAATGGGTCGCACCCATTGCTAATGATGCGTCTCGAAGGCTTTGGGGAACGGCTCTTATCACGTCATCAGACAGGGAGGACACGAAGGGAATTATCATTACGCCCATTACAACTCCTGCGGCCAAAGCGCTCTCAGACGAGGCTGATTGACTACCAAGTGATTCCGCCATGTTGCGGATAGCCGGCGCTAAAAAGAGCGCAGCAAAGAAGCCGTAAACAACGGTTGGTATGCCGGCGAGAATTTCCATCATGGGCTTAATTATGTTTCTCGCTTTTTCTGGTGCATATTCTGCGAGATAAATAGCACTAAATAGCCCCACAGGGGCAGCAACAGACATTGCAATAACCGTGATGAGTAACGTCCCCATAAATAGAGGTATTGCCCCAAAAGAGCCACTAGCGCCTTGCTGGTCTTCTCGAATGGCTATTTGTGGTGACCAATGTGTGCCGAAAAGAAACTCATTGATAGGGACTTGAGAAAAGAAAAGAATGGACTCAAACAAAACGGACAACACAATACCAATCGTCGTTAATATTGCGATAGTGGAACTTGCTGCAAGAAGGAACCGAATTGTTTTCTCAACATGAGGGCGCGCTCTGAATCCTGCTTTTATTTTGTAAAACGCTATTATCGATGTGGAGACGATGAGCAGTATCGCGCTCCAACTTTTAATCGTTGTGCTGAGTTCATTCAGCGCTCGATAGTAAGCATGAGTTTCAGTTAACTGAGTTTGATAGTTCGCATCGGCGCTTGTTTGTGTGTCGAGAGCTTGAATTTTGGCGTAAAGCAGGTCCCTCGTCGTCCCGGTCTCCGAGATTGGAATGAGCGAAGTAAAATGTTCAAGAGTAAGATGACGAACAAGCCAAGGCTCACTGATTTGCCAGAATAGCATGAAGACGAACACAGGGAGCACTGTCATCCACATTGCGTACCAACCGTAGTAGTTTGGCAATGAATGTAGGTAACGTGCTCCTCCTAAATTCTGTGCAGCTTTGAGTGCTTTCCATCTCGCAAACAGAAAGTTCAAAGCTGCACACAGCAGAACGGCAAAGAAAAAGTACATCGCTCTACAAATTTGGCGTTAGGTTTTTGGCATCATTGCGGACTTGTTCCCACTCCTGGAGAGGCAAAGGAATCAGCCCTCGGTCAGCTAAATAACCGTCTTCACCAATTGCATCTTCTTGCGTAAATGCATTCACATATTCTGCAATGCCAGGGATAACTCCAACATGCGCTTTTTTCACATAAAAGAATAGTGAGCGGGATACTGGATACGAACCGTCGCCAATAGCTTCAAACGTGGGAGCAACACCATTAATCTTTGCACCTTGCACTTTATCTTGATTTTGGTCTAAAAAGCTAAAGCCAAAGATACCAAAAGCGGCTGGATTGCTAGATAGTTTTTGCACGATTAGGTTGTCATTTTCACCCGCTTCAACAAAAACGCCGTCTTCCCTAATACCGTGACACGCGGCTTTATATTGGGCCTTGTTTGATTTGCTCATCGCCTTCATGACAGGGTTGGTATCACAACCCGCTTCCATGACTAATTCGACAAAAGCATCTCGAGTACCCGATGTTGGCGGAGGTCCCAAAACTTCGATCTTAACATCGGGTAAGTTACTGTTAACTTGCTTCCAAGTTGAGTAAGGATTCGGTTTTAACTCACCGTTTTCATCGGGCAGCACTTTAGCTAGGGCCATGTATATATCTTTGATGGAAACATTCAACTGAAAAGATTTGACCGAGTTGGCAAACGCGATACCGTCGTAGCCAATCTTTACTTCGACAATATCTTTAACACCGTTTTTTGCGCACAGCTCTATCTCCGAGGACTTTATCTTTCGAGATGCGTTGGTGATATCTGGCGAGTTTTCACCAACACCGGCACAGAACAACTTTAGACCACCACCGGAGCCCGTTGACTCAATTTTAGGTACTGCAAAGTCAGTGGATTTCCCGAATCGTTCAGCCACAACGGTAGCAAACGGGTAAACCGTCGATGAGCCTACAATGCTGATTTGATCTCTAGCGTGGGTATGATGTGATGCAAGCACTAACCCTGCCGCAAGTAGTGAACCTAACTTAAACATACGCATGTCAATCTCCTTATTGAGCGTTCTGCTACTAAAATAGCCGTAGGAAATTGATGTTGCCAAAGATAGTAACCAAAAATTCATAAACCGGAAGAGAAAAGCCACGTTGGCTCTCATCTCGTATATGCAATTTTTAACTGTGTGATTATGTGGCGACGTAACGCGATGAGGGACGGGGGAGCAATGCTTTCTTATGCAGAGGGGTAGAAATTAGTTTGTCTAAAAGCAAAAATAACGTCGTGATATGCTTTCGTTATGATTGTGTAGTGTCATGGCTATCACATGAAACAGCATTTTCATCAAGGAGTCAGATGCATGCAACAATGTCGCTTCATCATTAGATTGTACAGACTTCTTGTACTCCATGTCAGTTCTTAGCAACATTGCTTTAGCGCCTTAATTGGCGCTTTTTTATATGTGCACTGGGCTTTGTTTGCTTTTAACCAGTTCCACCAACGAGTATTTTGTTTGTTTTCCCAGCGCGACGTTTAGCATCGCAATAGATGTTTCTTTATCGCCGCCAAAAGCTCTAGTTATTGCGTCACAAACCTTATTCACTGAATATCTCTCTCCAACCATCCACCTGATCCAAAAATATTCAGCGCTATCAGAATCTAAGAGAGTATCTTCACCTAACATAAATTTTTTCATTGGACACGATCCTTATCTATTATCACCTAGCTTGTTTATTTTAGATTATATGAACCTTTTTTGTCATAAATGTTACACCTTATATGATTTTTGCCTTTGCACGTTACAGGGGTAAGTTCTTACTATCGTCAGCATGACAACATTCGCCACTACAGAGATGTGTAAATGATATCGAAAATCCAACCACACAGATTTAGCTCTAAACATGCGGTAAAGGTCACAAAAATAGAGATGTTTAAGTTCAAGTTCGAAGTTGCTCTGACTCACTTTGGGGCAAAGGTGACACAAATGTTATCTTTAAAAAACTGTGCATCTTCAAAACGTGCTCATATGCGCTGTGATAAATGCAACAATGCCAGCCAGATAGATTGACTGGCATTGAATCTAGTTAAGGTAATGTTTGGATGTTACTTCG
The DNA here is from genome assembly GCF_009361695.1 of Vibrio sp. VGrn 2. Lineage (NCBI taxonomy): Bacteria > Pseudomonadati > Pseudomonadota > Gammaproteobacteria > Vibrionales > Vibrionaceae > Vibrio > Vibrio sp. VGrn 2. The sequence goes on along the minus strand of NZ_RBWD01000033.1, from coordinate 163 downwards.
CTCAGCTATTCTGCTTTGACCCTAAAAAGAACGGCGTAAAACAACGGAATCACCACTAAGGTTAAAATCGTCGCAAACAACAAGCCAAACATAATCGTTACTGCCATACTCTTGAAGAACGGGTCAATCAATAGTGGCGCGACGCCAAGAATTGTTGTGAGCG
>NZ_RBWD01000032.1:0-11653 GCF_009361695.1 Vibrio sp. VGrn 2 | reverse complement strand
TAAAACTGAGTTTTGACCATTGCCGATAGATCTGTGTACCAAATAGACTACTGCCAAATTTTTAGGTCAGAAACATGATTTTGATTGCTAGCTTTTTCTGGCGACTAACGCCCTGTTAAGGTGTGAGTAACGCAATACCGATGCTACCGCATGCCACCTTAAACACTAAACGCAACGCATAGCAAAAATGCCACGCGTTGCGAATCACTCTTAAACAGTTTGTTATGTATATAATTCCGCTTGAGCTACAGCGTTATCACCAAAAGCACTCAGCTCAACTTTTTGATCTTCGCCAAAAACAATATACTTTAGCAAATCTTCTTTACAGGTATACATGACTTGACTCGAGATCATAAAATGTTCTTGCCAGCTCTCTTTACTAATTTTTAAATGTTCCAGAATTTTAAATTTAATCAGTAAACGACGAAATTGCCCTGAGTCAACTTTTTCGCAAATGCAGTTAAAATACAAAACAGCAAGTTCATCAGTAGATAGTTGCGCTCTAACAATTCTAGAATATTTTTCTTTCTCTGAATCAGTTAATTCACAACTGTCAATAAAACTTAATATCTGATATAAGCCTCTAAAGTAATGGCCGACAATGTGATTTTCAGTCTCTTGAAAAGAGCTATAAGTTGTATTGGGGTCATCTTTATCCATCCATTTTAAAATAGATGAGAACACTGCTCTTCCTGAGGACGAGTCATTTTTTTCGTTAATAATACAGCAAAGAGCGGAATTGTTAAATTTCAGTGATTCGATCGAGTCTAAATGAATTTTCAACAGATTAAAAAACGTGGTTTCAATCGATTGTGTTTTTGATGACTCACTTTGCTCCACTAGCGCATTAGCAGTCCGATTAAACTCGTTTCGGGCTAATGCTAATTCTGTTTTTTGCACAATGATAGTTATGATTAAACCTATGAACATGAGAAACGTTAAAATTGGATTCAAAACACCACCAAAAAAATCCCCAAATTCTCCGAGCTTCCAATCTGTAAAAACCCTCAAAACTATGTTCAATAGAAAAAGAGATACAGAAACGACTAAACCAAAAAAGAAAATTACATATAAGTTTTTTGATGTGTGGTCTTCAGTCTTGCCTACAACACTCTCAAAGCTCTTAAAAAGCCAACGTTCTATCTTTCGGAAGCTTAGGATTAAATTATTTAACTTAGTCCTTACTTGTTTTTTATCAAAGTTCAAAATATTTCCTTTTTATACTGGGGCACTAGGATACATAACGCCCTGTTAAGGTGTGAGCAACGCAATACAAGAGTCGCCGTAAACCACCTTAATCACTAAAACCAACGCATGGTAAAAATGCCACGCGTTGCGAATCACTCTTGAACAGTTTGTTAGCAGTATGATAGTACGCCTAAACTGTTCTTATTAGCTGTTTTTTCGCTATCAAAGCAATCCTTAAACTTCTTAGCAAGCTTAATGTTAGATGGGTCCATGAGAGCGTTGAAAGCAACTTTAAACAAAATGGAACTAATTAAGATGAAGCCAGCAAAATAAACAATGTTGTAAGTAATAAACTGTACTTTTAACAACCCATCAGATAATAGATTTAGAGCCATAACCAATGAAATACCACCGAAGAATGCAGACGTGTAATACTTAAAAGCGTTTATCAATTGACGCTTGTACTTTTCAACACATACAGCTCTTTTCGAATCAAATTTGGGGGGCAGTGAAAAGCTACGGTGACTAAAGTCTAAATATTTATATGAGGCTTTATATAGATTGAACAACTCTTGCCTTTTGGAGTGTTCCATTATCACCATAGCTTCGGCATATGGAATATGAACTTTGTAAGTATGTTCGAGTAGCTTTTCGACAACATAAATGCTTCCAATGCTGTCTCGATCTTTCATGCAACTCTGCAGTAGCTCAAGCTGTTTAATTTTATACACCCGGCTTGAGTCTAAGACCGTATGCAAAAACTGAATGATTATTATTAGCCCCAGTATTGCCGAACCAGGTTTGACCAAATCACTTAAGAAGCTGGCTACCTCGGATGCTTCCATCATTTCCTCACTTTAATCTTACTGCTAACGCCCTGCTAAGGGGTGAGCAACGCAATACCGAAGCCGCCGCATACCACCTTAATCACTAAATTCAACGCATAGTAAAAATGCCACGCGTTGCGAATCCCTCTTGAGCAGTTTGTTAGTTTGCAAACCCAAAGCGTTGATTTTACGTTATTTTAAACTCTGCAAACAATAAACTTTATGTATTTTGATGCACTTAAGCCAGGCGCAGTCTCAAAGCGGCGACTCAATGAAACCACGTGGAACAAACAACGCCGCAGAAAACGAACTAACAACACCAAAAAGCGCTTTTGGAAAACCAATCTCACAATGCGGACTTGCAACAAAGCCACTGAAACCACATGAACTTACCACACCAGAGAAAATGCCATCTCAGCGACTAAATCGGCTTTTGTACCAACAAACTTAACGAGCAGAGTTTCAGCAAAAAAGTTCGACTCAGGTAACCCAAAAGTCGCCACACCAAAAAACAAATCAACCGTTGAAACGATGCTAATTTTGAATTTTCACCACGCTAGTTAACACTGAAATTGAACGCCAATACGACAATTTCAACTTTGAGCTTTTACCACTAGATGTTGCGATATAGCTGCGTTTTTCCTCTTGCAAACTAACGCCCTGTTAAGGTGTGAGCAACGCTATACCGAAGCTCCCGCATACCACCTCAAACACTAAACGCAACGCATAGTAAAAATGCCACGCGTTGCGAATCACTCTTAAACAGTTTGTTAGCCGCTCATTCTCAAAGGTTATTGCTTACCCAACAAGAACTTACGCAAGTCTCTCTCTGCACGCATAACAAACAGAATAAAAACTTTGTCACCGTCTTGTTTATAGAAAACACGACATGGGTTAACGACAACTTCACGATAATTTAAATGCTCGAGTTCGGGTGGAATACGACCTGACTCTGGGAAAGTTTGTAGGCGTTCGACTTTGGAGAAGATCGTTTGTACTAACTGTTTTGCAGCTACGATATTTTCAAGAGCAATGTATTCAGCGATATCATTAAGGTCAGATAACGCAGGTTCAGTCCAGATTACTTCAGCCATTTTGACATTTTATCCTTGGCTTCATCATGACTTACCATTTTACCGTCGGCTAATGCACGCTCACCTCGTGCAATACCCTCAAGAATAGCTAAACGATTTTGCATAAATTCGTAATCATCAACATCAACTAAATACGCAGATGGCTTACCATGCTCAGTAATTAACACGGGTTCTTTGGTGTCGTGGAGATCGGCGAGGATCTTAGTTGCTTGACGTTTAAGTGATGTAACTAGTTCTACTTTCATGAGAGCTGCTCCAAAGGAATATTAAAGTGATACTATTCTATCACTTTGAGTATAGCAAGCTCCATGACGGCTAACGCCCTGTTAAGGTGTGAGCAACGCAATACAAAAGCTGCTGCATGCCACCTTAAACACTAAAAGTAACGCATAGTAAAAATGCCGTGCGTTGCGAATCACTCTTAAACAGTTTGTTAGCACTCTGACTACCAGTAATTTGACATAATTTCTTTTGACCACTCGGGCTGCTCGACGGTTGTTCTTGGTAAGAATTCACCCATTACTGGCTTAATGTCTACCACTGGCGTACCGTCTATTGCATCCAATCCTCTAACTTGTAGCACATTCCCACAAACAGCAATGACTTCACAAATTGTAGAACCTAAACGGTTCGGTCGGTTTTTACCTCTTTGGGCAAAAATACCAACTTTCGGCCAATCAGTGTTATTTCTTGGATGCCTTGCACCCGTTGTGATCTTTGACTTATCAACTTTGTTGAAATAAAAAGTCACTTCAACATGAGAAAAATCAGAAAGTCCGATAAGAGCTTCCGCCCCGAACGCAGCATCAATAACTATAGAGGCGTTTTCTTTATCCCAATTATCGTCAATCATCTCACTTCTGGTTGATTCAACTTTTCCTATAGGAACAAGCCTAATTTCTTCCATGATTATTTTTCTCCTCTGGGTGCTAACGCCGCATTAAGGTGTGAGCGACGCTTGGCTATACTTGAGCGAAGCGAAACTGCCAAGCGTTGCGAATCACTCTTAAATGCTTTGTTATGCGAATTTCTCCACTTTTAAAGCTACACCTAACCAGTTACCCCAAACTGACAAAGGTGGTACTTCTCGAACCGAACCGTCAGCTGGGTCAAACAAGCCTTGTTCACTCAAAGCTACACTGTGCTTCTCACCTGTATTATGCACAATAGTTGGCAGTAATACTGTCGAAGAACCCTGCATACTTAAGCCCAGCTCAATTTTAAGATTTTGTGCTTCGGCAAGCTCAAGTTCCTGAGGGTAGAAACTAGACAATGTCTGGAAAGTGTCCATATCTTTCACGATTACAGATGTGGAAAAACCAAATTTCTCGGCGACATAAGCCATCGCAACAATTGAGTTCAATCCATTCCTAACATTTGCGAAAGTATGCTGTGCAGTTTCAGGAATGATACCTGTAACTTCATAGACGAGTTTTGCAATAGTGTCTAAGTTATGCTCTTGCTGTATGCGGATCGATTTTTCAGTAAATGTCAGACTTTTCAGATCTAGCTTATTTAGCACAACAGGCTCGAATGAATCAAAACATCCAAGGGTACTTAACGCCCCCACTAAGCTGTATGCTCCACACATATTAGAGCCTGATGGCTGTACTATTTTAGGATATCGTTGCATCAATTTACTCCGTGTTCGCATAACGCCCGCTTAAGTGGTGAGCAACATTACCACAACACTCAACCATTACACCGTAAACACACAAGCTAATTCAAACCAAAACCGCCGAGCGTTGCGAATCCGTCTTAAAGCGTTTGTTATATGCGTGCTAACTTATACCAAAATCTTTAGATAATGCGGTCATTAATGACTGATTAGCAGCCATAAGTTTTTCTTTATCATAGCCGTTTTCAAAAGAGCACGAATAACTTGGTTGCCAGTTATCAAGCGTTTGATAGCGTTCAACTTTTGCAATAATTCCTGCGTCTTTCCCATGGCCACGATATGCCTTAAAACATACTTCTATAAAATGCTCGTAAGCTTTGAAGGCCTCTTTCGACCAATAAGGCTTTGTTGAGTGGAAAGTTTTGTCGACATTCCGTTTGCATTCTAAGATGTCACTAGGAGTATTCGACTTCCATTCACCAACCCTAAGTATGTATGAATATATAGTATTAATATCATCTTGCACTGATGCATAAATTTCAGCACGTTTTTCGATGATCGAGTGATCAAGTTGAAGTCGACTCTTTATCTTTTCAAGGCGTTTATTAACCCAAATACCCGTTAAAATTATCACTAATAACGGCATGAACGCAGATATTAGTGGCTCATATTTCAACAAAGATTCAATCATGAAAGCTCCATAAATCGTACATTTTCACCCAAAGCATATAACGCCCTGTTAAGGGGTGAGCAACGCAATACTGATGCCGCCGCATGCCGCCTTAAACACTAAAACCAACGCATAGTGAAAATGCCACGCGTTGCGAATCCCTCTTAAACAGTTTGTTATGAGCGTACTTACGTTGCCTACTTACCAGACAAAAAGTTTGAAACAAACGAGGATAAGCGCAACTGTGATAAGGCCAACCCAACCGATTGTTCGTGTTATTGTTTCCGGTGATTGTGTATTGAAATGAGGAAATAAAATGGCCCCAAAAGATAACAGTGGCACAAAACCGTATAATTGCCCCATTTGTGATGACGTGCCCAAAGGGAAAGGCGGAACAAACAAATACAAAATCGTATACGCAATATAGGCAAGCATTGCAATACCGGCTTCCTTTACCGACGTATCACTTTCTCCATACCAAAAGTAGAAACCCACAATGACACAAAAAACAGCCACACTGATCAACAGAACTATTCTCCTAATTACCCTTTAGCTCATAACGCCCTGCTAAGGGGTGAGCAACGCAATACCAATGCCGCCGCAAACCACCTTAATCACAAAAATCAACGCATAGTAAAAATGCCACGCGTTGCGAATCCCTCTTGAGCAGTTTGTTAGTTTGCAAACCCAAAGCGTTGATTTTAAGTTATTTTAAACTTTGCAAACAATAAACTTTATGTGTTTTGGTGCACTTAAGTCAGGCGTAGTCTCAAAGCGGCTACTCAATGAAACCACGTGGAACAAACAACGCCGCAGAAAACGAACTAACAACACCAAAAAGCGCTTTTGGAAAACCAATCTCACAATGCGGACTTTCAACAAAGCCACTGAAACCACATGAACTTACTACACCAGAGAAAACGCCATTTCAGCGAGTAAATCAGCTTTTGTACCAACAAACTCAACGAGTTAGTTTCAGCAAAAAACTGCGACCCAGTTAACCCCAAAGTCACCACACCAAAGAACAAATCAACCGTTGAAACGATGCCAATTTTGGATTTTCACCACGCTAGTTAACACTAAAATTGAAAGCCAATACGACAACTTAAACTTTGAACTTTTACCACTAGGTCTTGCGATATAGCTGCGTTTTTCCTCTTGCAAACTAACGCCCTGTTAAGGTGTGAGCAACGCAATACCGATGCTCCCGCATACCACTTTAAACACTAAACACAACGCATAGTAAAAATGCCACGCGTTGCGAATCACTCTTAAACAGATTGTTATGTGCCTAGTCTGCAACATACTCATAAACTAATTCTGAGTTCATATGAGGCTGAACATTTTGGTGATATTTCATATCACTTTTATAGGGTTCGAAGTCGTAAATACCTGAGGGGTCCGATCCAGACGCATATGACTCAATATCAAATCCATAGTGCCATAAACTCATAGACGACACTTTCTTTACATAAATGCAAATCCCAACAGTAGCGGAAATCATCGCCAACACATCACGCAAGCATATACCAAGTATGATAAACGTACGGTTACTTTCTAAAAGCTCAGTCACCCTCGCTTGTAATGATTCCATATCAATCTGCGTAATATAAGGGACTGGTTCATCGCTGCTAATAACGAATGAGTCTAGATCTACAAACTCGATACTAAGGCGAGATGCAAGCTCACGACCTAATGTCGTTTTTCCGGAACCTGATGCACCTTCTATACCTATCGTTATTGGTGAATCTAATTGTAGGATATTTTGAATTATTTCATCAATATTCATTATTTACTCGCTAGGCACATAACGCCCTGTTAAGGGGTGAGCAACGCAATACTGATGCCGCCGCATGCCGCCTTAAACACTAAAACCAACGCATAGTGAAAATGCCACGCGTTGCGAATCCCTCTTAAACAGTTTGTTATGAGCGTACTTACGTTGCCTACTTACCAGACAAAAAGTTTGAAACAAACGAGGATAAGCGCAACTGTGATAAGGCCAACCCAACCGATTGTTCGTGTTATTGTTTCCGGTGATTGTGTATTGAAATGAGGAAATAAAATGGCCCCAAAAGATAACAGTGGCACAAAACCGTATAATTGCCCCATTTGTGATGACGTGCCCAAAGGGAAAGGCGGAACAAACAAATACAAAATCGTATACGCAATATAGGCAAGCATTGCAATACCGGCTTCCTTTACCGACGTATCACTTTCTCCATACCAAAAGTAGAAACCCACAATGACACAAAAAACAGCCACACTGATCAACAGAACTATTCTCCTAATTACCCTTTAGCTCATAACGCCTTGTTAAGGGGTGAGCAACGCAATACCGAAGTTGCCGCATACTACCCTAATCACTAACACCAACGCATAGTAAAAATGCCACGCGTTGCGAATCCCTCTTGAACAATTTGTTATGTGAACATGCAAACTCAGTATCCAATATCTAGGATCAGAAGCAACGTTAATAAAAAAGGAGACCAGTACCATATGCTCCCTTTCCATTGACGAACTACTAAAGTTTGGTACAGCAAAGCTACAATTAATACTAGCTCTAGGAAAAACTGGAAAGGAAAGAGCAACAATGAGTAAACCATCCCATACCCAGGAGCTTGACCTACTTCGCTAGGGTTACTCATTACACCGTCGATAAAGTGCTCGAAATATAAGTAAATGAAATGGTTCAGTTTTAGTGCAACTAAAACAAACCTCACAATGCTGACGCTCCAAGCTTATAATTTGAAATAGTATTTGTTCCAGTTCAGAAACTGTCGAGCATCATATTTTCATAAACTCGACATCAATCTCAGTTTTGTTCACATAACGCCTTGTTAAGGTGTGAGGCACGCAATACCTAAGTCTCCGCATACCACATTAACCACTAAAACCAACGCATAGTAAAAATGCCACGCGTGCCGAATCACTCTTGAACAATTTGTTATGCGCGTTCTCCACGATTGAACGCAACTACAGTAGCGCGTAATTTAGTCAGCTTAAACTCTGTAAGTAACACTGTAACAAAAGACAATATAGAAACGGAGATAAGTGCAATATTTATCAAAGCATTACCACTAAACTCATAAATACCTGACAGACCAATAAATAGCAAAAGACAGGCAATTATCGATAGAATCGAATCATTAGTTTTCACTTTATACTCATCATCAGGTATATCTTTTATTATCGAAACCGGATTTGAAAGCCCGTCAAGCCGAACTGCAATTTTTCCTTTTTTAATTTTGACTTTTAGGCCAGAACTTCTTAACGAATTAGCTAAATCTTCCATGATTGATTATCTCCATTTCTGCGAGCGCATAACGCCGCATTAAGTGGTGAACAACGCGACCACCCAAGCTTAAACCTTGCCACATTTAGCACTGAAGCTGACCTAGGCTGAAATCGCCAAGCGTTGAGAATCCGTCTTAAATGCTTTGTTAGGCAATTGCTAACAGTTCATGCGCCTTATTAAACAAACGCTCAACCATGACTGAATATGGAGATACACCATAACGCACTGACCACGAATCATTATTACCAGGGATCATTGATAAAGTGTCGGGCAGTAATAAGCCACGAGAAATAAGTTCATTTGTATATAAGTAGACCAACTCACCATCAAGCTCATAACTGTAAGGTGTCTGCCCTTCAGTAATACTGCAAATATTATAAGGAGAAGATATTCTCATTGGCTTGATAGCAACAGCAAAAAGAAAGAAATCTAATAACTCATCATTCATACCTGTACATGCAGAAACAAAACGCTTGATTTGCTGTTGATTGAGTTGAAAGTCTGGATCATTACAATATATTAACGCGATAGCCATTCTTACTCTATCACTAGACGTTTGAGTTATGACATCGACGTAACTAGCTAATAAATCATGACCTTCTTTGCTATTGAGTACATGATTTAACTCATGTTTCTGTTCTGGAGTCATGTACTCATAACGAAGTTCTACGCAACGGAAAAAAGATTTAGCTCTCGCATGCTGCCTTTTGTCATAGGCATCTCTAAGTAGATTAAAAACTGTTCCTGAAACCTTCAAACCGGTATTAGATTCAGATAGTACGTGCATATTCTAAAATAACCTCTATTGCCTAACGCCCTGTTAAGGGGTGAGCAACGCAATACCGAAGCTGCTGCACACCTCCTTAAACACTAAAACCAACGCATTGTGAAAATGCCACGCGTTGCGAATCCCTCTTGAACAGTTTGTTATGTGCGTGCTAATTGAGGTACTTTTTCCAATGTTGCTGCCCTTTCAAAGCGACTCTGTAATCTTCGTAGTCCAATGAACTGTAGAGCTTTTTAGCTGCAACATTATCACCACCGACCTCTAATGTGATTTTGAGGTAATCATTATCACGACAATACTGTTCGATACCATTCATCTGCACCTTGCCAACACCTTTACTGCGAAAATTGTCCGACACCATAAAGTCATGGATATTCATCACTCTTTGCGCACGATAAGTCGAGAACGATTCAAAGCAAACCGCAAAACCGGCGGACTTATCGTCGACAAAACTGATAAATCCGTGGAAATAAGGCAATGAAAATAGCTGAGCAATTACTGCGAGATCTAGCTCAACTGAGAGTTCAGATAGGTATTCTCTAAACAAAGCCTCGAATATACCTTTGTCCTCAATGCTTTCTGTTTCGATACGCCTGATTGTGATTTCCATATTCATTTCCACCAAAGCACATAACGCCGCGTTAAGGGGTGAACAACGCCACCACCTGACCTAAACCATTGTGCCATAATCACAAAAGCCAAACTTAGAACCAAAACTGCCAAGCGTTGAGAATCCCTCTTGAACGCTTTGTTATGTGCGTGCTAAGCGGTAGCGCCTTACAGTGCCCTCGGTTTCACTTGTGTAGTTGCCAAGATACTCACCGCCACAGTTTTCAATAACCTTTTGGGACGCTGGATTGTCAATTGAACAAGTAACAATAACTGAGTCAGTGACTATATGGTCTCGCACCCAAGCGAGCAGAAATGAGGCTACACCTTTACCACGAACTGACGGTCTAGTTTCGTAGCCAACATGCCCAATGGCATTTTCTACGTTGGCATTAGTACCTTTACGAACTCGAATAGCGCCTAAGATTTCGAAGTTAGATACGCAATAATAAGTTGTGCTGGGTAAATAACCGTTTGGTAACTCAGAAGTTGCCTTAGAACGTTCAACCAAACCGGATAAATAAGCTTCAGGATCTTGCTCAACGCCAGAATATTTAGGGATACCCGACTCCAAACATTCTTTCGCGTAACTTGCTAATATTGGAGCTAAATCTGGACTCGCTTCTACTACTTCCATGTCAATTTTCCTCAAAAGCACATAACGCCGCGTTAAGTAGTGAGCAACGCCACCACGAAACATAACCATACCACCTTAAACACAAAACCCAACGATGGAATGAAAATGCCATGCGTTGGGAATCTGTCTTAAACGCTTTGTTATAACACAATTGCTACACGTCACTTTCCGTTAATATCTGACGACAATTTCGTACCGTAAGAACACGAATTTCATGACTGAGGCTATATATGATTCGATAGTGACCAAACAAGATTTCGCGATAATTGGTATGAGGTAGCTCAGGAACCATTCGCCCCATCTCAGGCATACTTGAGAGAAGGTCGGTTTTGTCGAAGACTTCATTGACCCAGTTTTCTGCCGCTACTGGATTATCTAGTGAAATAAACTCGGCTGCATCACCTAACTTTTGTAATGCTAATGGTGACCAAACTACTTTCATTTCTTAAGACGCCCCAACACTTGAGTACGAGCGTCTTCATTGGAAACACCTAAGCCGGAAGCTAACTGTGCTTCAGCAGTACGCATTTCTTCTAGTAACTCGATCTTCTCTTGCATTGCTTCATATTCTGCAACATCAAGGACAACCGCAACACCTTTACCACGTTGTGTAATTACTAGCGGTCTGCGAGTTTCGTTAATCTGTTTGATAAATGACGTCACGCCAGCACGAAATTCAGACAAAGGCTGAATATCTTGATCAAAATGGATACGGCTCATGTTGAACTCCTAACAGTACAATTTAATGTACAAATAATAGTTCAACTAGCCATTTTGAGCAATAGGCTGATTTTGTGTTATAACGCCCTGTTAAGGTGTGAGCGACGCAATACCGATGCCTCCGCATACCACCTTAATCACTTAATCCAACGCATGGTAAAAATGCCACGCGTTGCGAATCACTCTTAAACAGCTTGTTAGTTGC
>NZ_RBWD01000031.1:0-14128 GCF_009361695.1 Vibrio sp. VGrn 2 | reverse complement strand
ATAACAAGACGTTCAAGCCGATTCGAAACGCATTGGGGTTTTAGTGCCCAAATGGGCACGGATTTATCAGAGTTTATTTTAGGTTAGGGTGGATCTGCGTCTCTCACACCTTAACTTGCGCGTTATAAATCTAAGGAGACATCAGTGAACTTATACAAGTTTCAGACAGTCAACGATTATTCAATGTCTGCTTTATCAGAGCTCAGCTTATACTTTGCTAGAACTGAGCAATTGAACGATCCTACCGAAAATATGTTCTGTTTGCTTGACCCTAATGAACATGATAAATACTCCCCGGATTTATCAATACTAGGAAATATGGGTGTTCTCTCGATGGCTTTTGGCGAGCAATCAAAGGTAGAAGAGTCACCTTTTATGTGGGCTCACTACGGAAATGAACTAAAAGGTTTCTGCTTGGTGTTTGACTATAAATTATTTAACGAGAGTAAGGGAGACTCGTTAGTTAAAGTAGGTCCAGTCAAATATGTAAACTTTCCTCGTCTGTTATCGGGGGAAAACCTTATCAATGAAGGAAGCGGACTTGAGGATGTTGCAGGGGGGGATTTTAAAAAACGCAATCTAGAACGGATCTATAATACTTGTTTCTTCTACAAGCCTGCTGAGTTTCAGTGCGAGAGAGAGTATCGGTTTCTTTCGTCAAATAGCGGTTTAAAAAAATATAAACCTAGTGCGCTGCTTAGCGTAATAATTGGCGAAAGAATGAGTGATAAGGATAAGGACAGGCTTATTACTAATCTCAATGCTTTGGGTTTTACAAATAAGCTAAAGCTTGCAAAGACTAAAGAAAATAGTTTTAAAATCCACATTACACAGTTTTAGCCCGATTTATAACAAACTGTTTAAGAGTGATTCGCAACGCGTGGCATTTTTACTATGCGTTGGTTTTAGTGTTTAAGGTGGTATGCGGAGGCTTCGGTATTGCGTTGCTCACACCTTAACAGGGCGTTATGTGCTTTTGAGGAAAATTGACATGGAAGTAGTAGAAGCGAGTCCAGATTTAGCTCCAATATTAGCGAGTTACGCGAAAGAATGTTTGGAGTCGGGTATCCCTAAGTATTTCGGCGTTGATCAAGATCCTGAAGCTTATTTATCAGGTCTGGCTGAACGTTCTAAGGCAACTTCTGAATTACCAAACGGTTATTTACCCAGCACAACTTATTATTGCGTATCTGGCTCTGAAATCTTAGGTGCTATTCGAATTCGTAAAGGTACTAATGCCAACGTAGAAAATGTCATTGGGCATGTTGGCTACGAAACTAGACCGTCAGCTCGTGGTAAAGGTGTAGCCTCATTTCTCCTCGCTTGGGTGCGAGACCATGTTGTCACTGACTCAGTTATTGTTACTTGTTCAATTGACAATCCTGCATCCCAAAAGGTTATCGAAAACTGCGGCGGTGAGTATCTTGGTAACTACACAAGTGAAAACGAGGGCACTGTAAGGCGCTACCGTTTAACACGCACATAACAAAGCGTTCAAGAGGGATTCTCAACGCTTGGCAGTTTTGGTTCAAAGTTTAGCTTTTGTGATTATGGCACAATGGTTTAGGTAAGGTGGTGGCGTTGTTCACCCCTTAATTGGTCGTTATGTGTCTTGGTCAGGATTACATCGAGTCAGCTACTTAAAATGAGATAATATCCGCTTTTAAATGAATTACAGGGAGTGTAAATGAAAAAAGTCGAGCGATTTGAGTCACTAATCAGAATCATGGATGTGGTTGTAACATGTCTAGCAGTACTAATAGTGGCAGTTGGTATCTTTTCCACTGTCTTGCATGGAATTCAACTAGGTATTGGCGCTCTCGTATCTGGGATAATGTTATGGATAGCCAAATTTTTCATATGTGGCATATCATATACATTGATTCAGATAGCAAAGAATACTGCTCCAAAAGCTTCGGATGAAAACACATAACAAACTGTTCAAGAGGGATTCGCAACGCGTGGCATTTTCACTATGCGTTGTTTTAAGTGATTAAGGTGGTTTGCGGCGACTTCAGTATTGCGTTGCTCACCCCTTAACAGAGCGTTAGTACATGTTTGACATCAAAGGTCATAAGTTTTGGTGTTTATCTGTTTTGGCGCTCGTTTTTACACCTTTCAGTTTGTACCTTTCACGTTCTTTCCGGTGGCACTATATGCGGAGTGTTCGCTTTGATTCCACCGTTTACGGCTTCTAACTCTTAGCCTATTTCTTTGGCGCTTCTTCATTTTCGTGGTGGCTTTTGAGAGAGCCTTGGTTACTTTTGGTGTGGCTGTTGAAGTACGAGGAAAGAATCCATTTCTAATTTGAAGCTCGGGAAAGTAGGGCAGTTCAGTGCGTTTTTCTTCTAGCCAACTTTCGTCTTCCAATCGAGGTATAGTTTTGTAGCTGCCCGTCTCACTTCAGTGTTCAAAGCCTTTCATATCATGCTACTTTTCAATATCTTGGAGCGCACAAATAGAAGTAGCGCATGTACTAACAAATTGCTTAAGAGTGATTCGTAACGCGTGGCATTTTTACTATGCTGTGGCTTAGGGTGATTAAGGCGCTGTGCGGTAGCTTTTGTATTGCGTTACTCACACCTTAGCAAGGCGTTAACTGGATTGATGACGAGGTAAGTCCGATGAAAAGAATTGCGGTCATTGGTTCTGGCGGTTCGGGTAAATCCACATTTTCGGCACTATTAGGTACAGAGTTGAATTTGCCTGTTCATCATCTCGATCAGCTATATTGGAAACCAAATTGGGTTAAAACTCCAAAAGATGACTGGATCAAAATTCAAAAAGGTCTTTGTGAAAGCGAGTGTTGGATTATCGATGGTAATTATCAGAGCACCCTTGATATAAGATTTGAAGCTTGTGACACAGTAATATTCTTAGATGTAAACCGATATACCTGTATCTATCGAGCACTAAAGAGAACATTATTAAGTAGTAAGCGTCCAGATTTAGCTGAAGGTTGCGATGAAAGGTTTGATATCGAGTTCATCAAATTCTTATGGGACTATCCCAAAAAGTCGAAACCCCTAATAATGGACAAACTCAAGACGCTTACAAGAAATAAGCGTGTAATTATCGCAAAATCTGGAGAGCAAGCGCTCCGCCTTTGCAAATCCAGTTAACAAACTGTTCAAGAGGGATTCGCAACGCGTGGCATTTTTACTATGCGTTGGTTTTATTGTTTAAGGCGGTATGCGGCTGCATCGGTATTGCGTTGCTCACCCCTTAACAGGGCGTTATGGCGCATGGTGGAATTTGAGCTCTCTATATAACTGAAAAAATGGATATTACGAATGTAAAAGGACATATAATGGAAAATATTGCATTTATTCAACAGCATTTAGTTGAGAAAGGCGTCCCCAAAGATTTGACTAAACTAAATTCTAACCTTTGGTCAAAGCTCATTTTCTCCGAGACTAAGCCTCTAGTCTTTCAATCTCCAATTCAAGTTTTCTTTAAGCAAGGGATAGTTTTCGGATTAATATGGGGCTTATTTATGTGGCTGTTTCTTTGGCGTGTAGAGCCAGGTAATTGGCTCATTCAATTAGTTTCTACAATATGCTTCGGGTGCATTATGGGTGGCGTGTTATCATATCGTATCACTAAAGCGCATAAAAAATTGGGTAACATGAGTTGGGAAAATTGGTGTAGTGCTAACTATAAGTCTGCGCCATAACAAAGCATTTAAGAGTGATTCGGCACGCGTGGCATTTTTACTATGCGTTAGTCTTAGTGTTTAAGGTGGTATGCGGCGGCTTTGGTATTGCGTTGCTCACCCCTTAACAAGGCGTTATGTATTTCTTCAATTTATCGTTAGTGGCATCAAAGTAATTCTCATTTAACTGAGTATAAAATGTCTTTTGTTTATATATCTAAGTCTAGGGAAAGTAAGTGGATAAAAAGAAAAATGAAGCATTGACACTTGTTGAACAAAGCCTAAATGAGCTTGAGTCTTCAAAAGGGATGTTAATCGCTGCTATACAAAAACTTCAACGAGCCGCAAACCTAGTTGATAATGAAGACATTGTCATTTGGTGTAAAATTCAACAAGGTGACCCTTACTATACAGATAAGCTTCAGGTGCTTATAAAAATGTTAATTGAAGCCAATGAGTCGCCGTCAGAAGAACTTATCCCAAAAGTAAATGAATACTATGCTGAGCTTGCTTCTATTGGGTTAAAAACAGGTATTCACTACAGCAATGAAGAGCTAAACGTAAAAAATGACGAGAGCGGTGGTGGCTATGCAAATATTAGTTTTGTCCAAGAAAAATACCTTGATTTAGTGAAATTAAGAAAAGGAAACGACAAAAAGTACTACAAAAACCACCTGCAAAAGCATATTGCTTATGTTAAAAGGAAGGCCCACGATCTTGCTTCAGAGCTATACTCAGTTATTAAGTTTTCAGGGACAGTCTCTAACTGCTTTGATGTACTCAAATCAGAAGTTGATGATCAACTTCTAGATTTAAGCCCTGAATTAGCGGAGCAATTGATGCTCGCGTTCAAAAGTGTGTCTTCCAACAATTCTGAAGAATGGTCTCATGCACTAACTACTTGTAGACGCCTTCTTGAAGGCTTAGCGGATGAGCTTTTTCCTGTAACAACAGAGTCAGTTAACGGTAGAACTTTTAAACAAGGTCAGTATGTAAATAGACTTTGGGCATTTATGGATAAATCTATTGAGTCTGCCAGTAACAAAGATCTTGCAAAGGCTCATGTTGACTTCCTTGGTTCTTGGTTAGAGAAAGTGAACAAACTAACTAATAAAGGTGTACATGCAGAGCTTGAGCAAATAGAAGCGGTTAAGGCGGTATTTCATACCTATATGGTAATCGCCGATTTGCTAGGGTACTTAACTCGAAAACCTAATGGACAGCCATCGAAAATTAATATTAATGTGGCATCTATTGACCAAATAGAAGCTCTTTTGGGCGTTGGGCGAAATACGGCGAAAGAGATATTTAAATATCGAATTAAAGAAGGCTTCATTGATAAAGCAGCTCTAAAAACGATTCCTGGTATAGGTGAAAAAACGCTGAAAAAGGCAGAACAGGAATTTGAAATAGACTGAAATACATAACAATCTGTTTAAGAGTGATTCGCAACGCTTGGCAATTTTGATATGTGTTGCGTTTAGTGTTTAAGGTGGTTTGCGGCGGCTTAGGCATTGCGTTGCTCACACCTTAACAGGCGTTATGTTTTTCTCGATATAAGCAGAGTATTGAAATGGATAAAAAGTAGAGTTAGCTCTAGAAGCTATAAAAGCCTCTCGCGGTACGGAGTCGGGGGAATACGGGATCGATTTGTTTGTATCTCATCATTTAGATGAATTCCCAGCAGCAGTATGGCTAGAAATTTTAGGCAAAGAAAATCCAAGCTTTGATGACATTTTGTCTGCATTGGTAGTCGCTTACGTGGAAGACGACGTCTGTGATTTTACTTTGCCCAATGATGTCACAAATTACTTAATAAGCGTGTCATTTGATGAAAGTGGTCAAGTTGTTGATATTTCGATGGAAAGCTGAGAATACAAACATAACAAACTGTTTAAGAGTGATTCGCAACGCGTGGCATTTTCACTATGAGTTGGTTTTGGTGTTTAAGGTGGTATGCGGCGGCATAGGTATTGCGTTGCTCACACCTTAACAGGGCGTTAAGTTTCAAGGCGAGATATGTATGATTACAGATGAGTTACTACATAAATTTAAAGAAAGGCACCCCGATCTTAATAGAGAGGATCTTGACCTTTCTAGCGTAAATAGTGCCTTTGAACTTTTCAATGAGAATCGCACCAAATCGTTATCTGAAACGGAGTCGCACTACTCAGCAGAAGTTACAGCCATTAAAACTCAGATTTTGGCTTTAAATTCGTTGGTTACCTATAGTTTGGAGTCGGATACTAATCGAATATTAAGTAAAGGTTTTTCCGCACGAGATATCCACTTGGCAGCAATTCTAACGAATCTATCGAACACCGCTCAATCAATCTATGAACTGTGTTTAAGTGGGTTTAATGTCCAAGCTGATGTTCTATATCGAACTCTTATTGAGCGAACCATGCAAGCGATAGTTTTGCTAAACGATAGCGAAGATATGCAAAAGTGGTTGAACGCCGATGATAGCGCTCTCAGTAAAAGCGCTCACTATGAAATATTTGCGAAAAGAGAGCGTCTCCACAAAAAATACGAAGCTATCGAACGTGATTTACTCAGTGTAAATCCGAATAGCCAAGAACTCAGAGCTTTCCGTAAACAAAAGATGGATGAAGCTTCACTGTCTGTTCATGGTGCGTCTAATCCAGTCACTGTAGGTTCGTTTTCTTACTGGGATGAAGATGAGGTTAAGTCTGCTATATTTGGCTCCCCTTGTCGAAGCTCACAAAGGTTACTTGATAACGTTATTTTTGAACTATGGTTCTTCTTTGTATTGTTTACACGGACTTTATCTCAAAAGCATAAGTGGAAACCTGACTACACAAATGACTTAGTGTTAGGTTTTGAGTTATACAGGTATACAGCACACAAACAATTTGAGCAGTTTTATAGTCATCTAATTGAAACTTAACAAACAATTTAAGAGTGATTCAGCACGCTTGGCATTTTTGGTTTGGGTTGAGTTTAGTGATTACGGTGGTCAAATTGAGTGTTGTGGTTGCGTGCTTCACACCTTAATTGGGCGTTATATGCAATACCAGACAAAGGAATGAAGTACCTATGGAGTTAAAAGTAGACACAGATAATTTTATGCTTCAACAGGAAGTATTTACTGGTGAGATGATTGCACGTATTGCCGAACATTTGGAAAGAGCTGGTATTAAGGGAGCATTGCTAAAAGAACTAACTGGTAATATTTCTTTTGAAGTTGCAAGTATGATCGACAGTTCTTCAAGCATTAGCTTTGATGGTGATGAAGCACATCCTTACTTGGCGTTTCTGAGTGGTGACAGTGATAATGAGTTAGTTCATTTGGGAGGTAATTCCACGTGTCATGAAATGGTGTATGGTATTTTAAATGCAATGTTTGAAGACTGCATATAACAAACTGTTTAAGAGTGATTCGCAACGCGTGGCATTTTTACTATGCGTCGCATTTAGTGTTTAAGGTGGTATGCGGAAGCGTCAGTATTGCGTTGCTCACACCTTAATGCGGCGTTAGTTTGCAAGAGGAAAAACTCAGCTATATCGCAAGATCTAGTGGTAAAAGCTCAAAGTTTAAGTTGTCGTACAGGCTTTCAATTTTAGTGTTACTAGCGTGGTGAAAATCCAAAATTGGCATCGTTTCAACCGTTGATTTGTTCTTTGGAGCGGTGACTTTGGGGTTAACTGAGTCGAAGTTTTTTGCTGAAACTCTGCTCGTTGAGTTTGTTGGTGCAAAAGCCGATTTAATCGCTGAAATGACGTTTTCTCTGGTATGGAAAATTCAAGTGGTTTCAGTGACTTTGTTGAAAGTTCTCATTGTGAGATTGGTTTTCCAAAAGCGCTTTTTGGTGTTGTAAGTTCGTTTTCTGCGGCGTTGTTTGTTCCACGTGGTTTCATTGAGTAGCCGCTTTGAGACTACGCCTGGCTTAAGTGCATCGAAACACTTAAAGCTTATTGTTTGCAAAGTTTAAAATAACGTAAAATCAACGCGTTGGGTTTGCAAACTAACAAACTGCTCAAGAGGGATTCGCAACGCGTGGCATTTTTACTATGCGTTGAATTTAGTGATTAAGGTGGTATGCGGCGGCTTCGGTATTGCGTTGCTCACCCCTTAGCAGGGCGTTAGTACTGGATTGGCATCAACGGTAAATTTTTCCGGGTTTATCGGGCTCTTTTCCTAGCTTTACACCTAGTCAAATGTGCCTTTCACGTTCTTTCCGGTGGCACTATATGCGGAGTTTTCGCTTTGACTTCACCGTTTACGGTTTCTAACTTTCGGGTTATTTCTTTGGTGTGGTTTCTTTGATGCTGGGAAATTTTCGTCAAACACTGAGTTTTTTTGGCGCGGTTGTTTAATCCTGAAGACCGTCTTCTTTGCTAATTTGAAAACGGTGAAAATAGGTCAGTTAAGCAAGTTTTTCTTCTAGCCAACTTGCGTTTTGAGATTGAGTTCTAGTTTGGCAGTTGTCCCTTTAGCTTCAGCGTTTTAAGCCAGAATTTTCGTGCTATATTTCAATATCTTGGCGCGTGCCAAAGGCTTTAGGGGCAGCGTACTAACAAAGCGTTTAAGAGGGATTTGGCACGCGTGGCATTTTTGGTTTGCAGTGGGTTCAGTGTTAAAGGCGCTGTGCGGTAGCTTTGGTGTCGCGTGCCTGCACCCCTTAACGCGGCGTTATAAGGCTTGGAGAAATATGGAACTAAATTGTCTAATTGATTCAGAGTTACTCTCGCTTAATCAAAGTTTTGATGATACCTATATTGAAATACTATTCCTTTTAGAGTCTGATCAGAAGGTCAAACTCTTTGTCAGTAATAAGCAAGGTAAAGCGATAACTGTTCGTTTTAAGGGAATGCAGCTATCTGCTAGAAAGACAACTTTAAGTGACATTCCAACATTAGGTGAAGTTGAAGGAGTCTCTTATTTACAAGGCTCCCTTTCGTTAGAAGGTGACTTCGGGCTAATTGAAGTTGATGGTCAGGATATTATCCTTGAGCCCGCCTTATAATAAATTGTTCAAGAGTGATTCGGCACGCGTGGCATTTTTACTATGCGTTGGTTTTAATGGTTAAGGAGGTATGCGGAGGCTTCGGTATTGCGTGCCTCACACCTTAACAAGGCGTTAGGCTTATCAGAGGAAATGTCTCAATAATGGACGATGAATTAGCTCAAGTCTTCGGGTATGAGAGCGCAGAAGATTACAAGCGCTCGATGGCGGAACGTGAAGAATTGCATACCAAATCGGAAAAGCTATACGGCAAGCAACCGAACGAATGGCCAACAATAACAATTAATTGGGATTATCGCCCTGAATCTCAGCGGTATTGCTTTGACGGTTTAAGTAAGTCTGAATTTGATGAATTTTACCCAAATGGACTAGTTTTAGGGCATATGTCTCTAAAAGAGTTTGATAGATATTTGTGCCATTTTAGTCGTAGAGATGGAGATGAACTTTGGAAAGTTGGCAGTCAATCTAAATTGGCAAAAATGATTGTATATTTATCTGAGGGTAAACCAATCACCCCACCAGTCATAAAGCCTGTTGAAGATAATGAAGTCATTTTCCAAGGCGGGCATCATCGCTATGCTGTTGCAAAAGCTATTGGGCTTGGAGAAATCCCCATCTATGCGTACAGAGAGAACGTCGATGAATTAAATAGGTTCATGAACATACGTTGGGCATAAGCCTAACAATAAATTTAAGAGTGATTCACAACGCTTGGCGCCGTCACTTCAAGCCAGTTTAGTGTTTATGGCACAATGCTTTAGGTGAGGTGTTAGCGTTGTTCACACCTTAATTTGGCGTTATACGATTAAGGAGAAAAATGAAGCCTGATTTACACGGAAGTAGGGTTGTTTTAAGGTCAATTCAAATGGATGATTCTGATGACTTGTTTGAAATTTATGGAGATATTCAAACAATGGAATTTGCCTCAGATCCGGTTTTTCCATCGAAAGATACGATATTTCAGATGCTAGAAAGCGTCGTCCAATTAGAAAAGTCGGGTGAATCGTTGGAATGGGCAGTCTTAGAACAATCAACCAACAAAGTTATCGGAACTTGCGGTTTACATAGTTTTAGTGATTGCGGTCATTCGTGCGAGGTTGGATGCTTACTTAATTCATCATATTGGCGACAAGGTTATATGTTTGAAGCTCTCAGTTTATTATTTTCTCATGCAAAATCTGTGGGCATTGAAAAATTGTATGCAGACATTGATGAAGGTAACTTTCGGTCTAAAGCTCTGTTTGAAAAATTAGGTTTCAAAGCTAAAAATGGTCAGTTTGAGCGCTCGTTGTGAGAAATCGTATAACAAAGCGTTTAAGGCAGATTCGCAACGCGTGGCATTTTTGGTTTTATTCAGCTTTAGTGTTTACGGCGCAATAATTTAGGTTCAGTGGTAGTGTTGCTCACTACTTAACGCGGCGTTATACGAATGAGGAGGATTCGTGAAAAAGTGGAAGTTTGTATTCTGGGTAATGTGTTTCTTAACGGTTTTAAGCATTATTCAACTCCCGTTTTCTGAAGAGTTAAGTATTGGAGCATTTATAGGCTCACTTATATCCGCAATATCTCTTGTCAGCTTCTACGGCTTCAGTTATCGAGTTGCTGTCGGTAGCAAAGTGCTAGCGATCATCATCTTTGGGATAAATGCACTTTCCATGCTGGGCTTTGCGATATTTAGTGTGTTCTTCTTACTGACTTATCTAAGCCCGGGAACCTTGTTCTTTTTCGTTACAGGAATGGGACTAATGTTTGTTTACCTGTATCCGTTGTATATGTATGCATTTAAATCTACAGAGATTTGGCAGCTGGAGTAATTCGTATAACAAACTGTTTAAGAGTGATTCGCAACGCGTGGCATTTTTACTATGCGTTGTGTTTAGTGGTTAAGGTGGTATGCAGCGGCATCGGTATTGCGTTGCTCACACCTTAACAGGGCGTTATGTACTTCGGAGAAAATATGGAAGTAGTTGCTAGTGAAAAGCACGTCTCAGAATATCCCAATCCGTTTTATTTGAAACAAGGCGATAAAGTAGCTCTAGGTACAATTGACGACGAGTTTCCCAACTGGATCTTTATAACCAGCAGTGAAGGGGATCAGGGTTGGGCTCCAGTTCAATATATCGAGAAGATTGAAGGTTGCTCTGAAGGAATCTTGCTTAAAAACTATGACAATGTTGAGCTCAATACGGTCATTGGTGAAAAACTATCAGTGCTATTCGAACTCAATGAGTGGTATCGAGTTTCGAGGTCAACGGGTGAAGTTGGTTGGGTACCAGTGCGCTCGGTACAACGTACATAACAAAGCGTTTAAGGCAGATTCGCAACGCGTGGCATTTTTGGTTTTATTCAGCTTAAGTGATTATGGCACAATAGGTTAGGTCTAGTGGCGGCGTTGCTCACTACTTAACGCGGCGTTATGAGCCACCATAAAAAATGCAGAATAGAGTGGAATAAATGGAACGGAAAAAACAGGTTCAGTGGCTAAAGATCCAAAAGGGAGGCTTTCTCAGACACTGTGTTACTTATGGATTAGCTTTCTGTGCACCATTTGTATTTGGTAATGCATTTGTGCAAAACGATTTTTACTTGAACTTGTCACCTTTTATTTCGTACCGGCTTTACTTGGTTACTGTCATTGGCGCGGTATTTATCGCAGGCACTGATTGGTTTATAAAAAGTAGGCAATATCAAAAACACAGAAAGAATCTATTGCGAAAAAATGTCTCATAACAAATTGTTCAAGAGCGATTCGGCACGCGTGGCATTCTTACTATGCGTTGGTTTTTAGTGGTTAAGGTGGTCTGCGGAAGCATTGGTATCGCGCGCCTCACACCTTAATTGGGCGTTAGCCGTCAGACAGTGAAACAAGAAAGGAGTCTAAAGTGAAAGTAGCATTGGTAACCGGAGGCTCTAAAGGAATAGGGCTGGAAACTGTTCTTCGATTCGTGGACTTGGGCTATCAGGTGATAACCTGCTCTCGCTCTAAACAGTCTTGGTTGGAAGCGGTGAATGAATTTCCACAATTAAGTGTTGTGGACTATCAAATTGTAGATATTTCCTCAGAGTCCGAGCTTGAAAAGCTCTTCGATCATATCAAGAATCAATACGGTTTTTTGGACATCGCAGTGGATAATGCATCACCGGCTTTGGTATCTGGTGGTCAATTTAAAGAAGTTGACGTTTCTTCTTTACAGGAAACATTGAATGTCGATTTTTGGTCTCAAGCCTTGTGCTTAAGGCATGAGTTAAAGCTGATGAATGCGGGTTCCTCCATTGTTAACGTCAGCTCTGTGAATGGTCTAAGACCGACACCTAATGCCTCAATGTACAGCGCGTCCAAGCACGCACTTGAAGGGCTAACCCGTTCGGTTGCGTTAGAGTGTATTGGCTCTGGAGTTCGTATTAATGCGTTAGCCCCAGGCGTGACATGGACACCAAGGTGGGAAAGCAAACAATTGGACTCACCAAACATTCGAAGTGAAGTTTCAGAAGTTGTGCCTATCAAACGCTTTGGTCATGCAGACGAAATAGTTAATGCCATTGAGTTTCTGGTCTCCGATAAAGCTAGCTACATAGTTGGTCACACGCTTGTGGTTGATGGCGGGTTATCCTTGGCATAAAACGGCTAACAAGTGTTTAAAGTTTCAAGATACTTTATCTAATCTCAGATAAGCAAGTTAGAGTCATTAATCTAACGCGTTTATGTCCAAAGGTGTGCTGACGGTGGGTGATTAATAAGTGTGATCACCAAGCGATTCTGTCGTACCTCAATTACCAAGCGACTTTGTCGTCCACCTTTAAGTCTAGCCCAAAGGCTAGACTTCTTTATTTGATGCCGCTGAGCGCTATATTCTCAGCGCTCTGGTATTCAGTGCCTCGCGTTTCCAGATATTTCGTATCGTGCAACTACTGACGGTGATGTTGTACTCCTTCTTTAGCATGGTTCTCAGCTGTACTGAGGTTTGATACGGATTGTTTAATGTCAACTCGATAATTTTGAGTTCGGTTTCTTCAGGTATGCTGTTTTTGCTGCGGTACAGTAGTTTATTAATGCGCTTAAGGCCAAGGATGCCTTCCTCGGCTAAGAGTTTTTGATAGTTATAGATACTTCGGCTTGAACAAACGGTGATCCGAGCGGCTTCTGTCGCATTACCTAGGCGGTCGGCAAGCTCGATGACATCCAACTTGCGTTGAACTTCCATCCCATACTCACTCGCTCTTGGTGGCTATTCTAACTCGGTAATATGCAGTTTTCTGTGACCAAAATAGGCTGAGAATGCACTATAGAATTGGCAGCGTATCTCTTAAAAATGTGACCTCAACTCAAGCAATTGTAATGAGCTAGCATGGGTAACTTGGTTTCACTTTAATAAGCGTCTCGTGTGCATTAATATCCACAGATACTAGCTGTATACCTAACAAGTTGAATAAAAAGGTTATGATATGCTCTTTCAATCAATAATTCCGACCAAGTTAAAGCGTACTGTTTTTAGCAGTATGATTGCTTCCAGTCTTTTTTTGGCTGGTTGTGGTGAGCCGACTACTACACAGGTAACGAATCCTGTAATTAAACCCGCTCTTGTAGAAGTGGTTGCACCGCAGCGTGCCTCTGATTTGGTGTTTAATGGTGTAGTTAGGGCATCTCAACGTGCTGATCTGGCATTTCGCATTAGTGGTCTACTGACAGATATTAAAGTTAATGAGGGTGACAGTGTCAAAAAGGGTGAGTTATTGGCGACTCTAGATGATAGGGATGCAAAAAATGCCCTAGCTTCGGCCAAGTTAGAGTTGAAAAACACCAGACAAGAATACGAACGCGCAAAAGCCATTTTTGAGAAAACACAAGCGATATCAAAAGCGGAACTTGATTCCATAACAACACGTTACAATCTTGCTAAAAACAGAGTTGAAGAAGCGCAGCGTAAGGTTGAGTATACGCAAATATTTGCCCCTTTTGATGGCGTGATTGGCGACAAAAAGATTGAAAACTTTGGGCAAATTCAAGCGAATCAACCACTGTTTACTCTGCAGGATGTCGCTGAACTTGAAGTTGTTATTGATATTCCTCACAAAGTTATGTTGTCTGGCGTAAGAAACACACGAGCCATTGCTGAGCTTGCCTCGGTTCCAGAGCAGCAGTTTGATTTGTCTTTGCGCACCTATTCGACACAAGCGGACGCCAACACTCAAACCTACTCGGTCGTTCTAGGGTTCGATGATCTTAAAGGATATCGGGTCTTACCGGGCATGTCGGTTCGAGTATTCCCTGCGAATGATGAACCGCAAAGTGGTGAAAGTTTAGTGACGATACCGTTAACTGCATTGGTTCCTGATAACCAAGGTAAGCAGTTTGTCTGGATCGTAACCAGTGATAATCGTGTTAAGAAACGTTTTGTCGATGTGGGGACCGTGTATAAAGATCGCGTGGTCATCAAAGATGGCCTTAAACAAGGTGAGCAAGTCCTAATCGCAGGTGTATCGT
>NZ_RBWD01000030.1:0-16769 GCF_009361695.1 Vibrio sp. VGrn 2 | reverse complement strand
AAGGCTAGCATGGAAATGACCAATATTCGCCCTTTTCGCCGCTTTTCCACCCTATTACCCCGCCACTTTCACTCTTAGGCTACAATCACGTACATTCAGCCTGAGAGATCCGTTGCGGAAATAACGCCGCGTTAAGGGGTGAACAACGCCAGCACCTAGCCTAAACCATTGTGCAGTAAACACTAAAGCTGAATCAAACTGAAAATGCCAAGCGTTGAGAATCCCTCTTAAACGCTTTGTTAGCTTACTAGAGCAAAGTAAACGAGAAACTTGTGTTTGGGACTTTTTTTGTTTGTATTAGATTCTTAGGTAACTCTACACCAGCTAGCTCTGATTGTTTATCAATGACTTGAGAAATCTTTTCGTCTTCTACTGTCGGATAAATGCCTAAACACCACATACTACGGAGGTCATCCTCAGACCTTTTGACCTTCCAGATTTTCTGAATGTCATTCATCATACCCTTAACACAAGACGACGCACTTTGGTTTTGTTTAATCTCAAGAGCTATATAGGAGCTTCTAGAGCTGCGTTTTTTCCTTATTAAAAAGTCTATGTGCATCCTGGTTTGACTTCCACGCATTCGCCTATCAATTGAATAGCCGAACTCACGTATTATGTCCGCTACAGCGTCATGCTGCTGAAGAAAGCTTGCAAACTCTATCTGAAACCATATTTCCCAACCTGTAAACTCATGCTCATTGATCAGTTTGAACTTTTTCTGAACTTCGTCTTGCTCGAAAAACTCTTCCGCTAAACCAAGCACAAATTCAAAGTCTCCTTTCATTCGTATAACTCCATTTGTAAGCTAACGCCCTGTTAAGGGGTGAGCAACGCAATACAAAAGCCGCCGCATACCACCTTAAACACTTAAACCAACGCATAGTAAAAATGCCACGCGTTGCGAATCCCTCTTGAACAGATTGTTATGTGTTTTACTTAAAAGGTAGATCTCCATATGCCCAGATTAACGTTCCTAATACACCTAAAGCTAGTGCCAACCATTGATACCAAATTTGAGTATTGATATATAAATGCTGATTTCTCGTCGTCATTTTCCAGTTACCTTCGTGAAAGCCTATGTATATACCTGCAGCTCCCATCAAAGCACCCGAACGTTGAAACCAAAAATAACTATCTTCAGTACTAATGTCAGAATATAACGAGATTGAACTTAAAATTATTACAATCACAGTGGGAAATACAACATGAATAAACTGAGACAACTTAGGTTCGTCATTCGAACTCATTATAAAATACCTTCTATTAACTTTTTTCGGGACACATAACGCCGCGTTAAGGGGCGCTGGCACGCACTACAAAAGTAGCCGCATTACACCTTAACCACTAAACTTACCGCAAATTGAAAATGCCACGCGTGCCAAGTCCCTCTTGAACGCTTTGTTAGGGCACAAATACGCTCCCATTTACTTCAATTACACTTTGTATGTTACTGAAATATTTTTTAAGAAGCTTCTCAGTTTCTATGTTGTTTTTTGAAATCCGTATTCGCCAATCATTGCACAACTTCATAACACTGTATTCGAAGTGATTCGTATAGTCTTCGTTATATGCAGCAATGAGAGCCATTGAGGTTGCTTCAGTTACCTGTTCATCTGTATAACGAGCCGAATGAACATGAGCACCACGAACATCGACTATTCCTTGAAACGAAGACTTGATTAACGGGAATAATGGATCAATGTGCTTACTAACCAGGTCCCTCCTCCCTGCCCGTTCATGCATTCGTTTTATTTTCGTAGCATATGTATTTAGTCTTTCTTTCAATATATATACATCTTGCAAATATGTATTTATAACGTACTTAATATATTTCTCTTTCGCGACTTTTTTGCTTCTAGGTGATGCAACAGATAACAGGGTTTCCGAAAATTGTAGAGCTTCAAATGTTTCAGTAATCTCAGTACTACCCATAAAAATTGTATTAAATACTTCCCTATGAGAAAAAACCGTTGGTTCTTTATTTTTAATACGCTCAACATGAGGCAAAATAACTTCATTTCCCCACTCAGCCATCAGCAACTGAAAACGCTCTATTTCATTCATTCCGACATATTTCCTCTTGTGCCCTAACGCCCAATTAAGGTGTGAAGCACGCTAGCACTGCACCCCGTTTGATCACCGTAAACACTGAACTTAACCCAAACTAAAAATGCCAAGCGTGCTGAATCACTCTTAAATTGTTTGTTATGATTGTACTTCTGGGTGTTCACCAAAAGCCGATTTGTCATATTTTCCAAACAACTCCTTTTGCCACTCGGCGTCAATATGTAGGTGTTCCAATAAGGAATAGCGTTCAACCAGTTGGCGATATTTATAGTATGGGTCTAGAGGATCTACAACTACACAATTGATGGCTAATAATTGGATAACTTCCTTATTCAAGAAAGAGCGAACAATGTTGGAGTAAAATTTCTCGGTTCTAGTAACTTTTTTTTCGACCGCGGCTTCAAACAGCATTGGTTCAGCATCGAACCGACTATTTTCCAAAATAAACTTGAGTATATGGTAAAGAACCCTGAAGTAGTGGCTCGTATCGCTTGAAGATTCACGCATTTTAGCGACTCTCTGCTCAATAGTATTACCAGTACCATTTTTAATAACAGCATTATGCAGCTTCATGATTTTTGAAGCCGTCGGGCGATCCATGACTATCAAACGCTCATTTAATCCGTCAAAGACGGTATTGAGTTGGTTTAGTAAAGAAAAGAATGTGTCTTCAAATCGCTTTTTTTCTTGAGTTAACGCCTGTTCTTTTTGAGCCTTCTCAGTTTCCTTGAGCACTTTCTGAGTTTCAGATAATTCGGTCTTTTGAATTAGTACTGATTGAGTTAACCAATAGAAAGCTAATAAGGCTATCAGTGGATTTAAGATGCCACCAATAAAGTCTCCAAAGGTGCCCCAAATCGAACTATCAGTCGAGAGAGGAAGGTTATTTATAAAATAAAACCAAACTAAATAAACCGTAGGTATCAGAGCTATTAGAGAAAACGCCAATATTTTTGCTCTTTTTATACTCTTTGCTAAGTCACTAATTTCCAATATTACCTCCAAAATCATAACGCCGCATTAAGTAGTGAGCAACACGACCACTGAACCCAACCATTGTGCCGTAAACACTAAAGCTGACCAAACCAAAAATGCCAAGCGTTGCGAATCTGCCTTAAATGCTTTGTTATGCTATAGAAAACCTAGGTGATATAAATCGTTTTAACCTAGCTAACAAAGTCACAAATTCAACCCCACCTGTCGATACGTCAATATCCATATAGCCTAGGACATTCTCACCAACTACAATAGGGTGATACTCGTACTTCTGGATATCAGCATTTCCTATAACTAAGTCACCAACTAATTGCGGGTTCCTCATTTGAAGCCCAAGCGATGTCGGCAAAGAAATGTCGACAATTTGACCAGACTCTAATGTAAGCCAACAATGCAGTTTGTAAGTTTTCGTAGCTCCCCAATTGAGCATCTGCAGCATTGTCTTCTCATTGAAATTATATATACACTTTCCCCATGGGGTCGATACATCTCCCAAAGTTAAGTAGACCTGCTGCCCAAGCACTGTTTCTAGCTCTTTCTTAAGTGCCCAATGGGCTTTTATGCATTTTCGATTCACAAACTTATGTCCATGTCGGCTTAGTAAGTCTTCACAAGTGCTTTTAACTATTGGACATATGGAAGCACCCTTCGATTTGAAAGGTGCGAAGCCTGCAACTAAGGATTCGCTTAACCCCAGTTTTTCAGTTCGATTCAAAGCCTGATAAAAGTCTTCTATATAGCTCATTTGCGTACTCTGTTCTGTAGCATAACGCCCTGTTAAGGGGTGAGCAACGCAATACCGAAGCCACCGCACACCACCTTAATCACTAAATTCAACGCATAGTAAAAATGCCACGCGTTGCGAATCCCTCTTGAACAGTTTGTTATGAAGCTGAATCTCGTTGAACAATATAACAAAACAAACACTTACATGAGACTTGCGTCTTATCTAATGATGGTCAAGATTGTCATTCATTGTCTCAACTGATAGCCTTAACAGACATTTTAGTCAACGGAGCGTAATGAGATGGAATGTGAACTTTGTGGACAAGAGATCAATGGCGAAGTGTACTCTTGTAATGAAATGGATGTATGCGAAAGCTGTCACGACGATGCTTATCCAATAGATTAACCTTATTAATATTGTCAACGAACATAACACGTATACTAAATTATAGAGGGGCTGAGCATTTATTATGTCACGTTCCTCTATTTAGCAATAAGTTCCAGAAAAAGCCAAAGCTTCATAACGCCGCGTTAAGTAGTGAGCAACACGACCACCTAAACTAAACCACTGCACCGTAAACACAAAAGCTGATTTGAGCTTAAAATGCCTAGCGTTGCGAATCTGCCTTAAACGCTTTGTTAGTTGCCTTTTCCCAAAGCATTATTGATGTGTCAGCAATTTTACTAAACCATATTTCAAAAAATGCATCACGCTTGTTTGATATGACATCAAAGCCTGTCTCGTGTGCAATGACTGTATCCCCGTAGACAGATTCCGCGGTAACTGTAACAGTGCAACTATCTAGTTGATCATCCACTGATTCAGAAAGGCAATAGCTGTAGATAACTTCAGATGAATTGGCACTTAGAGCGAATGGTAATGAGGTAGCAATATCTTTACTATGTGGATTTTTCTGTTGGATGACTTTCGAGAAATCATTGAAGTTAGTAATTTCAATTTCCTCACCAGATGCTAAATGTAACTGAACCCTCTTCAGAATCGCAGCACCATTACCATCGTTGATCAGTTTGAACTCACGAGTTACCTGATTATCTTTAGACGCTGCTGAAAAGTAAGTGTGGATTATAGGTAACAACTCTTTTCGGTTATGCTGACGCTGAATAAATAAGGTTAAACACGCAACCAACAGCGCTAAAAAAATTAATATGATTTCCATTAAAACTCCAAAACCTTGGTGGCAACTAACGCGCAAGTTAAGGTGTGAGAGACGCAGATCCACCCTAACCTAAAATAAACTCTGATAAATCCGTGCCCATTTGGGCACTAAAACCCCAATGCGTTTCGAATCGGCTTGAACGTCTTGTTATTCCGCAACTAAAGTCGGCTATGTTTACGCCTAATCTTTTGATATGACGAGAAATTTTCGGTATGCAGGCAAAAATCGAAGCCGAAGTATTTGGCAGCTCACTACCTTAAATCGCTTTAGCGTCACTCTTTAATTGCTGCGCCATATTAAGGTGCGCTTAAAGCGCTTTAAGGCTAGCATGGAAATGACCAATATTCGCCCTTTTCGCCGCTTTTCCAACCTATTACCCCGCCACTTTCACTCTTAGGCTACAACCACGTACATTCAGCCTGAGAGATCCGTTGCGGAAATAACGCCTTGTTAAGGTGTGAGGCATGCAATACAGAAGCTTCCGCATACCACCTTAACCACTGAAACCAACGCATAGTAAAAATGCCACGCGTGCCGAATCACTCTTGAACAATTTGTTATGTGTATTTTTATAAGGGGTACACCATAACTGTTTCAGTCTGCCCAACATAATACACCTGAAAACCAAGCTGTTTATAAAATGGAACTAATTCAGATGAATGTTTCACTTCAATCGTTAAATGAGAGTAGTCAGAGGTCGCAAGCATTGCTGTTTGTTTGATTAAACGCGTTCCAATTTGTTTATTTTGAAACTTTGGCATTACAAAAATATCTAATTCTATAGGTTTATCAACGTTTCTAATTAAAGACTTTCGTAAACCACAATATGCCACACGTTGTCCGTCGGCGACGAAGAAAGTCACCAACAGATACCCACAGATGTCTAGTTTGACAAAATTACCAGAAAGCACTGACGAACCAGAATCTACGATCTTTTCTCGAATATTGTTTATGTCATATAAACACCGATCTAACTCAGAATCGAATATTTGAATCATACCGCCTCCTCATACACATAACGCCGCATTAAGGTGTGAGCAACGCTACCACCAGAACTAAATCATTACACCGTAAACACGAAACTCAACTTTGAACTGAAAATGCCTAGCGTTGGGAATCACTCTTAAATGCTTTGTTAGTTTTACGTTTCCACGGATTCTTAACGATACTAACCCCATTAGATGATGCATTCGAAACTAATCGCTGAGAGTTCCCTTTAGACATGGACAGTGCAGATAACCAATCGAGCTTTTCAGCACTAAAAATGTTGTCTATAGCAGCATGACTTACCTTTGTATTTATCTGGTATAAAAGCTCGCTACTAAACTGCCCGATTACAATGTGCTCTTTTGGGTTACTTGTTGGCGTCAGAATTAGAGCTGTATTCTTAGATATAGGGTACAGAATCTCAGCTAAGGGATGGGCAGGACCAATATCACCTAAATCTTGCTTATAAGGGTAAAAAACAACTGGTACATCGCCAGTCACAAACATTGAGCCTGCTGGAGCATTTATTAACACCCATTCTTTCTTGAGAAATTCAAGCGCTGCTGTTTGAGCCGCCGTAACCATATGTTCTAAACTAACCGTCGAGTTAACTTGTAAATCAACGACATTAGATAAACCTTCTTTTTCAACTAACTCTTTTAATGCAGTTGGAACCTTAGAATTATCCCAAACTTTATTGAGAACTAGTTTTGCAGCCTGCCCATAGATTTCAGCGATGCCGTCTCGAAAACTAGGTCCACGAAACATCAGTAAGGCAATGTAAAATGCTAACTCCCCTTTCTGAGAACCGTGGATAGTTACATAGGGAAGAAATCTAGAATCTAGCACCTTATCAATGATGTTATTCCCGATCATTTCTACTTCTGAAATGACGTCTTCTAGTTGTATGTGGTCCACTTGTCCTTGAGGGTCTATCTGATAATAGTAGTAATCTTCTGCACAGATCTTATTGATAGATGCAGTTTGGCGACCATATTCACCTTTGTTTTTATCAAATGCCCAAATGAGTGACTTCTCTCCCTCGATGGTAAAGCGCTTCAAATGAGCTTTTGGGACATAATGCTGGTTTTTCTTTATTTTTCTATTATTCATATGACCAAATCAATTGTAAAACTAACGCCGCATTAAGGTGTGAGCGGCGCTTGGCTATACTTGAGCGAAGCGAAACTGCCAAGCGTTGCGAATCACTCTTAAATGCTTTGTTAGGCAAACGCGTTATCGAAAGTTTTTGAGTACTTTGTATTTAACACTATGGTTATTAGCTTCAATAATCTCTACTTGAGCACCTTTATACCCGATTACTTTTGATGAATTTAAGTCATATTCAACATCATTTGTAAACGCTGCTCGTGCTTGACCATTGCTGAATTCGCGATAGCTAATATTGATTTTATTACCAACTTTACCCGAATAGAGTAGTGTCTGTTGAAAAGATAGCATGTCGTTCGTTGTATGCTTGATATCTTTAAACTCAGCAGATGTACACACCGTACCTCCTAAAGTAGAAACACCACAAATTTCTCGGGTTTTCTGATCTACGTACATGCCACCATAAGGGTCTGCTAATGCGCTAGCTTGAACCATACCGTATTGTGTCGGTGTATAGAAAATTTTGTTTTGGCTGTGTCCTATTTGCGTATAAATGCCCGGAGAAAAAGTGTAACCACCGAGCACACCTACGGAGGTGCTGTGCTTCAAAGATATCGCATTCACCGTGGTTTGCTTTCCTTTCGCTAGCATTTCATCACCCACATAAGCCACAGCCTCAACACCAATCGGCGGGTGATCAATAAGTGTTTCTTCAACACCTCCACCATTATGTTTTAGTGAAGTACAGCCAGATAAAACGCTAAAGCTAGCTAAAACCAGCAGAATATTTCGCATAAATTTGCCCTTTATACTTTATGGGATGAAAGACCATATAATAACTAAGTTCAATCAGACATACGATACGTTTGAATTGTTTGCCTAACGCCCTGCTAAGGGGTGAGCAACGCAATACCGATGCCGTCGCATACCACCTTAATCACTTAAACCAACGCATAGTAAAAATGCCACGCGTTGCGAATCCCTCTTGAGCAGTTTGTTAGGCATCTTGTCACCACAAACTACTTACCCGTTTTGCACCTAATTAACTTCCAAAATGAAAGCATGAAAATAGCCAACGAGAAAACAATATGAAGCGTTGGTATGCTTCTAGACCAGACATCAGACTCTGCCAAATGAGAATCAAACTCTTTGCCACACAAATGATGACCTTCAATGGTTGTTTCAATTACAAAAGGTGCCCAGAAATAAGTTACCGACATAGCAACTAACAAAGCAATTAAGGGCGTAATCCATATAAATTGTAAACCTCTATTTTCACGAAGAAGCCTGACCATGATGAGAATGAACAGCACTGAGCCATACATTATCGAAGCATAAAAACGTCCATCATCTCCCTGTGTGCAAGTACCCGAAACTGCACCAAGTGAAACCCAAAAACCATACAATAGTATCAATATCGAGCTGTACATTTGTAACCTTTGATGCCTAACGCCCTGTTAAGGGGTGAGCAACGCAGTACTGAAGCTGCCGCGAACCACCTTAATCACTTTAACCAACGCATAGTGAAAATGCCACGCGTTGCGAATCCCTCTTGAACAGTTTGTTAGAGCGCAACTCACAGGTTGAACAGAACTTTCAAAAGAGAATTAACCAAGGAAGAAATTCCTAGAAATAGTGCTACTGGTAAGCCTATCGCTATGATCAGTTTAAACTCGACAAATTGACCTACAACGGCATCGCCATACCTACCACCCAGAAACTTTCTCGATTCGTCACCTACTGTCGATTTGACTTCATCTGTAACTGCTTTGCGATCTTTACCGATGAATTCTTTAAACAACATAAAACCGAAAGGAGCGATAATAATGCCGGCGATAAGATAGGAAATGTAATTCAACTATATCGGTCATGTTCATACTTTTTCTCCTGCGCTCTAACGCCGCATTAAGGTGTGAGCGACGCTTGGCTATACTTGAGCGAAGCGAAACTGCCAAGCGTTGCGAATCACTCTTAAATGCTTTGTTAGCTGTTTACTGTTGAGCTATACAAAGTACCTAGCTTATAGCTTTCTTTGGTTAACGGAGTGAACGTAAAAACCTCATCCCCTTGTATTTTTAGCCCATTAAATAGAAATATTTTCATCTCTCTATTGTTCTTCCACTCAATAGATTGAGGATTATTTTCCCCCTGTTCATCAACGATCTGGTAAATTGACTGCTCTTCATTTTTGAGTACGCACGAGTACGTTTTGATACCCTGCGCTGTCTTTACTGAAATACTCTGAATACTCATATTTTTCCTTTTCCATAATAACCATCAAAAACCTGCTGATTGATCTAAGTGCTTAAACTACGCTCTTTTTAAATCAGCTCTACAAGGCTCGCTCATACCTAATAAGATTGAGTACAGCTAACGCGCAGTTAAGGTGTGAGAGACGCACATGCACCCTAACCTAAAATAAACTCTGATAAATCCGTGCCTATTTGGGCACTAAAACCCCAATGCGTTTCGAATCGCCTTGAACGTCTTGTTATTCCGCAACTAAAGTCGGCTATGTTTACGCCTAATCTTTTGATATGACGAGAAATTTTCGGTATGCAGGCAAAAATCGAAGCCGAAGTATTTGGCAGCTCACTACCTTAAATCGCTTTAGCGTCACTCTTTAATTGCTGCGCCATATTAAGGTGCGCTTAAAGCGCTTTAAGGCTAGCATGGAAATGACCAATATTCGCCCTTTTCGCCGCTTTTCCACCCTATTACCCCGCCACTTTCACTCTTAGGCTACAATCACGTACATTCAGCCTGAGAGATCCGTTGCGGAAATAACGCCGCATTAAGGTGTGAGCAACGCTACCACGAAACGTAACCATACCACCGTAAACACAAAACCCAACGATGGAATGAAAAATGCCAAGCGTTGGGAATCACTCTTAAATGCTTTGTTATGTGCGTAGTTCGAATTTTGCCAATTTATCTATGCACTCTCTTGATATTCAGGCCTTAACCCAGAGGCCAAGTACTTGTTTATTTCGTATTTTAGGTGTTCCAAAAAGAATTCATGTCCACTCATATCGTAAACACACACAAATTTTGCAGAGATCTTAACTAGTACATCCCCAGAAATTTCTTCACCTTTGCTCTCTGCTGCCTGCTTAAAAGCTCGCATAGTCGTTTGCACGATTTCAAGAATTTTTTCATCTGAAAGATTCTTATTATGTGTAAGCAAAGGCCTATACATCTTTACGGTCACATCATTTAATTCGTCTAAAAGAGTTCTCTTCTTTTTTCTAAAAAAACCAAACATCAGATTCTCCTAACGATCTATTTTAGATTCTTCAATCAGTTTACTGATTGACTCTAGATTATTGCTGGACTTTTCCCAGACAGAGTCAACCACATTCATATCTTCATTCTGCTTTTCTTTAGGCTCACGATTATATATAGAGTCTTCTTTATTGTTCGCAATACAGTCCATTCCATATATAAATAAGGCAGTACCAGGTGTACCTAAAGCTAAAGGGGCTAGAAGAATATACGGAGCAAAAATCAATAAAATAATTCCGATAATTATCGAGCCAAAGCAAAATGCTAACCACGATACTAATGCTGATATTGCTAACCCCCAAACGACTAGTCCGCCAATAAAACTCAGTAAACCTAGTATTAACCTCATTTTTTCACCGATTGGTAAATCATGTTAAAGAAAATAAACATTGATGTGCCGACAATAACAATTGGCCAAAAAACGGCTGTTAATAAGGCCGTAATGAAACCATTTTGTATTTGTGCAAAAAACAACAAAATGGCAATAATAATATAAACACTCTCGAGCATAATGATCTGATGATAAAAAAGGTGCGATCTTTTACCAACCACCACAGGAATGGGCAACTCAAAGTAATTATCGACATGACAAATATAAGATAAAGCACATAACGCCCTGTTAAGGTGTGAGCAACGCAATGCCGAAGCCGCCGCAAACCACCTTAAACACAAAAACGCAACGCATAGCAAAAATGCCACGCGTTGCGAATCACTCTTAAACAGATTGTTAACTGGCTAACCTAACGACCTATGCGAAAGTTAAGTTGGCTCGCAAACACTAACTTGATTCGTTAGTTTTGATATCTTGTTTCAAACTTCTCATCTGATTCACAGAGGTAAATAATAAACTCGATAAAAGCGATGATTGCAGGGATCAACGTCCAACAAAATACTAAGTACAGAATACCTTGACCAATCTTACCTAGATAGAACTTATGTGCCCCGAACCCACCGAGAAAGAACGCTAAAAGTGCTGCTGCAATTCTACTTTTTTCGCCTTGGACACCCTTTTGTTGAGCTCCGCAACTAGGGCAAGCTCTAGCCGTTTCGTGAATCTCTTTTCCACAACCACTACAAAACATTTTTTCTCTCCATTCTTAAAATGCTTTACATATTGATTGCTGATAATATTCAAAAGAGCACATGGCGCCATGATTCATATCAAGAATACTTGAATAAAAAGAATGGGATGAGACAGATGGCTACAAAGTGCCAGTTAACGCCTTGCTAAGGTGTGAGTAACGCAATACAAAAGCTACCGCACAGCGCCTTAATCACCCTAAGCCACCGCATAGTAAAAATGCCACGCGTTACGAATCACTCTTAAGCAATTTGTTAGTACATGCGCTACTTCTATTTGTGCGCTCCAAGATATTGAAAACTGAGATGATATGAAAGGCTTTGAACACTGAAGTGAGACGGGCAGCTACAAAACTTAAACTCGGTTAAGAGACGAGAGTTGGCTAGAAGAAAAACGCACTGAACTGCCCTACTTCCACTTGCTTAAAATTAGAAAAGGATTCGATCCTCGTACTTCGACGGCAACACCAAAGAAAGACAATTCTGACTTAGTAAAAACCACGAAATAGAAGAAGCGCCAAAGAAATAGGGTAAGAGTTAGAAACCGTAAACGGTGAAATCAAAGCGAACACTCCGCATATAGTGCCACCGGAAAGAACGTGAAAGGCACTAACTGAAAGGTGTAAACACGAGCGCCAACACAGATAAACACCAAAACTTATGACCTTCGATGTCAAACCCGTACTAACGCCACATTAAGGTGTGAGCAGCGTTTGGCTATACTTGAGCGAAGCGAAAGCGCCAAGCGTTGCGAATCACTCTTAAATGCTTTGTTATGAGCCTGCTGCATCAAGTAGCGACTTAACTTTCTGTTTTGCATAACCTTTCGCAAGATCTTTTGCTACAGAAATTGTTGTGTCTAAACTTGCATCTTTAAAGTTTGTTTGTATTTCTCTCCAAACATTCGGTTCATTTAATGACTCAATAAAGTCATGACCAAAAGCAGTTAACCTCAGCGGAACAACCGACCAAACCCTTTCACCACTCCCCATAAGCCTATAGCCCGCACCGCGTGATTGCTGGGTAGCAAACGACTCGATATATCCTTTATCAACTAGGAGGTCGGTGTGAAAAGCAAACTTATCATCGTCATAATGAAAGCCTTTCGCTTCCAATTCTCTTATATTGGTCAGCGGTCCTTCCGCACTTTCAAACGCCTCAAGCAAAGACTTTAGATACTCTTTATCGATCTTCATTAAAATTCCTCGTTGGCTCATAACGCCCTGTTAAGGGGTGAGCAACGCAATACTGAAGCCGCCGCATACCACCTTAAATACTGAAACCAACGCATAGTAAAAATGCCACGCGTTGCGAATCCCTCTTAAACAGTTTGTTAGTTTGTAAACCCAAAGGATTGATTTTACGTTATTTTAAACTTTGCAAACAACAAACTTTATGTGCTTTGATGCACTTAAGTCAGGCGTAGTCTCAAAGCAGCTAGTCAATGAAACCACTTGGAACAAACAACGCCGCAGAAAACGGACTCACAACACCAAAAAGCGCTTTTGGAAAACCAATCTCACAATGCGGACTTTCAACAAAGTCACTGAAACCAAGTGAACTTTCCACACCAGAGAAAACGCCATTTCAGCGAGTAAATCGGCTTTTGTACCAACAAACTCAACGAGTCAAGTTTCAGCAAAAAAGTTCAACTCAGTTAACCCAAAAGTCGCCGAACCAAAGAACAAATCAACCGTTGAAACGATGCCAACTTTGGGTTTTCACCACGCTAGTTAACACTGAAATTGAACACCGATATGACAATTTCGACTTTGAGCTTTTACCACTAGTTCTTGCGAGATAGCTGCGTTTTTCCTCTTGCAAACTAACGCCCTGTTAAGGTGTGAGCAACGCAATGCCAAAGCCACCGCAGACCACCTTAAACACTTAACGCAACGCATAGTAAAAATGCCAAGCGTTGCGAATCACTCTTAAACAGATTGTTAGAACTTTATGTCAACTTTTTGAGAGCCGTTCTTTTTAAATCATCTAAGTCAACTCTGTACTTAGATACCTTTGAAGCATGTTGCTCGAGGAGAAGGACTATTTTATTACGAACCAACTTGTTTATTGCTTCCGGAGAACTAAAGTCAACATTAGATATGGGCGTGGTAAAAGCTCTAAGTTTGTTAATATTTATTTCGCCTGCTTTTGTAATAGCTTCTCCAAGCGATACAGGTTTTTTATGACCTCTAACCTTTAACTTAATTGGATTGCTCTTTTTGCAGAGCATATATGTTGGAACAATAAACATTTCCTCAACATCACTTTCCGGATAGTTTAGGCTAGATAAAATATCAACAGCACCTTTGGAAGAGTCAAAGGAATCTTCTGGCTCCTTTAATTTGATTAAAATATAGAAGTCAGACCATCGCCTTTTTTTATTAACATCATATCTTTTATCAGTGTTTGAAAGTGGAATTGCAAAGCCTTTCTTTGGCTCTACATCAAAACTATTCGTTCTTGTACATTTGACCTCTATGCCAAAGCCATTTTCTATAGTCGAACAAAAAAAAGATTCTTTATCTTTCTGATACTTATCAAGTTTAAATTTACTACCATCCAAGTATACGTTTAGATCTCTGAATCCGATCCAGATATCATTGACATCACCCTCACCTGTAAAAGTCATAGGTGTAAGGGCGTGAGTGAGGAGCTCTTCAATATATTTTGACCGTAAGGAGTCATGAGATTTCAATAATAGCGACAAACAATATCTCTTGGACTCATCCAACATATTGAGTTCAGTAGCTAGCAAGTTTTGAAATGTTAAAAATTCACTATCTATGTTTCGATGACCATCCGCATAATCACGGATAGATTCTTGCTTTTTGGGTAGTCTAAAGTGGCGAGGTACTTTGCACATTACTAA
This sequence comes from Vibrio sp. VGrn 2, assembly GCF_009361695.1. Lineage (NCBI taxonomy): Bacteria > Pseudomonadati > Pseudomonadota > Gammaproteobacteria > Vibrionales > Vibrionaceae > Vibrio > Vibrio sp. VGrn 2. The sequence continues at coordinate 2,465 of NZ_RBWD01000030.1, read as the reverse complement.
TATTATGTCGATTATGATACATAAATAGTACCATAACGATATCCAATGCCTAAAGTTCTAACGCGCAAGTTAAGGTGTGAGAGACGCAGATCCACCCTAACCTAAAATAAACTCTGATAAATCCGTGCCCATTTGGGCACTAAAACCCCAATGCGTTTCGAATCGGCTTGAACGTCTTGTTATTCCGCAACTAAAGTCGGCTATGTTTACGCCTAATCTTTTGATATGACGAGAAATTTTCGGTATGCAGGCAAAAATCGAAGCCGAAGTATTTGGCAGCTCACTACCTTAAATCGCTTTAGCGTCACTCTTTAATTGCTGCGCCATATTAAGGTGCGCTTAAAGCGCTTTAAGGCTAGCATGGAAATGACCAATATTCGCCCTTTTCGCCGCTTTTCCAACCTATTACCCCGCCACTTTCACTCTTAGGCTACAACCACGTACATTCAGCCTGAGAGATCCGTTGCGGAAATAACGCCGCATTAAGGTGTGAGCAACGCAGCCACCTAACCTAAACCATTGCACCGTAAACACGAAACCCTACCTTGAACTGAAAATGCCAAGCGTTGGGAATCACTCTTAAATGCTTTGTTATGTTTTTAAGAAATTGGTTACGACAACCCAACTAATTTCTTAAAATCTTTTAAGCTATTGCATACCAGTCCAATACCGAAATCACCATTGTCTGCATGGTAAACTTTCCCGCTGTGTACTCCTGACAGGGAAGTTAAGTATAAAGAATCATACGATAAAGCAACCGGGTATAAATGTTGTGCTTCTACAAAATCTTTGCTTATTTCAAAGTGCACCACATAATCTTCCAAGAAACCGAGATATTGATGAATCTCGATAACTTCGCGACTACTGCATATCTTTTCAAGAGATTCTTGCTGAGTGATGTTTCCGTAGTAATTGACTGTAAGTTCAATTTCTAATTCGGATAATTCACTACCAGCATAAGCAGTAAAAAACTCTATAAGCTCATCAGAAAGCTGATTACCGTATAGGTGATGAATATCTAGAAGGCTACTTTCAAAATCCATAACTTCAACCTGGGAAGAAAAACATAACGCGCAAGTTAAGGTGTGAGAGACGCAGATCCACCCTAACCTAAAATAAACTCTGATAAATCCGTGCCCATTTGGGCACTAAAACCCCAATGCGTTTCGAATCGGCTTGAACGTCTTGTTATTCCGCAACTAAAGTCGGCTATGTTTACGCCTAATCTTTTGATATGACGAGAAATTTTCGGTATGCAGGCAAAAATCGAAGCCGAAGTATTTGGCAGCTCACTACCTTAAATCGCTTTAGCGTCACTCTTTAATTGCTGCGCCATATTAAGGTGCGCTTAAAGCGCTTTAAGGCTAGCATGGAAATGACCAATATTCGCCCTTTTCGCCGCTTTTCCCACCTATTACCCCGCCACTTTCACTCTTAGGCTACAACCACGTACATTCAGCCTGAGAGATCCGTTGCGGAAATAACGCCGCGTTAAGTAGTGAGCAACGCCACCACCTTACTTAAACCATTGTGCCGTAAACACTAAAGCTGAATCAAACCGAAAATGCCGAGCGTTGCGAATCTGCCTTAAACGCTTTGTTATGTGCGTTCTTGCGTACTTGAAAGATTTCTATACCGCCACTCCCCTATAAACCAGAAGACAGCATTAAGTGGGATACCAATAGCCAATATCAGTACCACCGTGATAGGAAGGTCAGTGAAAAACTCTCCCCACTGATTCTGGTTAGTAAAAAAGGCAACGCCAATCAATTTTCCGAGAAAGAGTGCACCACCGACGATTAAGGTCTGAATAAATAAGTAATAAGCCATACCTTTTTGTCGCTTATGTTTCCAACTTTTAAACCATTTCCCTTGAGATTCTGTCACACCCTTTCCCCCATATTGACGTCTATTTATCTAGCCTAGTCATCTCAAGAAAATATGCCATTCAGTTGAAAACTTATACGAGTAATATCGCGATTTCGACCAAGCACATAACGCCCTGTTAAGGTGTGAGCAACGCAATACCGATGCCGCCGCATACCACCTTAAACACCAAACGCTACGCATAGTAAAAATGCCACGCGTTGCGAATCACTCTTGAACAGTTTGTTAACTGGATTTGCAAAGGCGGAGCGCTTGCTCTCCCGATTTTGCGATAATTACACGCTTATTTCTTGTAAGCGTCTTGAGTTTGTCCATTATTAGGGGTTTCGACTTTTTGGGATAGTCCCATAAAAATTTGATGAACTCGATATCAAACCTTTCACCGCAACCTTCAGCTAAATCTGGACGCTTACTACTTAATAATGTTCTCTTTAGTGCTCGATAGATACAAGTATATCGGTTTACATCTAAGAATATTACTGTGTCACAAGCTTCAAATCTTATATCAAGGGTGCTCTGATAATTACCATCGATAATCCAACACTCGCTTTCACAAAGACCTTTTTGAATTTTGATCC
>NZ_RBWD01000002.1:0-565618 GCF_009361695.1 Vibrio sp. VGrn 2 | reverse complement strand
TTTTGGGTTTAAAATCTCATTGTTAATGGTTTTATAAATTATGAAAAATCAAGAGGATTGATTAGATGTTCGTCGAATAAATAAAGATAAACTTTTCAAGTTATTGTTTTTAAATGTTATTTTTGTTTTTTTACATTGGTATTTAGAAAATTTGACAGCCAGAATAATCTTTTGCACTCTTAGCTCCAGATTTTGAGAAGGCGCTGTATAACGTTTTGTTAACGCTCTATCTCAAACATATAAAAAAAGGGAACCGGACAAGGATATCCCGAACTAAGAAAAGGCAGTGGATTAATTATGAAAAAAACTCTATTAGCACTAGCTGTAGTTGCGTCTGCAACTTCAGTGAACGCAGCTGAAGTATTCAAATCTGAAGAAGGTTCTGTAGATTTCTACGGTCAGCTACGTCCAACTCTTCTATTCCTAGACAGCACAGACCACACTGCAGAGCTAAACACTAGCTCTTCTCGTATGGGTGTAAATGGTGTTTACGTTGTAAACGACAACCTAAAAGTTCTAGGTGAAGTTGAAATCGGTGTTGCTCTAGGTGACAACTACGGTGCAGGTGCTGATTCAAGCGAGCGTACTGATGACTCAGTATACGTACGCCGTCACATCTTTGGCTTCGACATGGGCGATATGGGTACACTTCGTTTTGGTAAAGAAGGTACTTGGGCTGATGACATCTACGGAGCTGATTACTCATACTTCTTCGGTGGTTCTGCACTTCTTTACGGACACGCGTGGAACAACTCTTCTCAAATTAAATACGCTTACGAAAATGACGCATTCTGGCTAAAAGCTGGTTACGCGCTAGGTGAGAAAGATCAAAACGAAGAAATCCGCGAAGTATTCGTAGGTAAGTCTTTCAATGACCTATCTGTACACGCTGGCGTTCTTTCTTCTGAGAACAAGATTGCTTCTAAAGGTAACAACACTGAGAACCTATCTTTCGAAGTAACTGCTGAATACGCTCTAGATGAGCACACTCTAGGTGCTACGTACTACTACAACGAAAATGAAGACAAAGCAGCTAACGAGACTATCGATTCTCACGGTATCTCTCTAGCAGGCATGTTCGCTGTAGCTCCTAAAACAACACTTTACTCTGGCTACGAGCTAGTAATGTCATCTTCTGACAAATCTGGCAAGAAAGATGGCGACCAATCTAAGTTTTACGCTGGCGTTGAATACAAGTTCTCTAAATGGGCTCGCGTATTCGCAGAAGCGGGTTACAATTTTGATGGTGATAAGCTAGAAGCTGGTAAAACAACTGCAGAAACTGATTCTAAAACTGACTTCGGTGTTGGTGCACGTTTCTACTGGTAATCAATACCCAGTTTGATATTGTAAGACCCAGCTATATGCTGGGTCTTTTACTATGAAGATAAGGATGAAAAACTCTATGCAGTTATCATTAAAAGTGGCAATGGCGTTGTCTATTCTTGCCAGTACAAACCTTTATGCTGCAACGACTTTAGTGGTTCCAGAAGACGTGAAGTTACTGGCCGTCAATATGGAGAAGCCAAAACTTGAGGGGGGACTTTTCTCTAGTGAGAAGACAATTGAGATCCCCGACGGAACTAACCAAATTGTCTTCAAATATCAACCTGCTTTTGAAACAAACGAAAACCTTAAGACAGTTTACAGTGACGTGATCATCGCTAAGTTTGATGTTGAAAATGAAAAACTAAAGTTTGAACTACCAGAGTTTAAAACTCTTCGTCAAGCGCAAAACAACATCTCACCTTTAGATTGGCAACTGCTGGACACCAAAGGTCAACCTATTGCTTTGGTCGAAGATGTATTAGAGTCAGATGGTGTTCAAATTGGTCGTAATTACCCTCAAGAATCTCGTAACTACAATATTGCTGGCGGTATCGCGAGTGTTGCCGTTAGTTATGTAACTGTGAATCAGCATCAACAATCAGTAAGTGATATCGAGCCTCGAGTTGAGAGTAGTGATACCCGTTCAACAGTCGCATCGAACGACAGCCCAATGGTTGATGTATTAAAGACGATGTACCAGAAAGCGTCTCCGGCGGAAAAAGAGGCATTTAAAAACTGGCTTGCTGAGCAGTAATCCCTTAGTTCATTAGATAGGGCTTAACTGAAAAAGTACGAATCTAAAAAGCAGGCTTTAAGCCTGCTTTTATCTTTTCTGCCTATTAGAGAGAGATTTCTCTCCATTCACCAGGCATTAGGTCTTTAAGGACGATATCACCCATCGAATGACGAATGAGGCGCAAAGTAGGGAAGCCAATGTGCGCAGTCATGCGACGCACCTGACGATTTCTTCCTTCAATAATGGTAATGGCTAACCAAGTGGTAGGGATATTTGCGCGAAAACGAACAGGAGGGGTTCTATCCCAGACTTGTGGTTCTGGAATCACTTCAACTTCGGCTGGTAGGGTCATACCATCTTTTAGCTCTACTCCCTTTCTCAATTTTTCAAGATCTTGCTCTAGAGGAGCGCCATCGACTTGAACCCAATAAGTCTTCGGGGATTTTGACTCTGGCTGCGTGAGCTTCGCCTGCAAGATGCCATCGTTAGTGAGCACCATCAAACCTTCGCTGTCTCGGTCCAATCGGCCAGCCGCATAGACATCTTTGATTGGGATATAGTCCGCTAACGTTTTGCGACCATCACCATCGGTAAATTGACTGAGCGTGTCGTAAGGCTTGTTGAATATAATGACTTTACGGTCTTTTGGATCCACTTTTGGCTTTTGGTTTCTTGCTGAGCGAACAGGGCGACGGTTTGTTTGAGTACGAGTCTTTGAGCTATTGCGAGCTCCTGAGTGTTTAAATCGGCCCGTTTGGGATTGATTGCGACCGCGACCTTTTTCATGACCTGTACGAGATGACATGTTAACTACCCTGCAAAAATGTAAATGAACTGTGTTTGAAAGTTTTAAGTTTTCTCATGATCGGATATGATTTGCGCGCCTAAAACTAACAAACGCGCACAGAATGATAGACTAATTCGTGTTATTTGTTTAATTATATCAGTGCACTCATGGATTCAGAGCTTAGAGCTTCATACTACAACAAAGAGTGCGAACCGCATGTGGCGTTAGTGAGGAGACATGTACTGCTAACGTGCAGCAATGCGTCAATTAAACCAACTCAGACGCTGAGTTGATCAGCCAACAAGTTGATTAAAAAATAGGGAAATTTCATGCCTACAGAAAAACCTACAATTATCTACACCATCACTGATGAAGCGCCGGCGCTAGCAACTTATTCATTACTACCAATCATTCAATCATTCACAGCATCGTCTGGCATCAATGTAGATACTCGTGATATTTCACTAGCAGGTCGAATTATCGCTAACTTCCCAGAGCATCTAAAAGAAGAACAGCGCATTGGCGATGCGTTGACAGAGCTTGGTGAACTAGCTCAAACTCCAGAAGCAAATATCATTAAGCTACCTAACATTTCAGCTTCAGTTCCTCAGCTTAAAGCGGCGATTAAAGAGCTTCAGGCGAAAGGTTACGATTTACCAAACTACCCAGAAGAACCGAGCACGTACGAAGAGAAAGCGATTAAAGCGGCTTACGACAAAATCAAAGGTAGTGCGGTTAACCCAGTACTTCGTGAAGGTAACTCAGACCGTCGTGCTCCAACTTCGGTTAAGAACTACGCGAAGAAAAATCCACATTCAATGGGTGCGTGGTCATCAGAGTCTAAGTCTCATGTCGCGAGCATGTCAGATAACGACTTCTTTGGGAGCGAAAAGTCGACAACCATCTCTGGCGCAACAGAGGTCAAAATCGAGTTCGTCGGTAATGACGGTACAGTTAAAGAGCTTAAGCCGGCTTTCCCATTACTAGATAAAGAAGTCATTGACACTTCAGTGATGAAGAAGAAGGCGCTGGTTGAATTTTTCGAGAAAGAGATTGCTGAAGCGAAAGCACAAGACGTGCTGCTGTCTCTTCATATGAAAGCGACAATGATGAAAGTTTCTGACCCTGTCATTTTCGGCCATGCAGTAAAAGTTTACTACAAAGACGTTTTCGATAAGTACGGCAAGCTGTTTGAAGAGCTAGGCGTTGATGTAAACAATGGCATCGGTGATGTTTACTCAAAAATTGAGTCTCTACCTGAAGCGCAAAAAGCAGAAATTGAAGCGGCCATTCAAGCGGTTTACCAAACTCAACCAGAACTTGCGATGGTTGATTCTGATCGTGGTATCACAAACTTACATGTACCAAGCGACATTATTGTAGATGCTTCTATGCCAGCAATGCTTCGCTCTTCTGGTCAAATGTGGGGACCAGATGGTAAACAAAAAGACACCAAAGCGATGATACCAGATCGTAGCTACGCAGGTATTTACCAAGCGGTGATTGATTTCTGTAAAGAGCACGGTGCATTTGACCCGACCACTATGGGTAGCGTGCCTAACGTTGGCTTAATGGCTCAAAAGGCAGAAGAGTATGGTTCTCACGACAAGACATTCATTCTAGACGCAGCGGGTACTGTTCGCGTTGTTGATACTGCGGGTAACGTATTGTTAGAGCAAGCGGTTGAAGAAGGCGATATCTTCCGTATGTGTCAGGTGAAGGACGCACCAATCCAAGATTGGGTTAAACTAGCAGTGACTCGCGCACGTGCAACAGGTGTTCCAGCCGTATTCTGGCTAGACGAAAACCGTGCGCATGATGCTGAACTCATTAAGAAAGTAAATACCTACTTACCAGAGCACGATACTGACGGTCTAGAGATTAAGATCCTATCTCCTGTTGATGCTTGTAAGTACTCGCTAGAGCGTATGAAAGCGGGTCTGGATACTATCTCTGTAACGGGTAACGTTCTTCGTGACTACCTAACAGACCTGTTCCCAATTCTAGAGTTAGGTACGTCAGCTAAGATGCTATCTATCGTTCCATTGATGAATGGCGGTGGTCTATTTGAAACAGGTGCTGGTGGTTCTGCTCCTAAGCATGTTCAACAAGTAGAAAAAGAGAATCACCTTCGTTGGGATTCTTTAGGTGAGTTCTTAGCACTAGCTGCATCCCTAGAACATCTAAGTGTGGTGGCAAACAACCCGAAAGCGCAAGTTTTGGCGGATACGCTAGACAAAGCGACTGGTGAGTTTTTAGATACCAACAAGTCTCCGTCACGTAAAGTGGGCGAATTAGATAACCGCGGTAGTCATTTCTACCTCGCACTTTACTGGGCGAAAGCACTTGCCGAGCAAACAGACGATGCTGATCTCGCTGCTGAGTTTGCACCGATTGCGAAAGCGTTGTCAGAGCATGAAGAAAAAATCGTCGCTGAGCTAAACAACGCACAGGGTGTGAAAGGAGAACTGGGCGGTTACTATCTGCTAGATGATGCATTGGTTTCTAAGTTGATGCGCCCAAGCGAAACCTTTAACGCGATCATTAACAAGTAAAATAGATGAAAAGAGCACGTCGCTTTCGGCGTGTTTCTTCTTTTATCAATACTTTGTATGTGGTCTATCTGTATTTCATAAGCTACAAATAGTAAGAAACCCGCTATCTTGGCGGGTTTATTTTTCTCTTCAGAACATCAAAATGACGTTTCGAGAGCAATATTTTTATTTTTCGACAGCGCTCTAATTATTTGGCTTGACCTTCAAGAGGCACGACGCTACTCGCGTGACAGCCTTTGGGACCTTTTTCAATCTCGTATGAGACTTGTTGGCCTGCTTTCAGTGTACGATAACCGTCCATCTGGATAGTTGAGTAGTGGGCAAAGATATCTCCCTCTTCTTCATCTGAACAAATAAACCCAAATCCTTTGGCATTGTTAAACCACTTTACTGTACCTGTAGCCATGCTTTTACATCCCTCATGCATTTTTTACTGAGTTGTTACAACAACCAAGTTATACCTTTAACCTGGTACTACTATTGTCAGCGAACGCTAACAAACATCTAGTCAATGAGAAATCACATTCACCAAGCTGCTTAAAAACAAATGGATTCAAAATGACGATTTATGCATCAACACTTTCCACTGTAGTCAATGAATCCCGACAGTCAATAGCATTAAGCAACAAACAGAAACATAATTGAAAACAAATCACTTTTGAGATTAACAAATTTGCAAACAGTTTTTCGTATATACGCGGAAGTTTGGTCAATTAGCCTGCAAAGTAGTATTCACTGGAAAAACCATACTGTTCGTGTTGCTTATGATAGATGAATCCTCTAACTGAATAAAAAATGAAGTTTTCGTGATAATTACCCCATTCTCAGTTAGGAAGTGTGATCTCGGTAGAAGACTGAGAGATGTTTCGCAATAGCTCGGAGGGGGTAAAAAGAAAGTTATTTTATAAGTAAAAATGTGTAACTTATCGACAAGCATCTTTTATTTGCGCCCCCTCAAGACCTGCATTAGTCTCTATATTAGGTAGCAACTTTTATCGATCAAAGATCGAATTCGGTGCCATATCTCACTACACCGCGCTGCACGCTTGTGGTAGATTGTTTTTATAGGTCGAAAACATCAACCCTTTGATACGATATCTTTGAATTGCCATGAGTAAAAATTTTGAATGGGTCACTCCGGACTCTGATCTTCTGGAGCGAGAAAGTACGAAAGTTCAGCCACCTAAGCTGTACAATGTTGTACTAAATAATGATGACTATACACCTATGGATTTCGTCATAGAGGTACTTGAGCGATTCTTTTCACATGACATTGATAAAGCGACTCAGATCATGCTCAAGATTCACTATGAAGGAAAGGCAATCTGTGGCACATACAGTGCAGAAATTGCCGAAACAAAAGTAGCGCAAGTTACGATGTACGCAAGGGAAAATGAACATCCGCTACTTTGCACTATGGAGCAAGCGTAAACAAAGAAGACTTGCTCGAACAACCCAAGTTGTTTTTTCGGGAGGTACTTATGCTAAATAAAGAACTAGAGTCAAGCCTTAACGGTGCATTTGCTCGGGCGCGAGATAAACGCCACGAGTTTATGACTGTCGAACACCTCCTACTTGCATTATTGGAAAATGATGCAGCTAAGGAAGCCCTTTTAGCTTGTAAAGCGGATCTTGACGCTTTACGTAACGAACTCGATATATTCATCGATCAAACTACGCCTCTTATCCCAGACAGTGATGAGACGCGTGAAACCCAGCCGACTTTGAGTTTTCAACGTGTGCTACAACGCGCCGTCTTTCATGTACAGTCGTCTGGCCGCAACGAAGTAACAGGTGCAAACGTGCTTGTGGCGATCTTCAGTGAGCAAGAGTCGCATGCCGCCTACCTACTGAAGAAAAACGACATCTCCCGATTAGATATTGTTAACTTTATCTCCCATGGTATTACTAAAGCGTCAGGTGCAAGCGAAGACCCATCATCAGATTCGTTCACTTCAGAGAGTGTCGAAGAGCCGAATTCTGAAGAACGTTTGGAAAGCTTTGCGACTAACCTTAATCAGGTCGCTAAAGATGGCAATATCGATCCACTGATTGGTCGCGATAAAGAGCTAGAGCGCACTATTCAAGTACTTTGCCGCCGCCGCAAGAATAACCCATTACTAGTGGGTGAAGCCGGGGTAGGTAAAACAGCCATCGCAGAAGGTCTTGCTTGGCGAATTGTAGAAGGGCAGGTCCCGGAAGTTATTCAAAATAGCGTGATTTACTCATTGGATATTGGTTCTCTATTGGCTGGTACTAAGTACCGTGGTGATTTTGAAAAACGCTTCAAGGCGATTTTGAAACAGCTTGAAAAAGAAGAAGATGCAATTTTGTTCATCGATGAGATACACACAATCATCGGTGCGGGTGCGGCTTCTGGTGGTCAAGTTGATGCCGCAAACCTTATCAAACCTCTACTAAGTAGCGGTAAGTTGCGTTGTATCGGCTCGACTACATACCAAGAATACAGCAACATTTTCGAGAAAGAGCGTGCGTTGTCCCGTCGTTTCCAAAAGATAGACGTTGTAGAGCCTTCTCTGGATGACACAACTAAAATCTTGATGGGCTTGAAGCCGAAGTACGAAGCACACCATGAAGTACGTTACACCAATAAAGCACTGCGTGCCGCGGTAGAACTTTCGGCGAAATACATCAATGAACGTCATTTACCAGATAAAGCCATTGATGTCATTGATGAAGCTGGCGCTCGCAGTCGTCTTGCTCCTGCAAGCCGCCGTAAGAAAACGGTTGGTGTTGCCGATATCGAAGCGATGGTTGCCAAGATGGCACGAATCCCAGAGAAGTCGGTTTCTTCTTCAGATAAAGACATCTTGAAGAACCTAGATAGCAAGATGAAGATGTTGGTATTTGGTCAAGATAATGCGATTGATGCATTATCCGAAGCGATCAAGCTGACACGTGCAGGTTTGGGCGTGGATAACAAACCAGTTGGTTCATTCTTGTTTGCTGGCCCTACTGGGGTGGGTAAAACAGAGGTGACGGTGCAGCTATCTAAGCTTCTAGGGATCGAGCTACTTCGTTTTGATATGTCGGAATATGGTGAGCGTCACTCCGTGAGTCGCTTAATTGGTGCACCTCCTGGTTATGTCGGTTACGACCAAGGTGGCTTGCTAACAGACGCTGTTATCAAGCACCCACATTCAGTCGTATTACTCGATGAGATTGAGAAAGCGCATCCAGATATCTTTAATTTGCTATTGCAAGTGATGGATAATGGTACGCTAACGGACAACAACGGTCGTAAAGCAGACTTCCGTAATGTCATCCTCGTTATGACAACCAACGCGGGTGTGGCTGAAACTGAGAAGAAATCAATTGGTTTGATTCAGCAAGACAACAGTCACGATGCGATGGCGGAAATTAAGAAGGTATTCACTCCTGAGTTCCGTAACCGTCTTGATAACATCATCTGGTTTAACAGCCTTGATGAAAGCGTTATCCATCAAGTTGTTGATAAGTTTATTGTTGAACTGCAGGTGCAACTTGATGCTCGTGGCGTATCAATGGAGGTATCGCAAGATGCACGCCATTGGTTAGCGAATAAAGGTTATGATAAGGCGATGGGTGCTCGCCCAATGGGACGCGTTATCCAAGAGCAACTTAAGAAACCTTTGGCTAATGAATTGTTGTTTGGCTCTCTAGTCGACGGCGGCACTGTGAAAGTAACACTAGTGAATGACACACTTAAATTTGAATATTTGAGTGAGAAAGAGGCAGCGATGCATTAATTGCTCCGTAGGGAAGTAAAAGCGCACGATTTTATCGTGCGCTTTTTGTTTGTCTGAACCTACTCGGAAATAAAAATCATGCAATAAAAAACGGAGCAAACTGCTCCGTTTTTTATTGCATCCGAAAATCAGAGATTAACGAGCGCGGAAGACGATGCGGCCTTTTGACAGGTCGTATGGAGTCATCTCTACAGTTACTTTGTCACCCGTTAGGATACGGATGTAGTTCTTACGCATCTTGCCAGAGATGTGAGCAGTCACAACGTGACCGTTTTCAAGTTCAACACGGAACATAGTGTTTGGTAGAGTGTCAAGGACCGTGCCTTGCATCTCGATTACGTCTTCTTTAGCCATTTAATCCTCTTTAGAAATTAGGCAATATTAGCGGGCTATATTCTGCCGCTAAATAGTAATTATGTAAAGTTGAGGCGTATTCTACCCTCGCCAACGCTGATTTACTAGCCTTTGGTGGCGTTGAAAGCGTGTTTTGTAGTTCATTGCTGGACACTCATCAATCTGATAACCCAAATAAAGCCACTGTTGTTTGTTTTCTTGGCAGTATTTTATTTGATAGAGCACTGCCAAAGTGCCAAGAGATAACGGGTAGTCAGGGTCAAAAAAAGTATAAAACGCACTCGAACATTGAGTCATTACATCCGTTACCGCAATGGCGAGTAATTGATTTGACTCATCGTAAATATGTAAAAATGAAGTGGTCAACCAGCTGGTTTGGGCAAACCGAGAAAACTCATCACGCTTTGGTGGGTACATAGTGCCGTTTTTATGCCGTTTGCAGATGTACCGACTGTAAAGCTCAAACCATTCCTCATCCATTTCAGGTTTCATTTCCCAGCGTAAAAACTGTGCTTTACTGAGCAGCCTCTTCTGGCTTTTTGATAGCGTCACGTCCGGAATCGAGACTCGAATTGGCTGGCAAGCATTACAATGCTCACAGTGCGGTTTATATATGGTATCTCCGCTACGACGAAAGCCGTTGGCCATCAGCAGTTGATAGTTTTCTTCAGTATGCAGCCCTGCATCAAGTGCCACCGCCACACGCTCTTGCCGTTCAGGCAAGTAACTGCAAGGGTGATTATTCGTTAATCCAATTCGAATATGTTGTATATCCGTACTCATACTGAATCCTGCAAAACTTGGGGCTTATAGGTATCAAATAGTGTTTGTTTTTCTCTTAAAGATAGTAGTTTTTGCATAAGCTCGTTACGCTCTAGTTCAAATGCGCCAAGTGATGCCAAGTGCGAGTTCATAACCTGACAATCGATTAATTGACCTTGCTTTGACGCCAAATGGTTGCATAAGTACCACAATGCAATTTTAGATGCGTTATCTTTTAGGCTAAACATCGACTCTCCGCAAAAAAGTTGACCAACGCAGATGCCATATAGTCCCCCAATGAGCTCGTTGTCATGCCATACTTCTACAGAGTGACAGTGACCAAGTTTAGCTAACTCAATATAAGACGCTTGCATGTCCTCGTTGAGCCAAGTTTCTTCTGCAGGACGTGTTGATGAACATAGTCTAATCACTTCTTCTGTCGCGAAATTGAGCGTTACTTTATAGTTATGTTTACGCTGAAATTTTTTGAGACTTTTAGACGGTTTAAACGCTAAGGGATCAAAAACAGCGCGTGGGGAAGGGCTCCACCATAGAATAGGTTCTCCAGGACCATACCAAGGGAAAATGCCTTGATAGTAACCATTGAGGATTCTCATGGGATCTAAGTCACCGCCAAAAGCAAGCAAACCATTGGGATCGCTGAGTGCTTTATACGGTGAGGGAAAGTTGAACGTATCATCGAGTTCAGTTAAATAAATAGCCATAAGAAGTCGTTACCAACATTAGAGTCAGAGGAGTTTATGATGACCTGGTCAAGAAATATTGTGAAAGTATGGCTTTGGATCATACTGTTTTTCCCACTTGCCGCCAACGCAGCATATGAAAGAAATGTTGCCAAGCCGGTAAATGAAGTGGTGTATGGGAAGATTGACTCTGTCCGTTATATTACTCAGCAAGAGGTCGTTCAATCGAAAAATAATGGTTGGAAAACGCTACTTGGTGCCACAATAGGCGGTTTAGTCGGCAATCAATTTGGTGGTGGTACTGGACGAGAAGTTGCGACGGCAGTGGGTGCACTTGCAGGTGCAGCGGTTGCACAAAATCAAAGTAATTACCAATACACGGTTGAATATAAGTTAGTTGAGCTACTCATCAAAGTGAAGGGCGACAAGCTGATTAATGTTATCCAAGATGTTGATAAAAATATGCTATTTAGTCGAGGGGATGAAGTTCGTATCTTATATTTTGATGATGGAGTTAGGGTTGATATCGCTTATTAATCCTACGTTATTTTAACCTAAGGTAGCCTAACCAGGCATGCACAGTAGGGCTGGCTTATCGTCAAATAAAGTCGAAATAGCTTGCTGTTTCGTCGCGCCTCTTTCGCTCTTATTTACATCGCTGGCAATGCCTTTAATTCTGCATCTTTAGGCTACTTGAGTATATTCATAAATTAGCGCCGATTTGCTCTGGTTTTGTCGTGTTTTTTTGGGTAGTCTGAATTCACGAAGAATTGTTTAGCTCTCATAAAAAATCGTATGTTGAGGGCACAAAGGATTATCAACTTTTAATGGAAAGCCTAACGTTACAACCTATCAATAAAATTCAAGGGGAAGTGAATCTTCCTGGCTCTAAAAGCGTTTCTAATCGAGCTCTTTTACTTGCTGCTCTTGCTAAAGGCAGAACTCGCCTTACTAACCTCCTCGACAGTGATGATATCCGTCATATGCTGAATGCGCTGACTAAACTCGGCGTTCAATACCAACTTTCCGAAGATAAAACAGAATGTCTCGTTGAAGGCCTTGGGCGTCCGTTTTCTGTCTCAGGACCGGTAGAGTTATTTCTCGGTAATGCTGGCACTGCGATGCGACCATTAGCCGCGGCTCTTTGTCTTGGAGAAGGGGAGTATGTACTGACGGGCGAACCTCGTATGAAAGAGCGTCCAATTGGTCACCTTGTCACGGCACTGAAAGATGCTGGTGCGAACGTTGAGTACATGGAAAACGAGAACTTTCCGCCTCTCAAAATAGTCGGTACTGGCCTAAAAGCAGGTACAGTTTCTATCGATGGATCCATTTCAAGTCAGTTCTTGACCGCTTTCTTAATGTCTGCGCCATTGGCTGAAGGTGAAATTCGCATCAACATCGAAGGCGAGTTGGTTTCTAAGCCTTATATCGATATCACCCTGCATATCATGAAGCAGTTTGGGGTCGATGTGATCAACAACGACTATCAAGAGTTTGTGATTCCTGCCGGTCAGCAATACATCGCTCCAGGTGATTTCTTGGTTGAAGGTGACGCGTCTTCTGCTTCTTACTTCTTGGCGGCGGCAGCCATCAAAGGCGGAGAAGTTAAAGTCACGGGTATCGGTAAAAACAGCATTCAAGGTGATATTCAATTTGCTGATGCGCTTGAAAAAATGGGTGCAGAAATTGAATGGGGTGATGACTACGTAATTTCACGTGCTGGTCAATTGAAAGGCATCGATATGGATTACAACCATATCCCTGATGCTGCAATGACCATCGCGACAACAGCGCTATTTGCCGAAGGCACTACTGCTATTCGTAACGTTTATAACTGGCGTGTAAAAGAAACAGACCGTTTGTCAGCTATGGCGACGGAATTACGTAAAGTTGGTGCGGAAGTGGAAGAAGGGGAAGACTACATCATTGTCAAACCTGTCTCTCAGTTAAAGCATGCTGCAATTGATACTTACGATGATCATCGAATGGCGATGTGTTTTTCGCTGGTGGCACTTAGTGATACGCCTGTGACGATTAACGATCCAAAGTGTACGTCGAAAACGTTCCCTGACTACTTCGACAAACTTAAGGCTTTAAGCTGCTAAATATTCTGACCTGAAACAAAAAAAGCCAGAGTGAATAACACTCTGGCTTTTTTTGTTTTCCGCTACTATTTAACCAGCGTAAATTCCTTGGAAAGGTGGTGCGCTAAGTATTTGAACATATTGAATACTGCAGTCGTATTTGAAGTTGGTAAACCTTTGTCATCAAGGAAGTATTCACCTTTAAAAACTAAAACACCTTCTTTTTCTTCTACGCTTGTTGCTCGCATCCCTTCGATGTAATCATCGTGCTCTTGGATGATTTGGTTAGCGATCAAAAGAAGGTCGAACTCTTCGATAAACGTTCTATCAGACATACTTTTTCTACCATTCATTTCAGTTGAGAACGCTGAGTATACCTACAACTAAAATGGGTTTGCATGATTAATTCAGTCAATCGTTCACTTAGCCTAAACAGATCAATTTTTAGAGTGTAAGTATGATTAGTTGGAGGAGTATGACAGAGCCACTGAACGAAACTATTTTGTGATGCGTAACAAAATTTATTGCATTGGATTAGCGGATGCTAAGTTTGCCTGTTTAGATATGCCGCTCAATACCTTTCAGAACCCTGTCTCTTTGAAGTATAAAGACGATGAATTGTCAACCAATCGGATCTGAATTTCAAAAAAGCAGTTGATCTTCTTTTCATCTCGCACAATAGTAAAAAAAGAAGCAATGAAATAGAACATTATGCGGGTGGCCTTTAAACAAGGTTTCTACCCGCATTATTATGAAGGACGTTAGAGTCAGTTATGGGTAAATCACTCGTTATAGTGGAGTCACCAGCCAAGGCAAAGACGATAAATAAGTACCTTGGTAAAGACTTTATTGTTAAGTCTAGTGTTGGTCATGTGCGTGATCTGCCTACGGCCGGTCAAAGCACTGGTGAGAAAAAAGCCGCAGCCATCTCAACAAAAGGGATGAGTCCGGAAGAGAAAGCGCGCGTTAAAAAAGAGAAAGACCGCAAAGCGTTGATCAAAAAAATGGGGATTAACCCATATCATGACTGGGAAGCGAATTACCAAATCCTTCCAGGCAAAGAAAAAGTTGTCAACGAACTACAAAAACTCGCCAAAGACGCAGATTGCGTTTATCTCGCAACCGATTTGGACCGCGAAGGGGAAGCAATCGCATGGCACCTTCGTGAGATCATCGGTGGCGATGAAGAGCGATACAAACGTGTAGTTTTTAACGAAATTACGAAAAACGCGATCCAACAAGCTTTCCAGACACCTGGTGAGCTGAACATGGATGGTGTTAATGCCCAACAAGCGCGTCGCTTCATGGACCGTGTCGTTGGTTTTATGGTTTCACCTTTACTTTGGAAGAAAGTGGCTCGTGGTTTATCTGCTGGTCGCGTGCAGTCTGTTGCGGTGAAACTATTAGTTGAGCGTGAGCGTGAGATTAACGCGTTTGTACCAGAAGAATTCTGGGATATTCATGCGAATACGAAAACGAAAGACAAAGCTGACTTTAAACTGCTTGTTGCTCAGAAAGATGGTTCTGCGTTTAAGCCAGTTAATGAGGCAGAAACCAAAGCAGCGATGTCTGTGCTTGAGAATGCAAGTTACGAAGTATGTAAGCGTGAAGATCGCCCTACAAAGAGCAAGCCTTCAGCACCTTACATCACCTCTACGCTTCAACAGGCAGCAAGTACACGTCTGGGCTACGGCGTGAAAAAGACCATGATGCTAGCTCAGCGCCTCTATGAGGCCGGTTACATCACTTATATGCGTACTGACTCGACTAACCTAAGTGCCGAGGCTGTGGACGCTGTACGTGACTTTATTGGTTCTGAGTTTGGTGATAAGTACTTACCAGCGAAACCATTGACGTACGGTAGCAAAGAAGGGGCACAGGAAGCGCACGAAGCGATCCGTCCTTCAAATGTGGGTGTTAAAGCGGAAGACCTGCAAGGTGTCGATGCTGATGCGCACAAACTTTACGCTTTGATTTGGAATCAGTTTGTCGCGTGTCAAATGACGCCAGCAGAATACGATTCAACAACCATCAGCGTAAAAGCAGCAGAATACACGCTTAAAGCGAAAGGCCGTATCCTTAAATTTGACGGCTGGACTCGTGTACAACGTCCAATGGGCAAAAACGAGGATACAATCCTTCCTGCGGTACAACTTGGCGATAAGCTAAGTTTAGAGTCACTTGACCCTAAACAGCACTTTACAAAGCCACCTGCGCGCTACACTGAAGCAGCACTGGTTAAAGAGCTGGAGAAACGAGGTATTGGTCGTCCGTCGACTTACGCATCGATCATTTCTACGATTCAAGATCGTGGTTACGTGAAAGTTGATCAGCGCCGTTTCTACGCTGAAAAAATGGGTGAAATTGTTACTGACCGCCTTGATGACAGCTTTAACGATTTGATGAACTACGACTTTACTGCGCGTATGGAACAGAAATTGGACCAAATCGCTGAAGGTGAAGTGAACTGGAAAGCTGTGTTAGACAACTTCTTTGCTGATTTTACTGGCGATCTTGAAAAAGCGGAGCTGGATGAGTCAGAAGGCGGTATGAAGTTAAACCACATCGTCATGACGGATATCGAGTGTCCGACGTGTAGCCGTCCAATGGGTATCCGTACTGCTTCGACAGGTGTGTTCTTAGGCTGTTCTGGTTACGCGTTACCACCAAAAGAGCGTTGTAAGACAACCATCAACTTGGGTGACGAAGAGGGTATTATTAACGTTCTAGAAGAAGACGTTGAAACGGCCGCGCTTCGTGCTAAAAAGCGTTGTCCGATCTGTGAAACGGCGATGGATGCATACCTGATTGATGACAAGCGTAAGATGCATGTTTGTGGTAATAACCCGAACTGTGAAGGCTACCTTGTTGAATACGGTGAGTTCAAAGTCAAAGGCTATGATGGTCCAGTTGTTGAATGTGACAAATGTGGCTCTGATATGGTGCTTAAGAACGGTCGCTTTGGTAAATACATGGACTGTACGAGTGAAACGTGTAAGAACACTCGTAAGATTCTGAAGAATGGCGAAGTCGCGCCACCGAAAGAAGATCCTGTTCATTTCCCCGAGTTGCCTTGTGAAAACTCAGATGCGTATTTCGTACTTCGTGATGGTGCTTCAGGTCTATTTATGGCGGCAAGCAACTTCCCGAAATCTCGTGAGACACGAGCTCCTTTGGTTGCGGAACTGGCACGTTTTGAAGAGCGTTTGCCTGAGAAGTTCAAATACCTAGCGACAGCGCCGCAAGAAGATCCTGATGGTCGTCCTGCAGTCGTACGCTTTAGTCGCAAAACAAAAGAGAACTACGTTCGTTCGGAAGAGAACGGCAAACCATCTGGTTGGACAGCGCTCTTTGTTGAAGGTAAGTGGGAAGTCACAGATAAGCGTAAAAAAGCGAAAGCATAAAAATGCACCATTAAAGTAATGTAAAAAGGCAGCGATATCGCTGCCTTTTTGCGTAGGGGCCGACAGTTTTCTCCTGCGCATTCTTCCTCTAATCGACCTTTCCTCACTTTAACAAGCACCATTGTCGCTAGAAAACACCAGAGTCACGATTTATTAGTAGCGAACGTATTTTTTATGTAAAAAACATTCGTCGTAACTTTCATTTTGCGTTCATATATTTGTTATATATTAAGCTCAAAAAGTCGGTCGTGTAGTGAATCCGTTCGTAAATTGTTTTCATAATGTAATCGTTTGCTTTTGCGTGTGTGATCTAGATATCGTCTTGAGTAAGCAAAAACTGTATGGAACACAGAATGGCGTATTAAAAATTGTAATTTAGAACCTGCTTAGATAATTTATTACAAAAATTAGTGCAACTGTGTGCATTTTGCGTCGAAAAATAAGAAAAGAGTGGACGTTGCATGCTGGAAGTGCCGTAGCTTTTTTATCGTGTTGTAAGAGTTCAAAGAAACTCCTGATACGGTTACTAAATGTATTCGCTTGACTCCCCGAGTATGACTCATTCAAGCGAGTACCAAATCCAAGCTATAACGATATGGAGAACAACAAATGGCTGGTGTTTTGGGAATGATTCTTGCTGGCGGTGAAGGCTCTCGTTTGAGACCTTTAACAGAATCTCGTAGTAAACCTTCGGTACCGTTTGGTGGTAGCTATCGATTGATCGATTTTGCTCTAAACAATTTTGTAAATGCGGATTTAATGCGCATTTACGTCCTCACCCAATTTAAATCTCAATCTTTGTTCCATCATTTAAAAAAGGGCTGGAACATTAATGGCATCACTGACCGCTTTATCGATCCTATTCCTGCTCAAATGCGCACTGGTAAGCGTTGGTACGAAGGAACGGCAGACGCGATCTATCAAAATCTCCGTTTTATGGAATTAGAGGAACCAGAGCAAGTTTGTATTTTTGGCTCTGACCATATCTATAAGATGGATATCAAACAAATGCTGAACTTCCATTCAGAAAAGCAGGCTTCTCTGACGGTATCTGCATTGCGTATGCCACTAAAAGAGGCGTCGCAATTTGGGGTTATCGAAGTGGACAGTGAAGGTCGCATGATAGGCTTTGAAGAGAAACCAGCAAACCCGAAGTCAATTCCTGGCGATCCTGATTACGCTTTAGTTTCAATGGGTAACTACGTTTTTGAGGCTCAGGTGTTATTCTCTGAGTTGGTTGAAGATGCGGATAATGAAGCTTCATCACATGATTTTGGGAAGGATATTATTCCTAAGATGTTCCCTCGAGGTGACGTGTTCGTGTATGACTTCAGTACTAACAAAATCAGCGGTGAAAGAGAAGAGGTGTACTGGCGTGACGTGGGAACCATTGATGCGTACTGGGAAGCGCACATGGATCTGCTAGAAAAAGACGCACCGTTTTCACTATATAACCGTAAATGGCCGCTGCATACTTATTATCCTCCATTGCCGCCAGCGACATTTACAGACTCTGATAATGGCCGTGTTCAGATCATCGACAGTTTGGTATGTAATGGCAGTTACGTCAGAGGCTCAAGAATAGAAAAGTCGGTGCTTGGGTTCCGCAGTAATATTGCATCTGCTTGCGATATCAGCGAATGTATCCTTCTTGGTGACGTGAAAATTGGCGAAGGCTGTGTTTTACGTCGTGTGATTGTCGATAAGGATGCCGATATTGCTCCTGGTACTCAGATTGGTGTGAATCTTCAAGAAGATAAAAAACACTTCCATGTGTCTGAGGAGGGCATTGTTGTTATTCCGAAAGGAGCTCGAGTTGGCTACTAACAACTTATCTATTCTGTTTGTAGCTTCTGAGGTTGAAGGCCTCATTAAAAGTGGTGGCTTGGCAGATGTTGCCAAGGCACTACCGGAAGCCCTTCAAAACCTACAGCAAGACGTAAGAATTACCATCCCTGCGTACAGCAGTATTGATAAACTCGCAGACGCAGAAGTTGTATTAGAAACAGAATTAACATCATGGCCGCATTCGGAGTATCGAGTTTTGCGGCTCATGTTAGGTCAAAATCCTGTTTACCTGATTGATTGTCCGCCGTATTTCAATCGACCATCGATGTATGCGGAGAACAACCAAGCGTATACCGATAACGGTGAGCGCTTTGCGTTTTTTAGTGCGGCATGTTTAGACATGTTGCCGAAGCTTGCTTTTCAGCCGGATATCATACACGCGAACGATTGGCACACTGGTCTTGTTCCATTTTTGCTCAAGCACAGGTATAGCAATGATCCGTTTTTTGCTCATACTAAAAGCGTCATTTCAATTCACAATGCGGTCTTTAAAGGCGTATTTAGTTATGAAGACGTGCAGTGCTTGCCAGAGTTTCATTGTCGAAACGTTCCCGATGCTGCGGTGAGTGCAACGCATATTACTATGCTCAAAGCTGGTGTAATGAATGCCGATAAGATAAACGCGGTCAGCCCTACGTACGCAGAGGAACTCAAAACAGAGCTTGGCAGTCATGGAATGGCTTGGGAGTTTCAGCAACGCGCGCAGGACTTAGTTGGTATTTTGAACGGTTGTGATTACAGTGCTTGGAACCCGGAAACGGATACTTACTTGCCAGTTAATTACTGCGCTGACCAACAAAGTATGACGCAAGGCAAGAAAGCGTGTAAACAAGCATTACAACTGCGGCTAAATTTGCCTGAAAAAGATGTAGCCATGTTCGGTATGGTTTGTCGGTTGACCCAGCAAAAAGGTGTGCATTACTTGTTGCCTGCTTTGGCCGATTTTTTGAAGCACGATGTTCAACTAGTTGTCGTTGGGACCGGAGACCCTGTACTAGCCGCTCAGCTAGAAGAGGTTGCTGCACAGTTTTCTAGTAAATTTGTCTTCGTAGAAGCTTATGATAATGAACTTGCGCATATCGTTGAAGCGGGTTCTGATTTCTTTCTGATGCCTTCTGAGTTTGAGCCGTGTGGTTTGAATCAAATCTATAGTATGGCTTACGGTACATTGCCGATAGTACGTGGTGTCGGTGGTCTAAAAGACAGCGTCAACGATTATGATGTGAACCCTTCTGAAGCGACGGGGTTTGTTTTTTTCGAACCGACACCGCAGGCATTGTTGTTAACGATGCTAAGGGCACTGTTGCTCTATGCTCAAAACGAACCTGAAGTGAATAAAGTACAGTTGCACGCGATGCAACAAAATTTTTGTTGGCAAAAGGCCGCAGAAGCTTATTTGCAACTTTACAATTCGGCGTTAAATTGACTTAAAATTGTAACGAAAGGCACCGAATGAGGTGCCTTTATTATCTTGAGTAAGGGGAGTGTGGTAGGATGGCTTTTTACTCAATAGCACGACCTTTTTGATACTTGAATATGACCCAGCCGCTACTTTTTCATAAAACCTATTTGCACCCTACTAGTCATGAGTGGGTTGTATTTGTGCATGGTGCTGGCGGTAGCTCTTCTATCTGGTTCAAGCAAATCAAAGCTTACAAGCAACATTTTAACTTATTGCTGATCGATTTAAGAGGTCATGGAAAGTCAAATCAGTTACTTAAAGAGCTCATTGCCAGCCGTTATACCTTTACGGAAGTTACCCAAGATATTTTGAAAGTATTGGACCATTTAAAGATCCAATCCGCTCATTTTGTCGGTATGTCGCTTGGTACCATTATTGTTCGAAACCTTGCTGAATTATCAGCAGAGCGCGTGCGTTCAATGGTGCTCGGTGGCGCTGTCACAAGGCTCAATACTCGTTCTCAAATATTGGTTAAATTAGGTAATTTTTGTAAGCACATTCTGCCGTACATGTGGCTCTACAAACTTTTTGCGTACATTGTTATGCCACAGAGAAGCCAGCGAGAGTCTCGCCATCTTTTTATTCGTGAGGCCAAGAAGCTTTGCCAAAAAGAATTTAAACGTTGGTTTATTCTTGCTGCTGATGTAAATCCTTTAATGAAGTATTTTAAAGATCGAGAGTTACCCATTCCCACACTCTATTTAATGGGCGACAGAGATTACATGTTTATTAAGCCTGTTAAAGAAATGGTTGCGGCGCATAAGCTTAGTGTTTTACGAGAGATCCCCAACTGTGGTCATGTTTGTAATGTTGAGCGCCCTGAAGATTTCAATCAACATTCCATCGAATTTATTAAGCAGCAAACGGTTTCTGCTTAGCGCTTAATAAATCGATTGAATAGGAGTAGGGGAGTTATTAAGGCTCCCCTATTTGATGTCCACATTGCCAACAAGCACCAAACTGCCCCTCGTTTACCTCATGGCACTTCGGGCACTGCCAATCTTG
Source organism: Vibrio sp. VGrn 2 (assembly GCF_009361695.1). Taxonomy (NCBI): domain Bacteria; kingdom Pseudomonadati; phylum Pseudomonadota; class Gammaproteobacteria; order Vibrionales; family Vibrionaceae; genus Vibrio; species Vibrio sp. VGrn 2. Next base: position 544,836 of record NZ_RBWD01000002.1, on the reverse strand, counting down.
ATACTTATTTCCATCGGATTGTTTGCGGTAGGCTTGTACTATTCCTTCTGCTTTTACTCGTTGTTTGGCGTCAAAAAGCCAGACATAAGGATCGGTATCATCACTAAACGGCAGCTCTCCTTTTAAACCGAAAATACCTTCTCCGCGGACTTCACAATAGACTTGCTCGGTTTTCAATAATTCGCACACGATATGCGCTTCTGCTGGGTTTTTAGCGATAAATATTTTCATCAAACACGTCCACTTACTAATTATGAGTTTTGCTGACTCGGTGTTGGCCTTACTTTATTCATAACCCATTTAGTGATGATTGGAAACAGCCCCAGTAATGCAAAAGAGGCCAATACCGCCGGTGAAATAATGCCTGACAGGCTTTCAATTGTTGCTAACTGAGTACCGGCGTTTAAGTAAACTGCAGTGCCTGGCAACATACCTACTTGGCTAGTAAGGTAAAATCGACCTACAGACATTGGCGTTAAGCCCATCAACAAGTTGATAAGAAAGAAAGGGAATACCGGAATGAGACGCAAGGAAAATAGATAAAATGCACCGTCTTTTTCGACACCTTGGTTAATTGCGATTAACTTATTGCCAAACTTGTTTTGTACCCAGTCACGCAGCAAATATCGGCTGCTTAAAAATGCTAGCGTTGCACCCATAGTACTGGCGAAAGAAACCAGTAATAAGCTCGTCCAAAAACCAAATAGAGCCGCACCAAGTAATGTAACCACAGCTGCCCCAGGAATAGAAAAAGCGGTAATTGCAATGTAGGCAAAAAAGTAAATAGCTGCCGAAAAAACAAAGTTCTGATCGATGTATGTGGTCAGCGCTTCTTGTTGTGCTTTTGCATTTTCCAACGTTAAATACTGACTAAAGTTAACGCCTAAAAAGATAATGATCGCGACCAGGATTAGGCCTAATATCAGTTTCTTATTCATATTTATGATTCCAATTTGGGATATATATAATAAGACAGAAGGAAAGTCGAAAAAATTTCACAAAAAAACCGCAGATTAGACTGCGGTTTTACAAGATAGTTTTTAAGGCCGACTTTTATTGGAGGCCGTTCATCAACTCATCTCGGCGAGCTTGAGGTACAACGCTCCAATGAGTACCGTTAATAGCCCCTTCTAGTGCCCATAACAGCTCAATGTTGACGGTTGCAGAGTGCGTATCTCTTATCGCTTTATAAGCGTTAAGTGCACCTTCCTCTTCCAGTTTTTCTACTGACTCAATGCCTGCTTTTTTCAGCATGCGTTCAGTCGCCAGTCGTAAGTTAGGCAAATCTTTTAAGCGATTAGGCTTTGTAGTTGCTTGCTGTTCTTTTTCAAGCTTTGCCTTTTTCAACGATTGGTTAGCTACTTCGATTAAGCGTTCGCTAGACTCCCATAAATCGTTGGAAATTGCGTAGTACTTAGTAACGACTGGGAAGCCACGTTTCTTATAAACGTAAGGCTTTAGCCCTTGTTTCTCGAAGTCAGATGAAGTTTGTTGGTCTGCTCTTATATGAAGCTGATTATTTACAACTAGTGCAAACATTGTTTCATCAGCGAATAGTCCGAAGCCACCAAACATTGAGCGCGACTTGATATTACCAAGTGCCTCAAATAGCTTCATAGAGTCTTTGAGTATCGGTTTATCCATGTTTTGTTATCTCGGTGTAATTAATATTACGCCACCAAAAGTCAGGTCCGAGAGAGTAGCAAACATGCGCAAAAGCAATGTCATTACAGGGTAAAGTCATCGCTTGCACACTTGCCATCGGTAACCCCGCTACCTTCCATATAGTACTATGGTTCAGGCCGGAGGCTTTGCGTCCCACCCTTTCGAATGGTTTGCCCTGTGCGTGACAGAATGAGCATACTTCGTATATTGAATTAACATCACGTTTTACCCGTAAAAGTGTGATTCTGGTTCAATAAAAAGTGTCGACAAGCGCATGTTTGTGCATATTTGAGAATAAGGCGGGATGATCTCGAGGTTGTGAGGGAGTGTGATTTACCTACATATAAAACAGAGACTTAGAGATTCGAGATTTTTTGTCTAACAAACCTAAGTCAGGGAAAAGTTATTTAGAGACAAAAAATAAGCGCCCTTTTAGAGCGCTTATTTGACATCGTTATATTTGGCGAATTTTAGTTCATTTTCTTCACGGTGTTTCGAATTACAAGCTCAGGTTGCATTTCGAAAATTCGCTTTTCGTGTTCTTTATCTTTGATTCGCTCAAGTAGGATCTCGAACGCATTTTTACCCACACGACGTTTAGGTTGGTGGATAGTTGTTAACGGTGGAGAGAAGTATTCCGCAAGCTCGATGTTGTCGTAGCCGATCACTGAAATATCATCAGGAACTTTGATACCGTTTTGTTGTAGGCGGCTCATTAGGCCCAGAGCCATTGTGTCGTTAAAACAGAATACCGCTGTCGGACGTTTGTCCATTGCTGTAATTTTATCTGCGACTAATACGGCCGTATCACATTCAAAGTTACCTTCAAGGATCCAGTCCTCATTTACAGTTAGGTTCGCTTCGCTCATCGCGCGACGGAAACCTGCAATGCGCTCTTGGCAAGCAAGTTTTTCAAAATGACCGCTTAGACAAGCAATATCAGTATGGCCATTGTCGATCAGATGTTTGGTTGCGATGTAGCCACCTTCTTCTGAGTTATCCATGATCTTGTCCGCTTGTGAGCTTTCTGGACCCCAATCCATGACCACTTTAGGAATGTCGGCATGACGGTCAAGCATCTCTTTAAGCTCTTCGGTTAAGTCAGAACACATCACTAGGATGCCATCAACACGTTTTTCAGCCAGCATACGGATGTAATCGCGTTGTTTTTCGTAAATCCCACCCGTATTACACAGAATCAGAGTGTAGCCTTGGCGGTAACAGTAGCTCTCAACCCCGTCAATCACTTCTGAGAAGAATAGGTTGGTTGACTGCGTTACTAACATGCCAATCGTACGAGTTGAGTTGCACTTTAGGCTGCGTGCAACCGCACTTGGCGCGTAATTCAACTCGTCCACGGCTTTCATTACTTTTTCTTGCGTTGCTTCTGCAACGAAACGCGTTTTATTGATAACGTGCGAAACTGTCGTAGTGGAAACGCCGGCTAAGCGAGCAACGTCTTTTATAGTGGCCATAAATGGTGTCCTGTATCGAGCTACTGAAATATGTCGTGTTGGATGTACCTGATGCTCTAATGGTTTTACACCCAGCAATCTAAGGTTGGCGCTAAGTGTTTCGGCAGCGGTTGGTCCAAGTACGACAAAAGGGTACGTAGCAGCATCGGTCGATGAATTTTATCTTTTTTCTATCTGATGAGAAATTGCCATCAACCTGTTAAAAAACACAAAAACCGCTATATTTCAGCGGTTTACATATAAATCATATTTAATCGTTTGCGCTCACATTTTAGCCCTATGTGGACTGACTAGCAATGTTTTCAGCAAGAGATTTGTGTATTTGAAGTCACATTTTGACTGCTAAATAACCAAGCGTCTTTGAGCTAAGTTAAGGCAAACGAATAATATACCCAACTTACTTACATTCAGTTATTTCAGGTATACAGGAAGCCCGATAGGCGGGCTCCTTAAAAATAGGCGGCAATTATTCACCAAGAAGGTAAGCGCTGTCTAGTTTACAAAATGCAACTAATAGTTTCGCGACGCTCGAGTAGAACCCAAATTCGTCGAATTGTTTACATTTGTCTGCAAACTGAGGTAACCAAGACATTAACTGTTTCTGGATAAAGTCGTTTTGTTTAACGAAGGCTTCTTCCATGTGTTTTTCTTGCTCAAGTTCGTTTGAGCGGATAATCATGTTGCCGAGAAAGTCGAGTTCAACGGCTAAGTGGTCAGCAGGCTCTTTTAGATTTTCATCTACTTGAACGCCAAATTCTGCCATCAACTTTTCCATTTCCTCGGCTGGCTTGTCATTCAGCAAACCTGATTCACCGATGTACATCGATGCGTAAGGAAGAGCGCCATATTTTTCTGTCTTCAAAAACAGTTCACAAAAGTCAGCAGCAAGCTCCAATTGAGCGTCTTCACGATCTTGCAATCGGTTTAGCGCATCAACGAGGCTATCAACGGCTGGTTTCAGCGACTCATTTTCACCTAAACCTGCTAGAAAACTGCGAATTTCAACACTGTGGTAGGCTTCCAGCTCTTTCTCTGTTAGCTCTTTTGCGAACAAGCTCGAAAACCACCAGTAAATTTCAGCGCGTTTTTCATTAAAAGCTTTCACTTCTTGCATTTTGGGCTCCTGAATGATGCTTCAAGTTGTGCATCACAAAGTCAATTAGGGGTATCCCCTAAGTGTAATCAATTAAAATGAATAGCAGTAACTATAATTATTATGTTTTATGGTCAAAAATTAACGTTTATTAATAGCGATGGGTAAGCTTGTTTTGAATCAATAAAAACGCTAAATCTTGCTTTTTAATGTATCTATGACTAGAAATGTTACTAGTTATGAATAGAATACGTCTTGGATAATAAGAAGACAGAAAAGTGGTGTAAATGAGCTATCACGTATTAGTCGTAGAAGATGATGTTGTAACTCGTAGTAAGCTTGCGGGATATTTCCAAAATGAGGGTTACCAAGTCAGCGAAGCAGAGAGTGGCGCAGAAATGCGTGAGGTCCTGCAAGCGGGTGATGTAGACCTAATCATGCTGGATATCAACCTGCCGGGTGAAGACGGCCTGATGCTTACTCGTGAATTACGTAGCCAATCGGATATTGGTATCATATTAGTAACAGGACGCACGGATAGCATTGATAAAATCGTAGGCCTAGAAATGGGCGCTGACGATTATGTGACAAAACCTTTTGAACTGAGGGAGTTGTTGGTTCGCGTTAAAAACTTGCTGTGGCGTATTTCAGCAGCGCGTAGCGGTAGCGCGAAAGCGAACGAAACCAGTGAAGAACATATTGTACGTTTTGGAGAGTGGACATTCGACATTCAACGTCGTGCGCTGAGCCGTAACGGCGAACCCGTAAAATTGACCAAAGCAGAATACGAACTTTTGGTGGCGTTATCGTCTTACCCTAACCAGGTGTTAAGTCGCGAGCGTATTTTGAATATGATCAGCCACCGAGTTGATGCTCCCAATGATCGTACTATTGATGTTCTTATTCGACGTATGCGCGCAAAAATGGAGTTTGATCCAAAGAACCCGCAAATTTTTGTGACGGTGCACGGCGAAGGCTATATGTTTGCTGGTGATTAAACTGAACAAACCTAAGTCTTAAAAAGAAAAAGGAGAGCTTCGGCTCTCCTTTTTTGTGGTTTCAAGATAGTACTACTTTGCTTCAACCATTGGTGTTTGGCCGACAGTATCACGCAACCTTTGCCAAATGCTGCCCAAGTACTCATGCCAATAAAGCTCTGTTTGTTCTAAGTAACGCGCTTTAGGTGAGTATTTATCCCAAGGTTGACTGATTTCGCTAATAGCCAAGAAGTTGGTCGGGGCTGGGATTGGTTTAATGCCTGCTGCGTTGAACTCATACAATGCACGGCTCATGTGGCTCGCAGAAGTGACTAACACAATCTCCTTTTGTTGAACGAATGCAGCCGCTTGACGCGCCTCTTCCCACGTATCTTTCGCATCTTCTAATAAAATGATATCGGATTTCGCGACTCCCAACGCAAGGGCAACGTTCGCCATCATTCTCGCGTGGCTAATTTCAGATCCGCCAGCATAGCCAGACAAAATTAATTTAGCACCTGGATACATTCTTAAAATACGAATGCCTTCAGTTAAGCGCATTAATGCTGCACGGCTTAACTGCGAGGTGGGTGGAATTTCGTCATCGATAACATGACCATTCCCTAAAACCATCACGTAGTCGATGGTGCCAGAAACTGGCAAAAAGGCTTTATGCTCTCGCTCTAATGGCATAAGAAGCTTGGTTGAAACAGGTTGGAAGGCAACAAGAAAAATGCCAACAAAAGAGAATAGAACAACGAAGCAGCCAGTTTTACGTTTTGTGGTAAAACTAATGAGAGCAAGACCCAACAAGCCTATCAGCAGCAATGCCGGAAGTGGCATAAGCAAGGCTGACACTACTTTTTTCAGCTCAAACATACATAAATAGTCCGAAAAAACATCAATTGATAATAAAAATGAGGGTACCCCTCTTTATTCCTGCTTTCCTTGTGCCAGAATAGCGGCACAATCCGTTATGATAACTCAGCAGAAGTGACAGAAGACCGCAATTTCGACGATATCGCCCACAAATTTGCAAAAAATATTTACGGCTCCGATAAAGGGGAGATCCGCCAAATCATTGTGTGGGAAGATTTTCTACAGATTCTAAGTGAATTAGATGCTGACCAGCAACCCCTAGAGGTGTTGGATGCTGGTGGTGGTTTGGCACAAATGTCGCAAAAGCTTGCTAAGCTCGGACATCGAATCGCTTTATGTGATCTATCTTCGGAAATGCTGCAGTTGGCTAAGCAGGATATTGAAAAAAACGGTTTGCTTGAGCAGTATCGCCTGATTCATTCGCCTGTCCAATCCATTGGTGAGCATATGGATGAACAGGTGGATCTTGTTATGTTTCACGCCGTCATGGAGTGGTTGGTCGATCCTAAGGCCGCACTTGAAACGGTACTAGAACAAGTAAAACCGGGAGGCATCGCATCAGTGATGTTCTATAACCACCATGGTTTAGTCTATAAAAACGTGGTTTGTGGCAACATTCCTCATATATTAGACGGCATGCCTCACCGAAAAAGATTTAAACTACAGCCGCAAAAAGGCTTAAAACCTGAAGAAGTCTACCAATGGATAGAAGATTCAGGCTTTAGTATTTGTGGCAAATCTGGTATCCGCTCATTTAGTGATTACATAGGTAATATGCAATACATGGGCGATTACGAGTTTGAAGATGTGTTGGCGCTAGAAAAACAACTTTGTCGACAAGAGCCATACCTCTCATTAGGCCGCTACATTCATGTGTGGGCTAAAAAGAACGATAAACAGGAATAACAATGAGTGAGATGACTCTCAATGCTGCAGAGCAACCAATCGATGAGTTGGTTGGCTGGGTTAAGCAGCACGATTTCTCGTTGAACCTGACCACAGAGCGATTGGCATTCTTGATAGCCATTGCCGTACTGAGTAATGAAAGGTTCGATGAAGAATTGGGTGAAGGTGAATTGCATGATGCGTTTGCCATCGTCACTCGATTATTTGATGAGACTGGCGAAGCATCCGCTTTTCGTGCGAACAACGCCATCAACGAGATGGTCAAGCAGCGCCTTATTAGCCGTTTTGTCAGTGAGATTACTGACGGAGCGAGTATTTACCGCTTGTCGCCTTTAGCGATAGGAATTACCGATTACTACGTGCGTCATCGTGAGTTCTCGAAACTGCGCCTTTCTATTCAACTGTCTATGGTGGCAGATGAAATGGCGAAAGCGATTGAGGCTGCACAAAAAGGTGGCACACCGGGCCACTGGAAGAAAAACGTATACGGAGTTTTAAAATATTCTGTAGGCGAAATCTTCGATCAAATCGATCTTAACCAGCGTGTGATGGATGAGCAGCAGCAATCTGTAAAACAACAAATTGCCGATCTGCTAAATAAAGACTGGCGCGAAGCGATCAACAACTGTGAAGCGCTCCTATCAGAAACATCAAGCACGTTGCGTGAACTTCAAGATACGCTGCAAGCCGCCAGTGATGAACTGCAAACTCAGATCCTAGATATTCAAGAAATTGTGTACGGCGATCCTGAGCTAGAGTTCATCGAAGAAGCGTTGTTTGGTCTGCAAATGAAGCTGGACCGAATCACAAGCTGGGGCCAGCAAGCGATCGACCTTTGGATTGGCTACGACCGACATGTACACAAGTTCATCCGTACTGCAATTGATATGGATAAGAACCGTGCGTTTAGCTCGCGTCTGCGTCAATCCGTCAAAGATTACTTCGATGCGCCTTGGTATCTGACTTATGCAGATGCGGAAAGGCTTTCTGACCTTCGTGATGAGGCGTTGGTGCTACGTGATGACGAAGTGACCGGCCAAGTTCCGATGGAAGTAGAGTATGAAGAATTTCAACAAGTCAATGATGAGTTGTCTGAACGAATTGGTGACATGCTAAAAGCGCATAAAGATCAAGGCACGCCAATCGACTTGAGTGTGGTATTGCGAGATTACCTTGCACAGCATCCTTACACTCATCATTTTGATTTAGCTCGCATTATTGTCGATCAAGCTGTGCGTCTAGGGTATTCAGAATCGGATTACCAAGCGATTCAACCAGACTGGAAAGCGATCAACGAATTTGGGGCAAAGGTACAAGCGAATGTCATCGACCGATACTAATGAATACATGTCAGAGAATCTGGCAAAAGCAATCTCTAACCCTCTGTTCCCAGCGCTAGACAGCATGCTACGAGCAGGGCGTCATATCTCAAGTGAAGATCTGGATAACCACGCGTTGTTATCGGACTTCGAACTTGAGCTTTCTTCTTTCTACCAGCGCTACAATACCGAATTGGTGAAAGCGCCAGAAGGTTTCTTCTACCTTCGTCCTCGTTCAACTTCTTTGATTGGCCGCAGTGTGCTTTCTGAGCTGGATATGCTGGTGGGTAAGGTACTGTGTTTCCTTTACCTAAGCCCAGAGCGTCTTGCGCACGAAGGTATCTTCACTAACCAAGAACTGTACGACGAACTGCTTGCACTAGCAGATGAAAACAAGCTGATGAAGCTGGTGACCAACCGTGCTACCGGTTCTGACCTTGATAAAGAAAAGCTGTTTGAAAAAGTACGCACGTCACTTCGTCGTCTACGCCGCCTAGGCATGATCATCAACATTGGTGAGACCGGTAAATTCAGCATCAGTGAAGCGGTATTCCGCTTTGGTGCCGATGTACGTATTGGCGATGATATGCGTGAAGCGCAGCTACGTCTGATCCGTGATGGTGAAGCGGTAGTGCACACCAAAGAGCCAAGCCAAGGCAGCCTATTGTCTGAAGAAGATCAAGACGACCAAGCCCAAGAAGAAACAACAGAAGAGGGTGAAGCATGAGCATGATTGAACGCGGTAAATACCAATCGCTGACCATGGTCAACTGGAACGGCTTCTTTGCCCGTACGTTTGACATCGATGGTCTAGTCACCACGCTATCAGGTGGTAACGGTGCAGGTAAATCAACCACAATGGCGGCATTCATCACCGCATTGATTCCTGACCAAACGCTACTGCACTTCCGTAACACAACCGAAGCGGGCAGCAGCCAATCGTCTCGCGATAAAGGTCTATACGGTAAGCTACAACCGGGGGCGTGTTATGCAGCGCTAGACGTGGTGAACTCACGTAACCAACGCCTACTTTTTGCCGTAAAACTGCAGCAAGTAGCGGGTCGTGATAAGAAAGTAGACATCAAACCGTTTGTTATTCAAGGCCTTCCAAGCCATATAAAACCAACAGATATTTTGGTTGAAAGCGTATCTGCGACTCAAGCTCGTGTACGTCAAATCAACGAAGTAAAAGAATCGATCGCGGAATTTGAAGGTGTTCAATTCAAAGCCTTCTCTTCTATTGTTGATTACCACGCACAAATGTTTGAATTCGGTGTGATTCCGAAGAAATTGCGTAACTCTGGTGACCGCTCTAAATTCTACCGCTTGATCGAAGCATCGCTTTACGGTGGTATTTCAAGTGCGATTACGCGCTCGCTACGTGACTACCTTCTGCCACAAAACGGCGGCGTGAAGAAAGCGTTCCAAGATATGGAATCGGCGCTGCGTGAAAACCGCATGACGCTAGAAGCGATCAAAACTACGCAAGCAGACCGTGACTTGTTCAAACACTTGATTACAGAGTCGACCAACTACGTGGCAGCGGACTATATGCGCCATGCCAACGAGCGTCGTAAAAAACTAGAACAGACACTGTCTTTGCGTTCAGAGTTATTTGGTTCTCGCGAGACCTTGATTGAGCAAAACAACCTGCTTAACCGCGTTCAAGAAGAGCTGGAACTGCTGATCGAATCAGAATCTTCTTTAGAGCAAGACTACCAAGCGGCTTCGGATCACTTGCAGCTGGTGCAAAACGCACTGCGTCAGCAAGAGAAGATCGAACGCTACCAAGAAGATCTTGAAGAGCTGAGCGAGCGTCTTGAAGAACAAATGATGGTAGTGGAAGAAGCGCAAGAACGCGTGATGATGGCTGAAGAGCAAGCGACCGTTGCAGAAGAAGAGGTGGACAGCCTTAAGACGCAACTTGCTGATTACCAGCAAGCTCTTGACGTTCAGCAAACTCGCGCGCTTCAATACCAACAAGCCGTTCAAGCGCTGGAGAAAGCGAAGCAGCTACTTGGCGATGACAGCCTAACGGCAGAATCCGCACAAGCGTTAGTGGCGGAGCTTAAAAACAAAGAGTCAGAAAATACCAATACGTTGTTGTCTGTGAAACATAAGCTCGATATGTCATCAGCTGCGGCAGAGCAGTTTGATACTGCATTGAAGCTTGTACAGAGCATCGTTGGCCCTGTTGAGCGCAAAGAAGCCTCTGAGCACGCAAAATCGGCAATCGCTAAAGCTCGAGAATCACAGCAAATTGCACAAAACGAACAGCAATGGCGAGCACAACACCGTGATCTCGAACGCAGCCTTAACCAGCAGCGTCAAGCACGTGAACTGGTTGCTGAATACAAAAAGCAATATCACGTCGAGCTAACCGATGAAGTTACGTTTGAACAAGAACGTGAACGTCATGCGATGCAAATCGAATCACTAGAGATAGCTCAAGAGGAAGTTCGTGATCAGCGTGGTGAACAGCGCCGTCTAGAGCAAAACGCGGCGGCAGAAATCAGTAAGCTTGAAGCGATAGCGCCAGCTTGGATTGCGGCGAACGATGCGCTAGAGAAACTGAGAGAGCAGAGCGGGGCAGACCTTGAGGATCGCCATGCGGTAATGAACCACATGCAGGTTGTTCTTGAGCAAGAAAGGGAGCTGTCCTTAGCTAAAGATAAACTTGCTGAGCGTCGCAGTCAGCTTGACACTGAGATTGAACGTCTTGCTTCTCCTGGTGGTTCAAACGACCCTCGCCTGAAAGGTTTGGCTGATACTTTAGGCGGTGTATTACTGTCTGAGATCTACGATGACATTACGATCGATGACGCGCCTTACTTCAGTGCGATGTACGGTCCGGCTCGTCACGCTATCGTTGTTTCTGACCTGTCAGGTATCGAAGAGAAACTGGTAGAGATAGACGACTGTCCAGAAGACTTGTACATCATTGAAGGTGACATCGATGCCTTTGATGACAGCTCGTTCGATGCAGAAGAGTTAGAGGGCGCGGTTTGTGTTCGCATGAACGATCGCCAAATGCGTTACTCTCGCTTGCCTGAGATCCCATTGTTTGGTCGTGCGGCACGTGAGCAGCGTTTAGAGTTGCTGCGTAACGAACGAGAAGAAGTGGTAGAGAAGCACGCAAAAGCGGCGTTTGACTCTCAGAAAATGCAGCGTTTGTACCAAGCATTTAACCAATTTGTGTCTAACCACATTCAAGTAGCTTTTGACGCTGATCCAGAACAAGCGCTCGCAACCATTCGTGATAAGCGTAACCAAATCGCTCGCGTGCTGGCGGATCTGGATGCAAAAGAGCAGCAGCAACGCTCTCAGCTTCAAACTAGTAAGCAAGCACTGTCTTCTCTGGACAAGCTAGCATCACACATGGTGCTTGTTGAAGATGAATCATTGCAAGCGCGTTTTGATGAGCTAGAAGAGAAAATCGCTCAGCTTGCAGAGGCGAAAAACTTCTTAAACAATCATGCAAAAGCCGTCGCGCAACTAGAGAATATTGCGTCTGCGCTTGATGCTGACCCAGAGCAATTCGATGCACTAGAAGCAGAATACAAAGCAGCAGATGAACAGTTACAAGATCTTAAGAAGCAAATCTTTGCACTCTCGGATCTGGTTGAACGTCGTCACTACTTCGCTTACTCAGACTCGGTTGATCTTCTGAACAAAAGTAGCGAACTGAGTGAGCAGCTCAAAGCGAAGTTGGTTCAAGCTGAACAGACTCGTACTCGTTCTCGTGAAGAGTTGAAGCAAGCACAAGGACAAATGAACCAATACAACCAAGTATTGGCGTCTTTGAAGAGTTCGCATCAAGCTAAGCAAGAAACCGTACAAGAGTTCAAACAAGAGCTGCAAGAGTATGGCGTAAATGCCGACGAAGGTGCGGAAGAGCGTGCAATGCGCCGTCGTGACGAGCTGCACGAACGCTTACATACTTCACGTAGTCGTAAGAGTGAATACGAGCGCACGATAACGTCGACCGAGCTTGAGATGAAAGGCTTAGCGAAACGTCTGAAGAAAGTGCAGAAAGAATACGCAGAGCTGCGCAAATTTGTCGTTGCAGCGAAAGCGGGTTGGTGTTCAGTACTTCGCTTAGCGCGTGAAAACGATGTGGAGCGTCGTCTACACAAGCGCGAACTGGCTTACATGTCGGCGGATGAATTGCGTTCGATGTCGGATAAATCATTGGGTGCGCTGCGTTTAGCGGTTGCGAACAATGACGACTTGCGTGATGCGCTGCGTCTATCAGAAGACAACGCTCGCCCAGAGCGTAAAGTTCTGTTCTACATTGCGGTTTACCAACACCTTCGTGAGCGTATTCGTCAGGACATCATCCGCACCGATGACCCAGTAGAAGCGATCGAAGAGATGGAAGTGGAACTGGCGCGTCTAACGGAAGAGCTAACGCAACGTGAAAACCGCCTAGCGATCAGCTCTGAGTCGGTAGCGAGCATCATCAAGAAGACGATTCAGCGTGAGCAGAACCGTATTCGTATGCTGAACCAAGGCTTGTCGAACATCTCGTTTGGTCAGGTGAAGGGCGTACGTCTAAACGTGAAGATCCGTGAAAGTCACGAAGTGCTACTGAACGGTCTAGCGACACAACAAGAGCAGCATAAAGATCTGTTCGAATCGACTCGCTTTACCTTCTCTGAAGCAATGGCGAAACTGTTCCAACGTGTGAACCCACATATCGATATGGGTCAACGTTCTCCTCAGGTTTTGGGTGAAGAGCTACTGGATTACCGTAACTACCTAGAGCTAAGTGTAGAAGTGAACCGTGGTACAGATGGTTGGCTACAGGCTGAGTCTGGCGCGCTATCAACAGGTGAAGCGATCGGTACCGGTCAGTCAATTCTATTGATGGTCGTGCAAAGCTGGGAAGAAGAGTCTCGTCGTCTGCGCAGCAAAGACATTGTGCCTTGTCGTTTGCTCTTCTTGGATGAAGCAGCGCGTCTGGATGCGAAATCGATCGCGACATTGTTCGAATTGTGTGACCGTCTAGATATGCAGCTTCTTATCGCGGCACCAGAAAACATCAGCCCAGAGAAAGGGACTACCTACAAGTTGGTGCGTAAGGTGTTTAAAGACCATGAGCACGTACACGTAGTTGGTCTACGAGGTTTTGGTCAAACGGATAAGCCTAAGACCGAAGCGCAAGAGATGATCGAAGAGTTTGAATCGTAAACTCCGAATCTAGTAAAACGCCCGCATTTATTGCGGGCGTTTTTGTATTTGTTAGCTGGAGGCTTCAAAGCGTATAAAATAAGCCGAGACTGTAGGACGACAGTCTCGGCTTATTAATAGAACTTAGCGGGGAGGCTAAGTTTTATTCCTCTGAAATATCGTCTCTGATATCGATCATTTCAGCAAGCTCTTCAAGTGCTTGGACAGAAAGCTCAGACAAGCGTTGTAAATGCTGGTCTAAGCTCTCTTGTTCTTCAAGCTCTGGTTCATCGTTATCTGTTTCTTTTGTTAGCATTTCTCAACCTCTCAAGTTGAGTAAGGGGAGACCTCATCATACTCAAAAGTTAAAGGAGAAAAGAAACGATCTATGTTGATTCTGTTAGCTCGATCATTGATTCAAGTTATAGGTGAGATGGGTTTGTTTAATAAGATGAGTAGGTAGACGGTTTTGGAAACGGAAACAAAAACGCCAGCAATCCGAACAATTACTGGCGAATGATATTGTGATTGGCGATTAGAACTGTGGTTTTACCCCAAACTGCTCTGCTGCGTAGGCGACACGTTCAATCGGCTTTGGATACTCGGCAGGTGTGCCGAGGCTCTCTATGTGTTTCAAACGAGGAAGCAAGCCTGCACCATTGGCGATTTGGATTGCCAAGCCAGGACGAGCGTTGAGCTCTAAAACCATAGGTCCTTCCTCTTTATCCAGCACCATATCCGTACCCATGTATCCCAACCCTGTCATCTCCCACGCACTAGACGCAAGCTCAAGCAAGCGCTCCCAGTGCGGGACTTGGAGGGTAGAAAGGTCTTTGCCGGTATCCGGATGGTGGGTGACTGGATGGTCGAATTGCACCGCTCGGATTGCTTTACCTGTGGCGATATCAATGCCCACGCCCACAGCGCCTTGGTGAAGGTTTGCTTTACCGTCCGACGCCGCCGTAGAACAGCGCATCATTGCCATAACAGGGTAGCCTTTAAATACGATGATTCGAACATCAGGCACACCTTCATAACTGAAGCCATCGAAACAATCATCAAACTTAATCAGGTTCTCAACGACTGCGACGTCGTTTTTACCACCAAGAGAGAAAAGGCCAGCAAGCGCATTACTGATATGACGTTCAACTTCGTCCTTACCAATTGTAGAGCCGGAAGGTTTGGTATAGACCCCATCTTTATGCGAGGTAATAACCAAAATACCCTTACCACCACTACCTTGAGCGGGCTTGATAACAAAACCAGGCCAATCTTGCACCATTCTATGGATTGTCTTTACTTCTGCTTGGTTATGAATAACGCCGATCAGGGCAGGGACTGTCGCCCCTGCTGCCTGCGCAATAATTTTAGTCTTGAGCTTGTCATCAACTAATGGGTATTTAGAACGATCATTGTAACGGCCGATATAACTGTGGTTACGTTTGTTCATCCCCATAATGCCTTTATGGCGAAGCTTAGCTGGCGAAGTAAAACTTTCGAACATCGTTTAGTCCTCCGCTAGTGGTTTGAAACGACGTAACTCAGTTAGACGGTAACCTGTGTAAGTACCTAGCAATAGAATACCGGCCAGAACAATCAACTGTAGACCAATGAAATTAAAGGTTAGGTGCTGAATGTATGAGTTCGTCATCGCTAAGTAAACCAATACTGCGGTGAGCAGTGAGCCCCCACCTTGCAGAGCAACTTCTTTCGCGCCTTCTTCTTCCCATAGGATAGACATACGTTCAATTGTCCAAGACAAGATGATCATCGGGAAGAACGTAATTGTTAAGCCTTCCGTTAAGCCCATCTTAAATGCGACTACTGTGAACACCGAAATGATCATAATAACGGTAATAATGACCGCTGATATCCGTGCTACAAGTAGTAAGTTCAACCTCGATAAGTAACTTCGAATAATCAAGCCTGTGCCAACGATTAGTAAGAAACCGACAATACCCGTTAATAGCTGGGTTTGAACAAACGCAACAGCAATCAGTACTGGCATGAAAGTACCGGATGTTTTTAGACCGATAATCACGCGCAAGAACACCACAATAAGGGCACCGATAGGGATCAGCATGATGGTCTTAAACATTGCTTGTTCTTCAAGAGGCAAGCTATGAATTGAAATATTCAGCAGCCCATCAGCTTCTATCTTGTTGTTTGTTGCTTGCTGTGGAGTCATTTCTTGCTTGATCATTGAGAAATGAACTTGGCTATTTTTACCACCAACAAGATCAAGCAGGGATACATTCGACTCATCCCAAACTAATAAGTTTGGTTTCACGGCTTTCTGTTCGGAATTTGGTGAGAACAGCACCCAATCTTTACCTGACCAAACTTGAACCATTGGTTGAATGGTTTGGCGTCGACGGCCATCTTCTAGTTCGATAACACCGACGGTTTTGCTCTGTATACCTGCGGTAAGCAAAATATTATGTAGTGCATCAGTACGGCTGAAGTCATTCAGTAGTAGCGATGAGTTTTGACTGTCTGGGTCATTAAGCGCTTTGATGAGTTCACGAGTAAAGGTCACATTGTCGGCAGAACGACTCATCGCACGCTCAACAAGGGCATTTGCCGCCGCAGCTTGTGGCGCTGATAGAGTTGGTGACGTAATGTCTTCAGTTGGTGGTAGAGGCGTAACTTTAGCCTGAGGGTCCACTAAGAACTGCGCTTTGTAGTAAATGGTTTGAGGACCTTTGGCCTGACGAATTGACCACTCGGCACGACGTCCAGAATCAGAATTAATGTAGGAAACGCCATAACCAGAAGAGGAAGCGGATTCACCGATAAGCGTATAACCACTTTGTGTATGAGGTGCTGCGAGTGAAGCTTTGACTTCATTGCCGTTAGCATTGAACTCAATACGTGCCTCTACATCCCATACCTGACGAGTTTCGCCTGGTGTCCAAGGCACGCCGTAGTTTTCATGTCTGAAAACACTCAAAGCAATGCCCGCAATCACCAATAAGATGATTGAAAGGTAAAACGGTATTTTTGACGTCATAATCTACCTTATTATTTTTTATCTTCGTCCGTTTGGATATAGGTACGACTTACATCGACAAGTGCGATGTCGCGCATAAATTCTCTACCCAGTAAAATAGGATGGTTCATATGCGAGCGATCTGCCAACGTAAATTGCGCTTTTTCATGAATTTTTCCAACGCGCACCCAAAGTTCTACTACAGCGCGACGTTCTAGTTCTTCACTGGTAACTTGGCGAATTTTTACGTAACGAATGACAGGCGCTTCAATCCAAGTATTTTTTTCTTCTTCGGATTTACTGGTATCTGCCAGGTGGAATCGAACCCAGTTTTTGCCGTTTCTTTCGAACTCTTCAATATCAACTGCATTTAAAGATGAGGTTGCGGCACCGGTGTCGACACGTGCATCAAAAGTCTGCTTAATGGAGTCAATAGTGACCTTTTCAATTGAGCCAAGGACAATATCATGAGTTGGTGTTGGTTCCACAGGAGCAGGAGATTGGACAATAATCGGCTCTTTTGGCTTTTTCACTTCTGCCATTGCTTCATCACGAAATGTCAGAAGTTCAACCTGTAGTTTATCGACTTGTTCTTCAAGGCTGTCGATATAGTCCGATTGGTTGCTGAGCTGAAGCTCTAAGTTAGTAATGCGATTATTGACATTCGCTTCTGAAGTTTGAATAGCCGCTAACGTTTCTTGGTGGTACTGTTCGCCTTTGGTTAGTGAGCATCCAGATAGTAAGGCGATGGCAACAATCGGGGTCAATCGTAATAACATTGAAAACCTTGGGATTGGATTAAGTTGTTTATTTTTTAGGAGTTTAGCTCATATCGATAAAGCCTCACAAGTAAGAATGTTTCTCTATTACTTATTGTTTGAGGAATAGTGATGAAAAGCTAAAAATCAAGGACATAAAAGCGCATCCTTATTTAGAGCGTGCTTATGTTTTGATGTAACAAATGGACTCGAAAAACAAACACGCTCAGTACGAGGAAAGAGGGTAATGTCTTAACTCGTAAAATGAGTTAAGACAATGTCAGGAATCTCAGCGAATTATGGTTTGCGAGCGACAAGAACCGCGCGGCGAGGGGCAGGGTAACCTTCTACAGTCTTGCTTGGGTCGTTCGGATCTAGATAGTCTGGTAGAGAGTTATGCGTCATCCAATCTGTGGTACGTTGTTCATCAACCGAAGTGACGTTTTCATCAACGATGCGCACATCTTCAAATCCTACCAACTCTAACCATACTTTCAGTGCTTTTGCTGAAGGGAAGAAATAGACATTACGCATTTGTGCGTAACGAGAAGTTGGAACCAACACTGCATTCTCATCACCTTCAATCACGAGTGTTTCCAATACTAGTTCACCACCAGACACTAATTGATCTTTTAGCTGCACCAAGTGATCCAGTGGAGAGCGACGGTGGTAAAGTACGCCCATGCTGAATACCGTGTCGAACGCTTCTAACTTAGGTAGTTGTTCAATACCCAACGGCAGTAGGTGCGCACGTTGGTCATCGCCCATTAGTTTACGAATTGCTTCGAACTGAATTAGGAACAGGTGAGATGGATCGATACCGACGGTTAAGCGTGCACCTTCACCCAGCATGCGCCACATGTGGTAGCCGTTACCACAACCAACATCGAGTACGCTGCGGTTTTTTAATGGAGAAATATGCGGAAGCACACGGTCCCATTTCCAATCACTGCGCCACTCAGTATCAATATGAATGCCGTGTACGTGGTATGGCCCTTTGCGCCATGGGTGGAATGTACGAAGTAAGTTCTCTAATTTCTTCAGCTCACCTTCATGGAAAGGAGTGTCGTTGCTGATGGTCACTGAATTCTTGATGTCAATTTGATCCGGTGAGCCTTCTGGAATCTTATTCAGTGCTTTCAACCAGCGACCAAAGTCACCGTGCTCTGCATTTTGCCAATCCGTTAGCTGTTGTGGTAGCACATTGAGCCAAGGTTGAAGACGTGTGTCTTGGGCAATCAATTGGTAGAAGTTTGCAAAGTTAAACATAGTTAGTTAATCGCTGAGTTGATGGTATTAAAATTATTAAATAACAGCCTAAAGTGGCGTGATTCAGGGCCTTTGTATGCACGGTTTATTTAATTGCGAACATAGAGCCAAAGTTAAAGCATTGGAACCAAACATCGTAGCTAGAAAAGCCAATTTTAGCGAAACGCTCTTTATGCTCTTTCTTTGAATCTGGGCGCATTACGTTTTCTATCGCGCTGCGCTTTTGGCTGATTTCTAGTTCGCTATAACCATTTGCACGTTTAAAGTCGTGGTGAAGGTCAATTAATAGCTCGTTTGACACTTCATCTTCGAAGACGAATTTCTCCGACAAAATCAAAATTCCGCCTGGACGTAGACCCGCGTAGATTCGTTCAAGCAGGGCGTAACGATCGTCTGGAGAAAGAAATTGCAGAGTAAAGTTCAGTACGACAACTGATGCGTTTTCAATATCGATATTACGAATATCCGCTTCAACCACATCTACAGGAGTATCGCTTCGGTACGCGTTTACATGCAATTTGCAACGCTCAACCATTGCAGGTGAATTGTCGACCGCAATGATCTTACAGCCTTCTTGTTTGATATGACGACGCATAGACAGCGTAGCAGCACCCAAAGAGCAACCTAGGTCGTAGATGTTTGAGTGAGGTTTTACAAAACGCTCTGCCAGCATACCAATTGCAGAAATAATGTTGCTGTAACCCGGCACCGATCGTTGAATCATGTCAGGAAATACTTCCGCTACGCGTTCATCGAACGTGAAATCCCCAATTTTATCGATTGGAGCCGAAAAAATAGTATCTGGATTGCTCTTAGGGTTCATAACCAAGTCTCTGCATACAAGCCGCCTGAAAACGTCAGGCACCAAAAAAGGCGCGTATTTTATGGGAATTTCACGCCTCTGTCATGTGTTGCGTTAGAACATCTGCAACTGCGAGTTGCCATCGTTAGCCGGGAAAGATGCCAAGTCAGGAAGTGTTATACGCTTTTGTATGTCTTTATACAGATTGGCTGCCAACTCCGGCGCAATTATATTGTCCGCAGTATGGATCATGACATACGGCTGTTTACCTTCTGTAATCCATTGCGGCAACTTGCTGAGCCATGGTGTAAAAAACTCGTAATTTTGCTGTTCTTCTGGATGACCAATAAAGCGAATCAAAGGGTGTGAAGCGGTAGCAATGGCGTGGACTGGTACTCTTGGTTTTTTCATTTGCGCATCAATGACCGCTTCATTGTCTGGCTTAGCGGCAAAGACAGGGCGGCTATCCATAATAATGCGGTCAATGTTATTTTCTACTAACCATTGGTTAAGCGCTCGCTCTTCTTCACCTTTGGAGAAAAATGCCATATGACGAACCTCAACACCAAGAGGGAAGTTAGGTGGAAAGCTCGCACAGAACTTTTTCAGTCGATCAAGGTGCTCAGGACCAAATGCGGCTGGCAATTGAATTGTCCATTGCCCCACACGGTCATGCAACGGCTCCATGACTTTCATGAAGTCTCTCAGCTGTTCGCTGCAACCTCTTAGCATTTGCTCATGAGTGATGGCTTTAGGAAGTTTGAAAGTAAAGCGAAAATCATCGTGGGTTGCTGCTCTCCAGTTTTGCACCGTGTTGAGCGTCGGCGTGGCATAAAATGTCGTGTTGCCTTCTACGGTATGGAACACCTGTGCATACTTTTCTAAACGTTCAGCGGGCTTTGTCCCGCTGCCGTAAAAGCTTTGCTGCCATTGATTATGCGACCACATTGTCAATCCAAGTCGAAGAGGTAAGTTATCCATTATTCTTTACTGCTTGCTACTCGTGTGAATACTTTACGAGAGTTTTGCTGAAATAGGTAATTTCACGCTATAATCCCCACCAATTTTTTCGCTTTGGTGCGCTTTTGAACATTTGTTGTACTAAAAAGCACCAGTGAATGATAAAACACACTTAATTGTATGTTGAGTAGTCGATTTTCGTGGACATTCAGCGTATAACTGAATCTTTACTCTGCTTGGCAATGAGGCTGACAGAGCGTAGTTAACAACATTTGAGAGATTGGGAATTTCATTATGCGTACCCATTACTGTGGTCACCTGAACAAGTCCCTTGCAGGACAAACTGTAGAACTTTGCGGCTGGGTTAACCGTCGTCGTGATTTAGGCGGTCTTATTTTTATTGATATGCGAGATCGCGAAGGTATCGTTCAGGTAGTTGTTGATCCAGATATGGCGGAAGCGTATGAAGTGGCTAATACACTTCGTAATGAATTCTGTATCAAACTAACGGGTGAAGTACGCGTTCGTCCAGAAAGCCAAGCAAACAAAGACATGGCAACAGGTGAAGTTGAGATCCTTGCGACAGGTCTTGAAATCATCAACCGCAGTGACGTTTTGCCTCTAGACTTCAACCAAAAGAACTCTGAAGAGCAACGTCTGAAGTACCGTTACTTAGACCTTCGTCGTCCAGAAATGAGTGACCGCATCAAGCTACGTGCTAAAGCATCTAGCTTTGTTCGTCGTTTCCTAGATGACAACGGCTTCCTAGATATCGAAACGCCAGTACTAACGAAAGCGACACCAGAAGGCGCGCGTGACTACCTAGTACCTAGCCGTGTTCACAAAGGCAGCTTTTACGCGCTTCCTCAGTCTCCACAGCTATTCAAACAGCTTCTAATGATGTCTGGTTTTGACCGTTACTATCAAATCGTTAAGTGTTTCCGTGATGAAGACTTGCGTGCTGACCGTCAACCAGAATTCACTCAAATCGATATCGAAACGTCATTCATGACGGCTGACCAAGTACGTGAAGTGACGGAAAACATGGTTCGCGATATGTGGCAAGAGCTACTAAACGTAGACCTAGGTCAGTTCCCAGTAATGCCATTCAGCGAAGCGATTCGCCGTTTCGGTTCTGACAAGCCAGACCTACGTAACCCACTAGAGCTAGTAGACGTTGCTGACCTAGTGAAAGACGTTGAGTTCAAAGTATTCTCTGGCCCAGCAAACGACGAGAAAGGCCGCGTTGCCGTTATTCGCGTTCCAGGTGGTGCATCTTTGACTCGTAAGCAAATTGATGGCTACGGTGAATTCGTTGGTATCTACGGTGCGAAAGGTCTAGCTTGGATGAAGGTTAACGATCGTGCAGCAGGCATGGAAGGTATCCAATCTCCAGTAGCTAAGTTCCTAAACGAAGATGTGATCAACGCTATCCTAGATCGCACTCAAGCGGAATCTGGTGACATCATCCTATTTGGCGCTGATAAAGCGGGTATCGTTGCAGAAGCAATGGGCGCGCTACGTTTGAAACTAGGTAAAGATCTAGAGCTAACTGACGAATCTGCATGGGCTCCACTATGGGTTGTTGACTTCCCAATGTTCGAAGAAGATGACGAAGGCAACCTACACGCGATGCATCACCCATTCACGTCACCTCTAGGTGTGACTGCGGAAGAGCTAAAAGCGAACCCAGCTGCGGCAAACTCTAACGCTTACGATATGGTTCTAAATGGTTACGAAGTTGGCGGCGGTTCTGTTCGTATCCACAACGCAGATATGCAAGAAGCCGTATTTGATATTCTAGGCATCACACCTGAAGAGCAACAGCTTAAGTTCGGCTTCCTGCTTGATGCACTAAAATTCGGTACGCCTCCACACGCTGGTCTTGCATTCGGTCTTGACCGTCTAGTGATGCTGCTATGTGGTACCGAGAACATCCGTGATGTTATTGCATTCCCGAAAACAACAGCAGCGGCGTGTCTACTAACAGACGCACCAAGCATTGCGAACCCAGCTGCGCTAGAAGAGCTAGCAATCGCAGTGACTGCAGCGAAAGAAAAAGACGCAGAATAAGCGCACAACATTTGAAGAAAACTCCCGCAACTGCGGGAGTTTTTGTTTAAATAAACCTAAGAAACTTCCAAAGCAATTTCCCAAGCAACGCTTTTTAGCTCATGTTTGCTATTAAGCGTCAAAATACATTAAAAGGTGAATTATGGCAGGTCATAGTAAATGGGCGAATATTCGTCACCGTAAAGCAGCGCAAGATGCGAAGCGCGGCAAAATCTTTACCAAATTAATCCGTGAAATCGTTGTTGCGGCAAAAGAGGGAGGCGGTGAGCCAGAAAATAACCCACGTTTGCGAGCTGCAATTGATAAAGCGTTGTCTAACAACATGACGCGTGACACTGTCAACCGCGCTGTCAGCCGAGGTGCTGGCGGTGAAGGCGACGACAATATGGAAACCGTAATCTATGAAGGTTATGGTCCAGGTGGCACTGCGGTCATGGTCGAATGTATGACGGATAACCGAAATCGCACAGTATCTGGCGTACGCCATGCGTTCTCGAAGTCAGGAGGCAATCTGGGTACGGATGGTAGTGTAAACTATCTTTTCGACAAGAAAGGCGTGATCTCATACGCCCCAGGTTTAGATGAAGATGCGGTGATGGAAGTGGCGTTAGAAAGTGGCGCTGATGACATCGAAACATCAGAAGATGGCTCGATTGATGTTTACACCGCGCCAAGCGATTTTGGACTCGTAAAAGATGCCCTTGATGCTGCCGGTTTTGAGGCGGAGAACGCCGAAGTGTCGCTTATCCCTTCAACGAAAGCAGAACTGGATGTGGACACTGCTCCAAAACTGCTTCGTTTGATTGACGCTTTAGAAGATCTGGACGATGTTCAGGAGGTTTATCACAACGGTGACATCTCTGACGACGTTGCGGCCTCTCTAGAGTAAACTCAATGTGCAGTGGGCGGTATTCGCTCCGAAGTTAGAAAGTAAGCTAAAAGTAATAATAAGAAATTGAGGCCGTATTCGGCCTCATTTTTAGGAACATTCATGTCAATTATTTTGGGCATTGACCCAGGTTCACGCATTACCGGTTATGGGGTCATTCGTCAAAATGGACGCCATTTGCAATACCTTGGTAGTGGCTGTATTCGTACTTCAGAAAAAGAACTTCCGGGCCGTCTTAAGCAGATTTACGCTGGCGTCACGGAAATCATTACTCAGTTTCAACCGGACGTATTTGCGATTGAACAAGTGTTTATGGCTAAAAATGCGGATTCAGCATTAAAGCTTGGCCAGGCTCGTGGCAGCGCAATTGTTGCTGCTGTGAATGCAGAGTTGCCGGTATACGAATACGCCGCGCGTCTTATTAAGCAAGCTGTAGTCGGTACTGGTGGTGCGGACAAAGCGCAAGTTCAGCATATGGTTCAGCAGATGCTTAAACTGCCCGCCAAGCCTCAAGCGGATGCAGCCGATGCTTTAGGTGTGGCGATTTGTCATGCCAATACGAACAAAACTCTCGTTGCCTTAGCGGGCAAAGCAACCAGTGCCAGAAAAGGGCGCTACCGATAAAATTAACTGGATGTCTATCCAGTTCTTTATTATCCTGTCGCAAATTCATTTCCAAAGAGTATTTATAGTGATTGGACGTCTTCGTGGCACACTGATTGAAAAACAACCACCTGAAGTATTAATTGAAGTTAATGGCATTGGTTATGAAGTCCAGATGCCAATGAGCTGTTTTTACGAGCTGCCAAATGTTGGCGAAGAAGCCATTATTTATACTCACTTTGTCGTCCGTGAAGATGCGCAATTGCTATACGGTTTCAACACAGTAAAAGAACGGGCACTTTTCCGTGAAGTGATCAAAGCCAATGGCGTTGGTCCTAAACTCGGTCTTGGTATTCTCTCTGGTATGACAGCAAGCCAATTTGTTACTTGTGTGGAACATGAAGACGTTTCTACCCTAGTTAAGCTTCCAGGCGTTGGTAAGAAAACCGCAGAGCGTTTGGTTGTTGAAATGAAAGACCGCTTGAAAGGGTGGGGGGCTGGTGACTTGTTTACATCATTTACGGACGCGGCTCCTGCAGACTCTCGTGCGTCTGACTCAAACAGCGCTGAAGAAGAGGCAATCAGTGCGTTGCTTGCTTTGGGGTACAAGCCGACTCAAGCGTCGAAAGTGGTGTCTCAAATTGCTAAACCGGACATGAGCAGTGAGCAAATGATCCGTGAAGCTCTAAAATCAATGGTGTAACGCTGGTTTCACAGTGAGCATTTGTTCAAGATAACTCATTCTCTAAGGTTAATGCCAATCGCTTAACGATATTTTTGTGTCATTCCAGCGAGCCTTGGCGAGACTAGGAATCTAATAGCAGCGCGCTGAGCGGTTAATGAAACAATTTTGACCATAAAGTGCTCGGATAGAAGATCCTGTATCACGCTCCTTCGTCGCTGTACAGGATGACGAGATACAGAAATATGCCACTTGCTGTTAAACGAGCGGCATTATTCTCTCAGGTAACCATTTTTCAAGGTAAAAAGATGATTGAAGCCGATCGTTTAATCGCTCCAGAAAACCCTGCCTTTCGTGATGAAGATGTCATTGACCGTGCTATTCGACCAAAGAAGTTGGCGGATTACCAAGGTCAGGACCACGTTCGTGACCAAATGGAGATTTTCATCAAAGCCGCTCAGTTACGTAGTGAAGCTCTTGATCACCTGTTAATTTTTGGCCCTCCGGGTTTGGGTAAAACCACGCTAGCAAATATTGTCGCCAACGAGATGGAAGTAAACATCCGTACTACTTCAGGGCCAGTTCTTGAAAAAGCAGGCGATTTAGCCGCGTTACTAACCAACCTAGAAGAAAATGACGTTCTATTTATTGACGAAATTCACCGCTTAAGCCCGATGGTTGAAGAGGTTCTGTATCCGGCGATGGAAGATTATCAACTGGATATTATGATCGGTGAAGGTCCGGCCGCTCGTTCTATTAAGATCGATTTGCCACCGTTTACTTTGATTGGTGCAACGACCCGAGCGGGCTCTTTAACGTCACCATTACGCGATCGTTTTGGTATTACTCAGCGTCTTGAGTTTTATAAGATAAAAGACCTACAAGATATTGTGCAGCGCAGCGCGGATTGTTTAGGTTTGTCAATGGAACCTGAAGGCGCCTTGGAAGTGGCAAGACGTGCACGTGGCACACCACGTATTGCTAACCGTCTACTACGTCGTGTTCGCGATTATGCGGAAGTGAAAGGAAATGGTCACATTTGTGCAGAGGTTGCCGACAAAGCGCTGAATATGCTTGATGTGGACGCCGAAGGTTTCGATTATATGGACCGCAAACTACTACTCGCAATTATGGAGAAATTTGGTGGTGGTCCGGTCGGACTCGATAACATGGCGGCAGCGATAGGTGAAGAAAAGGATACTATCGAAGACGTTCTTGAGCCTTATCTTATTCAGCAAGGTTATTTACAACGCACTCCACGTGGAAGAATCGCGACAGATCGTGCGTATTTGCATTTCGGAATTGAAAAATAAGATTCCCGCGCTGGGCCTTTGCTGCCCAGCGCTTCATTAAAGTTGACCAAACTCACATTTTTTGAATTTCTTCTCATACCAGTTTAGTAAGTAAAAAGCATTGATTGTTAACTCTATGTTTGCTCGCAACTGGTTAATTTCTCTCCTGATTACTCTCTCTTAACATCCGTATCTAATACTGGTTGATCTGGATCAATGTGATGGATTTTTGTTCAAATTCCGCGCATAAACATTGATGTATATCAAAGCGCATTCCGGCTATAAACCTTTTGAAACAATCTGTTTTTACAAGTAATATTAGCCCTAGCTATATTAGCTGATGCTTAACAATTAACTAACCAATGAAGCACATTTTTGCAACAATGAGTTGTGATAATTCAACATTTTTCAAGTGTAAATAACACTTGAATATGGATTGCAATATGTAGAGAGTGTCATTCAGCCGACACATAGGAGTTACCATGATTGACGTAGTTGATCTATCGCGGTTGCAGTTTGCACTGACAGCGATGTATCACTTCCTATTCGTACCATTGACCCTTGGTATGGCCTTCCTTCTGGCCATTATGGAATCGATGTACGTAATGACGAACAAGCAAATCTACAAGGACATGACCAAGTTCTGGGGTAAGCTATTCGGTATTAACTTTGCACTTGGTGTGGCGACAGGCCTTACCATGGAATTCCAGTTTGGTACGAACTGGTCTTACTACTCCCACTATGTAGGTGACATCTTCGGTGCGCCGCTAGCGATCGAAGCCCTTGTCGCATTCTTCCTGGAGTCAACTTTTGTTGGTCTATTCTTCTTCGGGTGGGATCGTCTATCTAAACGTCAACACTTAGCGGTTACTTGGCTTGTGGCGCTGGGCTCTAACTTCTCTGCACTTTGGATTCTTATCGCAAACGGCTGGATGCAAAACCCAGTAGGCGCGGACTTCAACTTCGAAACCATGCGAATGGAAATGGTAAGCTTCTCTGAAGTTGTACTAAACCCAGTTGCTCAGGTTAAGTTCGTGCATACGGTTGCTTCTGGTTACACTTGTGGCGCAATGTTTATTCTAGGCATCAGTTCATACTACCTATTAAAAGGTCGTGACATTGCGTTTGCTCGTCGTTCATTTGCTATCGCTGCATCTTTCGGTATTGCAGCTATCTTATCTACCATCGTTCTTGGCGACGAATCTGGCTACGAGCTTGGTGAAGTTCAAAAAGTGAAGC
The DNA here is from genome assembly GCF_009361695.1 of Vibrio sp. VGrn 2. Classification (NCBI taxonomy): domain Bacteria; kingdom Pseudomonadati; phylum Pseudomonadota; class Gammaproteobacteria; order Vibrionales; family Vibrionaceae; genus Vibrio; species Vibrio sp. VGrn 2. The sequence goes on along the minus strand of NZ_RBWD01000002.1, from coordinate 517,791 downwards.
TTGCTGCAATTGAAGCAGAATGGCACACAGAGCCAGCTCCAGCAGCGTTTACGTTGTTTGGTGTTCCTAACCAAGAAACCATGCACACAGATTACGCAATTAAGATCCCTTACGTAATGGGTATCATCGCGACACGTTCTTTTGATGAGCAAGTAACAGGTCTTCGTGACCTACGTGATGAGCACGTCGATCGTATTCGTGACGGTATGTACGCGTATGAACTTCTAGAGAAGCTTCGCGCAGGTGACAAGTCAGAAGAAAACATGACTGCGTTTGATGAAGTGAAGGGTGACCTAGGTTACGGTCTACTTCTAAAACGCTACACAGACAATGTTGTTGATGCGACAGAAGAGCAAATCCAAGCAGCTGCGGACGATTCAATCCCAACAGTATGGCCGCTATTCTGGTCATTCCGTATCATGGTTGCTTGTGGTTTCATCATGCTATTCGTTTTCGGTGCGGCATTTGTTCAAACGTGTCGTCAGAAGATCGAACAAAAACAATGGATTCTTAAAGCTGCACTATTCAGCATCCCACTACCGTGGATTGCGATTGAAGCGGGTTGGTTCGTCGCTGAGTACGGCCGTCAGCCTTGGGCTGTAGGTGAAATTTTACCAGTGCATGTTGCAGCTTCTGCACTAACTGCTGGCGAAATCTGGACTTCACTATTCGCAATTCTGGCGCTATACACGGTATTCCTGGTTGCAGAAGTTTACCTAATGTTGAAATTCGCTCGTAAAGGTCCAAGTAGCCTGAAAACGGGTCGCTACCACTTCGAGCAAAATGCTGACTCTGTTGAAGACAAAGTTAGTCGCCAAGTAGAAGCGTAAGGTAAGGAGATAACAAGATGTTTGATTACGAAATCTTGCGACTCATCTGGTGGGTACTAATCGGTGTTCTACTAGTTGGTTTTGCAGTAACAGACGGTTTCGATATGGGTGTAGGCGCGCTTGTACCTATTATCGGTAAAAACGACACGCAACGTCGCGTCATGATTAACTCAATTGCCCCTCACTGGGATGGTAACCAAGTTTGGCTTATCACTGCTGGTGGTGCATTGTTTGCAGCTTGGCCTTTGGTTTACGCAACGTCATTTTCAGGCTTCTACTTAGCGATGATTTTGACACTAGCAGCGCTATGGCTTCGTCCTCTGGGCCTAGACTACCGCTCTAAAATTGAAGATCCAAAATGGCGCAATACCTGGGATATCTGTATCTCAATCAGTGGTTTTGTTCCACCAATCATCTTTGGTGTAGCGTTTGGCAACCTACTACAGGGCGTACCATTCCAATTGAGTGAGTTCTTGATGCCAACATACCACGGGTCATTCTTTGGTCTTCTAAACCCATTTGCACTGCTGTGTGGCCTAGTTAGCTTGTTCATGATTTTGATGCAAGGTTCGACTTGGCTACAAATGAAAACAACGGGCGAAGTGCATGTGCGTGCTCGCAACGTTGCTCAGTTGGCAGGTTTACTGACGGTTGCAGCGTTTGTAGCGGCTGGTTTCTGGATCCAAAATATCGATGGTTACGTCATTGTTGGCGGTATCGACACTAATGCAGCTTCTAACCCTCTAAACAAAGAGGTAATCCGTGAAGCTGGTGCGTGGATGAAGAATTTTGAAAACTACCCACTACTATGGGCTGCTCCTGTACTAGGTGTTGCAATGCCGCTTCTTGCCGTATTGGCATCTCGTCTTGAAAAATGTGCGATTTCGTTCATTACTTCAAGTCTGGGTGTTGCTGGCGTTATCTTTACTGCAGGCTTTGCGATGTTCCCATTCATCATGCCTTCAGACTTAATGCCAAGCCACAGCTTAACAATGTGGGATGCAACGTCATCTGAACTGACTCTGAACCTAATGACAGGCGTTGCGTTTGTTATGGTACCAATCATCCTTGGTTATACGTCTTGGACTTACTACAAGATGTTTGGTCGCCTTGATGATCAGTACATTGAAGACAACAAAAACTCACTTTACTAAGGAGCATTTACTATGTGGTATTTCGCATGGATTCTAGGTGTACTACTTGCTTGTGCATTCGGTATCATCAACGCTCTTTGGTTAGAGCACTCAGAAATGATGGATAAAGACAGTGAGTAATCTCGCTGATAAGGTAGCGCAACTTCACGCTCCGATGGATAAGACTCTGTTAAGAGTCTTATCTCTCATCCTTGGCTTTATGCATGTAGGATTGGTGATGTGGGATCCTGAAGCTTACCATCAAGCAATTGGTGGTTTTAACTCAATCATCGCACCAGCACTGATTTGGTCTGTATGCTCAAGCATGATTTACGGTGTGGGCTTCAAACCGAGAAACTGGTACTGGCAAGTTTTGTTTAGTCCCTACTTTTCGTTAGCTATCTTAATTTATTTAACGGCACTTTATTTCTTTTAGGCTGAAATACGCTGTAATAAAGTCGGTTACTAAATCATCGAATAAAAGCTAGGTATTTCGCCTAGCTTTTATTTTTTCTACAAATTTCAAAAATATTCCCTTAGCTCGGTACCAATTGCTGTCGCTTCAGTTATAGTAATTACTTTAAAGAATTGAATATATTGGGACTCCCTTGCAAGGCACATCAAATCTCTTTCGCTGGCCGATCACCGTGTACTATGAAGACACCGATGCGGGCGGCGTTGTATATCATTCTAATTATCTAAAATTCTTTGAGCGCGCGCGGACAGAAATGTTACGTGCTAAAGGCATTTCTCAACATGTGTTATTGGAACAAAATATCGGCTTTGTTGTCCGACACATGGATATTGATTTCAACCAAGGGGCAAGGCTGGACGAGCATTTGACAGTATTAACCCGAGTGTCAGAAATAAAACGTGCTTCCCTGCAATTCTGTCAAGAGTTGGTCAATGATCAAGGCAAGATATTGTGCAAGGCCTCTGTTAAGGTAGCATGTATCGATAATAAGAAAATGAAACCAATAGCTATTCCAACCTTTATAAATTCGGAGCTAACAAATAGTGACTGCTGATATTTCCATTTTAGATCTCTTTCTTCAGGCCAGTCTGTTGGTAAAGCTTGTGATGCTGACGTTGCTTGGCATGTCAATTGTGTCATGGGCAATGATCATCAAGCGCAGCAAAGTGCTTTCTCAAGCGTCAAAGAATGCAGAGCAGTTTGAAGACAAATTCTGGTCGGGTACTGATCTTTCTCAGCTTTACCAAAAAGTAAAAGCGCGTAAAGACGAAATTGAAGGCACAGAAGAAATTTTTTACGCGGGTTTCACGGAGTTTGCTCGTCTACGTAAGAGCAACGCAAACTCACCAGCGTACATCATGGAAGGCACTGGCCGCGCAATGCGCGTTGCTGTCTCTCGTGAGGTTGATGAACTAGAAACAAGCTTACCGTTCTTAGCGACAGTTGGTTCTATCAGTCCTTACATCGGCCTATTTGGTACTGTTTGGGGCATCATGCACGCTTTTATTGCGTTGGGTGAAGTAAAACAAGCTACGCTGTCTATGGTTGCCCCAGGTATCGCCGAGGCATTGATCGCGACAGCGATGGGTCTATTTGCGGCTATTCCGGCTGTAATGGCCTACAACCGCCTAAGCAATAAAGTGAGCAAACTAGAGCACACTTACGCAACATTCTCTGAAGAATTCCACAGCATCCTTCATCGTCAAGCGATGGCTGGCCGAGACAGCGCGGATAAGGAATAAAGCATGGCGGGTTATCAACCTAAAAAGCGAAAAATGACAGCGGAGATCAACGTTGTTCCGTACATTGACGTAATGCTCGTACTGTTGATCATTTTTATGGCGACCGCTCCATTTGTGACTCAAGGCGTCGATGTTGATCTTCCGAAAACATCGACCGCTGAATCTATGCAAGACCTTGCTGGCGAAACTGACAGTAGTTTTATCATCATCGAAATTGATAGCGAGGGTAATTTAGGCCTAAGCGTAAACGATGAAGAAGTTCAGCGAGGTTTGTCGTTGCAAGATGTTATTGTGCGAGTGAAAGCGGAGCGAGAGGTTAAGCCAGATTCACCAGTTGCGGTAGGTGGCGACGCGGCAACACCATATGCCGATGTTGTGCTATTGCTGGATGAACTAAGTCGAGCTGGTATCCCTAAGGTAGGTCTAATGACCGATATCAGGGAATAGACATCAATTATCTATGAAAGATCACAAGAAGAAACCCAACCAATACGCCAAACCGATAGCGATATCGGTTGGTTTGCATGCAATTCTCGTTGCAGCCCTGCTTTGGGGGACGGACTTCAACATGTCTAAACCAGAGCCTACAGGGCAAATGGTTCAAGCTGTTGTCATCGATCCAAAACTTGTGCAGCAACAAGCGAAAGAAATTCGCCAGCAACGCGAAAAGGCAGCAAAAAAAGAACAAGAGCGTCTTGATAAATTGAGACGCGAAGCAGAGCAGCTAGAAAAAAACCGTAAAGCTGAAGAAGAGCAAATTCGCAAGTTGAAAGAACAGCAAGCGAAAGATGCTCAAGCGGCACGAGAAGCAGAAGCTGCACGTAAGAAAAAAGAACAAGAGCGCAAGCAGGAAGAAGAACGTGTTCGCAAAGAAAAAGAGCGAGCTGCTAAGCTAGAAAAAGAGCGTAAGGCAAAAGAAGAAGCTGTGCGTAAAGCTGAGAAGGAGCGTTTAGCGAAAGAAGCGGCTATAGCAAAAGCTGAGCAAGAACGTCTAGCTCGTGAGAAGGCAGCAAAAGAAGCGGAAGAAAAAGCACGTCGTGAGCGTGAAGCTGCTGAAAAAGCTGAAAAAGAGCGCATTGCAAAAGAGAAAGCGGCAAAAGAGGCGGCAGAGCGAGAGCGCAAAGCGAGAGAAGCTGCGGAACGTGCAGAGCGCGAGCGTAAAGCGCAAGAAGCCGCGCTAGATGATATTTTTGCGGGCCTTGAGGATGAGGTTAGTAAAAATAGTGCTGCTCGAAATCAATTTATTGACGATGAACTTTCTCGAATGTCATCCATCTATACTCAAAATATTCAGCAAAAGTTGATTAAGGATGACTACTTGCTGGGAAAGGAGTGTAGGGTAAACATCAAATTGATTCCGACAGGAACTGATATGATGGTCTCTGGTGTTACCGTTTTGAGTGGCGATACTCGAGTATGTGCAGCGGCGAAGAGAGCGATAGCTCAGGTAGGGACGTTCCCTAAATCTTCAGAAGCTGCGGTAAACGAAAGACTAAAAGACATCAACATAACTGTTGCTTTGGACTAAAAGGAATAAGACGTGATTAGACGCCTTTTACTAGGAATGTTTGTACTGTTTAGCAGTATGACAAATGTGGCGAATGCCGCATTAGAGTTGGTCATTACCGATGGTATTGATTCAGCACGACCAATTGCTGTTGTTCCGTTTAAGTGGGAGGGCACTCAAGCGCTTCCAACGGATATTTCTGCTGTTATTGCCTCGGATTTGCAACGCAGTGGTAAGTTCAGCCCCGTTCCAACGAGCAAGATGCCACAAACTCCGTTCAGCGAATCAGAAGTCAATTTTGACGCCTGGACTAATTTAGGTGTAGATGCTCTGCTGACTGGCTCAATCAAACAAAACGCTCAAGGTGATTACGTTATCAACTATCAACTTGTTGATATTGTGCGTGGCCAGCTAACGGGTGGAAAAAGTAAAGCGCTTGGTAGCGATGGCGAATTAGTACTGTCAAAAGATCATGTGCTGTTCAATAAGGTCGCGACCGTTCAAGGCCCTCGCATGCGTGAGTACGCTCACCGCATCTCTGATTTGGTGTATGAGCAGTTAACGGGTGATCGTGGCGCCTTCATGACCCGTATTGCATACGTGGTGGTGAATGATAAAGACCGTTTCCCTTACCAACTTCGTGTGGCTGATTACGATGGTTACAACGAGCGCTTGGTTTTACGTTCTAAGCAACCATTAATGTCACCAGCATGGTCGCCAGATGGTAAAAAGCTTGCGTATGTTAGCTTCCAAAATGGTCAAGCAGAAATCTTTATCATGAACATCTACACCGGTGAGCGTGAGAAGATCACTTCATACCCACGTCATAATGGTGCGCCAAGATTTTCTCCTGACGGCAATAAGTTAGCGATTGTTCTCTCTAAGACAGGCTCGCTTCATGTTTACACGTTCGATCTTAACACTCGCAAGCTGACGCAAATTACGCGTGGCAGATCAAATAATACTGAACCGTTCTGGCATCCAGATGGAAAATCGTTGATTTTCACATCGGATAGGGGTGGTAAACCACAGATTTATCAAGTAAATTTGGGCAGCGGTTCTATTGACCGTTTGACTTGGCAAGGCAGCCAAAATTTGGGTGGCCAAATTACTCCTGATGGGCGATTCCTAGTAATGGTGAACCGCAGCAACGCAGGATTTAACTTGGCGAAACAAGATTTGGAAACTGGTGCTCTTCAAGTCTTAACTAAGACCTTGCTTGATGAGTCTCCTAGTATTGCCCCAAACGGTGGCATGGTTGTGTATAGCTCGATTTACAACAAGAAAAACGTACTATCGATGGTGTCAATTGATGGTCGATTCAAAGCTAGATTACCGGCAACAAATGGGCGTGTTAGAGCGCCTGCATGGTCACCGTTTTTGTAGTAATAAGTTTGATTAATAAAGGAAAATAAGATGCAACTGAACAAGGTTCTAAAAGGGCTACTAATCGCGCTTCCTGTAATGGCTGTTACAGCGTGTAGTTCAAGCGACGACGCTGCTTCTAACACTGGTGCAGCAACAAACAACAATGGCGCAGTTGAAACAACAGTAGCTACGCCAATTGATCAAAGCGGTCAGCTAACAGAGCAAGAGCTAAAAGAGCAAGCGCTACGTGAAACTCAAACAATCTACTTTGCTTTTGATAACTCAACAATTGCAGCAGATTACGAAGAGATGCTTGCAGCTCATGCTTCTTACTTAAGCAAGAACCCAGCTCTTAACGTAACTATCGAAGGTCACGCTGATGAGCGTGGTACTCCTGAGTACAACATCGCTCTTGGTGAGCGTCGTGCACAAGCAGTAGCGAACTACCTGCAAGCACTAGGTGTTCAAGCTGACCAAATCTCAATCGTTAGCTACGGTGAAGAGAAGCCACTTCTTCTAGGTCAATCAGATGAAGTTTACGCTAAGAACCGTCGCGCGGTTCTAGTATACTAATTCGAGGTAATCCTCATGTTCAGTAACACTAAGCGCGCTGTTGCGCTTACGTTACTGGCAAGTGCAGCGAACTTTGCGTTCGCTGCACCAGCTCCAGTATCCGATCTCAACAGCACATCATCCGTCTCTAAGAGCCGTTCATCTGAAACGGAAGTAGAGCGTCTAGAGCGCTTGCTACAAAACCGCAATCGCGTTCAGCTCCAAATGCAACAGCAAATTGACCAAATGTCACAAGAGATCAGTGAGTTACGTGGTCAATTAGAGCGAAATAGCTACGAAATGAAGCAAATGTTGCAACGTCAACGAGAGTTGTTTGTCGAGCTAGATCGTGTGCGTGGAGAAATCAAATCCGCGCCTGCGCAAGATGCGAAACCGGCTAAAACAGGTGGTCAGTACACACCAAATGTTGATGAGCAAACGGCATACCAAAATGCAGTCGACCTCATTCTCAAGAAACGTGACTACACTGGCGCAATTGCAGCGTTCCAGCAGTTCCAGAAAGATTATCCTGACTCCACATACTCAGCGAACTCTCACTATTGGCTAGGCCAATTGTACTTCGCTAAGAAGCAGGACAAAGATGCTGTAAAGAGCTTTGCTGCGGTGGTGTCTTATAAAGACTCCAATAAGCGAGCCGATGCTTTGCTCAAGTTAGGTGAAATCGCTGAGCGTAATAACAATGCAGCTCAAGCGAAAAAGTACTACCAACAAGTGGTTGATGAATACCCAGGTAGTGCATCTGCAAAACTTGCCAGCTCTAAGCTGTAAGACGTTATGTTTTAAAAAGGAAGCTTCGGCTTCCTTTTTCTTTTCCGTCTCTTTATCGGTGGTGATCGAATAAATCGAGAGGAATGGCATCGAGCCTTTTATCCCCATCTTGCAACGGATCCTTTCAATCAGAAATGCTACCTGCAACAAAGATATACGGCTAGATAGCTAGAAATCCCCGTGACAAGTTGGTTTTTGAAAATTAACGAGGTTACAATACTCGGATTAAAGGAAGTTGCGTAGAGCAAGAGCAATGAGCCATATATTAGATAAAATCGACACTGTTTACCCATTCCCACCGAAGCCAGTTCCATTAAGCGAAGAAGAAAAAGCGTCTTACATTGAGCGCATTAAAAAGCTGCTAAAAGAAAAGGATGCGGTACTTATCGCACACTATTATACCGATCCTGAGATTCAAGCCCTAGCGGAAGAAACGGGTGGTTTTGTTGGTGACTCGTTGGAAATGGCGAAGTTTGGTAATCGTCATCCTGCAAGCACACTGATCATTGGCGGTGTTCGCTTTATGGGCGAGTCGGCCAAAATCCTAACACCAGAAAAGCGAATTCTAATGCCAACGTTGGAAGCGGAATGTTCGCTCGATCTTGGCTGTCCAGCGGATAAGTTCAGTGAGTTCTGTGATGCTCACCCTGATCACACTGTTGTGGTTTATGCAAATACGTCTGCTGCTGTTAAAGCTCGTGCCGATTGGGTCGTTACATCAAGCATTGCGCTTGAAATCGTGGAACACTTAGACGCTGAAGATAAGCCAATTATTTGGGGACCGGACCGTCACTTAGGATCGTACATCGCTAATAAAACTGGCGCAGACATGCTGCTATGGCAAGGCGAGTGTGTGGTTCATGATGAGTTTTCTGCTGATGCGCTACGCAAAATGAAGAGCGTGTATCCAGATGCGGCTATTTTGGTTCACCCTGAATCACCAGCAAGCGTGGTTGAACTTGCCGATGCCGTTGGATCAACGAGTCAGCTGATCAAAGCAGCGAAAGCGCTTCCTCACAAACAAATGATCGTTGCGACAGACAAAGGCATTTTCTTTAAAATGCAGCAACTTGTGCCAGAGAAAGAACTTATCGAAGCGCCAACCGCAGGTGCTGGCGCAACATGTCGTAGCTGCGCACACTGCCCTTGGATGGCAATGAACGGTTTGAAAGCGATAGAGAAAGCGCTTAGTGAAGGCGGTGAAGAACACGAGATCTTTGTTGATGAAGAATTGCGTGTTAAATCGCTAATTCCGTTAAATCGTATGTTGGACTTTGCTGAGCAGCTAAATATGCAAGTGAAAGGTAATGCTTAAAAAGTAGGCGTAACTGAAAGTAAATCTCAAAAACCAGCCGAATATGGCTGGTTTTTTTGTGTCTTACTATCAATGAGTTACTATTGATGTAATCAATGAATATCGAGGTCATAAATTTATGGCGGTGTGGTTAATAGTTAAAAAGTGGCTTAGTTCACACCTTTTTAAATTGAGCAACCGAAGTCTTCTCATCTTTAGTGGCTTGTATGTGAGCCTTTCATGGGGACTGCTCGTTCTCGCTGGTGAAACCGCATTAACAGACAGCTTCTCTAACTTTATCTATTACCTTATGGTTACGGCGAGTACGGTGGGTTATGGCGATCATTCTCCAGTGACAGATTTGGGTAAATGGGTTGTTGTACTGTTTGTGATCCCAGGCGGCTTGAGCCTATTCGCTGCATTATTGGGACGTGTCGCTGGAGCAGCGATGGATTACTGGCGAGCGGGTATTTTAGGAAAACGGAGAGTAAGAGTGGAAAACCATATTGTATTGTTGGGTTGGAATGGATCGAGAACGATGCACCTTATTCGCATGTTACAACATGAAGAAGAGGGGAAGCGTCCGATTGTTTTATGCAGCCGTTCAGAAATAGAAAACCCGTTGCCAGGCGAGATCAGTTTTATCAAAGTGACCAGCTACACGGATTCGCAAGAGATGAAAAACGCCAATATTGCTGAAGCAGCTTGCGTTATTGTTGATAACCTCTCGGACGATATCACGCTGTCAGCCGCGCTGTACTGTGCTTCTGTGAATCCTTCCGCACATTTGGTCGCTTACTTTAAAGATGAGGCGTTAGGCCGTCTTTTAAGTCAACACTGTCCTAAAGCGGAATGCATACCTGCAGTTGGCGCAGAAATGCTGGCAAAAGCGGCGGTAGATCCAGGCTCAAGTGCACTTCACCAAGAGCTATTAGCTTCAACACGGGGTATGACTCAATACTCGGTCATTTATCCTGAAAGGCTGCCAGTAACTACTGTTGAGAGTCTCTTCGTTTTTCTCAAAAGACGTCATCATGCCACGCTAATTGCTTTTGACATTGGCCATGGTATCCAACTCAACCCAGATTTAGATGCAGAAGTACCACCGAGTACCAAGCTGTTTTACATTGCAGATGAACGTATTGAAGATTTTGCATGGAAAGAAATGAACAAGGAACAATAATGCACATGATTGCTGACCTGTTAGCAGGTTTTCCCAATTTTTTACTCTATTTTTCTGTTTCTATTATTTTCGTTTTGGCGTTTAAGTTCATCTACGTCAAGTTTACGCCTTACGATGAATGGCACCTGATCAAAGAAAAGCAAAATACAGCGGCAGCGATTGCACTGAGTGGCGCATTTCTTGGTTATTGTATTGCGATTTCGGGGGCGGCAAAAAACTCAGTCAACATTGTCGATTTTATGGTATGGGGCGTTGTTGCAATGCTGGCGCAGATCATTGCATTTGCGATTGTACGTTTTGTTTTACTTCCAAAAGTGACTGAGCGTATCGAAAAAGATGAGCTGCCTGCCGGTATTGTATTAGCGGCTGTTTCTATATCGGTCGGTGTATTAAATGCCGCTTGTATGACGTACTAGGAGGAACGATGAAGCGGAGTTCTAACGTTAAACGTTCTTCCATGGACAAAAGTTTAAAGCTTGGGAAAATTATTCCCTTTGCTGCTTTTGGCGGTATTTTCTTCTTTGCGACACAAGAATCGAAAACCGAAGGCTACATTTTTTCTGACGCTGATGAATGCAAATCAAACTCGCCAGAGTTCAGTGAGCAGTGTGACATTGCTTATCAAGAAGCTTTGGCTCGCGCCGAACGAAATGCCCCTCGCTACAACAATGAGTTCGAATGTGAAAATGATTTTTACGAAGACGATTGTTACTACAGTTCCAGTTCCCGAGCTTATGTGCCTCACTTTGGGGGCTTCTTTTACAGTCGAGCACTGAGCGGTTTGAAAGGTTACAACAAGAGCTATTACTCTGAACCAATGTATCGCTATAAATCCAAATTCTATAATGGTGCGGGACAATTTTTTGGTTCCTATCGTAATCAGCCGACGAAGGTTGCGACCAGTAACCTAAATAAACGTGGTGGCGGAACTATTGGTAGAGCGATGTCTCGAGGCGGGTTTGGTAAAGCGGTATCGGTCAGCCGAGGCGGTTAATAAGCACTATGTTTCGACGAGAAATACAAGAACGAGAAAACTGGCGTGAGTTAGCACGCCAGTTTGGTTTTGGCTTCCATTCCATGTATGATCAACCGTATTGGGATGAGAGTGCTTACTATCAATTCACGCTTGAGCAAATAGAGAACGATATTGAAGCGCCCACTGAAGAGCTGCATCAGATGTGCTTGGCTATTGTGGATGAAGTAGTTCGGAGTGAGCGGTTGCTGACGCAATGTGCGATCCCTGAATTTATGTGGGAGCAGGTCGCTTCTTCGTGGCACCGAAATGAACCCTCACTCTATTCGCGTCTGGATTTTGCATACAACGGAACTTCGCCAGCTAAGTTACTGGAGAACAATGCGGATACGCCGACCAGCCTATTTGAAACGGGTTTTTGGCAGTGGGTGTGGTTAGAGGATGTTGTAAATAAAGGTCTAATTCACCAGAGCGCGGATCAATTCAACATTCTTCAAGACTTTTTGATTGAGCGTTTTTCCGAGATAGCCAAATATCAACCCGGGCAAACCCTTCACTTTAGCTGCTGCAAGTACACTGAAGAAGATAAAGGGACTGTCCAGTATTTAGAAGATTGCGCGCGCGAAGCTGGGTTAGCGACGGCGTTTGTTTATGTCGAAGATATTGGTGCGACGGAAGATGGTCTGTTTGTGGATGCAGATGACAGAGCGATTCGTTGGATGTTCAAGCTTTATCCGTGGGAGTTTATGTTTGAAGAGGAATATGCGAAATACCTAGCGACCGCGAAAGTGAATTGGTTAGAACCTATGTGGAAGTCGATTCTATCCAACAAAGCACTTTTACCGTTATTGTGGGAGCGCTTTCCGAATCATCCTAATCTTTTACCTGCCTATTTTGCTAACGATTCAAAAGCGAACACTTTGAAAGATTTTGTAATCAAACCACTATTCTCTCGAGAAGGCGCAAATATTGAGATCGTCAAAGGTGGGAAACGCATACTCAAAACAGCAGGGCCTTATGAATCTAAATTCAATATCGTCCAGCAGTATCATCCGTTACCCAAGTTTGGGCAAAGCCATACATTAATTGGCAGCTGGCTAGTCAACGATAGAGCCGCTGGGATTTCGATTCGGGAAGACACTAGCTTAGTCACGCAAGATATGGCGCGATATATTCCACATGTGATTTTAACATGATCAAAAAAGCTCTCCATCCAGAGAGCTTTTGTCTATTCAGCGGTTCAATCTTGATGGTCGACAGCGTTGTGTCTTATTGTTCTTCAGCTAATGCAACACCGCGCTGAGTAAGACCACATAGCATCACTGGCATGGCATTGAAGATCTCTTCAAACTGTTCTAAGCCTTCCATGCCTTGTTCTGCCAACGTTTCAATGGTCGTTTCTGGATCGTAAAGCATCGTAAGAGAAAGCAAAACACCGCCGAGCAGAGCATTATCTTCGCTGTCCTCTGGCATTAGCGTTTCCCAGTCATCACGAGCAAGTTGCCAACCTTGTAATACACCTTCACAGAAATCACGGGTCTGGCTTGTTACAATATCTTGTTCATCTAACGCGCATCCTTCAGGCCACTGCCAAGATCCTTCTAGAAGAGCAGGACGAGTTTGGTTCCACATTTGTACAATCTCATCAATGTATTGCTCTAATTGCTCACCGTCAGTAAATGGCGCTGTTTCTTCACCACCCCATAAGAATGGCAACCACTCTTGAGGCATTAATACGTTTGGCGCTGCAGCCATCGCTGTTACAAAGCCTTGAGTTTTTGCTAGGTTTAGTAGTTTACCGTCAAGTTCTGGGAGAGAAAGGATGTCTTGTAGTTTCAAAATAGAATACCATTTGTTAATGGGCTGGTTGATTGCGCTCATCTTACCAATCAATTTGTGATAAATCGATATTAGGGAATGATTCACAGACATCTATGGAAATTCGCTCATCACTTAGAAAAAAAAGCATTCTCGCCCTGACACTGTACCTGTGTTTCTTTATCGCAACGATTGGTTCTGTTGCCTATTTGGTTGTCGAGCCTCCGGTTAGGCAAAAGCTAGAGCAAAACCTAGAGTTACGCACCCAACTGCTTGCACTAGAGATTAAAGAGCCTCTCCTTAGCTCTACTGGTGTATTGAGCAGCCTAGCAGGACTCGCCCAGGGGACTGAAAATATTCAATCTCTCAACACAACAATTCCGCATATTCTCCAATTGAGTGATGAGATGCTCGTCAGTGGTGGCGTATGGCCTAAACCAGAACTCAAAGCTGAACAATGGCGATATAAAAGCCTATTCTTCAATAAAAACAGTGATGGCGGTATTGACCAAATTCACTCCTACAATAATCCTGAATCTGGCGGTTATGACAATGAACCATGGTATAAGGCAGCAGCTGACGCGCCAGTTGGTTCTGTGAGTTGGTCTACGGTTTATATCGACACTTTTACTCAGGTTCAGATGATTACTGCGTCTTCCCCATATTATCAAAACGGTCAATTCGCTGGGGTTGTAACGGTAGATTTATCACTAGATGCACTTTTTCAGTTTATTCGAGAGCACACTAACCAGCATTCTTTAGGTGTGGTGGTTCGCGATGCTGAATCGAACGTGATTATTGAGCACAACTTCCAACTAACAGAGGAAATTTATGTCAGTGAGCTTGATTTTGGAGAGTTTGATTGGCGGATGGAAGTTGTCAACGCGAAAGCTAAAGTAGCTGATCAAGTGTTTGAACAAGTCATGAGTGTTGAGGGGAGAATCATTCCATTCTTACTCTTGTGTGTACTGGTCGGGTATTACTTGCTGAATCGTTACATTGTCGAACCGATTGTCCGTATTGCGGCTAAGATTGATGACTCGAAAACTGGCGGGATCATAGACATTGACTACGATAGCGAAGATGAAATTGGACAGCTCATCGAGAAGTTCAATGAAAAAACCATCTATCTAGAGCAAGAGAGAATAAAAGCCCAGGCTTCGACGAACGCTAAAACGGCATTTTTAGCCACATTATCCCATGAGATTCGTACGCCAATGAACGGTGTATTAGGAACCGCTCAGATATTGTTAAAAACGCCACTCACCGATGATCAACGTAAGCACCTGAGAACACTTTATGACTCAGGTGATCATATGATGACGTTACTTAATGAGATTTTAGATTACTCAAAAATTGAGCAAGGACATGTTGAATTCGAAAATACGCCTTTCCCAATTGAGTCGATCATCGGCAGCATAAAAAGTGTTTATCAAACACTATGTGCAGAAAAAGGCCTTCGCTTTAGAGTCGTGTCTCATTTACCAACAGGGCGCTGGTACAACAATGACAAAGCCCGTCTGCGCCAAGTATTGTTTAACCTACTAAACAACGCTGTCAAGTTCACCGACCGAGGCATCGTAGAGGTAGAGCTGACCGAGAAATCGAGCAAGGCAGGTACCAAGCTTATTCTCGCGGTGAAAGATACGGGTATCGGTATTTCTCAAGAAGCGCAAAAACGCATTTTCCGTCCTTTTGAACAAGCGGAGTCCTCGACGACTAGGCGGTTTGGTGGTACAGGGCTTGGTTTGGCGATAGTAAAAGAAATTGCCGAGCATATGGGAGGGCATGTGATTGTGCAGAGTCAAGAGAATGTCGGGACAACCTTTACCGTCGAGATCGCGCTTACGCCTTGTGAGCCTGGGAAAGTGGAAGCAGTCAATGCACATAAGCTGAATTGCAAAGGTTTGAAAGCGCTCATTGTCGAAGACAACCGAACAAATGCGATCATTATGGAAACTTTCCTAAGAGCCAAAGGCTTTGAGTGCACAAGTGTTGAAAATGGTCAGCTTGCCGTCGATGAGGTGGCCGTTCAGTCATTTGATTTGATATTAATGGACAATCATATGCCTGTTCTTGATGGTGTTGGGGCGATATCAGCCATTCGAGCGATGAGTTCGCCTGTAAAGTCGGTACTGATCTTTGGCTGCACAGCAGATGTATTCAAAGAAACACAAGAGCGCATGATAAATGTAGGAGCCGACCACATAATTGCGAAACCAATTGTGGAGTCTGAATTAAATGATGCGTTATATCTCCATGCAGCACGGTTATACCAATACCAGTCGGACTTTGGTGATAATACAACGGATATCCTTGATGCGGAAAAGTGGCTACTAAACTTCTATGTTGCTCTAGATAATGGTCATCTCAACGAAGCGTTAGAGGCTATTTCAGCGATTATTGCTCAAGTCACCCCTGATGCTAATAAAGACGTTTCTGTAGTTGCCGAGCGAATAAGGCGTAACTTAAAGCGTCAGCAGTCTCCAAACCAAGATGATATCGACACCTTAACGCTCTTGCTCGCATCATCATAGCTTAATCCATATAGCGCGATTCAATGCAATCATGAATTGTCTTTACTCTTCATACCTAACCTTTAGCTGAATCGTCTATTTTTTCCTTACTTTCAATGAGCTTAGCGCTGCTGTTAGATTCTGTCATAAGAGAAACGGTGCGGCTCTCAGTTACGCTCACATCGGGAATACTCTGAATTTTTACAACTCAGTAGCATAAGTTATTAGAATGATCGTTTATTCCCCGAACTTTATCCTAACCCTCTATCCAAACAATCACTTATCCCACTTTTTGTGTAAGTCAAATCCGTATTTTTCTACCATTTTTACGTCATTTTAGGCGTTTTTAGTTGTTGGTGGTGAAAAAAACTACTTTCATTTTAAAAAATGGTTATAAATTTACAACTTGATTTCAAATACAGTGCCATACGCTGCTTTTTATGTGATTTAATTGCCTTATTAACTGGTCGTATATTTGTTTGATGGTTGATAGTTTTATTTTTTTTATTGTTGGTGATATTTAATTTTAGGGGTTGGTTAATGAAGTCTCGCGGACCATTTTGTATTCGTCACGCCGCAGCGGATACCTTTGCTATGGTTGTTTTTTGCTTTATCACAGGGATGATTGTCGAGATTTTGATTTCAGGGATGACGTTTGAGCAATCTTTAGCATCACGTACACTATCTATTCCAGTGAATATTGCTATTGCTTGGCCGTATGGCGTTTTTCGTGATTGGGTACTACGTCAGGGTAACAAGATATCGCCGTCTTCATTTATGAAAAACGTATCTGATCTGGTCGCTTATGTGCTATTTCAGTCTCCAGTTTATGCAGGAATTTTATTCGCAGTTGGTGCGTCTACAGACCAAATAGTGACCGCGGTGACAAGTAACGCCATTATTTCTTGCGGTATGGGTGTGTTGTATGGGTACTTCTTGGACATGTGCCGCCGTTGGTTCCGTGTTCCCGGCTATTCTCAAGGCATCTAAATGACCCAGTTTTGCTCAATTTAGTTACTTAGTGAGCAATCGAGTGGAAAAGGGCGCTTTTTTTTATGTTTAGCCTTGACCATCAGGCACATAATCATTAAATTAGCGCCTCGTTAGCCAATGATGCTAACCAAAAATTGATTCGGTGAGTTGTCCGAGTGGCTGAAGGAGCACGCCTGGAAAGTGTGTATACGGCAACGTATCGAGAGTTCGAATCTCTCACTCACCGCCACATTTGAGCCCTAGCAGAAATGCTGGGGCTTTTTCGTATTACGCGACAAGTTCAATCCCAGAGCTGTATATCGTATTGATTCTCAATTACTCATTGAGTCGACAAGCCCTTCAAAAAAGCCTCCTTTTTATTCATCTTTTGTTACACATTTTCCGTACAGGTAGTGCGTTTTTATTCGCATGTTGTGATGAGCGTTCCTTATTAAATTTTCCACAAAATCAATTAATTGTTGAAATTAGAACGCTTGTCAAAAAGTCATCAGATATCATGTTTAATAGAGTCTTTTACCTAATGGGATACTCTATTTGTTTGATATAATTTCTGGCAGTTTGTATACCATAATTAAAGAGAGTTTATTCATGTTCCAGAACTTAACGATCAAGCAGAAGATAGTGATTCCGCTGTCACTGATTATTGGATTGTTTATTGTGAGCTCTGTATTAAACGTTATGACAAGTTGGAAACAATCTGAGTTGAGTGAAACACTTAACGAACAGATAGTGCCGAACTTATTAACGATTGAGGATGCTTACCGCGATCTTTACCAAGCTACATCTGCAATCCAAGGTGTTGCTCTTTCTGATACTCAAACCGATATTGACCACCACATCGGTGAATACAAAGACAACGCATACAAGGCGCTGCCTCGTATGGAGAAAATGATTGAGCTATCGCAAGCTGGCGTGATGCCTTCTTCGCACGGTAATGAAGTGAGAAAGCTTGTCTCCCTAGGTGAAAAATGGTTGGCGAGTTATGAAGCGATGTTGCGTTTACCTCAATCACAATGGCTTGGTTACTACAACGAACACAAACACACCTTTGAAAATCAGTTTATCGAGGTAAGAGCGCAACTTAATGTTGTGAAAGATGCGATAGAAGAAAAACAAAGCTTATTGAAAGATGAAATCTCTGCAGCTGCATCAAGAGCAGAGTTAATTCTTGAAGCGGGCATTGTGATTGTTATTCTGGCCGCTATTGCGATGGCGTTTTTGTTGTTGCAAACCGTCGTGAAGCCTATCAACGATATCAAAAATGCGATGACAGAAATTGCTTCTGGTGAAGGTGATTTAAGCCAGCGAATCGACGTGAAAACACAAGACGAAATTGGCAATTTAGCGAACGCGTTTAATCAGTTTGTGTCTAAAATCCAAGCGACAGTTTCTCAAGTAATTGAAAGTTCGAATACCTTGCGTAATGAGATGGAAAATCTTAGCTCGTTGACCACGACCATCGCGAACTCGACCGTTTCACAGCAAAAAGACAGCGAGGCGGTAGCAGCGGCAGTGCATGAGATGCAAGTCACCAGCAGAAATGTCAGCGATAGCGCCAACGAAGCTGCGGTTGCAAGCCAGACTGCGAATGATGAACTTACCAATACCAATGTTATTTTGGATCAAACCGTTAGCTCAATTCGTAGCCTCGCAAGTGAAATCGAAAGTGCAAGCCACGTCATTAACACATTGGATCATGATGTGAGTAACATTGCTTCTGTATTGGATGTCATTCGTGGTATCGCAGAGCAAACGAACTTATTGGCGCTTAACGCAGCGATTGAAGCGGCTCGTGCAGGAGAGCAAGGGCGAGGCTTTGCTGTTGTAGCAGATGAGGTTCGCTCGTTAGCCAGTCGTACACAACAGAGCACGGGTGAAATCCAAACCATGATTGAAAAGCTACAATCTGGTGCGGGACAAGCCGTAGAAGTGATGCGCGGTAGTCAAAATAGCAGTGATGAAACAATTCAATCGGCAGGGAGAGCGAGTCAATCCCTTTCTGAAATCTTAAACGCGATTTCACGTATGAACGAGATGAACACACACATTGCAACGGCTGCAAGCCAGCAAAGTACGGTAAGTGACGAAGTAAATAGCAACGTACAAGGCATTGCAGATAGCAGTACATCTATTGTGGAAATCGTCAACCAAGCGCAAGCATCTTTAGCCATGTTATCAGAGCAAACCCAGCGCTTAGATCATCAGGTTAGTCAGTTCAAAGTATAAGCTTGAGAACTGCAGTATCACTGACGAAATAACCCGCTTCTTAGCGGGTTATTTTTTAGATAAGGGTCGAACCTGACTTGTTAAGGCTCGACTATATTTACATTCCTCTTTTACTTAACTTTGTATACCAGAGGGGCAAATAATCGTAGACAGCAGTGACAAACTCTGCACAGCGTGATGATGCTTTTATCATCACTTTTGCTGCTTTTTAACCATTGCAATTGCTCACAGGAAAGTGTGATTTCCAACCCAAAATCTTCAAATTTGAGAACTTCATTACACCTTTACCATAAACGCTTTTCGTAAGCGTATAGAACTGTAAATTTTGTTGTATGTACAACACTGGGTAATTATCATCCTAATTAATTTGTTCTGGATATACATCCGTTAGTCATCATTAAGTCATTCTAGAAGTTTTTAGCAAGGAATCTTGAAGGCTTGTAGGTAAAAGAGAGAAAAATTCATGAGACGTAAAACCACGCTATCTCTGCTGATTGCGTCGAGCCTTTTTGTGGTTGGATGTCAACCTAGCGAAGAAGGATCGAGCCAAGGTAGTGGTCCTGCGCCCGCAACCGAAGTTGAAGTGTTAACGGTGGAACCAACTCGCCAAGCGTTAACTGTCGAGTTGCCAGGTCGTAGCCGTGCATTCAAAGAAGCGGAAGTTCGTCCGCAAGTTACAGGCATTATTTCAGAGCGAAATTTTGTTGAAGGGGGCCTTGTTGAACAAGGACAGTCCCTATATCAAATTGATGATTCATCATTTCAAGCGGATTTGCTGAGTGCTGAAGCGGAATTAATCCGAGCTCAAGCAGCGGCAGAATCGACCCATGCCACAGTGAAGCGTTACAGAACCTTGATCACCAAAAAGTCCATCAGCCAACAAGATTTGGATGAAGCAGAAGCAGCATACAAGGAAGCGCAAGCACAGGTCCTAGTCGCAAAAGCGAAGATCAATACGGCAAAAATCAATTTAGATTACACGCAAGTGAAAGCTCCGATTAGCGGTGTGATCGGTAAATCGAGTGTGACGGCGGGTGCGTTGGTTACGGCTAACCAAGCAGCCAAATTAGCGACCATTCAGCAGCTTGATCCTATCAACGTTGATATTGTGCAATCATCCGCGCAACTGCTGCGTTTAAAAGCGGCTCTTTCCCAAGGTCATATGCAAGAAGATGACTCTGCGCAAGTTACATTGATGCTTGAAGATGGCAGCACGTACGAACATAAAGGCACGATGAAATTTACCGAGGTCAATGTGAACGAAAGTACGGGTAGCGTGACGCTTCGTGCTGAATTCCCAAACCCTGACGGTTTGTTACTACCAGGAATGTTTGTTCGTGCGACGGTTATTACTGGTGTTGACCCTGACGCGATTCTGATACCACAAAATACCGTTTCTCGCGATGCGACAGGCAAAGCGACAGTGATGATGGTGAATGGTGAGAACGAAGTGGAAGCGAGACCAGTGAAGACAGCCGAAGCGATCAATAATCAATGGCGTATTATTGATGGTTTGAAAGCGGGCGATAAAGTCATTACTGCTGGGTTACAAAAGGTAGGTCCAGGCAGCCCTGTAACTATCCAAAACGGTGAACAGGAGTAATCATGGCACGATTTTTTATCGATCGTCCGGTATTTGCTTGGGTTCTCGCGATTCTAACGATGTTGGCGGGGGTAATGTCATTATTCAATTTACCCGTCTCGCAATACCCAACGATTTCACCGACAACGATCACCATCAGTGCACGTTATCCAGGTGCATCAGCGAAAACTGTTGAAGATTCGGTAACGCAGGTTATCGAGCAAAATATGACGGGACTAGATTATCTTCGCTACCTATCATCGAGCAGTGATGCATTCGGTAATGCGACAATTACCCTGACGTTTGATAGCGAAGCTGATCCTGATATCGCGCAAGTACAGGTGCAGAACAAGCTGCAATTGGCATTGACATCATTGCCGATGGAAGTACAAAACCAAGGTATCGTCGTGAATAAATCCAACACGGCGTTTCTCATGGTGGTGGCAGTTTATTCTGAAGATCCTGACTTTACAGAAAACGATATCGGCGACTTTGTTGTAACGAATATTCAAGACCCGATAAGTCGTGTAACTGGCGTAGGACAAGTGCAGGCGTTTGGTGCGCAGTATGCGATGCGAGTCTGGCTGGACCCATTTAAGCTTACGCAGTTCAACTTGACCGCAATCGACGTAGCAAATGCGATCAGTGAACAGAACGCGCAAGTTTCTTCTGGTCAACTTGGTGCAGCACCTGCGCAGGAAGGCCAGCTGTTGAATGCAACGATTTCGTCTGCAAGTCGTTTGAGCAGTGTAGAAGAGTTCCAAGACATCATTCTTAAGTCTGACGCCAGCGGTTCGAATGTTTATTTGAAAGATGTGGCTCGTGTTGAACGTGGTGCAGAAAGTTATGACATTCGAGGTCAATATAATGGCTTCCCAGCATCGGGTTTAGGTATTTCATTAGGTACTGGTGCAAACGCGCTTGAGACAGCCAATGCGGTGAAAGAGCGTTTAGAACAACTGAGTGCAACGTTCCCAGAAGGGTTGCAGATTGCTTACCCATTTGAAACAACGCCATTCGTCAAAGCCTCGATTCAAGAAGTGGTTAAAACGCTGTTAGAAGCCATTCTTCTTGTGTTCTTAATCATGTACCTGTTCTTGCAGAACTTCCGTGCGACGATCATTCCAACGATCGCAGTGCCTGTCGTATTGCTCGGAACCTTCGCTATTTTGTACGCGACTGGATTTAGCGTAAACACGTTAACCATGTTCGCGATGGTTCTGGCTATCGGTTTGCTGGTGGACGATGCCATCGTTGTGGTGGAAAACGTCGAGCGTGTGATGCATGAGGATGGGTTAGAGCCAAAAGAAGCGACCAAAAAATCGATGGGGCAGATCACTGGTGCTCTGATTGGTGTGGGTCTGACGCTTTCCGCGGTATTCGTCCCTATGGCGTTTATGTCTGGTTCTACAGGGGTTATTTACCGTCAGTTCTCGATAACGATTGTGGCGGCGATGACACTTTCAGTTTTGGTGGCGATAATTCTGACTCCAGCATTATGTGCAACATTACTGAAAAAAGGCGATGCTGAGCTTTTAGAAAAGAAAGGCTTCTTTGGCTGGTTTAACCGCAAGTTTGATGCGATGACAGCTGGCTATGAAACCGGTGTTGCTAAACTCCTCAAGCGCACAGGTCGTATGTTGGTTGTATTCTTGGCAATGAGTGCAGGTGCGGGCTGGCTATTTATGAACCTTCCGACGTCATTCTTGCCGGATGAAGACCAAGGCACAGTATTCTCAATGGCTATTTTGCCGCCTAACTCAACGCAAGAGCAGACGGAAAAAACACTTGAGAAAATGCGTGACTTTTACCTTGTGGATGAGAAAGACAACGTGAAATCCGTCTTCTCCGTTGCGGGCTTTAGTTTTGCAGGCCAAGGCCAAAACATGGGGATGGCATTTATCGGTCTGAAAGATTGGTCAGAGCGTGAAGCGCCGGGTGCTGATGCAGCTTCCATTACGGGTCGAGCGATGGGGTACTTCTCAACCATCAAAGAAGCACTGGTCTTTGCATTTGCACCTCCTGCGATTCAAGAATTGGGTAACTCGACAGGCTTTGATTTTTATCTTCAAGATTCGTTGAACAAAGGTCACGACGCATTAGTCGCTGCGCAAGGTCAACTGCTTGGCATGGCTGCACAAAACCCGAAACTTGTCGGTGTTCGTCCGAACAGCCAAGCAGATGCGCCAATGTACAAAGTGAACATTGACCACGTTAAACTGCGTGCTCTGGATGTTAGCATTAATGACGTCAACCAAATCCTGTCAGCGGCATGGGGCGGAGCGTACATTAACGACTATATTGATCGCGGTCGAGTGAAAAAAGTCATGATGCAAAGTGATGCGGAATACCGTATGCAGCCAAAAGACTTCGATTCATGGTACGTGCGCAACTCAAAAGGTGAGATGGTGCCTTTCTCTGCCTTTGCGAGCGGAGAGTGGACGTATGGTTCACCTCTTTTGCAGCGTTTTGATGGTTTGCCAGCGATGAATATCCAAGGCGGCGCAGCTCCTGGCGTCAGTACTGGTGAAGCGATGGCAGAAATTGAAGCAATGGTAGAAAAGCTACCAGAAGGCTTTACGGTGAACTGGAATGGCATCTCTTATGAGGAGCGTCTGTCTGGAAACCAAGCGCCAATGTTATATGCGCTGTCTATCCTCGTCGTATTCTTAGTTCTCGCCGCTTTGTATGAAAGTTGGTCAGTACCTTTCGCCGTGGTGTTAGTTGTGCCTCTTGGTGTGCTTGGCGCTGTGCTCGCGGTAATGACGCGAAGTATGGACAATGATGTATTCTTCCAGGTGAGTTTATTAACGACGGTCGGCTTGGCAACTAAAAACGCCATTCTGATTGTTGAGTTTGCGAAAGATTACTACGAGAAAGGTGCTGGCCTTATCGAAGCAACCCTGCATGCCGTTCGTGTTCGTCTGCGCCCAATTATTATGACATCGCTTGCCTTTGGTCTAGGTGTAGTACCGCTTGCTATCAGCTCTGGCGTGGGCTCAGCAGGTCAAAATGCGGTAGGTACTGGTGTACTTGGTGGCATGATCAGTGCGACGATCTTAGGTATATTCTTTGTGCCAATCTTCTTTGTGGTGGTTGAGCGATTGTTTGATCGACGTGCGAGAAAAGAATCGGAGGCAGAGTTGTCTGAGACTAATCCTAAACCGGCTCAGCAAAGCGAGTAAGACTTGGTTGCTGTAACTAAGTTATACTGGTGATAATAAACACGATAAAAGGGCGCTTCGGCGCTCTTTATTTTATGTTTTCACTTGGTGGTTACCGTCTTTGACGCAAACTTGAAGGGGGAGCGTTTTGCCTTATGCAGAATCTGTTTATTCCTTCCGACCGAATGAAAGCCTAAAGAAGAACAAACGACGATGAAAGATCAGAAAATCTCCCCAATTTCCGTTTTGGATCAAAGCCCTATGTTTGTCTGCGGTGTGATGCAGCGAATGTATCGCAACCGTGCTCAAGCTGAGCTCTCTCGGCAAAATTTAATGACACTCGAGATGGCAAGTGCACTGGCTGCTTTGGAAGAGTTTCAACCCATGAGTCAGCAAGCGTTGGCTGACGCGGTTCGAACTGAGCGAAGTGTAGCAAAGCGAATGGTGGATAATTTGGAAAAGCGAGGGTTTGTTCAAGTTTCTAAAAGTAAATCGAATCAGCGTCTCAAAATGCTCAGCATGACAAAAGAGGGGGCAAACGCTTTAAAGCAAGTGCATCAAATCATGACGAACTTACAGAAAGAATTTTTTGCTTGTTTGTCTGAATCAGAAGCGAGTGAGTTTTTTCGTTTGGTAAGAAAGCTCACTTTTGCAAATCACGACCAGTAGCTTATCTTAATGCTATCTAACGCGCCTTTACTTTATCGGTGATCAATTATATTAAGTCGTAAAACTTAAGAAATAGAATGCCCAACGTACACGTGATGGTAGAAAGTACCGTAGTGAGTGCGATGATATTTGCGGCTAATGTGGCATTGCCTCCCATAGAACGTGCCATGACATAACTGGCTGCTGCCACTGGGGAAGCGTTCATAAAGAAAAGAATACCTAACTCAATTCCTCGAAAACCTACTAAGTAAGCACCAATAGTGATCATTACGGGTGCCACGATCAGCTTGTAACTGCTTGCAAACCAAGATGGACCTTTCTCTTTTCTCATCAAGCTAAAATCGAGTGAGCCGCCCGTACACAACAGCGCTAAAGGTAATGTCATTTTGGACAAGTAGTCCCCTGCATCAATAACAACATTCGGTACTGGAATAGAGAGCAAATAGAAAGCCATCCCTAGGACGATTGAGATTATCAGTGGATTCCTCGTCAGTGTTCGGCCCATCATTTTTGCGGCTTGTGGGACAGAAGTTGCGCCCTTGGGAGATAAGCAAATAACCGCTTGGACGTTATAAAGAAACGTGGTGACCGCGACATAAAGCGCTGCTAACGCCACACCTTGAGAACCATACGCATTGGCAACGTAAGCGATGCCAATAATACCTGTGTTTGCTCGAAACCCACCTTGGATAAGAACACCTTGGTCAGGCGATGCTTTGAACAGAAGCTTGACCGAAAGGTAGGTGAAAATGAAAAACGAAATGCTAGCGATGACGCCGAAATTGACAAAGCCACTCGCCGCGGAAAAATCGTGTTCTGAAGCCACAATACTGACAAATAACATCGCAGGTAGCGTAACTTGAAACACCAGTTTAGAGCCCACTTCGATAAAATTATCGTTGATCAGTCCAATGCGTTTGAACACCACGCCAAGTATTAACATCAAGCAGATAGGGCCGGTTATCGACAAAGAGAATTGCAACTGATGTAGAACAGCTTCCATGTAAGTACCCGCAGCAAAAGAAAAATATTTCTGCTGTCTATTAAGCCATAAACTCTGGGAGACAGGACAGAAAAGTGATGAAATTTTCCTCTTTTGTTGGTTCCAGAACCATTTGCATTCCAAGTTATGGACGAGGTCCCAGTTTAACAAAGCTGCACTGGTTCTATGCGCGATATGTTGGTTTACTACTTGTCGTGATGCATCCACATGCGTATTAAATAAAAGGGTTGGTCATTGTGGTTATGGATAGGAGTTCATCGATGAAAAGGAAACACAACAAAACCGTACTTTGTGCATTTGTCTCAGGTTCGGTGTTTGGTGCGGCTTTAGTCATTGCGATGTCTTTACCAATGTAATCGTTTCTGTAGGCTCTTTGAATACCTACGCTAATTCAATACAAAAACAGATTGAGTTCAGTTCGATGTACTGTTAGTTTGAAAACATGAAAATACACGTTATCCCTTCATCAACAACCTTCTTTTGGTGGCGCTCTAAATAGAGCGGCACGGAATATTCACATTCTTAAGCTGCTGGATGGTAGCTAAGAGTGTTTGATCTTTTTATCTCCGGTAGCGATCTATTAAATACTTGGAGACAAATATGAATACCCATAAAAATACATCTCAGCGTGAAATTATACTTACCGGAGATCGAGCAACAGGTCCATTACACCTAGGGCACTATATTGGTTCATTGCAACAACGAGTCAAATTGCAAACGGAGCACGAGCAAACAATCTTGGTCGCGGACATGCAAGGGCTGACGGATAACGCGCATAATCCATCAAAGGTATCCTCTAATATTCTCAATGTCGTTGCAGATTATTTGGCTGTTGGTATCAACCCTGCTCAAACTACGATCACGTTGCAGTCTCAAATTCCAGCGTTAGCCGAGTTGACGATGTATTACAGTAATCTTGTTTCTATCGCACGATTAGAGCGAAACCCTACGGTTAAAAATGAGATTCAGAGTAAAGGTTTTGAACGCTCTATTCCCGCAGGCTTTTTAACGTATCCAATTTCTCAAGCTGCTGATATTACGGGGTTCCACGCGACGTTGGTTCCGGTAGGTGATGACCAACTGCCGATGTTAGAGCAAACTAATGAAATCGTGAGAAAAATAAACCATCTGGGTGGAAAAGAGGTTCTTAGAGAATGCCGTCCATTACTTAGTGATGCACCTCGTTTGCCGAGTACTGATGGCAAAAATAAGATGTCTAAAAGCATGGGGAATGCAATCAACCTAGGGGCGTCTGAAAAGGAGATTTCTGCGGCGGTGAAATCTATGTATACCGACCCCAATCACCTGAAAATTGAGGACCCTGGCCAAGTCGAAGGTAATATCGTATTTACCTACCTCGATGCCTTTCACCCTGATAAAGATTACGTCGAACAGCTAAAAGAGCATTATCGACGAGGTGGGTTAGGTGATGGTTTGACCAAGAAAGTGTTAGAAGAATGCCTACAAGAGATGCTTCGACCTATTCGAGAAAAGCGCACTATGTATTTGAATGATAAAGCACAGCTGATTGATATTTTAAAACAAGGCAGTCAGCGTTCTCGTGAGAAAACTGAACAAGTGCTATTTGATGTGAAAGATGTATTTGGTTTGAATTTGTTCTGAATTAAAAAGCAGGGTTCTGAATAAAAGGCACGGCTGTTTATTCGTAACGTGCCTTTTTGGACTTTAAATTCCCATCAATGAAAGCTGACGTTTAAGAAGAAAAGAACTCGCGGCGAAAATCCGCTATTTCTTGTTGGTAATAGCTTTGCCATTCCGGATCTGATAAACCAGCATGGCTGGTGGCTCTCTCTTTTCTGAGTCTGGACTCAAGTTGTTGCAATGCTTGTTGGTAATCTCTGACTTGCTCTTTTTGCTCGGAAATTTGTTGCTCACGAGCATGAATTTCTTCGCTTACGTCCTTCGTTAAGTAAGTTTTTTCCAGCTCTGCGATGATGGTTTGGCGATCTGGAAAGCTCATGCTATTGGGTATCAGGGCGACTGCACGCTCATATTTTGCTTGGTCGTTTGTAAGCCCGATAGCCTCTGCATTTTCTTGCCAGTCTATGATGAGTTGCTCGAAAGCTTGCAAAAAGCTTTCTGGACTTTGCGTGTTGAGCTGTTGGGCCTCTAAATTGAAATCGTATAGGGCGAACTCATCCGCGAAAATAACATCAGCCAACTCGCCCCAAATGCCTCTTGCCTCGGCTTTAAGTTGTGCAATACGTGAGGCTAGTGGCTGTTGCTCATCAAACAACAAATTACCCACACTTTCTTGCCATTGACTGTTGAGTTGATGGTAGCTCGCCAAAAGTTGAAATCGTGCTGAAGATAAATAAGGCTCGAGCAAGGCTAACTGTTCCTCACAGTCGCGGTTCGACATGCACTCATGCCAAAATGACTCAAGCTCTGCGACGAGTTCTCTCCCTTTGAGCAGAGTTAGTCTCTCAGTCGTTATTTGAGTCGCAGAAGGGAGCTCTGCGGTCTGTGGTGAAGCCTCTGCACTGGGAGCGATATTGCTTGTTTTTAGTGGTGTACTGGGGACGTTCTTGTTTTTTGTCTTTAGAGCAGAAGCGGACACGGCTGCTTCTTGCTGCCCATCTTGACTGAAAGTTAAAAACATCATGCCCGCCATAATGGTGGACATGATTATCAACGCGATTTTCTTCATGGCTTGATTGTTGCGCTAACTGGGAAATGGTCAGAAAGGTTGTTGTGTTTCCATAAACTCTCTGCGGTTGTGCGCGGCACGTCCACACGGTTGTCATTGAATGATTTCACACCGTATTCGCTACTCACCATGACATAGTCAAGGTATTCCACGTTTTCGCCGCCTGATAACGCTTCACCTGCGAAGTTATTGATACGGGGATCAAAGGTTGACTCCGTGTAACCAGAATACTGAGGTTCGATGGCGCTTAAGTTGGCGATCATTTGTTGGTAGTCACCAGGGAACTTTCTTTTGTTTACGTTAAAGTCGCCGCTGTATACCACAGTTTCGCTTGAAGGAATGTTGAGAGATTTAGCGAGTGCGCGGATTTGTTTGAACTGGCGCTGACGATACTCGCGAGCGGTGTCTGTATCGAAAGATGCGGTATGGGTAGCTGACCACCTTTAATAATTTCCGCATAATTCACGCCTTTGTCGGCAAAGCAGTCTGTGCCAGAGCAGTCGGGGAAGACATATTGCGCTTCATTCACGATAGGATAGCGACTGACAATGATCACCCCACCATCATGAATATTAACGCCTTCTTTATCTAACATTTTAGTTTGGTACGGATATTCCTTAGCTAACTCACGTAGGAATGCTTCACGACCGCTTGCAAACACTTCTTGCAGCGCTAATACATCATAACCTTTGACGTATTGAGGAATCAGTTCGTAACGATCACCGATGTGCGATGCAATAGCCGTAAGAGCCCAGATGTTGTATGTCATCAACTTAAGGTTTTGTTCTTCGTTATCGACAGATTCATTTACTTTGCTTGGTGTGATGGTGTAATAAACATCGTCGTATCGAGCGGTACTGTCTGACTTAAATGCCAGTTCGGTTTCTCGGATGCCAAAAGCGTTAGTGTTGGCACGATGAATATTACGATCATCTTTAAGAGATAAATCGACATCGGCCGCCGATAAGCCATATTCAATGGTTGAATTATACCAATGACCTTCCATGATCTGATTGAGTGTTATGCTTTCACCTTTAGGGCTAGAAACCACAGTTTCAAAACGGTAAGTTTGGTTTGATTTCACGCCTTCCCAACGATTGAAGCTCAATACAGGTTTGGTTTCCCACGGACCAAGTACTTGCACATGTTGCTGCCACTCTTCTCCGTATTGAAGTAAATCACTGCCTTCGTGCTTTACTTGAATAGTTAAAGGCTGATCAGAGTTATTGGTTAGATAAACATCTGTATCTGCAATGCTTGGCAATGCCACCAAGCCACTTAATAAAAGACCCCACTGCGATAATTTCATCTTATTTTTCCATCATTTGAACTAGAGCAATCATTCTTGTTTATAAATATTACTTGCACGTTAAATATGGATGACATCGAAGCCAGTACTGAAAATTGTTATCAGAATGTGATCTTTATTCAATGGTGAGGAGTCGGGGTAGAGAGTTAATGGTTGCTTAAGCGGCTGTAAATAATAGCGATGGTTAACGAATCGCACTCACTGCAATCAAGTTGTCATCTTTGCTCTATAAGTTGTGCGGCGTCATTCATCCAGCCACATGGCTAGAACTTAAATTGATAGATGGAGCACCATGGCTAGAGCAGTAAATCCAATCGATGAAACCATCATTAAATTACTACAAGACCAAGGTTTGATTAGAAGCGAAGCAGAAGCTCGTTTAAAGAAAGAAGTATACCGCTTACAGCCTAATGAGATTGAAAAAGTCAAAAATTATGCCCAGCACTTTGGCATCAACGCTAAAGAAAAACTCATCGGTGAGATCTTAGAGTTGCGCCGGGAAGCGCTCATAAAAAAATGTAGACACAATACGGAGCATGCGAGCCTATCTCTAAAATAGCACGTGATAAAAATATCAATTACTGGTCAAGATTTGATCTCTCAGGCCGATGTATATAAGAGCGCTCAATGATATCGAGCGCAAAAAACAGTGTGTTTTAGAGATTAAGCTTTCACTTAAGTGAGAGGTTTGGAAAGGCTGCAGGGAGAAAGTGCATGCGTATTAAAGACTTAAGTGTCGTAAAGAAAATATCGGTTAGTTATTTAACCGTTTTTGCCGTGTTTGGTTTAGTGTCAGTAATGTTGGTACAAGGTTTGTTAACACTGAATAAAGACATCTCAGTGCTAACAGATAAAAGTTTACCTTCTGTTGCGATTTTGAAAGGTATCCAAGTTGATATTACCAAAGTGCGTAAAGATGAGTTCTCTTTATTGCCAAACGCAAATCACCCCAAAATTGGTGAGTGGTTAAAAGGCCTCGACCAATGGCGTTCTGATGTGCAGGCTGGTATTGCAGAATACGAAAAGCTCGACCTTAATCAGCGTGAAACGCAGTCTTTTAGCGTTTTTAAAGAAACTTGGAATCAATACATCAAGGAAACGAAGACTTACAACGCACTGCTAAGCCAAGGTGATGCTGAAAGTGCAAATGATGTGATTTTATCGAGTTTCGATACTTACTCAAAAGCGTTGAGCAGCTTGGATGATACCCTCGCGTTGAACGATGAGTTGGTGAATTTGATTGGCGAAGAAGTACAAAATGAAGCGGCATTTACACAATATAGCGCTGCTGTTGGTGCGCTTGTCGTCGCATTGGTCATGGTAATGTCTGCCATGTTGCTTTCTCGAGTCATTTGCGGGCCTGTTGATCGAGCATTGGAATTCGCTTCCAAAATCGCCAAGGGTCAATTGAATAATCAAATCGACGAAAGTGAATTGAGCAAGGACGAGTTAGGAACGTTGCTCAAAGAGCTTGTCGGTATGCAAACAAACTTACATTCGCTGGTTTCTGAGATTAATGACTCAACGATTCAGCTAACGGCAGCAGTAGAGGAGGTGAGTGCTATTTCTTCTCAGACCGCTTCTGGTATGCAAAATCAACAAATTGAACTTAGCTCGGTGGCTTCTGCGATGACAGAAATGCAAGCTGCTGTAAGTGAAGTGGCACAAAATACCGAAGTTGGCGCGACCTCCGCTTACTCGGCAACGGAAGTGGCAAAGCAAGGAACGGCGACGTTACAACAAACTATCGCAGTAATTGAGCGTGTATCACATACGATCCAAGAGTCTGATGAACTGGCACGTGAGCTTGAATCTAGCTCAAACAATATCAATGTGGTCGTAGATGTGATCCGCGGGATTGCGGAGCAAACAAACTTGTTAGCACTGAACGCCGCAATAGAAGCCGCTCGGGCCGGTGAACAAGGACGTGGGTTTGCTGTTGTGGCAGATGAGGTTCGTTCTCTGGCGCAACGCACTCAAGACT
This sequence comes from Vibrio sp. VGrn 2, assembly GCF_009361695.1. Lineage (NCBI taxonomy): Bacteria > Pseudomonadati > Pseudomonadota > Gammaproteobacteria > Vibrionales > Vibrionaceae > Vibrio > Vibrio sp. VGrn 2. The sequence continues at coordinate 486,511 of NZ_RBWD01000002.1, read as the reverse complement.
CCACTTCACAAATTGTGGAAATTGTTAATCAACTACAAGAGAGCAGCAGCAAAATAGGGCATTCAAGCCGTGATTGTCAGGAGGGCATTTCTCAGTGTGTTGAGCAAGTCAATGACGCTGATAGCCAGATAAAAGAAATTGAACATTCTGTCGATAACATAGCGCAAATGAGCACACAAATCGCAACGGCTTGTAGTGAGCAGAATTCTGTATCCGAAGAGCTGAATCGAAGTGTGGAGCATATTAATAGTGCCTCAACAGAGATGGCTGAGGGAGCTTCGCAAACGGCTGTGGCTTGCCAGCAGATCAGTAGCCTAGCGCACAACTTGAAAACTCGAATGGGTTCATTCCAGCTCTAGTTGTTTTGTTTCAGCTTTATTCCTAACCTCATTGCTACAAAAAATAAGCCGGACAAAATGTCCGGCTTATTTATTCTCTGTCTATATAAATAAGTTCAGAGCATGCTCAATCTTGGGAGAATATGCTCGCTAGGCTGGAATACCACTATGGAACTTAAAATCTGTATCTGGCGTAGAAATTAAATCTGCCTCAACTCGGCCAAAATAGGCTATGCGTTCGCTGATCTCTTTCCCCGCGATTTGCTCTGCCAATACAAGATAATCTTGATAGTGGCGTGCTTCTGAGCGCAGTAAAGAAACGTAGAATTTTGCGATATCGTCATCCATATGTGGTGCTAGTTTGGCAAAACGCTCACAAGATCGGGCTTCGATGTACGCACCAATGATGAGCTTATCGATCAGCGTTTCCGGTTCATGAGTCTTCATATGCGAAATGAGCCCTTTAGCATAGCGACTTGCGGGAATATTTTTATACTCAATTCCACGACTTTCCATGATCTCTAAAACTTGATAAAAGTGGTGTAACTCCTCTTTAATCAAAAGCACCATTTTATCGATCAAATCTTGGCTGTACGGTGAGTTTGACTTAGCCATGATCGCTTTGGAAATATTGCTCTTACCTTTTAAAGTTTCTAGTGAGCCTACATTGCGATAAGCAAAATCTTCATAGGGTTTAAACCAGTCAAGCAGAGCATGTGAACTGGATTGGTCAACGGCATACTTACGAATTAAAAACATCGCAGATTGGCCAGCTTTTAGCTCACACATTAGGTGGTCTAATAAAATGGTTTGAAGGTTTTCTGGTTTCTTTGCTTCCTCTACCCATTCATCAGGTGTGCTGCATTGCAGAAATTGGTTAATGGGAGCAAGAAGATCTTGATAGGCGTCTAGATTCATCATTTTAGTTTTAGTACTTCACATTCTAATTGGGCATATCCGCTATCTTACGGATAGAAAAAAGGCTGCGATTGCAGCCTTTATTGACCTTAAGTGAATGTTACCACTTTTTCTTCTCGCCGAAGAGTGCTTCCATGTCATTGTCGCGCTCTTTATCGGCGATCTGCTGCATTTCAGCATCACTTTTATCTTGGCGTTTTTTATCTAGGTCGCCCAACATGTCTTCAAGCTTCTGTTTCGCTTGAATCGAGTAGGGGTCGCTCTTTGTACTCAATGCATCGATACCTTTGCGTAGCAGTTGAAGTGCTGTGCCAGGTTGACCTCGAGCAATAGAGTCGTTTGCTCTTTTGATGACGTTTTCGATGTTGATACGAATCTGCATCGTTTCTAAACGCGCATTTTCAGCGACATAAGTCTGGGTGTCGATACGGCCTTTATTGTGTTCGTTACGGATAGTATCGCGAAGGCGCTTCACCAACTTAAGCATGACGATGGCTTGTTTATCACTGCTCGGCATTTTGAACGTGGTACTCTCGCCAGTGGGACCATTCTCTTTCAGTTGCTCAATCTGTTGCTTCATGTTTTCGATACGTTGAACAAGCTGCTTATTCTTCGGGTCAAGCTCATGCATGCTTTCTAGCGCGTCAAGAATACGATTGTTTAGACATAGCAACAGCTCCTTGCTAAAAGGGATATGGTGCGCATGACCAATCAACTCTTCAGTGCCATCAATCAAGGCAACATAGCGTGCGGACTCCTGTCTTTTCGCAGTCTCTACCTTGACCTTATACTGCAACATAATGTTATAGCCTAGGATCAACACCAGTAGGATGGCTACCAAAGCGATTATTAAACCAATATTCATATCTTTGCGTCTGCTTTACTTTTCTACGGCTAGCGTTAAAGAATACATGAATCTTATCTTACTCGGCACCCTATTTGTTTGATTATTTTGTCTCTCCCACGTTTTAGCTACTGATAGAAGTCACATCATAGAAATTCAGTCATTTATTGGCTCAACTTTGTGCATATTGTTTCTATGTTGAGGATTATCAGTATGTGATTGAGGTATAAGTTAGAAATTACTGTTCATTTCGATTTGAACGCGTTATAACTAATTATTATATCGCTCGTCCGAGTGGCCAATAAATTCTCTCATGAACAAGTAAGGGATTACGATGAAACTGCAGCAGCTGAAGTATATTGTTGAGGTTGTAAACCATAATCTGAATGTATCCGCGACGGCAGAAAGCTTGTATACCTCTCAGCCAGGTATCAGTAAGCAGGTTCGGTTGCTGGAAGATGAGTTAGGCATTCAGATTTTTGAACGTAGCGGTAAGCACTTAACACAGGTGACACCTGCTGGTGAAGAAATTGTACGTATCTCTCAAGAAATTCTCGCTCGTGTAGAAAGTATCAAAGCTGTAGCAGGGGAGCACACCCACCCAGAAATGGGGACGCTGAATATCACCACGACACATACGCAAGCGCGTTATGCTTTGCCGGATGTCATCAAAGGTTTCACTTCTCGCTACCCAAAAGTGTCATTACACATGCATCAAGGTACGCCGTCACAAATGTCTGAGGCAATTGCTAAAGGTACGGCGAACTTTGCGATTGCGACAGAAGCGCTTCACTTATATCAAGATGCCATCATGCTGCCTTGTTATCACTGGAACCGTTCAATTGTCGTGCCTAAAGATCATCCATTAGCGAAGAAAGATAAGGTAACGATCAGCGATCTTGCCGCTTATCCATTGGTCACTTATGTGTTTGGTTTTACGGGCCGTTCAGAGTTAGATACCGCATTTAATCGTGAGGGTTTAACCCCGAAAGTGGTGTTCACTGCAACTGATGCGGACGTTATTAAAACGTATGTTCGCATGGGTATTGGTGTTGGTGTGATTGCGAGCATGGCTGTGGATGAAGAGCAGGACAGCGATTTAGTCGCAATAGATGCGAGCCATTTATTCGGGGCTAGTACGACAAGTATTGGCTTCCGTCGCGGCACATTCCTGCGCTCATACATGTTCGATTTTATGGAACGCTTTGCTCCTCATTTAACTCGCCCAGTGGTAGAGCAGGCGATTTCGTTGAAATCTAATGCAGAAATCGAAGAGATGTTTAAAGACATCGAGCTCCCGGTGAGATAACACTTCATTGATGTTTCGATTCCCTCTACAATGCGCTCGTTGTAGGGGGAGTTATGAAAACGCAATTTCAATTTATTAATGACTGCTTATTGGAAAACGAATCGCTATGGCGGTTTGAACCATTTAAAAGTAGCATTCACACCTCATTACCTTGGCAAGAGCAACACCCTCAGTTGTGCCAGTGGTTAGTGTCTCTTTCTCCCTCTCAAATCGAAGAGTATAAAGCGGAACCTGAACTCGCCTTAAAAGCGATAAGCGCGTTCGTGCCTCAACTCGAACAACTCGCTTATCACACGCGTTTAGAGTCTTTAACCTTAAATGGTTTGGCACTCGCTCGTGGTTTAGACAACGGCATTCCCGGACGTAAGCTGGAGCAAATCAGCTCGATGGGTGAAGCTGCAATTCAACAACACTGTGGCGAAGAATGGTTAGAGTGGTGTTCAGGGAAAGGTTATTTAGGACGAATCCTAGCAACACAAACCGATCAGCCTGTGACCAGTTTCGAATATCAACAAGCACTGTGTGATTCAGGGCAACAAGCTGCGAATGAACACCATTGGAAAATGACGTTTATTCAAGGTGACGCGTTTGATAGCAAAGCAAAAGCGGTATTCAAGCCAACGCAACACGCGGTGGCACTGCATGCGTGTGGTGACCTCCATGTTCGTCTAATGCAGTACGGCAGTGAGAATGGGATTGCTGCGATGACCATCTCACCTTGTTGTTATCACTTGATTCAGTCGGAACAATACCAGCCGATGTCGAAACCGGGGAGGGTTTCTTCTCTCTCATTGTCTAAGCAAGAACTGCGTATCCCGTTACAGCAAACGGTGACAGGGGGGGAGCGTGTACGTCGCCATCGTCAGCAGGAAATGGTGTTTCGTCTTGGCTTCGATTTGATTACTCGACGAGCGTTAGGCATGGCAGAATATCAACCTGTCCCCAGTATTCGTAAGTCGCAATTAAGTGAAGGCTTTGAATCTTTGTGTCGCTGGGCGGCGGAGCAGAAAGGTATCGTTCTTTCTCAAGAAATCGATTTCGATCATTTTGAAAAGTTAAGCGAACAACGCTTCTGGCAAATGGAGAGAATGAGCTTAGTGCAACTGGTTTTTCAACGTCCATTGGAGATCTGGCTCGCATTGGACAAAGCACTTTATCTTGAAGAACGTGGTTATCGTGTTAGATTGTCAGAGTTTTGCCCTAAATCAGTTACACCTAGAAATATTTTAATTTGCGCATATAAGAATTAGTTATTTTTTATAGCTAAACGCTCTATATGAAAAAGCCCACTTATGCGTGGGCTTTTGTAAACAAAACGTGACAAATTGTGTTTTATTTTGTCATTAACTGAACATAGCGATAGCTTGAGTTGGTTCAACGTATTCCAAGTCAAAGCTTTCTGCTACTTCTTTACATGTTACTTTCCCGTGAATAACGTTTAGACCTTCAAGGAAGCCTTTGTCTTCTAGAAGTGCCTCACGGTAGCCTTTGTTTGCGAGTTTCACAATGTAAGGGAGTGTTGCATTGTTCAATGCGAAAGTTGAAGTACGTGCAACCGCACCAGGCATATTTGCTACGCAGTAGTGAACCACTTCATCAACGATGTAAGTTGGATCTGCGTGGGTTGTTGCGTGAGATGTCTCGAAACAGCCACCTTGGTCAATAGCCACGTCAACCACTGCCGCACCAGGTTTCATCTTAGCAATGTGCTCTTTTGTTACCAGCTTAGGCGCTGCTGCTCCAGGAATTAGAACGGCACCGATAACAAGGTCAGCTTCTAGAACATGCTTCTCGATAGCGTCTTCAGTAGAATAAACCACTTTAGCGCGACCTTGGAATTCTTCGTCAAGCTTACGAAGTGTATCTACGTTACGGTCTAGAATGGTTACGTCAGCGCGAAGACCAACAGCCATACGAGCTGCGTTTGCACCAACAACACCACCACCAACGATGACGACTTTCGCTGGCTCAACACCAGGTACGCCACCTAGTAGCAGACCACGACCGCCGTGTGATTTTTCCAATGTTTGCGCGCCAGCTTGGATAGACATCCGACCTGCCACTTCTGACATTGGTGCTAACAGTGGCAAACGACCCATATTATCTGTTACAGTCTCATAGGCTATACAGACAGCTTTGCTCTTGATTAGCTCATCAGTTTGTGGAAAATCTGGTGCTAGGTGTAAATAAGTAAATAAAATTTGCCCTTCGCGGAGCATTGCTCTCTCTACTGCTTGGGGTTCTTTTACTTTTACAATCATGTCTGCTTGCGCGAATACGTCTGCAGCATGAGGGAGAATGGATGCGCCGACAGCGATGTAATCATCGTCTGAAAAACCAATGCCGGCACCTGCATTGGTCTCAACTAAAACTTGGTGACCATGTGAGATGAGTTCTCTCACGCTTGCTGGGATCATACCAACACGATATTCGTGGTTCTTGATTTCCTTAGGTACGCCAATGATCATCCTGTATCCTCTTTCTATAATGGTTGTATTAACTGTTTGTAGGGTGTTATTGTCGAATTAATAACTAGTATAGTTATAGATTTGTAAAATTTGGCACCAAATATTAAAAAGTTGTAGTATATTTTTTTGCAAGGAAGTAATAAGGTGGAATAAAAAATGGCAGACAACTATAAAAAGCCGTCCAAGGAACTAGACCGTATCGACCGCAACATTCTTAATGAACTGCAGAAAGACGGTCGTATTTCAAACGTTGAGCTTTCAAAACGTGTGGGACTTTCTCCAACGCCATGTTTGGAGCGTGTACGTCGCTTAGAGCGTCAGGGTTACATCACAGGATACACTGCATTATTGAATCCGCAGTTCCTGGATGCGTCACTATTAGTATTCGTTGAGATTACATTAAACCGTGGTGCGCCGGATGTATTTGAGCAGTTTAACTCAGCTGTTCAAAAGCTAGACGACATACAAGAGTGTCATCTTGTATCAGGTGACTTTGACTATCTTCTTAAAACCCGTGTATCAGATATGGGTGCTTACCGCCGACTATTGGGCGATACGTTACTACGCCTACCTGGCGTAAATGACACTCGCACATACGTTGTAATGGAAGAAGTGAAACAATCTAACCAGCTTGTGATCAAAACTCGTTAATTTCTTGCAAAGAAAGCGGTATATGCTTCCGCTTTCGCCAGAGAGTAATTGGGTTTTTCTCTTTGATATGGTTAAATCAATTTACCGAGCGGCTTGATGCCGCTCGGAATGTTTTGCAATTTCCTATTTCATTTCCATATTCAAGTTGATTTATGTTCAAAGAGAACGCAAAGAAAGTCGAAACCATTATCAAAACCAGTGAAGAGCCCCAGTCTTCACGCTTAAATGGCTTCCAACGCTTAAAAGAGTGCTGCTTTATCGTTGGCGTTCTTAGCTCGGTATTGCTTGCGGTTGCACTATTTACCTTCAGTCCGGCCGATCCTTCCTGGTCCCAAACCGCATGGGGAGGGGAGATCGACAATGCTGGTGGCCTTTTCGGCGCTTGGCTTGCGGACACACTATTCTTCACATTTGGCTCTCTCGCTTATCCCATCCCTTTCTTGCTAGCTGCGGCTGCATGGGTGATTTGCCGTAAACGAGGAGAAGATGAGCCAATTGATTTCATGTTATGGGGTACGAGGTTACTCGGCCTTGTCGTCCTTATAATGACGAGCTGTGGTCTAGCCGATATTAATTTTGATGATATTTGGTATTTCTCGTCCGGTGGTGTCGTCGGGGACGTGTTGTCTAGCCTAGCTTTACCTACATTGAATGTACTTGGCACGACATTGGTACTGCTGTTCTTATGGGGAGCGGGTTTTACTCTCTTTACTGGCATCTCATGGCTTAACATCGTTGAGTGGCTTGGAGATCGTGCATTAGCGCTAATTGCGGCGCTTGCAAATAAGATAAGAGGCTCTGAGCAAGAAGTTTTAGAACCTCAGCTAGATGAGTTCGTGGAAGATAAAGTCTCTACGCCTAGACATAACGTAGACCATGACATTGATGATGAACCGCTTCCTCATTTAACGGCGTTCGATGTCGATGAGCCGAAAGAATCGGCGCCTGCGCATGAGTATCCTATTTATATGCCGCAAGCTAAACCTGAGAAACCAGCGGAACAAATGATGGTGGAACCGACGCCACCACAACACAAGGCTACGGTTAATGCTGCGCCAGTTTATGATCAACCTGAGCACCAAACGCAACCTGTCCATGCGGTGAATACTGATAACGTTGATCCGCTTCTGGAGCGTACCAAGCAGCTGAATGTCACGATAGAAGAGCTTGAAGCTGCAGCGCAACAAGCAGATGACTGGGGAACTGAAGAACAGGTAGCCCCATCATTTGCAGACACTTACTCTTCCTATGTAGAGCAACATACAGCTACAGAAGAACCGAACAGTGTTGAACCAGATTATGCGGAGTACGAACAATTTGAAGCAGAGCAAGTACAGCAGCCAAGTATTGAGCATCCTGTGCATGAAGAGCCTGTAATTGATTCCGCTGCGCTAGATAGCATCACGGAGCAAACAGAATCGAGTCAACACATTGAACCTACGATCTCTGATTTTGACGTGTTAGACGATGAAGACGAAGTGGAGTCACAGTCTGTACAACAAGTACAGCCAGCTCCAGCAACACCTCATCAGCAAGTGGCAACACCTTCAACAACATTTGAACCTGCACTTCAAAAAGCGGAGGTTGAAGAGGTTCAAGACGGCGACGAAGATGTAGCGGCATTCCAAGACATGGTTTCTAGTGCGCAAGCCAAAGTAGCAGCGACACAGAACCCATTTTTGGTACAGAAAGAAGAAAACTTGCCTGTTCCAGAAGAACCACTTCCAACGCTCGAGTTGCTTTACCATCCAGAAAAACGCGAAAACTTTATCGACCGTGATGCTCTAGAGCAGGTCGCTCGATTGGTTGAGAGCAAGCTAGCGGACTACAAAATCAAAGCCGACGTGGTGGGGATTTATCCTGGCCCAGTGATCACTCGTTTTGAGCTTGATTTGGCGCCGGGGGTAAAAGTAAGCCGTATTTCTGGTCTTTCAACTGACTTAGCTCGTGCATTGTCTGCAATGGCTGTACGTGTTGTAGAAGTAATCCCAGGCAAGCCTTACATCGGTTTGGAACTGCCAAACATGAGTCGTCAGACGGTCTATTTATCTGATGTAATCAGTAGTCCTCAGTTTGAGCAAGCAACGTCACCAACAACGGTTGTGTTAGGTCAAGACATTGCGGGTGAAGCTGTTGTGGCTGATCTCGCGAAGATGCCTCACGTGCTAGTAGCAGGTACAACCGGTTCTGGTAAGTCGGTGGGTGTGAACGTGATGATTTTGAGCATGCTGTATAAAGCTGGCCCAGAAGATGTACGCTTCATCATGATTGACCCGAAAATGCTAGAGCTTTCTATTTACGAAGGTATCCCTCATCTTCTTTCTGAAGTTGTGACTGATATGAAAGACGCATCAAACGCTCTACGTTGGTGTGTGGGTGAGATGGAACGTCGTTATAAATTGATGTCGGCATTGGGCGTTCGTAATGTGAAAGGCTTTAACGAGAAGTTGAAGATGGCAGCAGAAGCAGGTCACCCAATTCATGATCCATTCTGGCAAGAAGGCGACAGTATGGATACGGAACCGCCATTGTTAGAAAAACTGCCTTACATCGTTGTTGTTGTCGATGAATTTGCTGACCTGATGATGGTGGTTGGTAAGAAGGTAGAAGAACTGATTGCACGCTTGGCACAAAAGGCGCGTGCGGCAGGTATTCATTTAATTCTTGCGACTCAGCGTCCATCGGTGGATGTTATCACGGGTCTGATTAAAGCGAATATTCCAACTCGTGTTGCGTTTACGGTATCGACTAAAACAGACTCCCGTACGATTCTAGACCAAGGTGGTGCAGAATCACTGCTTGGTATGGGTGATATGTTGTATCTACCGCCGGGCTCAAGTCATACAACTCGTGTCCACGGTGCATTTGCATCAGATGATGATGTTCATGCTGTTGTAAACAACTGGAAAGCGCGTGGTAAACCGAACTACATTGAAGAGATCATCAGCGGAGATCAAAGTCCAGAAAGCTTATTGCCAGGTGAGCAAATGGAAGCGGATGAAGATGTGGATCCACTCTTCGATCAAGTCGTTGAGCACGTAGTTCAGTCACGTCGAGGCTCTGTTTCTGGCGTACAGCGTCGATTTAAGATCGGTTACAACCGTGCCGCCCGTATTGTTGAGCAACTCGAAGCGCAAGGTATCGTGAGTGCACCGGGTCACAACGGTAACCGCGAAGTTTTAGCTCCTGCGCCGCCAAAAGATTAATGAACTTGTTTTACTCACTTCAGTCCAACTGAGGTGAGTAACTTTAGGTCTTTGACCCTCTGATAGGTATCTGAATGAAAAAACGATTTTCAGCGAAACTTTTCTCAGCGCTAGTTTTAAGCGTTTCTTTCTTTTCAGCTGCGAATGCAGCATCTCCAAAAGATGAGCTCAATAAACGTCTCGCAATGAACGAGGGTTTCAGTGCCGATTTCTCCCAACAAGTGATCAGCCCTGAAGGTGAAACGGTAATGGAAGGTGAGGGCACGGTTGAAATCGCTCGTCCAAGTTTGTTCCGTTGGAGTACGACTTTCCCAGATGAAAACCTTTTAATATCTGACGGTAAGACGTTGTGGTATTACAGCCCATTCATTGAACAAGTAAGCATTTACTGGCAAGAGCAAGCGACCGAGCAAACACCATTTGTGCTGTTAACTCGCAATAGAGCAAGCGATTGGGATAACTATAAGATTTCTCAGAAAGGTAATGAGTTTACGCTCATTCCAACGGCAATTGACTCTACTCAAGGCCAATTCCAAATTAATATTGATACAAAAGGCGTAGTGAAAGGCTTTAACGTCATCGAACAAGATGGTCAGAAAGGGCTGTTTACTTTTAGTAATGTTAAGCTTGGTAAACCAAAGGTAGACAGATTTACATTCACAATTCCAGATGGCGTGGAAGTGGATGACCAAAGGAATTAATTGGTAGTGAGTAATTACACGTTAGATTTCTCAGGGGACGAAGATTTTCGTCCCCTTGCTGCTCGTATGAGACCACAAACTATCGAACAGTATATTGGACAGCAGCATATTTTAGGTCCGGGTAAACCCCTACGCCGAGCGCTAGAGGCTGGACACATTCACTCGATGATTTTGTGGGGACCACCAGGCACAGGCAAAACGACATTAGCGGAAGTGGCAGCAAACTATGCCAATGCCGAAGTTGAGCGTGTATCTGCGGTGACGTCTGGCGTTAAAGAGATCCGTGCTGCGATCGACAAAGCGCGTGAGAACAAAATGGCAGGTCGCCGCACTATCTTATTCGTGGATGAGGTGCATCGCTTTAACAAATCACAACAAGATGCGTTTTTACCGCATATTGAAGACGGTACGGTTACGTTTATCGGTGCGACCACAGAGAACCCTTCGTTTGAGTTAAACAACGCATTACTCTCGCGTGCTCGCGTTTACAAGTTGACTTCTCTTGACCAGAGCGAAATATCGCTGGCGCTTGATCAAGCGATTAACGACAAAGAGCGCGGCTTGGGTAATACACCAGCAAATTTCGCCGATAACGTACTAGATCGCCTAGCAGAGCTAGTGAACGGTGATGCTCGCATGTCTCTTAACTACCTTGAGCTGCTATACGATATGGCAGAAGACAACGCGCATGGTGAAAAAGAAATCACGCTTAAGTTGCTTGCGGAAGTGGCGGGAGAAAAGGTCTCTCGCTTTGATAACAAAGGTGATATCTGGTACGACTTAATCTCTGCGGTTCACAAATCCATTCGTGGTTCAAATCCAGACGCCGCTTTGTATTGGGCTGCACGTATGATCGCCGCAGGTTGTGATCCGCTCTACATCGCTCGCCGATTACTTGCGATAGCATCGGAAGATGTTGGCAATGCGGATCCTAGAGCCATGCAAGTTGCACTCTCCGCGTGGGACTGTTTTACCCGTGTTGGTCCGGCAGAAGGTGAACGTGCGATTGCACAGGCGATCGTTTACTTAGCGTGCGCGCCAAAAAGTAATGCGGTGTACGTGGCATGGAAACAAGCGCTCACAGATGCTCATAACTTACCTGAATATGAAGTGCCTCATCACCTTCGAAATGCACCTACCAGTTTGATGAAAGACATGGGTTATGGAGCAGAGTATCGTTATGCTCACGATGAGCCGGGTGCCTATGCAGCCGGTGAGCAATATTTGCCACCAGAAATGGCGGATCGTAAGTATTATCAGCCAACAAATCGCGGTCTAGAAACCAAAATCGGCGAAAAGTTAGATTACTTGGCTAAATTAGACGCAAATAGCCAACAAAAGCGCTATGAAAAGTAGGCGTTTTTGGATACATTTGTTCAGTAAATTTTTTTAACGCGTACGCTTGGAAAGTGCGCGTGATTTCACAACAAAAAGCATAGGATTAACAATGCTGGATTCTAAATTACTTCGTACAGAGCTGGATGAAACAGCTGCTAAACTGGCGCGTCGTGGCTTTAAGCTAGACGTAGAGACTATTCGTAAACTTGAAGAACAACGTAAGTCCATTCAAGTAGAAGTAGAAAATTTACAATCCACGCGTAACTCCATCTCCAAACAAATCGGCCAAAAAATGGCGGCTGGCGACAAAGAAGGCGCAGAAGAGATCAAGAAACAAATCGGTACTCTAGGTAGCGATCTTGATGCGAAGAAAGTTGAACTTGAGCAAGTAATGGCTCAACTAGACGAATTCACGCTTTCTGTACCAAACATCCCAGCAGATGAAGTGCCAGATGGCAAAGACGAGAACGACAACGTTGAAATCTCTCGTTGGGGTGAGCCTAAGACTTACGACTTCGATTTGAAAGACCATGTTGACCTAGGTGAAATGGGTGGCGGTCTAGACTTCGCAAGTGCAGTTAAGATCACTGGCGCACGTTTCATCGTGATGAAAGGCCAATTTGCTCGTCTACACCGTGCAATTGCTCAGTTCATGCTAGATCTTCACACAGAAGAACATGGCTACACTGAAATGTACGTACCTTACCTAGTAAACACTGACAGCCTATTCGGTACTGGTCAGCTTCCTAAGTTCGGTAAAGACCTTTTCCACACAGAGCCTCTAGCGGAAAAAGTAAACGACGAAGAACCACGTAAACTGTCTCTAATCCCTACGGCAGAAGTACCAGTAACGAACCTAGTTCGTGACACGATTTCTGACGAAGCGGATCTACCAATTAAGATGACAGCTCACACGCCATGTTTCCGTTCAGAAGCGGGTTCATACGGTCGTGATACTCGTGGTCTGATTCGTATGCACCAGTTCGACAAAGTTGAGCTAGTACAAATCACTAAGCCAGAAGATTCAATGAACGCACTAGAAGAGCTAACAGGTCACGCTGAGAAAGTTCTACAACTTCTTGAACTTCCTTACCGTAAAGTCGTTCTATGTACTGGCGACATGGGCTTCGGCGCTCGTAAAACTTACGACCTAGAAGTTTGGGTTCCTGCTCAAGAAACTTACCGTGAAATCTCTTCATGTTCTAACATGTGGGACTTCCAAGCTCGTCGTATGCAAGCGCGTTTCCGTCGTAAAGGCGAGAAGAAACCTGAGCTTGTACACACGCTAAACGGTTCTGGTCTAGCTGTAGGTCGTACAATGGTTGCTATCCTAGAAAACAACCAAGAAGCAGACGGCCGCATTGCAATCCCTACAGTACTTCAGAAGTACATGGCAGGCGCAACGCACATCGGTTAATTCATTAACCACTAGAACATCAAAACCCAGCCTCTGTGCTGGGTTTTTTGTTATCTGCGTCGAGTGAAAATACGTTGTTATGTAAATATTGGATGAGGTATTGCATAGTTGACCTAAATTATTGAAAACAATTCTTAATGATATTTTTCTAAGCTTTATTGGGCATGACAATCTCCTCCAAAATTTAAAAAGGAGGTACTTTCATGGCTTCAATAAGAATAAGCGGCTCTGTTGGCTTGGGTGGTAAAAATGTGGATGCTGATATTCGTACGGTACAAAGGTCTATTAACCAATTGCTTGGTTCTTTAAAGGGAGTAAAGGAGCTTAAAGTGGATGGGAAACTAGGATCTAGACCGGAAAACTCCAAGACTGTCGCCGCAATTAAAGCTTTTCAGAAAAACCTTGTTGGGATGGCTCGTCCAGATGGAAGGATAGATGTGAATGGAAGAAGCCATCGTAAGTTGACACAGGCTATCACGGTTTTGAGCGCGAAGAAGTCTGTGCCTGTTTCATCCTCCCTCAAAATGAAGCTCAAGATTAAATTAGAGCAATATGAGGGAAGAGTGGAGCATATGTATTTGGATACCAGAGGTTACGTAACTGTTGGGGTAGGTAATATGTTAAGTGATGTTACCGCAGCAACAAAGCTCCCGTTCGTTCACAGTTCTACAAATGAACCTGCTACTCACGATCAAATCAAGGAAGAGTTTTTGCGTGTTAAGGCTCGACCTTTTGGTGAATCCGAGCCTGCTTCAAGGTTTAAGCCCTTTACAGTCCTCAAATTAACTGAAAGTGTGATGAACGAACAGGTAGCACATCACATACAGTCGTTCGAAAAAGAGCTTAAGGTTATCTATGGAGATAAAGAGTTTACATCTTATCCGGATAACGTAAAACTGGCGCTTTTTGACATGATATTTAATTTAGGTATGCCAAAACTTAAAGACACTTACCCGAAATTTAATGGACATATTCGAAACGGAAACTATCAGCAAGCAGCCCTCGAGTCGAAAAGAAATGGTGTTCAAGCAGAAAGAAATGCTTATGTAGCAAACTTATTGAGGTCCCGTTAATGAAAACAATCTTAATTGTATTAGCCTTATCTTCTTCAAGCCTAATCGCTAAACCAATATCGATAGAGCCATTTTATAGCCCTTATAATAATTCTGACCGTTTTTTCGTCGATAAGGTGAACTTCTTAACTCAAGATGATATCAGAGCAGTTTATGATGCAGAGTGGTATTTTGAGTTCCCTTTAAAGTCCGCGTCTGGCGAGGTTTCAGTAGCTAAAAGCTGTGCTGAGCTCGAGCAAAAAAGCCAAAACAAGATCAGCGCTAAAATTGATTCAGAACACTCTGCGTTAATGGCAACAAAAGTATTATGTGACTCATGGAAAGTGATGGGTGCTCTCAAACCATCTAATGCTTCTTACATACCAGACGGTATCATTAGTGAGAGCCTTCCGGATATATCTCCGTCAGAATTGAGCTTTATAATTTCTGATGAACAAGTGAGAAGATCTAAAGAAGTACATCGATGGGCTGATATGGATAAGATCACTAGTTTTGAGCGATTGAATGACTTTCAGGCAGTATTTTATGATAACTCCGATGGTTATCAAAAGGTGACTCTGCTGGCAACTGGAGATTACAATGATGACGGCTTGGAAGATGTAATATTGTTGAAAGAAAATAGTGTGTTAAGCGGAAGCTATACTTCTACACATGGGTATGTACTTTCAAAGCTCCAAGAGAATGGCTCATACGAGCTAATCAAAGAATGGTAATTGATTTTAAGTTTTCTACTTTTACTTACATGTAATAGTGTTTTCTAACTCGCCCTAATTATCTTGTTATCTGTAAGCGATATAGTCATCCATCTTAACACGGTAAGTAGATTTTTCTCATTCAAGTAACGAGGAGGGCTTATGGCCGTAGGGTGGGCAAACGACGATAGCGTCAGCCAACAAATTCAACATATCATCGACGAGCGAGTAAAGATAACCAACTTCGATAGTTTGACAGTTCTGGTAAATAAAGAGACGGTTTGAGTCTCATACTCAAACCGTTTTCGTGTTGAGTTGAACTATGAAGCGAAGCAGTCGTTACGTTGCAAAGCAGCATCAATCGCATTAACCAACTTTTCAATTTCGTCTGGTTTGCTGATGAACGGCGGCATCATATAAATCAGCTTGCCAAATGGACGAATCCAAACTCCGTGTTCAACAAACAAGGCTTGGATGGTTTCCATATTCACTGGGCGATGCGTTTCCACAACACCAATGGCACCCAACCAACGGGTGTTCTTCACCAAGTCGTATTCTTCAAGTTTTGGCAGTAGTTCAGAAAACAGCGTTTCAATTTGCTGGGTTTGCTGCTTCCAATCACCTTGTTCGATCAACTCCAAACTTGCAGTAGCTACAGCACAAGCGAGTGGATTCCCCATAAAGGTTGGACCGTGCATAAAACACCCAGCATCACCACCACAAACAGTATCCGCAACGTGTTTGCTCGCCAGGGCCGCAGAGAGGGTCATGTAGCCGCCAGTGAGTGCTTTCCCGACACACAGAATGTCTGGTTGAATATCTGCATGTTCGCAGGCAAACAATTTGCCTGTGCGTCCAAAACCGGTAGCGATCTCATCTGCAATCAATAACAAACCGTATTTGTCGCAAAGTCTACGCACGCCTTTGAGAAATTCTGGATGGTAGATGCGCATGCCACCTGCGCCTTGAACGATAGGCTCTAGGATCACCGCAGCGAGTTCTTGATGATGTGTTTCAATCTTGTGCTCAAAGTCAGCAAGATCTTCAGATTTCCACTCATCCCAAAAGCCACAAGTTGGCGACTCCGCAAAGATATGCTCAGGCAGAAAGCCTTTGTAGAGAGAGTGCATGGAGTTATCAGGATCGGTTACCGACATGGCCGCAAAGGTGTCACCGTGATAACCGTGTCGCAAAGTAAGAAACTTCGGTCGGCGTTCGCCTTTTGCATGCCAATATTGCAGTGCCATTTTTAAGCTGACTTCTACGGAAACGGAGCCTGAATCGGCAAGGAATACATGTTCAAGATTACTTGGTGCTAAGGACAGCAACTTCTTACACAAATTGATTGCTGGCTGATGGGTAATCCCGCCAAACATCACATGAGAGACCTGATCGATTTGCTGGTGAGCCGCTTGATTTAAGTGCGGATGATTATAGCCGTGGATTGTCGACCACCAAGAAGACATGCCATCGACAAGCTCAGTACCGTCTTCCAATTTAATGTGAACACCACTTGCTGATTCTACTGGGTAGCAGGTCAGAGGTGTTAATGTCGAAGTGTAAGGATGCCAGATATGCTGGCGGTCGAAGGCGAGATCCATGTGCGATTCCAATAATAATTAAGATTAAAAAATAAACAGGTGTAAACTTTGTTGTTTTGTGTTGTGTTGACAGTTTATCGAGACTCAGTAGACTGTCAACACAACAACAAAAGTGACTAAAGGAATACACGTGGAAGTTCGTCATAACTGGACGCATGCTGAAGTGCGCGATCTCATGGAAAAACCATTCATGGATCTCCTATTCGAAGCGCAGCTTGTACATCGTCAATATCAACAAACCAACCATGTTCAAGTAAGCACGCTTCTGTCGATTAAGACAGGTGCTTGTCCAGAAGATTGTAAGTACTGTCCTCAGAGTGCTCGTTACACCACAGACATCGAGAAAGAGCGTTTGATGGAAGTAGAACGCGTACTCGATGCTGCGCAAAAAGCCAAAAATGCTGGTTCTACTCGATTCTGTATGGGTGCAGCATGGAAAAACCCGAAAGAGCGTGACATGCCGCATTTGACCGACATGATCAAAGGCGTGAAGGGCATGGGTTTAGAAACGTGTATGACATTAGGCATGCTGACGCCAGATCAAGCAAAGCAATTGGCAACCGCTGGTCTGGATTACTACAACCACAACCTAGATACCTCACCTGAGTTTTACGGCAACATCATTACCACACGTACTTACCAAGACCGTTTAGATACTTTGTCTCACGTACGTGATGCTGGCATGAAGATCTGTTCCGGTGGCATTATCGGCATGGGTGAAAGTGCTAACGACCGAGCTGGTCTGTTGGTTGAATTGGCGAACTTACCGGTACACCCTGAAAGCGTTCCAATCAACATGCTCGTGAAGGTAAAGGGCACACCACTGGAAGAAGTGGATGATGTTGAGCCATTCGATTTCATTCGCCTGATTGCGATTGCACGAATCATGATGCCTCAATCAGCCGTTCGTTTATCCGCTGGCCGTGAAAATATGAACGAACAAATGCAAGCGCTGTGTTTTATGGCGGGTGCAAACTCCGTCTTCTACGGCTGCAAGCTTCTGACCACGCCAAACCCTTCAGAAGACAAAGACATGATGCTGTTCAACAAGCTCGGTATTAACAGCCAAGAGGTGTCTCAAAAACCTGATGAAATCGAAGAAAACGAGTTACTCGATCGCGTCGTAGAGCGCGTTGCTGCTCGTCCGACAAAAGACGACCTTTTCTACGATGCCAGCGTTTAAATCTCGTATCGAGTCCGCCCTTGCTGAGCGTAAGACGCAAGGGTTGAATCGTTCTATGAATGTGGTGTTTGCCGGTAACCAGTCCGTTTTGGAATACGAAGGCAGACGCTACATCAACTTCTCAAGTAATGATTATTTAGGCTTGGCCAATGACCAAGCGCTTGTTCGTGCTTGGCAGCAAGGCTTGAGTGTATACGGCAGTGGTAGCGGCGCGTCTCCAATGGTCACAGGTTTTAGTGCCGCGCACAGCAATTTAGAAGCGGCGCTAAGCGAATGGCTGGGTTACGAAAGGGCAGTCCTGTTTGGCTCTGGATTCAGTGCCAATCAAGCTTTGTTATTCACCTTGCTAGAAAAATCAGACGTACTCATTCAAGACCGTTTGAACCATGCCTCGTTGATGGAAGCGGGGGCGTTGTCACCAGCTAAGATGAAGCGCTTCAAGCACAATGACATCGAACACCTGAAGTCGCTGATTAATAGCGAAGACAACCATCTAGTTGTGACTGAAGGGGTATTCAGCATGGACGGTGATTGTGCACCACTTGCTGATATCGCTGACGTCACCGGTAATCATGATGCATGGCTTGCTGTAGACGACGCTCATGGTATCGGTGTTCTAGGGGAATCTGGCGGTGGCTCATGTGAATTAGCGGCGGTTAATCCTGAGATACTGATCGTTACTTTCGGCAAAGCGTTTGGTATGTCTGGCGCGGCTATTTTATGTGACCACACAACGGGGGACTTTTTAACTCAGTTTGCTCGTCACCATGTGTATTCCACGGCGATGCCTCCGGCACAAGCCTATGCGCTCACGCATGCTGTCTCGATGGTTCAAGAGCAGTCTTGGCGACGTGAAAAGCTTACAGAGTTAAGTGAAGTGTATCGAGATAGCCTCAGCGACGTTGAGGGCTTTGTTGAGACTCAAACTTCGATTAAGCCGTTTGTGATTGGTGAATCTGATTTGGCTTTGCGAGTAGCAGGTGCTTGTCGCCAAAACGGTATTTGGGTTACTGCTATTCGTCCTCCAACAGTTCCGAAAGGGACGTCTCGTCTGCGAATCACACTCACTGCTAATCACACTAACGAACAAGTTAAAACGCTTTCAATGGCATTGAAGCAAGCATTAGGAACGCAGTAATGGATAATGCAGAGCAAATGAAGTTGGATTGCTTACTGCCTAATAAACAAGCGATCGCCGCTTCCTTTAGTAAGGCGGCTGACACATACGACAAACATGCCGCTTTCCAGCGTGATGTCGGCCATCGCTTACTAGACAAACTTCCGAATGACTTAACTCATCAACGTGTTTTGGATTTAGGATGTGGTACGGGCTATTTTTCTCAACTTCTTCAAGAGCGTGGCGCTGAAGTGTTTTGTGTGGACATCTCTCAAGAGATGTTAAGCAAAGCTATGGTGCGCTGTGGCCATGAACGAATGAATTATGTGCTAGCCGACGCAGAAAACTTGCCTTTCGACGATACAAGCTTCGACTACGTATTCTCTAGCTTGGCTTTGCAATGGTGTGCCGATTTAAGTTATCCCCTGAGAGAAGTTCGTCGTGTACTAAAAGCTAATGGGAAGGCGGCTTTTTCTACACTAGCTGAAGGGTCACTGTGCGAGTTGCGTGCATCATGGAAAAAAATTGATGCATATCAACACGTCAATAACTTTCTATCGCTCAATCAGGTAAAAATTGCGTTAGCGCAATCTCGATGTGACAACCATCAACTAGACTTGACCACCATCACAGTTTGGTACGACTCAGCATTTTCAGTTATGCGTGACCTCAAAGGTATAGGTGCAAATCACGTAAGCGGGCGCTCACATGGTTTAACCAGTCGAGAGACTTTGTTGCAAGTTGAGCATGAGTACCAAGCGTTTAAAAATGATCAAGGTCTTCTACCTGCAAGTTATCAGGTTTGTTTTGGAGTAATACATCTATGATTGATGCTTTTTTTATTGCTGGTACGGATACTGATGTAGGAAAAACGGTAGCGTCTAAAGCCATTTTGCAAGCGTTGGCAGCAAAAGGACTAAACACTATTGGTTATAAACCAGTGGCAGCAGGGAGTGATAAGACTGAAGCTGGATGGCGTAACTCTGACGCCTTACATTTACAAGCGGCCGCGACACTCGATGTCGCTTATGATGATGTGAATCCATACGCTTTAGAATTGCCTGCTTCTCCTCACATCGCGGCAAAACATGAACATGTCGAAATAAAATACGAACTCCTCAGTGAAAAGCTGGCTCAACACAAGCAGCAAGCTGATGTCGTTCTCGTTGAGGGCGCTGGTGGTTGGCGTGTGCCTGTGTCAGATACCGACTGTTTATCTACTTGGGTACAAGCAGAGCAGTTACCCGTGGTCTTGGTGGTTGGTATTAAATTAGGTTGTTTGAGCCATGCTTTACTCACGGCAGAGAGTATTAAAGCGGATGGCTTGAATCTTGTTGGTTGGGTGGCAAACCGAGTTAACCCTGGCACTGAGCACTATGCTGATATTATCGAGATGCTTGAAGCGCGTATCGGTGCGCCTAAGCTTGGCGAAATCCCATACATTCCAAGTGCTAAGCGCAAAGAGCTAGGCAAGTACATTAATGTCGAGCCTTTGCTAAGTACTGACTGATTGTGTTTAAAATACTAAAAACCAAAGGGCTGCGTAATGCAGCCCTTTTTTATTGGTGTAATCTATAACATCAGATTACTTATCTTGGCTAAGCCCCATCAATGCTTGCTGTGTTTCTGCAACACGCTGAGACATATGATGATCGGTTGAAATACCAAGTTGTTGCTTCGCCTCATCCTCTGAGATGCCTAGATGACAACGTAGTAAATCAATAGCCATTTGATAGTCGTTAGTTTCTACCATGGTTTTTCCCTCAATACATGGAAGTTTTGAGCTCACCTAATGTACCTTTTTAATGTACTTAGAGTGGCTCTGTTTTGTTCATCTCATTTGAATCTAGCATGTCCATGTCGCCGCACAATAAGACCAAAGTCTATAGCGGGGCTAACATACTGTTTTTGGTCTAGTAAAATATTTCTAGCTAAGTTGCCCAGAGGTGATAGATTTAACATCAAGGTCATCCATTGATAGATGAGGTGCGATTCAAAGTACTTTTCATTACGGAAAGGAATGAATATGAATGGAGGTAATGGCTTTTATCAGCACGTGCCTAGAAACCGCTTGAACATAATCTTTCAGTCTCGAAAACAAATGTTGCAATTTATTGCTTAACCTTGTTTTTATCGCGGATAGACTATATCTATAACGCACGGAGCATTAAATTTAGCGGAATTGGCTTTTACAGCGATTACCACCTGTTCCTTATAACAATCCGTTTTAAAAAAAACGATAAGCTTCCTCGGAGAAAAGTAATGAAGCGAATTATGTTATTCCTAGCAACTAACCTAGCTGTCGTGCTAGTGCTTAGTGTTGTTCTGAATATTGTTTACGCTACCACTGGAATGCAACCTGGCAGTCTTTCTGGTTTGCTAGTTATGGCCGCCATATTTGGTTTTGGTGGTGCACTTATTTCGTTGATGATGTCAAAGGGCATGGCACTGCGCTCAGTTGGCGGTATGGTCATTGAAAGTCCGCGTAACGAAACTGAGCACTGGTTAGTCGAAACTGTGGGTCGTCAAGCTCAGCAAGCGGGTATTGGTATGCCAACGGTGGCTATTTATGACTCACCAGATATCAATGCATTCGCGACGGGTGCAAAGCGAGATGACTCTCTTGTCGCGGTTTCCACTGGCCTTTTACACAATATGACTCGTGATGAAGCAGAAGCGGTACTGGCCCACGAAGTGAGCCATATTGCAAATGGTGACATGGTCACGATGACATTGATGCAAGGCGTTGTGAACACGTTTGTTATCTTCCTATCCCGTTTTATCGCCAATATTGTGGCATCGAACGATGATGAAGAAGGTCAAGGTACAAACATGATGGTTTACTTCGGTGTATCTATGGTGCTTGAGCTAGTGTTTGGTTTCTTAGCAAGCTTTATTACCATGTGGTACAGCCGTCATCGCGAATTCCATGCCGACGCAGGTGCTGCTCACTTAGTTGGTAAAGAGAAAATGATCGCGGCATTGGAACGTTTGAAGATGAGTCACGAATCTCAACTTGATGGCACAATGATGGCATTCGGTATTAATGGCAAGCAGTCATTGACTGAGCTACTGATGAGCCACCCTCCGCTAGATAAACGTATTGCAGCGTTACGTAGTCAGCAATACTAGTTGTAAAAACTGACAGCGCACGCGAAAGTAATCGTTAATTTCCTGAAAAGGCTTGGTTTTGACCAAGCCTTTTTTTTGATCGATTGATCGCTTGCGAGATCCATCACGTATCTACCTACAGAAACAAAGTTATACAAAATTATTTTTGTACAACTTTTAAAGAATGAACTATCTTGTACATATAATAATTTTGTACAACTTGATGGACGTGTAGGAGTAAACACATGGACATACAGTCTGTTGGCAATATCTATCAAAAGCTGAATAAAGCGAACTTACATCTGCTTAAAGACGTATATCACCAAGATGTCGTCTTTGAAGATGCTGCTCATCGTTTAGAGGGGTGGCCTGCACTTTCAGATTACTTCACATCATTATATGCCAACGTCATAAGTTGTGACTTTGTTATCCACGAACATCAACAAGTCGGAGATACTGGCTTCCTAACGTGGACCATGGATCTTCAGCATCCCAAACTTCAAAAAGGTGCACCTATTCTCGTTAATGGTGTGTCGCATCTTAAATTCAGCGAAGGCCAAGTTATTTATCACCGAGATTACTTTGATCTCGGAGAAATGCTTTACGAAAACTTACCTTTACTTGGCTCAGTCGTAAAAACCATCAAGCAGAGGTTAGGACAATGAACAATACTATCTTAATCACTGGCGCTACCTCCGGAATAGGGAAGCAACTGGCTTTAGATTACGCGAACTCTGATTGGAGCGTTATTGCTTGTGGGCGAAACAAAGACGTTCTTGCTGAATTGGGGGCTGCTTCTTCTAATATCCATACATTGCAGTTTGACGTGACAAACCATGAACAAACTCAGCAGGCGCTGTCCAGTTTGCCTTTCACGCCGAGTACCTGGGTTTTTAATGCAGGGGATTGTGAGTATATGGACAACGGTGTGGTTGACGCGAAACTCATGGCGCGTGTGATGAATGTAAACGTCGTTGGTGTTGCCAACTGCGTAGAAGGTTGCCAACCACACTTAGATAAAGGGCATCGCATCGTTATCGTGGGTTCTATTGCTTCAGAAGTCGCGTTACCAAGGGCTGAAGCCTACGGCGCTTCTAAGGCCGCTGTGAGCTACTTTGCTCGCACATTAGCTGTTGATTTGAAGAAGAAGGGCATTCAAGTGGTGACCGTGTTCCCGGGCTTCGTGGAAACCCCGTTAACTGACAAAAATGACTTCGAAATGCCGATGATTATTTCTACGCGGCAAGCCTCCAACTCTATCAGAAAACAGTTGGCTGCCAACAAGACTCACATCTATTTCCCCGCGAGGTTTACCAGTATTTTACGTTTTATCTCGTTACTTCCATACAGTTGGCAAGCTCGCCTAACTGCTAAACTCGTGTCATAAGAAGGAATAAAAATGAAAACAGCAGGAAGAAAGAAGATAGCGATTGTGGGGACCGGAATTTCTGGCCTTACGTGTGGTTACTATCTACATAAAGAGCACGATGTCACCGTATTTGAAGCTAACGATTACATTGGCGGGCACACCGCGACGGTGGATGTAAAACTCGATGGTAAAGAATATGCGATTGATACGGGCTTTATCGTTTACAACGATCGCACTTATCCTAATTTCATCAAAATGATGAACGAGATTGGTGTCGAAGGATTGCCAACCCAGATGAGCTTCAGTGTAAGAAACGACGGCAATGGCTTGGAATATAACGGTCACACCGTGTCGACATTATTTGCTCAAAAGCGTAATTGGGTAAATCCTAAGTTCTATCGTTTTATCTTCGAGATCCTTCGTTTCAACAAACTTGCCAAAAGCATCGCTAGCAAACAATCGAGTCATTCTCAGACGCTAGGTGAGTTTCTTGATGAGCACAACTTCAGTACTTTCTTTTCAGATAACTACATTTTGCCTATGGGCGCCGCAATTTGGTCTTCGACTTTAGCGGACATGCGCGCATTTCCGCTGATGTTTTTCCTTCGCTTTTTCTTAAATCACGGATTGCTTGATGTCACTAACAGGCCGCAATGGTATGTAATTAAAGGTGGCTCTCGTGAGTACATTCCACCTTTGACTCAAGGTTTTATCGATAAAATTCGACTCAATAGTCCGGTAGAAAAAGTGCTCCGTAGTGAGAATGGTGTGGGTTTAAAAGTTAACGGTGAAATACACTGGTTTGATGATGTCATCTTTGCTTGTCACAGTGATCAAGCGATGAACATGTTAGGTGACATTAGCCCAGTCGAACAAGAGGTGCTGGGTAATATGGCTTATCAAGCGAATGAAGTGGTGCTTCACACTGATACGAGTTTACTTCCAAAGCGTAAAGCGGCGTGGGCTTCGTGGAACTACCTACTGGAGGGCAGTGAAGACGAACAGCAACATCTCCCTTCGCTCACTTACAACATGAATATTCTCCAACATGTTCAATCTGAGCACACATTCTGTGTCACGCTGAATAGCACTGAGCAGATCGAACCGAGCAAAGTATTACGGACGTTTACCTATCACCATCCAGTGTTCTCCACCGACTCTATCGCTGCACAGCAACGTAAAGAAGAGGTGCAAGGGCTGAACAATACTTGGTTCTGCGGCGCTTATTGGTACAACGGTTTCCACGAGGATGGCGTTCGCAGCGCATTGGACGTAGTGAAAGGGCTTGAAGAGAAATATCGCGTTCAAACTGCTGTCAACTTAGAAAAAGGTGCAGCGTGATATGGATAGCCAAATGAACAGCCAGTTGTTTGTTGGCAACGTTCGACATCGCAGGTTCACGCCGATAAAACATGAATTGAACTACTCATTGTTTATGCCAGCTATTGACGTCGATGAGCTAAAAAAACTAGAGGAAAAAGTTTGGGGTTTTGGCTCTCGCTGGTGGCATTGGGCACGCTTTAAACGCAGTGACTATGTTGGTGAGGGCTGCTTAAAGGTGGCCGTGCACGACAAAATTGAAGAGTTAACAGGTGTTCGTTGTACCGGCAAAGTCATCGCTGTTTGTCATTTGCGCTATTTAGGACTTTATTTTAGTCCGGTGAATTTCTACTACGTTTATAACAAAGAAGGGGAATGGAAATACCTCTTAGCTGAAGTCAGCAATACACCTTGGAACGAGCGTCATTACTACGCAGTCGCTGCTGAGCAAAACGATGAAAACTTTGGATGGGAACAAGAGAAAGCCTTTCATGTTTCTCCGTTTAATCCAATTGACCAACAGTATCACTGGAAGATTAAACCACTGACGGACAAGTTAAGGATTCATCTTGAATGCCACAAAAGCGAAAAGCACTTTGATGCGACGATGACAATGAAAGCTCAAGTGTTTTCGAGCAAAAGCTTATCGAAGTGTTTGATCGTTACGCCAATACAGACGGTAAAAGTAATGGTTGGTATTTATTGGCACGCATTAAAACTTTGGGTGAAAGGCGCGCCTTTTTATTCTCATCCTAAATATTCAACACACGACGAAATAGAAGCCGACACTAAAAAAACAGACAAAAAAAATAAAAAGCACAAGGAGAATTCTGCATGTTAAATACCAGTTCTATGACATTGCCGCGCAAATTGACGACAACACAAAAGGCGGCTCGCGGAGTTATTTTTCAATGTCTGCAAAAAATGGAAATCGGCTGCTTAACTGTTATTGAAAGCTTTAAGACGGAAACGAAAGAAAGAAGCGAGCGCTTTAATGCGCCCAACGGTGAATACAGCGGTCAGCCTGTTGTGGCGACGATTGAGGTAAAGCATCCTGGCTTTTACTCGCGAATCTTGCAAGGTGGCAGCATTGCGGCGGGTGAGGCTTATATGGATGGTTGGTGGGACAGCCCGGATCTAACCTCGTTAATGAAACTTATGGCTCTCAATATGCGAGCGCTAGATAAACTTGAAGAGAAAGGAAGTTGGCTGACTAAAATACTGTACAAGTTCAGTCATTGGACCAACCGCAATTCTCAAGAGAACTCTCGTAAAAACATTCATGCGCATTACGACTTGGGCAACAATTTGTACGAGTCATTTTTAGACGACAACATGCTGTACTCATCGGCCTTATATGTGCAAGACAACGATACTTTGGAACAAGCGCAAATCAACAAAATGGATCGTTTGTGCCAGCAACTTGAGCTTCAACCATCCGATCGAGTGATTGAGATCGGTACAGGGTGGGGGGCTATGGCCATTTACATGGCAGAGCAATATGGTTGTCATGTAACGACAACGACGATTTCTGAAGAGCAGCATGCTTACGCTGAACAAAAAATTAGAGAGCGAAATTTGGGCGACAAGATCACTCTATTAAAACAAGACTATCGAGACCTTTCGGGTCACTACGATAAGTTAGTCTCGATAGAAATGATCGAAGCGGTTGGAAAACAATTTTTGCCTTCCTACATCAAGCAATGCCAATCATTACTCAAGCCGGGTGGTTTAATGGCAATTCAAGCCATCACTATCGCTGACCAGCGTTATGATTACTACAGTAACAACGTTGACTTTATCCAGAAATACATCTTTCCAGGTGGGTTCTTACCTTCGGTTACATCTTTAACTCAAGCTGCGACCAAATACA
Organism: Vibrio sp. VGrn 2; assembly: GCF_009361695.1. Lineage (NCBI taxonomy): Bacteria > Pseudomonadati > Pseudomonadota > Gammaproteobacteria > Vibrionales > Vibrionaceae > Vibrio > Vibrio sp. VGrn 2. The sequence goes on along the minus strand of NZ_RBWD01000002.1, from coordinate 459,982 downwards.
GTGACTTGGTGGTGAGAGACTTATTTGATATTGGTCTGGACTATGCGAAAACCTTGAGCGAGTGGCACTCTAGATTTAATCAAGCTGAAGATCACGTACGCTCTCTCGGTTATGACGACCGCTTTGTCCGCATGTGGCGTTACTACCTGAGCTATTGTGAAGGTGGGTTTTTAGCTCGAAGTATCAGTGCCGTTCACATGACATTCCAGCGACCTTAAACCGTTATGAAGTTGCTGATTGCCTCTACATGGTTCCAGCTCTGTTGGTTCTCTGCAGTGCTTGGGACCTATCAATGGCAGTGGCTAACACTGATCTTAACATTTATTACTCTTGTCTATTGTTGGAGGACGGACGCTTCTGCCTTGAAGCACATCGCGAGTATCGTTTTGGCGGGTGTAGTGCTCGATACGCTCAATCAACAGTTTTCTGTTTTTGTCTTTCCAACACAATGGTTACCCATTTGGTTGTTGTGCCTTTGGGTTCTGTTCTCTTGGTATGCCTATCAGCTCAAGCCTGTTTTGTACCGTTTCCCAAAAATCTACGTATCAATTGTAGGTGGCGTTGGAGGAACCGTCAGTTACTACGCCGGTTACAAGCTCCAAGTCGTTGAATATGGATTTAATACCAGCGTTACGTTGGTCATTCTATTTGCTGAATGGTTTGCCATGACGCTTTTAATACTCAAGGTATACGGATATGAAAAGCTTGAAGAGAGATTTAACCCAGAGGCTGATTAAGGTAGTTGCTTCTCTAGTAGTTATGGGCTCCTTTGCTCTACAAGCTCAGCCAGTTGGAAACAGTGAAAACGCAGATAAGATGTCGAGTTGGGAGGGGTGGAAAACTGTCGGTGAGGCACAACTCACATGGTTCATCTTCGATATATATCAGTCTCGACTAAGAGCACCCGATGGAAAGTTCATTGTAAATGGCGATGTATCACCACACCCTCTGGCATTGGAAATTAACTATCAAAGAGACATCAGCAAGCAGCAGTTGCTTGATGTAACTGATGAGCAATGGGCAAAACTTGGTTTTACTGAACCATATCGAAAAAGTTGGATCAGTGAACTAAACCATATGTTCCCTGATATAAAAAAAGGCGATGAGCTTACTTACTTAACCGATGGTAAAACTGGTCAGCTTCTTTACCGACAAGCTGGTATTGCACAAATTAAGACAGTCGGCTTCGTTCAAGATGAGCGAATGAACGATGCGTTTTTGTCTATATGGTTGTCACCTAATACAGAGTTCCCAAAACTTCGAAAACAATTAATAGGGCAGGTTAGATAGTGCTTAAACGAATTTTAAAATCAGTCGCCTTGGCTGCTGCGGCCTTACTTTCAGCATGCTCAGCAGGTATCGATAATTATCAATCATCTACACCGACTTTTGATTTATTCGGCTATTTTGAAGGCGAAACAAAGGCGTGGGGGATGGTCCAAGATTACACTGAACAACAAACTCGTCGTTTTGAAGTCGACATCGTGGGTACTGTGGAAGGTAACACGTTGACGCTGGTGGAAGACTTTGTGTTTGATGATGGAGAAGTTGACCAGCGAATTTGGGTTATTACCAAATTAGAAGATGGACGCTATGAAGGTAAAGCAGAGGATATTATTGGTGTAGCAACAGGGGCTGAGCAAGGCAATACGTTGCAGTGGCGGTATGACTTTGAGTTGCAAATGGATGACTCAACAGTAACGGTCGCTTTTGATGATTGGCTTTATCGTCAGGACGAGAAGCATGTTTTCAACCTCACCAAAATTAAAAAGTTTGGTATAGAGGTCGGGACAATAACCTTATTCTTCCAAAAACAGCCATAATAGTTGAGGGATTTATCCTCTTGCATTACTACCAAATAACCGAAATTATTTCTTCCTAACTAAAAAGGTTGACGCTTTCACGTCAACCTTTTCAATTGCAGATAATCAAGGTGTGATTACAGCTTATCTGTCAGCTCAACCGCTTGACCAATGTAGTTTGCTGGCGTCATCTCTTTCAGACGTGCTTTCTCGTGCTCAGGGAGCTCAAGACCGTCAATGAAGTTGCGCATTGCTTCGCCGTCTACACGCTTACCACGAGTTAGCTCTTTTAGCTTCTCGTATGGCTTTTCGATACCGTAGCGACGCATTACTGTTTGTACTGGCTCAGCGAGTACTTCCCAGTTTTTATCTAGTTCAGCAAGAAGCGCTTCACGGTTTACTTCTAGCTTGCTGATACCTTTTAGCGTAGAAGTGTAAGCGATGATTGCGTAGCCAACACCAACACCAAGGTTACGTAGAACCGTTGAATCAGTTAGGTCACGTTGCCAACGAGAGATAGGCAGTTTTTGTGCTAGGTGGCCAAATACTGCGTTCGCAAGACCTAGGTTACCTTCAGAGTTTTCAAAGTCGATTGGGTTAACTTTGTGCGGCATTGTTGAAGAACCGATCTCACCAGCAATGGTTTTTTGCTTGAAGTGGCCTAATGCAATGTAACCCCAAACGTCACGATCGAAGTCAATCAGGATAGTGTTGAAACGAGCGATAGCGTCGAACAGCTCAGCGATGTAATCATGCGGCTCGATTTGTGTTGTGTAAGGGTTCCAAGTTACGCCGAGAGACTCTGTAATGAATTCTTCAGAGAACTTGTGCCAATCTAGCTCTGGGTAAGCAGAAAGGTGTGCGTTGTAGTTACCTACTGCACCGTTGATTTTCGCTAGGATCTCAACGTTTTCGATTTGCTTGAATTGACGCTCCATACGGTACGCCACGTTTGCCATTTCTTTACCCATTGTAGATGGAGAAGCAGGCTGGCCGTGTGTACGAGATAGAAGAGGAATGTCGCGGTATTCAACTGCGAGTGCTTTGATAGCGTCAATTAGGTTACGGATTTCTGGAAGAATCACTTGCTCACGTGCTTCTTTTAGCATTAACGCATGAGAGGTGTTATTGATGTCTTCAGAAGTACATGCAAAGTGGAAGAACTCATTAACAGCGTGCAGTTCAGGAACGTCTGCTACTTTCTCTTTTAAGAAGTACTCAACCGCTTTAACGTCGTGGTTAGTTGTACGCTCGATTTCTTTAATACGGCGTGCATCTTCTTCAGAGAAGTTAGCAGCAAGGTCGTCTAGGAATTGGTTAGCTTCTGCGCTGAATGCTGGCACTTCTGCAATTTCAGCAGTAGCCGCTAGCTTCTGTAGCCAACGAATTTCTACGATAGTACGGTATTTTAGTAGACCGTACTCGCTGAAAATTTCGCGTAACGCAATCGTCTTACTTCCGTAACGGCCGTCTACTGGTGAAACAGCAGTCAATGCTGACAGTTCCATGATGTTCTCCTGAATTGGGTTTCTAAATTTCGTGAGCGTTATACCAATAACTGTGGCAATTGTCACGAATATTGCGCAAACGTTTGCGCGGGATTTGTTTTATTCGAAAAAAAAGTAGCTCGCGATAAACGCGAGCTAGCAGAGTATTCTACATTCTGGCTAACAGGATTTGAGCCTGTTCGACCATTTTCTTTCGGCCAAAAATTAGATGACGACGTTTACCGCCTACTTGGCGCCACAGAACAGCACTACGAATGCCAGATAGCAGTAGAGCACGGACTTTGTGTTGGCTGGCCGTTTGTTGCAGTACAGAAGGCGTGCCTGTTACTTGAATGCGTGGTCCAATAGGGCTAACAACATCCAAGTAGATGCTCGCTAAATTGCTGATCATTTGATCATCGAGCAGTTCAAAATGCTCTGACTGACGTTTGGCCATTTGGATACGGTCACCAAGCTGGGACATGGCATCGTTGCGAGCGCTTAACTTACGTTCTAGTGCCATTAAGCTAATGATGTAACGAGTGATCTCACTGCCTGATGGGGTGCTATCAATCCCTTTAACCAGACACTCCAGACCGAGCTTTAGATCGGCTTCGCGACCGAATACGCCAACGGTGTTAGCAGGGTTTGTGTTCAAAATAGCGTTGATTGATGTTTCAAAAGCATCTTGATCACAATGCCCGTTTCTCGCAACTTGTTGAACCAAAGCGACAGCTTGGCAAATACCAGCGAAAGCGATAGTACGGTCATAAAGTGTATTCGCCACGTAACGACTCCTAAGCTTGAGAATATTTAATGCGTTGCTCGATGATGCCGCCACCTAGACATACGTCATCTTTATAAAACACTGCTGATTGACCAGGCGTCACTGCAATTTGTGGTTCATCAAAGATCACTTTAATGTTTTCATCATCGATCGGGATGATTGTACAAGGAATATCTTCCTGACGGTAACGAGTTTTCACTGTGCACTTCATAACATCGCGAATTGGCTCACGATCTACCCAGTGAAGTTGTGACGCAAGTAGACCTTCTGATTTTAGCATCGGGTGGTCTTTACCTTGGACTGCGATTAGCACGTTACGCTCTAGGTCTTTTTCACCAACAAACCACGGCTCTTCATTACCACCGCCGCCTTTACGGCCACCGATGTGTAGACCTTTACGCTGACCTAGTGTGTGGTACATCAAACCTTGGTGTTGACCGATCACTTCGCCTTCTGGCGTTTCGATATTACCAGGCTGAGCAGGAAGGTAGCGACCTAGAAAGTCGGTAAATTTACGCTCACCGATGAAACAAATACCTGTCGAGTCTTTCTTCTTCGCTGTTACTAAACCTTGCTCTTCCGCAATACGGCGTACTTCAGGTTTCTCTAAATCACCAACAGGGAAGAGGCTACGGCCAATTTGTTCGTGGCTTAGTGTATATAGAAAGTAGCTCTGGTCTTTGTTGCCATCTAGGCCACGCAACATCGCTGGTTTATCACCGTTATCCGGGAAAGAGCGACGTACGTAGTGACCCATTGCAATGTAGTCAGCATCAAGCACTTCATCAGCGAATTCTAGGAATGCTTTGAACTTGATTTCTTTGTTACAAAGAATGTCAGGGTTCGGTGTACGACCCGCTTTGTATTCAGCAAGGAAGTACTCAAATACGTTATCCCAGTATTCGGCAGCAAAGTTGATGGTGTGTAGATGAATGCCTAGCTTGTCACATACTGCCTGAGCATCAGCAAGATCTTCTGCTGCTGTACAATATTCTTCGTTGTCATCTTCTTCCCAGTTCTTCATGAACAGGCCTTCTACTTGGTAGCCTTGTTGCTTGAGAAGATACGCAGAAACAGATGAATCAACGCCGCCGGACATACCGACGATGACTTTCTTTTGGCTGTTATCAGACATTACTAAACACCACTTAAATAAACGGGATGCAGATTCTATCAGAATCCACAGACCGGTGACAGATCCGAGATCGAAATCACAATTCGTTTCGCTGCATTTTTCTTCAACAGAAATTCGAACGGGCAATTTCGCAAGTATAGAAGAGGTATATATGGCATAGTTGGCAAAAATCCAAGAGGAAAGTCCAAATGACCGAAGAAAACCAGTTTATGCAAGAAGCCGAGTTGATTGAAATTGTTGAAAACCAACTTGAGGACGGCAATCCATTAAAAGTTAAAGAGACGCTAATGCGCTTAATGATGACAGGGACACCTAGAGAAGAAGCAGTTGCAATGATGGCATGTGCCATGTCGATTGAAATTTTCGATGTGATGAAAAATGAAGGTGAGTTCAACCTAAAGCGTTACCGCGAGCACCTTGAGCAACTGCCAGATCTAAGTTTTATGGAAGGTGAATAAGGAGTCTAGAAGAAAAAAGTGGCTAGCAAACGTTTGCTATAATTGCTTTTATTGCCGCTTTATTATTAGCGGTATAGAATCCGTTCTCCTTTTCATCCCCTTACTCAGACTGACAATATGAAATTTCCTGGACAACGCAAATCGAAGCACTATTTTCCTGTTCATGCTCGTGACCCGCTGGTGAGCCAAGCACAAGAAAGCAAGAAGATGACGCGCACTCACATCATTGGTATTGACCAAACTTTGGTTGATATTGAAGCTAAAGTTACAACGGATGTGATTGAAAAGTACGGTCTGAGTAAAGGTCACTCTTTGGTTATTGATGACGAAAGAGCAGAAGAGTTGTACCAGCAACTTAAAGAAGAGAACTTAATTACCAATGAGTATGCGGGTGGCACAATTGGTAACACGCTACACAACTACTCTGTGCTGGCAGATGATCGCTCTACGCTGCTTGGAGTGATGAGTCAGGATATCAAAATTGGTAGCTATGGCTACCGTTACCTTTGTAATACATCAAGCCGCATGGACTTGAACTACCTACAAGGTGTTGATGGCGCTATCGGTCGTTGTTTCGCTCTTATTACAGAAGATGGTGAACGTACTTTTGCGATCAGTGAAGGGCAAATGAACCAACTGCATCCTGATAGCATTCCAGAAAAAATCTTTAAAAATGCATCGGCGCTTGTACTAACGTCATATTTAGTACGTTGTAAAGAAGGCGACCCAATGCCTGAAGCAACAATGAAAGCGATTGAGTACGCGAAAAAGAATGATGTGCCCGTTGTTCTGACTCTTGGGACGAAGTTCGTTATTCAAGATGACCCGAAATATTGGCAAGAATTCATTCGAGATAACGTTTCAGTCGTTGCGATGAATGAAGATGAAGCAGAAGCTCTGACGGGTGAGTCAGACCCACTTGCTGCATCTGATAAAACACTGGAGTGGGCAGATCTAGTATTGTGCACCGCGGGGCCTGTAGGCCTATTTATGGCGGGTTATACGGAAGACAGCGCGAAGCGCGAAACTTCCTTACCATTACTTCCGGGGTCAATCGCTGAATTTAATCGCTATGAATTTAGTCGTCCGGCGAAAAAAGATACATGTGAAACACCAATAAAAGTTTACTCACATATCTCGCCATATATGGGTGGTCCAGAAAAAATCAAGAATACCAATGGTGCAGGTGATGCTGCGTTATCTGCTGTTCTTCATGATATGGCGGCAAACAAATACCATAAAGAAAATGTGCCTAATTCAAGCAAGCACAGTAACGAATATTTAACTTACTCTTCTTTTTCTCAAGTATGTAAATACGCAAACCGTGCGAGCTACGAAGTTCTCGTGCAACATTCTCCCCGTTTGTCACGTGGGCTTCCTGAGCGAGAAGATAGCCTAGAAGAAGCATACTGGGAACGTTAATACACAGTAGTTTAATTAACTATTCTATAACTAAAGTAAAAGGCTCATTTTTTAATGCGCCTTTTTTATTTGTAATGAACCAAATAAAAAAGGCTCCCATTGGGAGCCTTTTAAAAAATAGCGCGGATTTAGATCAGGAAATCATCCAGAGATTTACCTGCATCAAGTTGCTCTTGAATTGCAGAAGGTGTACGACCTTGGCCTGTCCAAGTCTTCTCATTACCGTTTGAGTCTGTGTATTTGTATTTAGCTGGACGAGGTGCACGCTTCGCTTTGCCTTTCGTCTTAGTTTCGCCAGATAGCGCAGTAATAAGCGCTTCTACGTCAATACCGTCTTGAGCAATTTTCTCTGCGATCTCTGCTAGCTTAGCTTCTTGCTCAGCTTGTGCTGCACGTTCTGCTTCTTCTGCTTCACGACGCTCTTCTACAACAGTAGTTAGTTTATCTAGAGCTTCTTCCAATTGTTCTAGAGTCAGCTCACGAGAAAATGCACGAAGGCTACGGATATTTAGAAGGGTTTTAGTCAGCTCTGACATAACGATTCCTATTAAAAGGTTAATGTGTTGGGCACTTTTTATCGTTACGATTAAATAATGCCAATCTATAAATAAACAAAGAGTCCTTATATTTAACTTTATCTTTTCCTTATGTGCAAATACTAAATCAAGATTTTGTTTAAATTTAGCTATTTTTTTAAAGCAATAAATATTATTACACTCGAAATAAATCTTATTAGATGAGAATTGAAATCAACACTCGTTATTGTATAGAGATAGAGCTAGCTTGGTTTTTATAAAAAAAGTTGAGTTATTACTTAAAAATATGAAGCGTCCATCTTTGATGGAGTGTCATATATCCTTAATTTATTGATACAAGATAAACCATGATATTTTTAAGGTAGTAATAATGTTTCATAAATAACAAAATTGATGTGATTTCAGTTGCACAAAACTAACTTGAAGTAGACAAGGTTTATAAATTATCTCAGTCATTATTTATTTGTTTAATTTAGTTTGATGTGTTGCATTGACTCTCATCATAAGTACAATGGCTGCTACCTGATGCAATATTGCAGACAATTTGTTGTTAATTTGTACAGTTAGTGGTTAATTGTTTGTTGTTGCCGTAGAGGCGCGGTCTCGAAGAGTAGCTATTATTGGGGTGATGCCAATGAATAATAGTGGAAGGCGAAGATTGCCGAAGTAAGTAACTCATCAAAGTTACTTGCTGGGGTTGTATCTGAAAGGAACAACACTGCCATAGTATATATTCACATTAAACTATGGAGCGCTACTGTAGGGTTGGGTGGAGTGTTCGCTTCCCTGTCGCTAAGTTCAACATGAGCACGTATCGTATGCTACGTGACTTGTCTGCAGTAGATCTCTAGCCAAACTTTGGTTTTTGAAGATCATGAATTTAATAGATTTTTCTAGTTCTCCTGTTTCATTATTGCCACCTATTGTCGCTTTGACTTTGGCGATTCTGACTCGACGTGTATTAGTTTCCTTAGGTGTAGGTATCGTGCTGGGTGCGGTTCTACTTAATAGCTGGTCTATCGGTGATACCGTTAGTTATGTGAGTTCTCAAGTTTCTTCTGTCTTTATTGAAGATGGCGGAATTAACACTTGGAACATGAGCATTGTTGGTTTCCTAATCTTATTAGGTATGACAACTGCATTATTAACGCTATCTGGTGGTACTCGTGCATTTGCCGAATGGGCACAATCTCGAGTAAAGAGTAAACGCGGCTCCAAACTTCTTGCTGCCTTTTTAGGCGTATTCATTTTTGTCGACGATTACTTTAACAGTCTTGCTGTTGGTGCCATTTCTCGTCCAGTAACCGATCGTTTTTATGTGTCTCGCGCGAAGCTTGCATACATTCTAGACTCAACTGCTGCACCAATGTGTGTGATCATGCCTGCTTCTAGCTGGGGTGCTTACATTATTACGATTATCGGCGGTATCTTAGTCTCACATGGGATCACTGAGTATTCGGCTCTTGGCGCGTACGTTCGTCTTATTCCAATGAACTTTTACGCAGTTTTTGCACTGCTTATGGTGTTTGCTGTGGCATGGTTTGGCCTCGATATCGGTAAGATGCGTGAGCATGAAATCTCTGCATCTCAAGGCCGCGGCTTTGATAAAGACAAAGAAAACGACTCGCAAGAAGCGCATGATCTAAACGAAGAGCTAGATATCCGTGAAAGCGAAAAGGGTAAAGTGTCAGACCTGGTACTTCCTATCGTGACGCTGATTATTGCGACTATCGCTTCTATGCTTTACACGGGGGGCCAAGCATTGGCTGCTGACGGCAAAGAGTTTGCGCTTCTAGGTGCGTTTGAAAATACAGATGTAGGTACATCACTAATCTACGGTAGCTTGCTTGGCTTAGCAGTTGCACTGTTTACTGTTGTGAAGCAAGGTCTTCCAATAGGTGAAATTGCACGCACACTTTGGATTGGTGCTAAGTCTATGTTTGGCGCGATTCTAATCCTAGTATTTGCTTGGACTATCGGTTCGGTTATCGGTGACATGAAGACGGGTTCTTACCTTTCTACAATGGCTCAGGGCAATATCAATCCACATTGGCTACCGGTTATCCTATTCTTGTTGTCTGGTCTAATGGCATTTTCAACAGGTACTTCTTGGGGTACGTTCGGCATTATGCTTCCAATCGCGGGTGATATGGCTGGTGCAACCGATCTTGCGCTAATGCTCCCAATGCTAAGTGCAGTTTTAGCCGGTGCCGTTTTTGGTGACCATTGTTCACCTATCTCCGATACCACTATTCTGTCGTCGACTGGTGCACGTTGTAATCATATTGATCACGTATCGACCCAGTTGCCTTATGCATTGTCCGTGGCGCTAGTTTCCTGTGTTGGCTTCATTACTTTGGGGATGACTGCGTCAATTGCATTCTCATTCATCGCTGCATCAATCACATTTATTATTGTATGTGGAGCACTTTCTTGGTTGTCGAAGTCTAAAATGGCATCGTGCCAAAATGTCTAGTACAGCTCAGTATTTTTAATAAAGAGGAAGCTCCGCTAAATTTAGCGGAGCTTTTTTTTAACGCGATTTAGGTGAGGGGGGCAATCGCGTTTTTGGGGATAATCGTTTCGTGTTAAAAGCGAGCTATTTGTGTTCTGAGCACTCCTTTCTGTGCTGTGATAGAAAATCTATCAACCGACTTCTTCTTAGCTCTAAGCAAAGACTATGCCTAGTTTAAGTCGTTGATTTTAAAGGCGGTAATATCAAGAGGTTTATGATGAGGGGCTAAGTAAATGATATATGATGAGTTGTCTGTTACACAGTGTCACGTTACACCTGTACAGCAACTAAACATTTAAGTTGTATTTCTTTATTAGACGATAAAGCGTTGTTCTTGAAATACCAAGATGACGTGCAGCCGCACTCATATTGTGCTTATTTTCTTCGATAGCTTGCAGTAGGTAGTCGAGATCAATTTGGTCCACTGAAGGGAGTAATTGCCTTTCATTATTATCAAGGCCCAAGTCAGCGACGAGAAGCGTGTGATCTTCACACATGACAATCGCTCGTTGGATTACATTTCGTAGTTCTCTTACGTTACCTGGCCAACGATGCTTGAGGAGCTTGGCTTTCACTTTATCCGACATTTTTTGTACCTGACCATGAGACAAATCTGTTAAGAAGTGTTCTGATAACATAAGGATATCTTTCCCACGCTTTCTCAGTGGAGGAATAGTTAATGGCAAGATATTAAGTCGATAGAATAAATCTTCACGGAATCCACCTTGTACAACCTCATTTTTCAAATCCACGTGGCTCGCAGCAATGACTCTGCAGTCCACGTCAATGAATTTATCAGCGCCGACTTTATGGATTTGCTTACTCTCTAAAAAGTGCAGAAGGTGGATTTGTAGATCCGGCGGCATATCACCAATCTCATCTAGGAATAGGGTACCTTTATGCGCTTTTTGAATAAAACCGATACGATCTGAAATCGCTCCTGTAAATGCTCCTTTTTCGTGACCGAAAAGTTCTGACGCAATAAGACCACTTGGAATTGCGCCGCAGTTAACTTCAACAAAAGGTGCCGAGTGTCTGTTCGACAACTGATGAATAAGACGAGCACAGAGACCTTTGCCCACCCCTGTTTCACCCTGAATGAGTACTTCAGCATCACATTGAGCGTACTTTTGGATTGCCGTGCGAAGTTCTTGGATACATGCACTATTGCCGATTAATGGGTATAGTGTTGTATCGCTGAAATCCACAGCTTGTTTGTTACTACCGTTACGCAGTTTCATGGTTAATCACTATTTTTTGCCCCACTAAAATAATAGTTTTGAATGAGTCGTCTCAAACGTGAGCGGATGTCTCTTTATTGAGAATGATGTCAATTACTAAGGGCGGTGAGATCTAAATAGTTGTTTTGATGAAAATTCATACTATTCTTCTTTTTCTTTAAGAATAGGGTTGAATAGAAACTTAATTTCTACCCAGATACTCAACTGAAATTAAATTTAAATCCTTTAAAATCAAGTAATTATAAAAAATAGTTAGAAAATGCTAAATTCAGTATTGAAAAATATAGAATCCTTGGTTAGTGTGGTTACTAACGAAGCAACTCAATAGAGCCTTAAATAAGTATGCGTAATTTTGTAATGAACATTCATCACCATCATCACCCAATCTAGTCTTTCGGGCGATGCACGCATACCCGGGAGGCAGGAAACTCCCGGAGGTGAAATCAAAGTAAAAGCAGATTTTAAACCCTCGCGAGACTCCAATCTCTCGAGGGTTTTTTAGTTTTATTAATTCAAAAATTACTTAGATATCAAAATCTTGCACAGGGAAAAAGCAATGCAAACACAACGCTTAAGAATCGCAATTCAGAAAAAAGGTCGCCTTAGCAAAGAGAGCCAAGCTCTGCTAAAACAGTGCGGCGTAAAATTTAATGTAATGGGTGAGCGTTTAGTGGTTCACTCGGAGAACATGCCAATTGATTTGCTTTTGGTTCGTGACGATGACATCCCTGGTCTGATTATGGATGGTGTTGTTGACTTAGGTTTCATTGGTGAAAATGAATTGGAAGAAGTTCGTCTAGATCGTAAAGCCCTGGGTGAACCATGTGAGTTTGTACCACTTCGTCGACTTGACTTTGGCGGTTGTCGCTTGTCTATCGCTATCGACAAGGATGAAGAGTACAACGGTCCACAAGACTTAGCTGGTAAGCGTATTGCCACAACTTACCCTCAACTCCTAAAAGCTTACATGGATGAAGCAGGTGTTCCATTCTCCACATGTATGCTAACTGGCTCTGTAGAAGTTGCACCTCGCGCAGGTCTAGCTGACGCTATTGCTGATTTGGTATCGACTGGCGCAACGTTAGAAGCGAATGGCTTAAAAGAAGCGGAAGTGATCTTTAAATCTAAAGCGACGCTGATTCAACGTATCGGTGAGTTTGATGCAGACAAAACAGCACTGATTGAAAAACTACTGACTCGCATGCAAGGCGTACAACAAGCGAAAGAGTCTAAGTACATCATGCTTCACGCACCAGCTGAAAAGCTCGATCAAATCAAAGCACTACTTCCTGGTGCTGAGGATCCTACGGTTCTTCCTCTCTCTGCAGATAAGCAGAAAATGGCTGTTCACTTAGTGAGTTCTGAAAACCTGTTCTGGGAAACCATGGAACAGCTAAAAGAGTTAGGCGCTAGCTCAATCCTAGTGCTACCAATTGAAAAAATGATGGAGTAAACATCATGAGAACAGTCGTTTGGCAATCTTTAAGTGAAGAGCAGCAAGATTCGATCTTAGAACGTCCTGCTATTGCAGAAGGTGCAAATATCACTGCAGCAGTGTCTGAGGTTATCGCTAAAGTTCGAAATGAAGGCGACTCTGCTCTCAACGAGCTGACAGAAAAGTTTGATCGCGTTAAACCTGAGTCCATTCGTGTTTCTTCTCAGGAAATTAAAGCCGCTTCAGAGCGCTTGTCTGAATCAATGAAAAACGCATTAGAGCAAGCTTATGCCAATATTTCTAAATTCCACAAAGCGCAAAAGCCACAGCCAATTAAAGTCGAAACTCAACCGGGTGTGCTTTGTGAACAGGTAACACGTCCAATTCAAAAAGTGGGTTTGTACATTCCTGGTGGTAGCGCGCCATTGCCATCGACGGTTTTGATGCTTGGCGTGCCTGCGAAAATTGCTGGCTGTCGTAAAGTTGTGCTTTGCTCTCCGCCTCCAATCGCTGACGAGATCCTTTACGTAGCAAAATTGTGTGGCATTGATGAAGTGTACAACGTCGGTGGTGGTCAAGCTGTTGCTGCAATGGCATATGGTACAGAGACCGTATCAAAAGTTGATAAGATTTTTGGCCCGGGTAACGCTTACGTGACGGAAGCAAAGCGTCAGGTGAGCAATGATTTCCGTGGCGCAGCGATTGATATGCCAGCGGGTCCTTCGGAAGTTCTTGTGATTGCGGATGAAACAGCGGACCCAGATTTTATTGCGGCGGACCTTCTAAGTCAGGCAGAGCATGGACCTGACTCTCAAGTTGTACTTGTGACGCCATCAGCCATTATTGCAGATCAGGTGACAGATGCCGTTCGTCGTCAATTGAAAGAGTTGTCTCGTTCAGAGATTGCAGAAAAAGCGCTCGCATCGAGTTTAATCATTATTGCTGAATCGATCACCCAAGCGATCTCTATTTCTAATTATTATGGTCCTGAGCACTTAATTGTTCAGACTAAGAACCCACGCGAGCTTCTGCCTCTATTAGACAACGCAGGTTCGATCTTCCTTGGGGATTGGTCGCCTGAATCTGCAGGTGATTACGCATCGGGCACTAACCACGTTCTTCCTACTTACGGTTACACACGGACATATTCAAGCTTAGGTTTGGCTGATTTTTCTAAACGAATGACGGTTCAAGAGCTTTCAGCTGACGGTCTTAAAAATCTTGCGCCAACGGTTGTCACCATGGCTGAAGCAGAAGGTCTGGACGCCCACAAACGTGCTGTTACTATCCGTGTAGAAAAATTAGCAAGTAAGTAAGAATAAGAGAGTAAAGAGATGGAAAAGCTAGCGCGTAAACAAGTCCAACAACTAACACCTTATCTTTCGGCTCGCCGAATTGGTGGAACAGGTGACGTATGGCTGAACGCCAACGAATCGCCATTCAACAATGAATACAAAACAGACTTTGCTCGTCTTAATCGTTACAGCGAATGCCAGCCGAAAGAGCTGATTTCTGCTTACGCCGCGTATGCTGGAGTGAAGCCAGAACAAACGCTGACTTCTCGCGGCGCAGACGAAGGTATTGAGTTATTGATTCGTGCTTTTTGTGAACCGGGTGAAGACACGATTTTATACTGCCCACCGACTTACGGTATGTACGCCATCAGTGCAGAAACCATCGGTGTAGAGCGCAAAACGGTGCCGCTAACGTCAGATTGGCAACTAGACCTCGCAGGTATCGAAGCGAATCTAGATAACGTGAAACTGGTTTTCGTATGCTCGCCAAACAACCCAACGGGTAACTTAGTTAAGCGTGACGATATTGTCTCTCTGCTTGAGATGACAAAAGACCGCGCAATCGTGGTCATGGACGAAGCGTACATCGATTTTTGTCCAGAAGCGTCAACAGTAGATTTATTGGCAGAATATCCAAATCTAGCGATTCTGCGTACTCTGTCGAAAGCTTTCGCGCTTGCTGGTCTTCGTTGTGGATTTACGCTAGCAAACGAAGAACTGATTAACGTCCTTCTTAAAGTGATCGCACCATATCCAGTACCGGTTCCAGTTGCTGAAATTGCTACTCAAGCGCTCTCTGAAGCAGGCCTAGCGCGAGCGAAGTTCCAAGTTCTCGATTTGAACGCGAACCGAGCTTACTTACAAGTTGGTTTGTCGATGATTCCGGGTCTGGAGGTTTTTGAAGGGTGGGGTAACTACTTATTGGTGAAATTCCCAGATGGCGATGCTCTTTTCAAAGCCGCTTGGGATACGGGCATTATCCTGCGTAACTCGCCAATTGAGAACTGCGTGCGTATCAGTGTTGGTAACCGCGACGAGTGTGAAAAGACACTGGGTTTCATTAGAAACTACTATTCATAAATAGAATTCTCAACGTTCTCGGTTTATGCCGAGAACGAAACAAGATTAGTAATAAGGAAGTTCGAGTGAGCAAGCAACAAAAAATCCTATTTATCGACCGAGATGGCACCTTAATTGTTGAGCCGCCAGTTGATTTTCAAGTAGACCGTTTAGATAAGCTAAAACTAGAGCCATTTGTTATCCCAAGCCTGTTGTCGTTGCAGGATGCGGGATACCGTCTAGTGATGGTCACTAACCAAGATGGTTTGGGTACTGACAGCTACCCACAAGCTGATTTTGATGCACCGCACAACATGATGATGGAGATCTTCGAGTCTCAAGGTGTGAAGTTCGATGACGTGTTGATTTGTCCTCACTTTGAAGAAGATAACTGCTCTTGCCGTAAGCCTAAGCTAGGCATGGTGAAAGAGTACCTTCAAGGTGGCAAAGTTGATTTCCAAAACTCTGTCGTGATTGGTGACCGCCAAACCGATCTTCAACTTGCAGAAAACATGGCGATTCGCGGTATTCAATACAATCCAGAAACCATGGGTTGGAAACAGATCCTGAAAGACCTCACGGTGAAAGCTCGTATTGCTGAAGTGATTCGTACCACGAAGGAAACGGACATCAAAGTTGCGGTTAATCTTGATGAGCAAGGCGGTAACGATATCTCAACAGGTCTTGGTTTCTTTGACCACATGCTGGATCAAATTGCCACTCACGGTGGATTCCAAATGGTGTGCAAAGTAGAAGGTGATCTACACATTGATGATCACCACACGGTCGAAGATACCGCTCTTGCGTTAGGTCAAGCATTGAAAGAAGCACTGGGTGACAAACGTGGTATTGGTCGCTTTGGTTTTAGCCTGCCTATGGATGAGTGCTTGGCACAATGTGCACTAGATCTATCTGGTCGTCCTTACCTTAAGTTCGACGCGCAGTTTAGTCGCGAGCAAGTGGGGGACCTTTCAACAGAGATGGTGGTTCACTTCTTCCGTTCTTTAACTGACACACTAGCGTGTACACTGCACCTGTCTTCTGCGGGCAACAATGATCACCACATCATTGAGAGCCTATTTAAAGCGTTTGGTCGTACTCTGCGCCAAGCAATCAAAGTAGAAGGCACTGAGCTACCGAGTAGTAAAGGCGTACTTTAAGGCTAACCTTAGCAAGGAGAAAAACAGTGACAGAACAGAAAGTTGTCATTATCGATACTGGCTGTGCCAACGTCTCTTCGGTGAAGTTTGCTATTGAACGCCTAGGCTATGACGTGACTATTTCAAAAGATCCGCAAGTCGTATTGTCGGCAGATAAGTTATTCCTACCGGGAGTGGGAACCGCCAGCGAAGCGATGAAAAACCTAGAAGAGCGTGACCTTATCAGCTTGGTCAAACAGGTAGAAAAGCCGCTATTAGGTATCTGTTTAGGCATGCAGCTGTTGGGCAAAGTGTCTCAAGAAAAAGGCCAGAAAGCCGACGAGTTAGTTGAATGTCTCGGACTTTGTGATGGCGAAGTGAAGCTGCTACAAACTGGAGACTTGCCGCTGCCGCATATGGGTTGGAATACCGTTTCTGCAAAAGCAGGCAATCCGTTGTTCAAAGGCATTGAAGAGGGTGAGTACTTCTATTTTGTGCACAGCTTTGCGATGCCAGTTGGAGACTACACCATTGCTGAATGTGATTACGGAAATCCATTCACTGCTGCGGTTCAAAGCGGTAACTATTATGGTGTGCAATTCCACCCAGAGCGTTCTTCAAAAGCGGGCGCGAAGCTTATTCAAAACTTCTTAGAATTATAAAAGGGATTTAGTGTGATTATTCCAGCTCTTGATTTAATCGAAGGACAGGTGGTTCGCCTTTATCAAGGTGATTACGGCCAAGTAACCGAGTACAAAGTCGACCCAGCAGAGCAGTTCAATTTGTACCACCAAGCGGGTGCTAACTGGCTGCACTTGGTGGATTTAACTGGCGCGAAAGACACGACAGCACGCCAGCTAGGTTTGATTGCAAAGCTACTAGCAAGCACACCAGCGAACATCCAAATCGGTGGTGGAGTGCGTACAGAGCAAGACGTGATTGATCTGTTAGAAGCCGGTGCGCAGCGTGTTGTAGTCGGTTCTACAGCAGTAAAACAGCCAGAGCTTGTGAAAGGTTGGATGGAAAAATACGGCGCAGAGAAAATCGTTCTCGCACTAGACATCAACATCGATCAAGACGGCACGCGCAAAGTTGCCATTTCTGGCTGGCAAGAAGATTCAGGCGTGACTATCGAAGCTCTGATCAACGATTATCTGACGGTAGGTCTACAGCATGTGCTTTGCACGGACATTTCTCGTGACGGTACGCTAGAGGGCTCAAACGTTGAGCTTTACATCGACCTATGTAAACAGTACCCACAAGTGCAGTTTCAATCTTCAGGCGGCATTGGCTCATTAGCAGATATCGAAGCACTAAAAGGCAGTGGTGTGGCTGGCGTGATTGTTGGTCGTGCGCTGTTAGATGGTAAGTTCACAGCAGAGGAGGCATTTGCATGCTGGCAAAGCGAATAATTCCATGTCTTGATGTTCGTGATGGACAAGTGGTGAAGGGCGTTCAGTTCCGCAACCACGAAATCATTGGTGACATCGTTCCTCTGGCGCAGCGTTATGCTGAAGAAGGCGCTGACGAGCTTGTGTTCTACGATATTACTGCTTCAAGTGATGGTCGTGTCGTCGATAAAAGTTGGGTCGCTCGCGTTGCAGAGGTGATTGATATTCCGTTCTGTGTGGCTGGTGGCATTAAATCAGCGGAAGACGCGGCGCGCATCCTTGAGTTTGGTGCAGATAAAGTGTCTATCAATTCCCCTGCCTTGGCGAACCCACAGCTGATTACTGACCTTGCTGATAAGTTTGGTGTGCAATGTATCGTCGTTGGTATCGATTCATACTACGACAAAGAGACAGGCAAGTATCAGGTGTACCAGTTTACTGGTGATGAAGAACGCACCAAAGCGACTCAATGGGAAACCCGTGATTGGGTGCAAGAAGTACAAAAACGTGGTGCTGGTGAAATCGTACTGAACATGATGAACCAAGATGGTGTACGTAACGGTTACGACATTGACCAACTGAATATGGTGCGTGAAGTGTGTAACGTACCGTTGATTGCATCGGGTGGTGCCGGTGCCATGGCGCACTTTGCAGAAGCCTACCAAAAAGCCAATGTGGATGGCGCACTTGCTGCGTCGGTATTCCACAAACAAGTCATCAACATTGGTGAGCTAAAACAGTATTTGAAACAACAAGGCATTGAGGTACGACTATGAGTGTGAAAGCCGCCGAAGTAAGTTCGCTAGCTGAGCGAATCAACTGGGAAAAGGTGGATGGTCTGGTACCTGCCATCGTACAAGATTTTCAATCAAGCCAAGTGCTGATGATGGGTTACATGAACCAAGATGCGTTGGCAAAAACGGGCGAAACGGGTCAAGTGACGTTTTTCTCTCGTACCAAAGAGCGTCTTTGGACCAAAGGGGAAACCTCAGGCAATGTATTACAATTGGTGAACATGCAGCTCGATTGCGACAATGACACACTGCTAGTTAAAGTGAATCCTATTGGTCCGACTTGCCATACTGGAACAACAACTTGTTGGGATGGAGATCCGCAAGAGGAGTCACAAATGGTGTGGCTTCATCAACTTGAGCAGCTATTGGCTGCCCGCAAGAGTGCCGACCCAGATTCCTCTTATACTGCCAGTCTTTATGCCCGTGGCACCAAGCGTATTTCGCAAAAAGTGGGCGAAGAAGGCGTTGAAGTCGCGCTTGCGGCGACGTCGGGCGATAAGGCGGAGTTAGTGTGTGAATCAGCAGACTTGATTTACCACTTAATGGTATTGCTTCAAGACCAAGGCTTATCGATGAATGACGTAGTGAACAAGTTGAAAGAACGTCATAAGTAAACTTGCTTATAGATAAGTGAAAGCCCCTATGCTCTCGAGTCTAGGGGCTTTTTTAATTTAGTGTTCTTGATTCGGGGGTAAAAACCGGCAACAGTGCTGGTGGCGATTAGATTCTGAATCACGCTCGTCCCTCGCTGTTCAGAATGACGGTATATTTTCTAATGGTATTTGAAGTCGCGTTATCTATTTCAAACGAAAGTACATATTCACGTTATTCCGACGAGCTTAGGTGAGATCAGGAATCTCATTAAAGCGAGCTCAATAAGCTAAGCGTGGATGCCTTTACCCACAACACTTCTTAAACTTCTTACCGCTTCCGCAGATACACGGATCGTTACGACCTAGCTTTAGGCTATTCACTGGCTGGCTCAAGCGTGGATCCTGTTCTGGTTCTTCTTCTGGCTCTTCTTCAGGAAATGTGCCGTCAATGTAGTACCAAAGCCCATTTTCTTTTACGAAGCGAGAACGCTCTGTCATACAGTAGCGTTTGCCGTCTTCATCAAAATAAGCGCTAAACTCGACAAAGCCTTCATTGTCATTACTGCCAGCTTCTGTTTTTAATACTTCAAGTTTGCACCAATCGCTGTCGATAGATTGGGCAATGCCTTCTCGTTGTTCTTCTGCATTACAGCTTGGGTGGTACGTGTTCACCACGTAATCTACTAGACCTAACACATGCGCACTGTAACGAGAGCGCATTAACTGCTCCGGAGTGGTAACGTCAGCATGGTTATTGTGGGCAATTTCACAACACTGTTGGTAGGAGCGGTTAGAGCCGCAAGGACAAGAAGAAGCCATAAAATGAAATCTCGATTAATTAAGCGGGAAAAACAAACAACCTCACAATTGCGAGGCTGGAGGTGAGGCATTATAGCGATTTAGGGCGTTTGAGACAGCAGTTCTTGAGCCCACTCGGTAGATTGATTAAAAGCGTCTGCTAATTGAGGCTCGGTTAATTTAAGAACGGTGCAATACCGCTCAGCTAATTCCCAGTCTGCTTGTTCGTAGGCGATCGTCATTGAAAGTAAGTGACCAAGTACGCCTTTTCGACTGGTTAATGCGAGTTTTATATCTTCGTCAACGGGGATATCTTCAATGACATCCGAGAGCGGTTGATCGAGCAAAGATCCGAGTAAAGAAAACATGCCTGTCAAAAAAGCCTGCCCAGGGTCATACCTAGTGTTCATTTGACTAAGTAACAGTTCACACATTCTTGCACGCTGAATCGCCAAGGAGTAAAGAGAATCTGGTTTATCTTCTTGAACGGACGCAATGGCAACTAAGGAAATAAAGCGTCGTAGTCGCTCTTCACCCAGATAAATAAGCGCTTGTCTGAACGACTTAATCTTAGTCGTTAATGTATATCCTGAATTTACGTAAGTAAGCAGCTTGTATGACAGCGTCACATCAATCGAAAACAGACGTTCAACCTCATTGAAGTCGATGGGCTTATCTGCAATCTCTTTACAAAGCTGGATGACTGTAAGAAACGCGGGGTTCAACCGTTTTTTCTGGATCATCTCAGGTTTGCTAAAAAAATACCCTTGAAAATAGTTAAAGCCGGCTTCTAAAGCTTGCTCAAACTCTTCGTAGGTCTCTACTTTTTCCGCAAGAAAGTCGATTTTAAATGGGCTTAATGCCTGAATAAAAATAGCGGCTTTCTTAATCGGTACGAGTCGAATGTCAAACTTGATCATGGAAACGTATGGAAGAAAACGTTTCCAAGCCTTCGTCGGCACAAAATCATCTAAAGCAATTTTGTATCCGCATTCATGAAGGTGCTTGATGGCTTCTAGCAACTCTTCTGTCGGTTCACAATCTTCAAGGACTTCAATGACGAGAGACTCTTTGGGAAACAGAGTTGGGACCAGATTCACCAAGCTTTGATGCGGAAAGTTAACAAAGCCAAGTTTGTTCCCTAATGTGTTGTAATGCGTCGACAAAAAATGATCGGATAGCAGTCGACTAGTAGCCAGCTCTGGTTCTACTTCAGGGAAGGTATTTTTAGGACCGTCTCGAAAGAGAAGTTCGTAACCTATGGTTCGTTTTTCTCTATCCAGAATCGGTTGGCGAGCTACGTAAGAATACTTCAATTAGGTACTTCGTTCTGTTTAACTTAGTATTATGATAATAGCGATTTTTTACAAAATATCTACGACTTGAGCGTGAATCTTCTACACGCTCTACATGCTTAACGCAAATTCTGTATGAATGGTCTCGTTTGTAGGTCAAAGCCATCAGAATTTACTTGTAAAACTGAGCCTTGCGTATACCAATCCCCTAAAACTATCCGGGTCTTTTTAACGCCATCGACGTCAAAAAAATGTGTATTCGGGCGATGAGTGTGACCATGAATCATTAAGTTGACGCAATTCTGAGACATCACTTTCTCGACTTCATTTTGATTGACGTCCATGATGTCTAAAGGCTTGCTCATTTTATCATCACGAATATCGGATTGAACTTTTGAGACAATTTTCTTCTTAATAAACCAAGGAATGTGATTAAACAGCCATTGCAACCAAGGTTGATGAACAGTCTTACGGAATTTTTGATAATCAATGTCGTCAGTACACAGGGTGTCACCGTGGAGAATAACCGCTTTAGTACCATAAAGGTCTATGAGGCTAACTTCATCCAATAATGTAATGCCTGTCTCTTTACAGAAGCGCTTTCCCAATAGGAAGTCGCGATTGCCCTGAATGAAATAAACAGGAACGCCAGTCTTTGTTAGTTTCTGGAACTCTGTACGGATTTGATTGGCAAAAGGAGTTTTGTCATCGTCTCCAACCCAAAACTCGAACAGATCGCCTAATACATAAAGTGCATCGGCTTTCGTTGCTTCTGTTCGCATGAACGTCACAAAACATTCCGTAATATCCGGACGCGATGGGGTGAGGTGAAGATCGGAAATAAATAATGTTGTCATAGAAATAAGGGGAAGCGATGCCTCCCCATTAACTTATCTCTTAGAAATAATTCTTACGAATTATTCTTCAATTGTTGTACCAGTGATTACTACGTCCTCTAGAGGCACGTCTTGGTGCATGCCGTAAGAACCAGTGCTAACGCCTTTGATCTTATTTACGATGTCCATGCCTTCTACAACTTCACCGAATACACAGTAACCCCAACCATCTAGACTTTCGCTACGGAAATCTAGGAATGTGTTGTTGTTTACGTTGATAAAGAATTGAGAGCTTGCTGAATGCGGTTCCATAGTACGCGCCATAGCAAGTGTACCCACTTTGTTGCTTAGGCCGTTGTTTGCTTCGTTCTTGATAGGTGCACGTGATGCTTTTTCACGTAGACCAGGTTCCATGCCACCACCTTGGATCATGAAACCGTCAATAACACGGTGGAAAAGAGTGTTGTCGTAAAAGCCATCGCGGCAGTACTGAAGGAAGTTTGCGCTAGTCTCTGGCGCTTTCTCTTCGTTTAGTTGAATCTTGATGTCACCAAAATTAGTGTGAAGGGTGATCATGCTACTTTCCTTTACTGTGTTGTGTTGAGCCCGAGATTCTAGCCTAAGTTCTAGTGCTTTAAAAACTCAGGAAGAGGAAATTCTTCGTTTTGTGCTTGAAGTTTAGCCGATTATCGTTTTATCGGTTAATTGCTATTACCTAACCAAGTCGGAGTTGATATACTCGACCTTCTTTTATTCATTCACAATCATAGATAGAGATCATGTTAAAGATATATAACACACTCACAAGACAGAAAGAGGAATTCAAACCAATTACAGCTGGCAAAGTCGGCATGTATGTCTGTGGAGTTACCATCTACGATCTCTGTCACATCGGTCACGGTCGCACTTTTGTCTCCTTTGACGTGGTATCACGTTACCTTCGTTACCTAGGTTACGATCTAACGTTTGTACGCAACATCACAGACATCGATGATAAGATCATTAAACGTGCGGCTGAAAATGGCGAGTCTTGTGACTCACTGACCGAGCGCTTGATCGGTGAAATGCACGCAGACTTCGACGCATTAAACATGAAGCGTCCTGATATTGAGCCTCGTGCAACCCAGTTTATTCCAGAAATCATCGAACTTGTTCAAAAACTGATTGAACGCGGTTTTGCTTATGTTGCGGACAATGGCGATGTAATGTTTGAGGTTCGCAAGTTTGACGAATACGGCAAACTGTCTAAACAAGATTTGGATCAGCTGCAAGCGGGCGCGCGCGTTGATGTCGAAACAGCCAAACGCAGCCCACTAGACTTCGTTCTTTGGAAGATGTCTAAACCAGGTGAACCTACGTGGGAATCACCATGGGGCCCTGGTCGTCCAGGCTGGCACATTGAATGTTCTGCTATGAACTCTTCAATCCTAGGTGATCACTTTGATATTCACGGTGGCGGCTCTGATCTTCAGTTCCCACACCACGAAAACGAAATCGCGCAATCATGCTGTGCACACGACACTAAGTACGTAAATACTTGGATGCACAGTGGCATGGTGATGGTAGATCGCGAGAAGATGTCTAAGTCTCTAGGCAACTTCTTTACTATCCGTGACGTACTTGGTCACTACGATGCAGAAACGGTTCGTTACTTCCTTATGTCTGGTCACTACCGTAGCCAGTTAAACTACAGCGAAGAGAACCTAAACCAAGCACGCGCTTCGCTTGAGCGTCTATACACTTCTCTACGTGGTTTGGATCTAAATGCTGCTCCTGCTGGTGGTGAAGAGTATGTATCTCGCTTTACAGCAGCGATGAACGATGACTTCAATACGCCAGAAGCGTACTCAGTTCTGTTCGACATGGCGCGCGAAGTTAACCGTTTGAAAACAGAAAACCTAGAGAAAGCAAGCGAGCTAGGTGCGCTAATGCGTGAACTAGCAGATGTGATCGGTATTCTTCACCAAGATCCAGAAGCCTTCCTAAAAGGTGATGCAGGTAACGATGATGAAGTGGCTGAAATCGAAGCTCTTATCAAGCTGCGTAACGACTCTCGCGCTGCGAAAGATTGGGCGAATGCAGATATGGCTCGTGACAAGCTAACCGAAATGGGCATTGTTCTGGAAGATGGTCCAGAAGGCACAACGTGGCGTCGTAAGTAATTGAATTTTCAATTTTAAAGGGCTGATAATTCAGCCCTTTTATTTTCCATTTCCATAAATTAAAACTTTAACTTTAGGTAATGCTCTGTGGCTCAGATGTATTTCTATTACTCAGCAATGAATGCGGGTAAATCAACAACGCTTCTTCAATCCTCTTTCAACTATCAAGAACGCGGCATGACGCCAGTTATTTTTACGGCTGCACTAGATGATCGCTTTGGTGTTGGTAAAGTGAGCTCTCGTATTGGTCTTCAATCTGACGCACACTTGTTTCGTCAGGATACCAATTTATATCAAGAGATCGCAGCTCTGAATGAGGTTGAGAAACGTCACTGTATTCTTGTTGATGAGTGTCAGTTCTTGTCGAAAGAGCAGGTTTACCAACTTACTGAAGTTGTTGATAAACTGCATATTCCAGTATTGTGTTATGGCCTTCGCACCGATTTTCTAGGCGAACTTTTTGAAGGCAGTAAGTACCTGTTATCTTGGGCAGACAAGTTGGTTGAGCTCAAAACGATCTGCCACTGCGGTCGCAAAGCGAATATGGTTATTCGTACCGATGAACATGGCGTGGCGATTAAAGAGGGCGATCAAGTTGCGATCGGCGGTAACGACAAATATGTCTCCGTGTGCCGTCAGCATTACAAAGAAGCACTCGGTAAATAATCCGTATTAATACAGAAAAGCCACCGTAATCGGTGGCTTTTTGTTGTCTGCTAGAAAGGGCTTAGACTAAGTCAAAACCAAATCTCTCTAGCAAAACCTGGTAAGACGATTCGACTTGCTGAGGGATGTTCTGCTCGGTTTGAAATCCTTTCTCTGGATAGCTTTTTACACGAGAGAAATCTTCCATTAGTGCTTCTAGCACCATCATTAATGGCATGTCTTCATTAATATACTCAAAAAACGGATGAGCCGTAGAGCTTACTTGGAGCTGGGAGTAGGGTGACTGCCACTGTTTTTCAAATGTCGCTATAGCTCTGCGTTCCATAAATGGTTTTTGCACCAGAATAAACGATGAGCAATGTTTTCCTTCCTCTTTCAATCGCTGCTCAGTAAAGCGAACGTTTTCTCCACTGTTGGTGGATTCAGTTTCGAGCAAAATTGCTTCACTGGGCACTCCTGACATCTTGGCAATCTCGGCAAAAGTTTCCGCTTCGCTTTTTTCAAACAGTCCATCGGTAAAACGACCTTCTCCCCCTGAAAATACAATCAAAGGCGCTAACTTTTGGTGGTACAGATTTGCTGCATGTTCTGCTACACGCACATCGTTACTGCACATCACAAACAAACAGTCTGCGGGTTTCAGCTCATGTTTGAGTTGCATGTAATCCCAAAGTGTTTCTATGTGTCGATAGAGTTTC
Organism: Vibrio sp. VGrn 2; assembly: GCF_009361695.1. Taxonomy (NCBI): domain Bacteria; kingdom Pseudomonadati; phylum Pseudomonadota; class Gammaproteobacteria; order Vibrionales; family Vibrionaceae; genus Vibrio; species Vibrio sp. VGrn 2. Next base: position 434,438 of record NZ_RBWD01000002.1, on the reverse strand, counting down.
ATAGCGCGTCCAAAGTTGAGTTGAAATGAAATTGATAGCCAAGTGAGAGTAGTTTGTCTGCGAGAATGCGTTTATCTGTTTGTTCTGTGACTGGTGGAAGAGGTATCTCACTTTCGCTCTTATTTATAGCGGCTTGGTAGAACTCCGCCTTGCTGACGGTATGCGGTGTGGTCACGTTAATAACTTGGTTGCTTAAATTATCTAAAGCAAATTTGGCCGCCGATACCGCATCGTCTTGATGAAGCATATTAGCAGGCGCTTTACGACTGACTTGTTTTAGTCTCATTGCAAAGCGAGAAGGGTGCCTATCTGGCCCAATTAGCCCGCTACAACGCATAATGACGAAGCTAATATTAGAATCGATAACATGCTGCTCGGCTTGCAGCATAATACGTGCATTGTCAGAGAAATAAGGGCTGTCGGCTGCTAAAGAGAGTGACGCATCTGCTTCTTCCATATCTGAAGCTAGGTTGGGATACACCGTTGTAGAGCTAATCATAACGAGCTTTTCAACGTTGTTTTGCTTTGCTGCGTTTGCGAGCATTTGCCATTGTTGGGCGTATTCTTGTCCGCGTCCTTTACGAAAACCAGGGGGAAAAGCACCGACAACGTGAGTAATTTGATGTTGCTTAAGCAACTCATCTAGCCGTTTCGCCGCGTTAAGTTGATTAAAATCGAATAATGCGGAGTGAGTTAATGAAGCGGGTAACTCGTTTAACCGAACTTGGTTACGACGAGTAACGACAACGTGGTGTCCGTCTTTCATCAAAGTTTCTGCTAGCGGAGTTCCGAGCCAGCCTGCACCTACGATCAATGTATTTGCCATTTGGGTCTTCCTACTTACTTATTTATGTCTGCTCGAATAGATTGAGCAGCTCTGCTTTGGCTTGTTGATGGAGGGGATCTGAATGCCATTTCTGATGTTGAATAAGGTCAACATTGACTTGCCAAGCCAGCTTTGTGAAATCATCCCCAACTCTTTTCAGTGTGTTCGGTGAATACGCGACTAAATGCTCCGGAAGAAAGCACCAACCAAACCCTTTATTCGCTAATTCCAACAAAATATAGTAGTTATCAGCGTACCAGATATCCGGGCTGAATGCTTGATTGAGACCACATGGCTCTGCGTTTTTGGAGCGTATGACCAGTTGACGATGTTGTTTGAGTTGATCAATGTGAGTGACGCGTTGCTGTGCCAGAGCGTGTGTTGAAGAGACATAGACATCGAACGCAATGTTACCAAGATTAGTGAAATCGATATGTCTTGGCATTTGTAAGTCACTCAAAATAATCCCAGTAGTGGCGCGCTCCGATTTGACCAATTCAATGATATCCGGACTTGAAGCTGTTAAGCATTCAACTTGCAAGTGTGGAAAGCGTTGCTCTAAATTTTTTAGCACGTCGGGCAAGCGAGTCAGAGGAATCCCTTCATCAATGGCTAAAACCAATTTATTAGTTGGTGTTGAAAAAAGCTGTGATGCTCTGTTGTTCAATCGGTCGAGTTGGCTGATTGCCGCTTGTGCATAAGGTATGAGCGCGAGGCCACTCTCGGTTAATTTCGGATATCGACCAGAGCGATCAAATAGATCAACACCACAGTCGACCTCCATATTTATGATGTGTTGGCTGACTACGGATTGAGCTCGCCCCAGTTTTCTTGCCGCGCCTGAAAATGATCCGGTTTCTGATGTAGCAATGAAAGCTTGCAGTTGTTCGATGGTAAACATATCGCTTTTGCCGATGGTATCTAACTTTTTGTTATCTGAATAATAGATAAAATTCTAAGCATTGAGTAGAACTATTTGGACAGAGAAATATGACTCGTAACGAACGAATTTTTCATGCAGTACTTTTTGAGTTAATCGCACTCGCGATCATTGTGCCAGCGGCTTCATTGATCACCGGAAAGGGATCGAGTGATCTCGCGTTAGTTGGGATTGGGTTGAGCATGTATACCGTCGTGTGGAATTACATCTACAACTTGTACTTTGATAAGTGGTTTGGCAGCAATCGAACTGAGCGAAGTTTAGCGATGCGTTTTGGGCATACAATTGGATTCGAGGGAGGGTTGATCTTTATCTCTATACCCGTCATTGCTTGGTTCTTAGAAATTACGCTTCTCCAAGCTCTGGTGTTGGAAGCTGGCTTCCTAGTATTCTTCCTATTTTATGCCACAGGCTTTAATTGGTTGTACGACAAGGTTCAGCCATTTAGTAAAATGAAAAAACGATTAGCGCCTCAGGTTTCGGCAGGAACAAAATGTAGGGACCAATAAAAAACGCCACCGAATTCGGTGGCGTTTTTGTTCAAATTACACAGAAAGGACTCTTAAAATCTTATCTGCATGCTCTGCAACTTCAATACCTTCATCTGTTAGATAACCACCATCAGGCTGTGTACAAAGTTGCTTCTCGTATAGACGAGCAACGGCTGCCTGCATTTCTTCTGACGCGTCTGTATGAACTTTAATACCAGTTGCAGCACTACTTAGGTCGAACTGAAGAAGTAGGTTCAATTCGGCGATATGTTCAGCTGAATATTTCATAAATGATTCCTTTACGCTTTTTTTACCAAGCTAGTCTGAAAAGAAGAGTTGAGCAACATTAAACGATAAGAAGTGTTAAGTATGGCGCTATCAGGCTGATATAACGCAGGATCTTTGTTCGAAAGGCAGAATACTTGTTAAGTATCAATGATAGTTACGATTGCGAATGATAGTTGACCTTTATTGGTTGATCTCTCGATAACAACATTTTTAGTAAACATGTCAAATAGCGCTTGAAAAAGTAGGGAAATGGAGCGATTATCCGCGCCTCTTTAATTGTTTCTAAATGTTACACCACAATGAACTTCAATCAGTTTGACTCACTATTACCGCCTCAGGCTGCGGAACGCGCGGCTGAAGTGGGGGTAGGTAAAGCAACTAAAGCACCGATCAAATCTTTTTTATTGGCAATTTCTGCCGGACTTCATATTGGTATTGCGTTCATCTTTTACACCACGGTGACAACAGGCGCAGGCGACCTTCCATGGGGTATTACTAGGCTAATCGGTGGCCTAGCCTTCAGTCTTGGTTTGATTCTTGTTGTCGTTACAGGTGGTGAGCTTTTCACTAGCTCAGTATTAACATTGGTAGCGCGAGCGAGTGGAAAGATCTCGTGGCAAGCGCTAATCAAAAACTGGTTTGTAGTTTATTTCGGCAACATGGTTGGCGCTCTTTTGTTGGTAGCATGCATGTTGGTCACCAAGCAGTATATGTTTGATCACGGCCAAGTTGGCCTCAACGCGATGGCGATCTCTCAACATAAATTGCACCATGGTTTCTTTGCTGCAGTTGCGCTTGGTATCATGTGTAACGTGCTGGTGTGTATTGCTGTTTGGATGACGTTTAGTGGACGTACATTAACTGACAAAATAGCGGTCATGATTCTGCCAGTGGCTATGTTCGTGTCGGCAGGTTTCGAGCACTGTATTGCGAACATGTTCCAAGTACCCATGGCGATTGGAATCAAATATTTTGCACCGGAAGCATTTTGGCAAATGACAGGGGCGGATATTGCAAACTATGCGGACTTAAACATGATGGGTTTCATCGTAAATAACCTTATCCCTGTAACGATAGGGAACATCATTGGTGGCGGTGTATTCGTTGGTATGTGGTATTGGATGATTTATCTACGTGATGAAGACAAGCATTTACGATAAATCTAAAAGAATAAAAGAAAGGCGAGCCAAATGGTTCGCCTTTCTTTTATTCATGTCGATAAGTTTAACACAAATCGAGAGAGTTAAATCAGCTCTTCATTGATGCCAAAATCGGTTGGGAGCCAATGAGAAGTCACTTCCTTTGGTTCTTGAACGAGCCAGTCCAGAGGTGCATCGGATAGGAGTTCATCGTAATTTTCTTTGATCATTAAGACATCCATGTACGTCTCTCCAAGTTTGTGGTCACTATCTTTACTCTAAAATTAGAATATGTCAGGCAAGTGATCAAAGCATGACGATTAGATTGATCACTTATGCTGCTATGTTTCTTGTTGCGTATGGGTTTAGGGTGTTTATCCACATTTTCTGTGGATAACCTGTCTCAAAGGCCGTGCGTATCTAAACTTGCAAAGAAAATTTCATAAAATTAGAGGCTTATACTCGAGAGAATTCTGTCTGACTTTTCTCCAGAAAGCATCTTGATGAATGTTTAAAGAATGGATGAGTGATTCAGTTAAAAGTGCGTTTGACTTGATAATACATGCCCTTCAACTGGCTTTGTTCACACACTTAAACTATCTATGAGTTTTGGTAGGTTCTGGTTGTTGGATTTTTATTTTGATCCGGCCTTCTTTCGTTTGTACCCAGCTCAGTGTCATCTCCAGCGTAATAGCGACGGAGGTACTCAACATGACGAAAATAGCCAGCATAATCACTAACTGATATTTAATCGCAACCATCGGGCTTGCGCCTCCTAGAATTTGACCAGTCATCATGCCTGGCAAGGTAACCAGCCCTGTAGTGGCCATAGAGGCTAAAGTTGGAGCAAGTGACTTTCTAAGGGCCTCTTGAATGAAGGGGAATGATGCATAACGAGGAGAGGCACCAAGTGAGATAGCAGCCTCGTATTCTGATTGTCTCTGTTCAAAAGCCGTAAATAAATTCTGCAGTGCGATGATGTTACTACTTAAGCTGTTACCCAATAGCATGCCCGCAAGTGGGATCATATACTGGGCGTTGTAAATAGGGGATGGCTGCACTAGGCCTGCGGTAATCGCTATAAGAAGTGGAATTAGACCACAGGTTAAGCCTGTAAGAAGAGGAAGCATAAGTGGCTTTTTAGGTAGACGAGCTTTTCCTGCAATTGAGCTTGCACCAATCAGTAGCATGATGGCAAGCCAAAGTATATTGATAAGTAAGCTGTTTAATTGAAAAAGATATTCTAAATACACGCCAATCAATATGAGCTGAAGTGTCATACGAATAACACTGATTATCGTGTCTTTCGCAATCCCTAATTTGTAGCGGGCATTAATAAAGAAGGGAACCAACAAAATCAGACCAAACAATGCCAGTTTGGTCCAACTTATATCCACCACGCTATCCATAATCGCTCCTCGAAAATCCGCGAATAATTGTAACTAAGCTCCTCCTTTATATGAACATCAATGTGCATTTTTTGATGTTCTCAACGTAAACCTTTAGCGCTATTTTCGTCATTGTTTTGCATCATTTTATTTACAATTGATTATCTTTTGACGGGTTTTTAAGCCAATTTATGACCCGTTAATTACTATCCAAATGTAACTTATGTTTGGTAAATGTTGTCATTTTAACAATTAGTTAAAAGACTTATTTTGTCACATCTGTTCATGTTTTTTAATAAATAACATCAATCAATCACATCTCTGGATGAGCTCAAAAAAGTGTTGAATTACAAGGTCTGAGAGCTCTTATTTGATTGAACCTTACTATTAGTATGGTCTAACATTTTCCATTAGAGATTGTAAAAAACTTAAGCTTGGTTACGCGGGCTTTTCAATAACACTAGATACAAAATAGGCAAATGTATGAGTGATGTTAATAAAATTGAGAGTGGTGAAAAACGCTCCCTGGAGTGGAAGTCGTTCCTCTTCATTGCAGTTGTTCTCTTCCCAATTCTGAGTGTGGCTTTTGTCGGCGGTTACGGGTTCATCGTTTGGATGTTGCAAGTGTTCTTCTTTGGACCTCCAGGCGCGCACGGCATGTAAGCCTGTGAGCTCATAACCACACTTTTGAAAAGATTTTAAGAGAGCAAATAATGAAATCATTAATCATTAAACTGTGGCGTACCATGACGCGCCCAGCTGTACATATCAGCCTAGGTGTGCTGACTATGGGCGGCTTCATTGCTGGTGTTATCTTTTGGGGTGGCTTTAACACCGCTCTAGAAGCAACCAACACAGAAGAATTCTGTATTAGTTGTCACACAATGCGTGACAACGTGTACGTTGAGCTGCAAGAAACGGTTCACTGGAAAAACCATTCAGGCGTTCGTGCTACTTGCCCTGACTGTCACGTTCCTCATAACTGGACAGACAAAATTGCTCGTAAAATGCAGGCATCTAAAGAGGTATTTGCACAGGTATTTGGCAACTACGATGAACCTGGTGTGTTCGAAGAGCGTCGTATCGAACTTGCGAAACACGAATGGGATCGTTTCTCGGCAAACAAATCTTTAGAGTGTAAGAACTGTCACAACTACGAATCGATGGATTTCGAGCAAATGTCTCCAACGGCTCGTATCCAAATGAAGCAAGCAGCAGAGAAAGATCAAAGCTGTGTTGACTGTCATAAAGGTATCGCGCATAACCTGCCAGCAGGTATGGACAGCATCGGCGGTATCGTGGGTGACCTAGAAGGTATGACTTCAAATACAGATTACTCTGTAGGTCAGCAACTAGTGAGTGTTCGTCACCTACCAATTTACTTTGATGCACAAGGCACTAAAGAAGCCGGTCTTCTTAATCCAGCATCGACCGTTAAAGTTCTTGAAGACAAAGGCGAGTTTGTTGAAATCGAAATCGATGGCTGGCGTAAAGCGAAAGGTTTTGGTCGCGTAATTCAAGAAGACTTCGGTAAGAACATTGCGACTGCGTCTCTGATGAAAGAAGCAGCGACAGATAGCAACATTGTGACGACTGGTGAGAAAAAAGTGGATGAGCTAACGGGTCTTCCATGGGAAAAAGTGGCGGCGAAAGTATGGCTTAAGAAAGAGTCTATGCTGAACGACATCAATCCTGTTTGGGAAAAATCTCGTGAAGCGTACAAGACCAACTGTTCTGTATGTCACACGCAACCTGCGGAAGCGCACTTCGACGCGAACACCTGGCCAGGTATGTTCGACGGTATGTTGGCGTTCGTTAACCTAGATACAGACAGTGAAGCCCTGATCTTGAAGTATCTACAGAAACACTCTTCAGATTATGCTGAAGGTCACCACTAATAAGCGTCGGATTGGAGTAATTTAAATGGCTATTACACGAAGAAGTTTTCTTAAAGGTGTAGCAACCACAAGTGCAGCGTCAGTTATTGGTCCTAGCTTATTGGCATCAGCCTCTGCCAATGCCGTTGAGACGACAGGTACTTGGAAAGTAACAGGTTCTCACTGGGGCGCGTTCCGCGCCCACATCTACGCGGGTAAAGTTCAAGAGATCAAGCCGCTAGAGCTAGACAAAAACCCAACAGAAATGTTGAACGGCATCAAGGGTATTATCTACAGCCCTTCACGTGTTCGTTACCCAATGGTTCGTCTAGATTGGTTGAAGAAACATAAATACAGCGCGGATACCCGCGGTAACAACCGTTTCATCCGCGTGACTTGGGATGAAGCGCTAGATTTGTTCTACCGCGAACTAGAACGTATTCAAAAAGACTACGGTCCATGGGCGCTACACGCAGGTCAAACGGGTTGGAACCAAACAGGTTCATTCAACAACTGTACCGCGCACATGCAACGTGCAGTAGGTATGCACGGCAACTTCATCACGAAAGTAGGTGACTACTCGACGGGTGCAGGTCAAACCATCATGCCTTACGTACTTGGTTCAACGGAAGTTTACGCACAAGGTACGTCTTGGTCTGAAATCCTAGAGAACTCTGACAACATCGTTCTTTGGGCTAACGATCCAGTGAAAAACCTTCAAGTAGGTTGGAACTGTGAAACGCATGAGTCGTTCAAGTACCTAGCACAACTAAAAGAAAAAGTAGCGAAAGGTGAGATCAACGTTCTATCTGTAGATCCAGTGAAGAACAAGACTCAGCGCTACTTAGAGAACGATCACTTGTACATCAACCCGCTGACAGACGTAGCGTTCATGCTTGCTGTGGCGCACGTGCTGTACAACGAAGACTTGTACGATAAGAAGTTCATTGATACTTACTGTCTAGGCTTTGAAGAGTTTATTCAATACGTTCAAGGTAAGACAAAAGATAAAGTAGAGAAAACACCAGAGTGGGCTGCGGCTATCTGTGGCGTGAAAGCGGACAAGATTCGCGAATTCGCGCGTATGCTAGTCAGTGGCCGTACACAGATCCTGATGGGTTGGTGTATCCAGCGTCAAGAGCACGGTGAGCAGCCATACTGGGCAGCGGCTGTGGTTGCTGCAATGGTTGGTCAAATCGGTTTACCTGGCGGTGGTATCTCTTACGGTCACCATTACTCAAGTATCGGTGTACCTTCAACTGGTTTCGCGGGCCCTGGTGGTTTCCCTCGCAACCTTGACCAAGGCATGAAGCCGAAGTGGGACAACAACGACTTTAACGGTTACAGCCGTACTATCCCAGTTGCACGTTGGATCGACTGTCTGCTTGAGCCAGGCAAAGAGATCAACTACAACGGCGGTAAAGTGAAACTGCCAGACTTCAAGATGATGGTGATCTCGGGTTGTAACCCATGGCACCACCATCAAGATCGTAACCGCATGAAGAAAGCGTTCCGCAAGCTTCAAACGGTTGTAACGATCGAGTTTGCTTGGACTGCAACATGTCGTTTCTCGGATATCGTTCTACCTGCGTGTACGCAATGGGAACGTAACGACATCGACGTATACGGTTCATACTCGAACAAAGGTCTGATTGCAATGCATCGTCTCGTCGATCCATTGTTCCAATCTAAGCCTGACTTCCAAATCATGAGTGAACTAACTCAGCGTTTTGGTCGCCGCGAAGAATACACTCGTGGTATGAGCGAGATGGAATGGATCGAAAGCCTTTACAACGATTGTAAAAAAGCGAACGAAGGTAAGTTTGAAATGCCAGAATTCAACGAGTTCTGGGAGAAGAGCGTACTAGACTTCGGTGAAGGTAAACCTTGGGTTCGTCATGCGGACTTCCGTAAAGACCCTGAGCTTAACCCACTAGGTACGCCGTCTGGTTTCATCGAGATCACGTCTCGTAAGATCGGCCGTTACGGCTACGAACACTGTCAAGAACACCCAATGTGGTTCGAAAAATCAGAGCGTTCACACGGTGGCCCTGGTTCAGATAAATACCCATTCTGGTTGCAGTCTTGTCACCCAGACAAGCGTCTGCACTCTCAAATGTGTGAATCTGAAGAGTTCCGTGCAACTTACGCGGTGCAAGGTCGTGAGCCTGTTTACATCAACCCAGCGGATGCGAAAGCGAAAGGCATCAAAGACGGTGACTTAGTGCGCGTATTCAACGGTCGTGGTCAGCTATTAGCTGGTGCTGTTCTTACTGACAGCTACCCACGTGGCGTTATTCGTATCGAAGAAGGTGCATGGTACGGTCCTCTAAACGAGAAAGAGGGCGCAATCTGTACTTACGGTGACCCTAACACGCTAACGCAAGACATTGGCTCTTCTGAACTTGCGCAGGCGACTTCTGCGAACACATGTATCGTAGACTTCGAGAAGTTCACCGGCAAAGTACCGCCAGTGACTTCATTCGGTGGCCCAATCGAAGTTGCTTAACTAATGCAATTCACATCAATCGAAATACCAGCCTTCGGGCTGGTATTTTTTAACCAAAATTTCAGTGAGCGTTATCTCAATAATAAATTTGTGACGCTAAACGACAGTAGGATTCGTGACGTCGATAACGAATTGGGTGGGACAAGCAGGGGATAATGAACCAAGCTAAACAATAATAATTAAGTGAGTAGACTCTTTATGGCTCAGAGCATTCAATTGGCAAATCACATTGAGATCACTGTGAATAACAACGACCTCCAAGTTGAAGTTGAGGGTAATCAATTACATTTTTCTTTTGCTGGGCTTCACAATAAAACGTTTACCGACCGTGAAGTGTTGTTCGAGATGCCGTTTTTATACGAGCACGAGGCCAACGTGATTGGTGATGGCTTCCAAATGCTAGCGCAAACAGCGGGAACGGTTAGCCATCCCGTTGATATTGGTCGCTGTCCAGACAACAACCTTTCTTATCGAATCTATCCCAAAGATGCCCCTAAGCGTTACTACAACTATTTAGTGGTGGAAGGCTCGGCTGGCTACACATTATTTGGCTTCACATCATGTCATCGCTTTGCTGGCTATTTTGATGTTGTACTGCGTGATGGACACTGGGTTTTATCTGCCGCGATTGATGGTGAGTTTACTCAAGTGGCGGATTGGGAAAGTAATCAACTTGAATCCGTGGCGGTACTCTGCGGCCAATCTCTGTCTGAGCTTTATCAAATCTATGGAGAGATGATTGCAGAGCATCATCCTGTTCGCCAAGGCGTAACACAAGATGCGCCTGTCGGTTGGTGTTCGTGGTATGCCTACTACGCAGACGTGACAGAGCAAAACATCATGCAGAACGTTGATTGCATGCAAGATAAGCTTGAAGACCTAGAGTGGGTACTTCTGGATGATGGCTATCAAGCCTTTATGGGCGATTGGTTAATCCCATCGGATAAGTTTTCTGGTGGTGTGAAAGAGCTCATTCATAGTATCCGTGCAAAAGGCAAAAAGCCGGCGATTTGGATGGCACCCTTTATTGCTCAACCTGAGTCGGAGATCTTCAAACAACACCCAGAGTGGTTTGTTCGTCACAAAGATGGAAGCTTACTTAAAGCAGAAGATGTCACATACGGTGGTTGGCGCTGCACGCCTTGGTACATACTCGATACCTCAAACCCAGAAGTGCAAGACCATCTGACGAATGTAGTCTCTGTCATGAGACAAGAGTGGGGCGTTGAATTGTTCAAGCTAGACGCGAACTATTGGGGCACCTTGAAAGGTGTGCGTAAACAATCTGGTATTACAGGCGTTGAGGCGTATCGCTTAGGAATGGAAGCGATTGCTAAAGGCGCTGGTGATGCGTGGCTTTTAGGTTGCAACGCGCCAATGTGGCCATCTCTAGGGCTTGTGGATGCAATGCGTGTTTCTGATGACGTAGAACGCCATAGTCGTCGTTTCGAGCAGATAGCCAAAGAAACCTTTTATCGTAGTTGGCAGCATCGAAAACTGTGGCAAATTGATCCGGATTGCGCGACATTCACGTCATTAGCTAATCAAGCCGCATCCAGAGAAGAGTATGAATTTCATCGCACGGTGTTATTGGCGTGTGGTGGTTTGCTGCTGTCTGGCGATCCGCTCCCTGAGATTACGCCATTTGCAAAGAAGACATTGGCTAAGCTCATGCTACGTCAACAACGTAACCAAGAGTCAGCAAAGTTCACGGCTTTGAGTTTAAATCATGCGTTTTTAAAACTAACGACGAAGAATGACCTTCACTGCTTGTTTAACTATGCCAGCTACGGGGCGATGGAATTTACGCTGACGTCTGATCAACCGATGGATTGGTATGATTACTGGACAGGAGAAAAGCTAAACCAAGAACCTTGTCAGTTATTAATGGTTAGCGTTGATAAAGGGTTAAATGCGAAAGCGATCGTCACGGCATAACGTGAACCAAATCGTTCGATTATAAAAACAAGAAAGGAGCCTACTGTGGCTCCTTTCTTGTTTTGACGTCCTGAGCGTCAGAACTCGAATAAAAAGTAATACCCGTATCCAACGATAAAAGCAGGAATGGACGAATAAATAGTCGCGACCAAAGCGGCTTTCGGTGCCATAGCAATGGCGGGGAATAGGGCGTCACCATCATTGGAAATCGCATTTGCCAGCTGCGCCGAAAGTGGCGCTGCACCAGAGATGTACAAGCTGGTGACTAAAATTTGCGGACCACAACCAGGTAGCATACCAATGGCTAAGCCAGCTAATGGCATCCATATCCCCCAATGAGAAAAGGTTTCTACGAGGTCGAGCCCAGAAAAATAGGTCGTCAGTTCAAACGCTAGAAACGCCACGATCACCCAAGCACTGACGAAGTTTGTGTCTTGAGCCGCTTTTTGAATCGGGTGTGAGTCCACGATTTTTTCATCTTCAGAGACCGTTGACTGATAATCGCCAAGTTCTTTTGTCATCGCCCATAATGACATTGTGATCACCGCGAAGATAGCGCCCAGCCATTCAATGGTATTGGCCTGCAAAGACAACAGCTGATTAATATCGATTTGGAAAGACATTAACACAGCAACGACGCTGGCAGGCACAATAAGCCATTTCCAAAACGCGCCTTGTAGATTGATTGCACGTTGTTCAAGTGGCGTGTGACGGTCTGTCTGGTGTTGGCAACAAGCATGTGTTTGAGGTGATTCTTTTGGTTCTGGGCGCAGAAAGTTATCAGCATGAAAAGCATTAACGACCAACCCTGAAAGAGTACCTGCGATAATGCCCAATCCAACCACGCCTAATCCAACACTTGGCTTGGCGGCAAGAAGTAAAAAGGCAGCGTCACCCATTGTTGAAGTAAGTACCGCGACAATCGCACCAAATCCTACTCGACCACTAATAAATTGCGTTGTCACAACAATAGCGCCACCACAGCCAGGCAAAGCGCCCAATAAAGAAGCAAAGAAAACCTGATGATTACGCGAGCGGTGGTATAGCTCGGTGATTCGATTGGTTTTCGACATAAAGTTTGAAAGATAATGATAAATTGCCAAGGTGGCGGCAACATAGCATGACACCGCCCAGAATGAGTCGGATAGCGTCTGTACGGCAACGTCACGTGTATTTTCATTGCCTAGCAAAATGAGCATGACGATAGGGATCAGCAATCGCTTATAAGCTAAACGAAACTGAGTAGGCTGAAACAACTGTTGTGCAGAGTGTAAAAATTGGGTCGCGTTCATCGTTTACTCAAATGCAAATAGGAATAATTATCATTATATGTAAATGAGATTTATTCGCAATAGCATTGTGAACTTTTCTTCGTGTCAAACTCTCTGAAATCAGGTAAAGTATCGGCCTTTGTGAGCAAACACGCCCTAATTAACTGTATTAGGCGGCGTATAAAATTGACTTGAATAGGAAGAAACATGATTCTAGTTGTAGGTCATAAGAACCCAGACAGTGACAGTATTTGTAGTGCACTCGTTGCAACTGAACTTCTAAAAGCGCGTGGCGTTGAAGCTATGCCAATTCGCCAAGGCGAAATCAACCGTGAAACTCAGCACATCCTAGAAGTTGCTGGCGCTGAAGTTCCTGAGCTTCGCACATCAGTTGCGGGTGAGACCGTTTGGCTAGTAGATTACTCAGATCTAGCACAAGCACCAGACGATATCGCAGAAGCTGAAATTGCGGGTATTGTTGACCACCACCGCCTAGGTGACGTGATGACAGTAAACCCAATGGAAGCATGGATCTGGCCTGTTGGTTGTACCAACACTGTTCTATTCAACATGTTCAAGATTGAAGGTCACGCGATTACTCCACAAATCGCTAAGCTAATGATGTCAGCAATTCTATCTGACACAGTAGGCTTCGCTTCTCCAACTTGTACACAAAAAGACAAAGATGCCGTTGCTGAGCTAGCGGTAATCGCAGACGTACAAGATGTTGACGCATTCACTAAAGATCTTCTAATTGCTAAGACAAACATCGAAGGTCTATCTGCGGCTGAGCTTGTTGAGAAAGACCTTAAAGGTTACCCATTCAACGGTCGTGACGTAGTAGTAGGTCAGGTTGAGCTTGCAACACTAGAGCAAGTTGACGGTATGATCGAAGCACTAGAAGCGGATCTAGAAGCGCGTTGCGAAAAAGATAATCTTGCATTTGCTGCTGTAATGCTAACAGACATCACGACTGCTCAAACTCGTCTTCTATACAAAGGTGAGTGGGCTGAGAAGCTTGTTAAGCACGAGAAAGACGGCATGCTAATGATGGAAAACACGCTAAGCCGTAAGAAGCAAGGTTGGCCTTGGCTTCAAACTGAGCTAGCTTAATTTTCTAGCATATACTTTAAATGCCCGCCTAGCTGCGGGCATTTTTCTATGGGAAATAGGAGACGAATATGTCTGAGCAACTGACCCAAGAGCAGATGGATACCATCAATCGTTACAACGAAGAGCAACGTTTAAAGTACTGCGTAAAAGAGGTTGTGGCGAATCGTAAAGTTTGGATTCTGAAAGATGAACATGGCTGTGTCATGTTAAATACAGAAGATGATGATTGTGTACCAGTATGGCCAAACGAAGAGTTTGCTTTGCAATGGGCGAATGGTGATTGGGAAGATTGCGAGCCAGAAGCGATCTCTCTAAACAAGTGGCACAGTCGTTGGACCTCTGGTCTAGAGGATGACGAGCTATCGATTGTTGTATTCCCAAATCAAAATGAAGAAGGGGTCGTATTGTTTCCTGACGAGTTTGATTTTGAACTGCGCAAACAAGCGAGCCGCCGTTAGTTTTTTGATTAGTACCCATACAATAAAGAAGCCTGCTTTAACGCAGGCTTCTTTACATTTGAACGATGACATCTTTAATAGGCTATTTTGTTTGGTGGCTTGGCGCCTTATAGAAGTGGCTTTCGACTAGGCGTTGAGTAATAGGATGTTCGGGATGAGTCAATACCTGGTTGGTTTCGCCAAACTCGACCACTTCACCTTCATGCATCACCATCACTTTGTCAGTAATGTGCTTAACAATGCCAATGTGTTGAGATACATACACAAATGACAATCCCATCTCTTCTTGCAACTCGAGGAATAAGTTAATGATCTGTGAGCGCATTGCCATATCCAAACCGTTTAACGCCTCGTCAGCGACAATGATGGAAGGTTGAAGAATAAGCGCACGAGCTAAACACACACGCTGTTTTTGACCTGCCGCTAGCATTTGTGGGTAAAAATAGGCGTGTTCAGGCAACAATCCGACGCGGAGTAGGGTGTTCTTCACACGCTGCATGCGTGCATCTGGCGGCATGTTGGTGTTTCGCTTTAATGGGCCTTCCAAAATACGGCCAATCTGGATACGCGGGTTGAGCGATGTGTTTGGATCTTGGAAAATCATGCGAATGAGCTTACAGCGTGTTGCGTAATCTTTGTGCTCCAAACGTTCGCCATTCACACGGATCTCTCCGGAGCTTGGCTCTACAACGCCTGCAAGCATACGGGCAAGAGTGGATTTTCCTGAACCGTTTTGGCCAATAAAACCGATAGTTTGCCCCGGCTCTAACGTAAAGCTCACCGGTTTGACAGCCTCATTAACCTGACGTTTAAATAGTCGGGAGCGCGTAACAAACTGCTTCGATAAATTATCGACTTCAAGTAACGCACTCATGACTTTTTCTCCGTGTTCAATGGAAAGTGGCAGTTAAATTTATGATTCTTAATTCGTCTGGTGTGTGGAATTTCAACACATTGTTTCTGCGCATACGGACAACGTGGACCGAGTCGACAACCGATTGGCAGATGCTGCAATGGCGGAATCGAGCCGGGTAGGGATTGGAGTTTTTGCTTGTGTGGTACCCAATCATTAAAGTCTGGCATCGCTTTAAGCAAGGCATCTGTATACGGGTGCTTGGGTGCTGCAATGATTTTACTGGTATCGGCAGACTCTACCGACTGACCACAATACATTACCGTAATGCGGCCCGCCCATTGTGTAATGGTTGCTAAGTCGTGACCGATAAGCAGAATGGTCGTGTTATTGAGCTGGTTCATACGGCTCAATAAACGCAATATTTGCGACTGGGTAATCGGGTCCAAGTCGTTCGTTGGTTCATCTGCGATTAGCAACTTTGGTTTGGTCGCTATCGCCATGGCAATCATGACTTTTTGGCACTCACCATCAGTCAGTTCATAAGGGTAGCTACCCATTAAACGCTTGTGATCTTTAATGCCTACTTTATGCAGAAGCGCGATGGCTTGTTTTTTACGCCATTTAAATCGCTCCCACCATTTCCCTTCAAACGCGCGAGATGGGATGGACTCGATCAATTGACGTCCCACTTCTTCTGAAGGATCAAGACAGGTTGATGGCTCTTGGAAGATCATCGCAATATCACGGGCAATGACACGTCGACGCTCTTTTGGCGTAAGCTGAAGCAAGTCAATATTGCCAAGGCGCATACGGTCTGCGGTAATGCGCCAGTTATCTTTACTTACCCCAACAATCGCTTTTGCAACCAAGCTTTTCCCTGAACCAGACTCACCTACAAGACCACGAATTTCGCCTTCATTCAAAGTTAGGCTCATTCGGTCCACGGCTTTGACCAACCCTTGAGGGGTTTCAATCTCAATAGTCAAATGTCGAATATCTAACAACGGCATTATTCGATCCCCGCATTAAGCGCTTGACGTACACCTTCACCTACTAAGTTTAGGGTAATAACGGTAAACATGATGGTTAGGCCGGGTAGGGTTACGGTCCAAGGTGCAATATAAATCAACTCGACAGAGTCACCTAATATCGCTCCCCACTCAGTACTTGGTGCTTGTGCGCCTAAGCCAAGAAAACCCAGCGCAGTAATATCTAAAATCGCAGCAGAGAGCGCGAGCGTGATTTCAGCAGCAATAACCGTCAATATGTTGGGAAGAATTGAACTCCACAACAAGTAGAAATCGTTCGCGCCATCAAGACGTGCTGCCATGATGTAGTCTTTTTCAACTTCGGTGTGGACTGCGATATAAACAGAACGAATAAAACGCGGAATCAAAGCCAAGCAGATCGCGAGTAAAATGTTGAACCCACCAAAACCTAGAAATGCCACAAAAATGATCGCTAATAACAACGAGGGAATCGACATGACGGTATCGAGCAAGTGATTGAGGGTACTCGACAGTAAGCCTTTCGTCATACCTGCTAATACGCCAATCAAACAACCTACGACCGCGGCAATCGCAGTGATGGCAACGGCTGCACCAAATGTAAGTTGAGAGCCCATGATCAAGCGTGACAGAATGTCTCGGCCTAAGTCATCGGTTCCCAAAAAGTAATCAACCGTTCCAGCTGGGGCCCATGATGGCGGCACAAGCAATTCGCCTGACTGTGCTTGGGCATCAAACGGCGCAAGCAGTGGCGCAAAAATGGTAATTAGGACGATAAATACCAAGCACCATAGGCCAAACATGGCCAGCCCGTTGGCGCGGTAACTTCGCCAAAATCGCTCAAACTGAGTTGGAATGCGTTCTTCCTGATAAACGTTATTTGTTAGCATACCATTCCTTTCGAACTAGAGGGTTAATCATCGCGCCAATCAAATCAGAGAGAATATTAGCGGTGAGAACCAAAGTCGCGAGTACCATCACGCCAGCTTGGATTGATGCATAATCTTGGTTTGCCAATGCATCTAACAACCAACGACCAATACCTGGCCAGTTAAAAATAGATTCAGTGATGATAGCCAAGGTAATCATACTGGAAAGCTGAACACCGACTTTGGGGATGATAGGCGGTATCGCATTACGCAAGACATGTTGAGTTACGATCTCGCGGTTAGAGAGACCTTTGATTCTCGCTGCACGAATGTAGTTTTGGCTCATCACTTCCGCCACCGAAGAACGCATTAGTCCGACAACCTGCGTGGTTGGAGCCAAAGCGAGCACCAAACATGGCAGCACCATATGCTCAATGACGCTTTGCAGTGCGTGAGCGCGGTATTCACCTTTCGCCATGAAAGCGTCGATAATGGCAAATCCGGTTACATGATCAATTTCGTAAAGTAGGTCATACCGTCCTGCCACGGGAAAGAGTTGGTATTCCAATGAAAAAACCATGATAAGTAACAAAGCAACCCAAAAAATTGGAGCGGAATAACCAGACATCGACATGAATGAAATGCTGGTGTCGAGCCATTTACCTTGCTTCATCCCAGCCACGGTTCCAAGTGGAATGCCGATCAAAAGGGACACCAAAAAGGCAAAAAAGCACAGTTCCAAAGTGGCAGGGAATACGACGGCGAGCTCGTCATAAATCGCGTTGCCGTTTTTACTTATGCCAAAATCAAGCTGAGAAAGGTTGATTAGGTAAGTTTGCCAACCAGACCAAAAATCAACGTTTGCCCAGTGCGAGAGAGGGTCAAGGCGCAGCAGAGAAAAGCCCACTAATGTGAGGATCATCAAAGTGATGAAAAATAGGTTAAAGCGTCGAACGGTATACCAAAACATCAGTGAATTCTCTCAACTCTATCAAACGGTTGGGCATTGAAAGGGCTTGATTTGAAGCCTGTTAGTGATTTGTCGTGAACACGGAATTGCACACCATGTGCCAGAGGAATTACCGGGAACTCTTGATTTAAAATGTTCTGCGCTTGGCGATATAGGTTCAGACGGTAACGCGGTTCTTGGGTTTCCAATGCCAAATCGAGCAAGAAATCGAAATCATCGTTACACCACATCGATACGTTGAGGCCAACGCGATCAGACTCACAAGATAATAACGGGCGGAAAAAGTTGTCAGGGTCCCCGGTATCACCAATCCAACCAGTTAAAAGTAAATCGATGTCGTTGATGTTCTCTAAATCCACACGTTCGAATCTATCATCGGTTAGCAACGTTAACTCAACCCCAATATCGGCAAAATTCGCTTGGATTAGCTCCGCGGTCTTGCGAGGACTTGGGTTAAAGGCGCGTGGTTCAAGTGGTACCCACATGGTCAGCTCTAGACCGTCTTCATAGCCAGCATCACGGAGTAGTGCTAATGCATAGTTACGGTCATAACGAATTTTTACGCTGTCCTTTTGATAAGCCCATGAATTAGGCGGTAGCAATGTATAAGCTTGCGAGCCAGTTCCGTAGTAAACCGAATCTAAAATATTCTGACGGTTAATCGCTAAGTTAAGTGCTTGGCGGACGCGAGCATCACTAAGTGCGGTCGTTTCAGTGTTGATCGCAATAAAGGATACGTTGTTGGCTGGCGTAGCAGTTAGCTCAAGATTGTCATTTTCTTGAATAACGGGTATTTGGCTCGAAATAGGCGAAGAGAGCACATCGCACTCGTTTCTTAAAAGTTTAGCTAATGTCCCCGTGCCTCTGTGAGAGATATCGAACACCACTTGTTCCATTTTTGCTGGTGACTTCCAGTAATTAGAATGACGCTCTAATCGAATCAAGTCGTTCACTTGGTACTCTTTTAGTTGATATGGGCCGGTACCGATAGGAAGTTGGTCGATTTCTTCTTTATGATCTTTTGCTGCCAGTTGCTGTCCGTACTCCGCAGACAATATGACAGCATGGCTGGTGGCAATATTTGCCAAGAAGGAAAAATTTGGCTGAGATAAGGTAAACCTTACCGTATGCTCGTCAATCGCAGTCACGTCTTGCAGCAGGTTTTGAAAATCTAACCCTGCAAACCATGGATAAAAACCACCACCTACTTGGTGAAAAGGATGGTCTACATCAATGATTCGCTTGAAGCTAAATACCACATCCTTTGCATTCAATGGGCGAGTGGGAGTGAACCAGGACGTGGTTTGGAATTGAACATTACGTTTAAGCTTAAACGTGTATTCCGTTCCTGACTCATTCACAGACCAACTCTCAGCGATATTTGCTACTGGCTGATGTGATTTAGGATCGAGCGTGAGCAGCGTATCGTACAACTGCGGGCTCAGTGCCTCTGCGGTAATACCGCTATCAATAAGCTGAGGGTTAAACGTAGTTGGCTTACCTTGTCCGCAAAACACAAAGCCAGCTTTGCGAATGTCATTGTGGTCAATTTCATCACCACAAGCGGTCAGTAGGCTAATCCCAATAAGGCTCAGCGATAATCTTATAAAAGCATTCATAATATGAAATGTTCATTGGATCTTGCTTGTTTCATTTGATCTTACTCTTTCAGAGCTAACAAGCGAAAATGATCTCGCTAATTTATCACCTTTGTGAACTCGCTCCAAACATAAAATCCATACACTGTAAGGTGTTATGCTTGAAAGACATACAAATTAGAGCGCTGTCACTCGCTCGCTAACCGATCAAGCACCTTCGACCTAGCTAGCTTTGCCCGACTAAACCATATTTTCTAACCATCCCTCGTAATTGGTGGTAGCTCAAACCAAGTAGCTCGGCTGCTTGTCGTTGATTAAACTTGGCTTCTTCCAATGCGCGATTGAGTAAGTGGATGTCTTGCTCTTCTTGCCACTGTTTATAGTCTAGAGGGAATTGAACTGCGCTGCTTGGTGCTTCCTCTTCTTGCTGCTGTTCGGCTTGCTCGGCGTTATGACCAAGCGTGTTATTCCAAACTGTTTCAAAAGGATTGAAAATCAGTTCATCAATTGGATCGGCACTGAGACCATGTTGGTAAATAGCACGTTCAATCACGTTTTTTAGTTCACGAACATTACCTGGCCATTCATATTCAAGAAGCGAATGCTGTGCTTTTGAGGTAAAACCGACAAAATATTCGAGCTGAAGTTCACGGCACATCTTCATCGCGTAGTGCTCTGCTAAAGACAGGATGTCTTCCTTTCGTTCACGAAGAGGAGGCAGCATGATGACGTCAAACGCTAAACGATCGAGTAAGTCGGCACGGAAATCGCCTTGTTCCGCCAATTTTGGTAAGTCCGCATTGGTTGCACAAACAAGTCGAACATCCGCATTGAGAGCGGTATGACCGCCAACTCGTTCATATTCACCATATTCGATGACACGCAACAGCTTTTCTTGAACTAAAAGTGGTGCGGTGGCCAGTTCGTCAAGAAACAAAGTGCCGCCTTCGGCGCGTTCGAAACGTCCTTTATGCTTGCCCTTAGAACCTGTAAAAGAACCGGATTCATGACCAAATAGCTCTGAATCTATTAGTCCTTCGCTTAAGGTCGCACAGTTGAGTGATAGTAGTGGCTTATCCCAACGTCTTGATAAATAATGCAAACGCTGAGCGATGAGTTCTTTACCCGTTCCTCGTTCACCGATAATGAGGACTGGACGCTCAATAGGCGCAAGTTGTGATACTTTATCTAGTACGGCGAGAAAAGCAGGTGATTCACCAATCAGGTTTTGCTTCATAAAGTCCTTCTTATTTAACAGCCGAGCCATGATTTACATATGGAGTTGGTGAATTTCACCAACAGTTGGTGAAAAACATCATAGCATAATAGTGCATAACGACAAAAAATGCATAAGTTTCTGATTTTAAATGTAATTTTAAGTTGGCATGCTACTTGTAATGTATTCAGGGAGACACAAGGTCAATCACCACCTTGTCGAGTTTTAATAGGAAAAAAGAGGAGTTCCGTTATGGGTATTTTTTCTCGATTTGCAGATATCGTTAACTCAAACATCAGTGCATTGCTGGACAAGGCGGAAGATCCTGAAAAAATGATCCGTCTTATCATTCAAGAAATGGAAGACACACTTGTTGAAGTGCGTACTAACTCGGCTAAAGCGATTGCAGACAAAAAAGAGTTGGCTCGTAAAGTTGAAACGTTAGAAGAGCAAATTGGCGAATGGAGCCAAAAAGCGAGCCTAGCGTTGGTAAAACAGCGTGAAGATTTGGCTCGTGCAGCATTAATTGAAAAGCAAAAGCTTGAGCAAGTGATTAAAGGCCTTCACACTGAGCAGACGTTAGTAGAAGAAACGATCGACAAGCTTACAGGCGAGATCGGTAAGTTAGAAAGCAAAATTGCAGAAACGCGTGCAAAACAGCAAGCACTAGCAATTCGTAACCAAACCGCCTCTAACCGTCGTGATGTGCAAAAACACCTGCACACTAGCCGTACTAATGAAGCGATGGCAAAGTTTGAGCAGTACTCGCGTAAAGTGGATGAAATGGAAGCAGAAGCAGATTTGTACGCACAAACTGGTAATGCAAAATCGCTAGAGCAAGAGTTTGCAGAGCTTCAAGCTCAAGACGAAATCGAAAAAGAGTTGGCAAAACTGAAAGAACAGATGTCATCGAAAGATAAATAATAAAGGAGCCATTTATGTCGGCATTTTTTATAGCAGGACCAGTGATTGTCTTTTTAATCTTTGTCGCTCCACTATGGCTCTTCTTACACTATCGCAGCAAACGCAAAACAGATAGTGCACTGTCGAGCCAAGATTTAGAGCGCCTTCAGGTACTATCTGAAAAAGCGGAAGCGATGCAGTCCCGAGTCGATACATTGGAGCGCATCTTGGATGCTGAGTCACCAACATGGAGACGCAAGTATGACTAATCGAGAGCTGTATCGTGACCCAGTAAATGGCAAAATCTCCGGTGTTTGCGCCGGAATTGCCAACTACTTTGGTGCAGAGGTTTGGTTGATTCGTATTGTAGTGATTTCTGCAGCGCTGTTGGGCGGTACGTTTTTGGTGTTGTTAGCATACGTCGCGATGGCGTTTATGTTAGAAAAGCAACCAGTGACGTATTCTGAAAATATCCGAGCGCAACAAGAGCACACACTTAAAAGTAAGCCTTGGCAGAAAGGACAAAGTCCGGACCAATTGCTCAGTGTGTTGGAACGCGATTTTGACCGTCTTGATGGCAAAATCCGTAACATGGAAGCGTATGTTACGTCTGATACATATAGGGTGAACCGGGAGTTCAGTAAGCTCTAAACACTCCGCATCCAAAGAAGATTTAAACGAAGCAGGTGCAAAGCCTGCTTTTTTGTCACAAATTACTAATTTTAAAGCACTATTAATCTTTTCAACTCTGGAAGTTCGCCCAGAATTCATCTACTTTAAAAATAATCCCTTAATTTTTTATGGATGAATGTAATGAGAAGATTGCTCATTCCTGTCGCCATCTCGGCTGTGTTGTCGGGGTGTGGTAAAGAACTTCCCCCTGTTCCAGAACCTGAATCCCGCCCCGCGAAGCTATTTACAGTATCTGTTGGCAATGCCCAATTTGAACGACACTTTCCAGCCACGACGGAAGCTGGTGATAAAGCGGTACTGACGTTTCGAGTTCCTGGACTTCTTCAAACGATTGAGGTGAATGAAGGTCAAGTCGTCAGCAAAGGCGATGTATTGGCTTCATTAAACCCTGATGAATATTCTCTGCTTGAACAGCAAGCTCGGGCAAATTTCGCGCTCGCAGACGTGCAGTACAAGCGATACCAAAAGTTACGTAAAGACCAAGTGGTGTCCGAACAAGATTTTGATGAGGCAAAAGCGAATCACAATTCAGCCAAAGCTCAGTGGAATCAAGCAAAGGCAAATTTAAGGTATACCAAACTTGTCGCGCCATATGATGGTACGATTTCGTATATTCCAGCAGAAAACCATGAGTATGTTGCCGCAAAAGAAGGCGTGATGAATATCCAATCCAACCAACTGCTTAAGGTGATATTCCAAGTCCCTGACTATCTGCTAAACCGTTACACGCAGGGGAGCGATGTCTCTGCCAGAATGGTCTTTGACGCTTTCCCCGAGCAGTCATTTGACTTGACCTTTCAAGAAATCGATACAGAAGCCGATCCTAAAACCGGTAGTTACAAAGTCACTATGGTTATGGAGCGACCATCAGAAATAGGCCTTTTACCGGGCATGTCAGGTAATGCTTACCTCCTATCAAAAAATGCTGGTGCAACAAAAATTCCTAATTCCGCGCTGCTAGAAGAGAACGGCAAAACGTACGTTTGGCGTGTTGATGAGCAAGGCATTGTGTCCAAAGCCGCTATTGAGATGAATGACAAAAACCAAGTGTTAGCTGGGCTTAACGATGGCGATCAAATCATTATCTCTGGTGTTAGTGTAATTGAACCCGGAATTAAGGTAAGAGCGTGGATTAAGGAAAGAGGGTTGTAATATGAAAGGAATCATCTCTCTAGCGGCATTATTTTCAACGTTTCTTCTTGTTGGTTGTGGCGATAAGGCACCAGAAAAAGCTCTTGAGACACCGCGTGTAAGAGTTACCTCATTAGCGGGAAATCGGGTGGATGACAACTTATATTTCCCTGCGGTTGCGAATGCAGCGGATCGCTCTCATTTGAGTTTCAGAGTGGCAGGAGAAGTCAGCCGCATCATGGTAAAAGAGGGCGATAAAGTCACGAAGGGTGATGTTATCGCAACGTTGGACCCTACGGACTATGAGTTGGATGTAGATAATGCGAGTGCGCGTTTTTCTGTTGTTGACAGTCAGTATCGCCGTTCACGTCCTTTGGTTGATAAAGGCCTATTAGCTAAGTCTCAGTTTGATGAAATTGCAGCACAACGACAAATCGCTCTGGCTGAGCTTAAGTTAGCGAAACTCCGTTTATCATTTACTACCTTAAAAGCGCCTGTGGATGGGATCATTTCGCGAGTTAATATCGAGCAATTCGAAAATGTCCAAGTCGGACAGCATATCGTCAATATTCATAGTTTGGAGCGAGTAGAGGTGCTGATTCAACTTCCAGACCGGCTCTATGTGAACCAACCGCCAACGGAAGAAAGACTTACCGCGATAAAAGCATTGGTGCGCGTGCCTAGTGGTAACGAGTACAACGCGACCGTGAAAGAATTTACGACTGAGCCAGACCCAACAACAGGCACGTTTACCGTCACATTATCGCTTCCTATGCCGGAAGAAGAATACATCCTAGATGGGATGGCAGTTGAAGTGACCTCCAAAGATAAGAACGTTGGCTTGGATCTCAATTTAGGAATTAATGTTCCTATTGAAGCCATTTTTAACGCGGACGGTGACGAGCTGGGGCGCGAAAACAAATTTGTTTGGGTACTGAATGATGACAACACGGTATCGCGCAGACAGGTGCGAGCAGGTAAGGCATCTAAAACGTCCATTCAAATCCTTGATGGTCTCATGCTCAAAGACAAAGTTGTGATTGCCGGTGTTTCTCGGTTAAGGGATGGCATGAAAGTGGAAGTGATACAGGAAATGGCTACGCAGGAGGCCGGTCTATGAGCGATCTTAATAAATCAGCGCCTCAAAGTGATGATGATGTGACCGGTATTGCTGCGTACTTCATCCGAAATCGTGTCATCAGTTGGATGGTCGCACTGATCTTTTTGATTGGTGGTATCGCTGCATTCTTTGGGTTAGGGCGTCTTGAAGACCCTGCTTTTACCATCAAAGATGCCATGGTGGTGACCTCTTATCCTGGTGCGACGCCGCAACAAGTCGAAGAAGAAGTGACTTATCCGATCGAAAAAGCGATTGAGCAGCTTACTTATGTTGATGAAGTGAATTCGATTTCTAGCCGAGGATTATCGCAAATCACGGTCACGATGAAGAACAATTATGGCCCTGATGATCTACCACAAATTTGGGATGAGTTACGCCGTAAAGTGAATGACCTTAAAGGGACGTTGCCTCCGGGTGTGAATGAACCTCAAGTGATCGATGATTTTGGTGATGTTTACGGGATTTTGTTAGCGGTGACTGGCGACGGTTATAGCTACAAAGAGCTACTGGATTACGTCGATTACTTACGCCGAGAGCTCGAACTGGTTGATGGAGTGAGCAAAGTTTCGGTATCCGGGCAGCAGCAAGAGCAAGTTTTCATCGAAGTATCGATGAAAAAGCTGAGCAGTATAGGACTTTCTCCCGATACGGTCTTTAATCTTCTCTCGACGCAAAACGTGGTTTCTGACGCAGGGGCGATCAGAATTGGTGACGAGTACATCAGAATTCAGCCGACTGGCGAATTCCAGAGTGTGGATGAGCTAGGCGATTTGTTGATTACTGAGTCGGGAGCTCAGGGGCTCATCTTCTTGAAAGATGTGGCGGAAATAAAACGTGGGTATGTAGAAGTACCGAGTAATATTATTAATTTTAACGGCAGCCTCGCACTGAACGTGGGTGTTTCTTTTGCTGAAGGCGTCAATGTCGTTGAAGTCGGAAAAGCGTTTGATCATCGCCTTGCAGAGCTAAAGTACCAACAACCTGTTGGTATCGAAATCTCGGAAATTTACAGTCAGCCTAAAGAAGTGGATAAATCGGTTAGCGGTTTTGTTGTCAGCTTAGCTCAAGCTGTCGGTATCGTCATTATCGTACTTCTGTTCTTTATGGGGCTACGTTCAGGTCTGCTTATCGGTTTAATTTTACTGCTGACGGTGTTGGGTACGTTCATTTTCATGAAGTATCTCGCGATAGATTTGCAGCGGATTTCATTAGGTGCTTTGGTTATCGCGTTAGGTATGCTGGTGGACAATGCAATCGTCGTGGTTGAGGGGATTTTGATTGGTACCCAAAAAGGGCGAACTCGACTCCAAGCGGCGACTGACATCGTTACCCAAACCAAGTGGCCATTACTTGGGGCAACTGTGATTGCGGTAACTGCATTTGCGCCCATAGGACTGTCTGAAGACTCGACGGGCGAATATTGTGGCACTTTGTTTACGGTTCTGCTGATCTCATTGATGTTGAGTTGGTTTACCGCTATCTCGTTGACACCATTCTTTGCTGACATCTTCTTTAAAGGCCAGAAGATTAAACAAGGTGAAGGGGAAGAAAATGATCCATATAACGGGGTTATTTTCGTTATTTATAAAAAGTTTCTTCAGTTTTGTATGCGTCGTGCTTGGTTTACCGTTGTGGTGCTGATTGCGGGATTAGCGGCAAGTGTTTACGGGTTCACCTTTGTGAAGCAAGCGTTTTTCCCATCTTCGACAACGCCGATTTTTCAGTTAGATGTATGGATGCCGGAAGGAACTGATATTCGCGCCACCAACACAACGCTTAAAGAGCTAGAAAGTTGGTTAGCTAAGCAAGAGCATGTCGACCATATCACGACGACTGCAGGTAAAGGCTTACAGCGCTTCATGTTAACGTACGCGCCCGAGAAAAGTTATGCGGCTTATGGTGAGATAACCACTCGTATGGAAAATTACGAAGCGTTGAAACCATTAATGGCGAAGTTTCGAGAGTATTTAAAAGCCAACTACCCAGAAATCAATTACAAGCTCAAACAGATTGAGTTAGGCCCTGGTGGTGGTGCAAAAATTGAAGCGCGCATTATTGGCTCTGATCCAACCGTCCTTCGTACGATAGCCGCTCAGGTCAAGGACATCATGTACGCCGATCCTCAGGCAACAAATATCAGGCATGATTGGCGTGAACGAACCCAAGTTCTTGAACCTCAGTTTAACGAGAGTCAGGCACGTCGCTATGGCATTACCAAATCGGACGTCGATG
Organism: Vibrio sp. VGrn 2; assembly: GCF_009361695.1. Lineage (NCBI taxonomy): Bacteria > Pseudomonadati > Pseudomonadota > Gammaproteobacteria > Vibrionales > Vibrionaceae > Vibrio > Vibrio sp. VGrn 2. The sequence goes on along the minus strand of NZ_RBWD01000002.1, from coordinate 407,605 downwards.
GCTTCTTGTCCATGTCATTCTCTGGAATGACGATAGGCCTCTATCGAGACGGCACGACGCTCATGCCTATCGTGGCTCGCTTACCTGAAGATGAACGCATTGATATTCGTAACATTGAAGGGATGAAAATATGGAGCCCAGCACAGAGTGAGTTTATCCCACTTCAACAAGTTACAATGGGTTACGACATGCGCTGGGAGGATCCTATCATCGTGCGTAAGAACCGTAAGCGCATGCTCACTGTGATGGCAGACCCTGATATTCTAGGTGAAGAAACCGCATCGACGTTGCAAAAACGTTTACAGCCCCAAATCGAAGCGATTCAAATGCCTCCTGGCTATTCACTAGAATGGGGTGGTGAGTACGAATCTTCAGGTGATGCTCAAGAGTCGCTGTTTACTACCATGCCAATGGGGTACTTGTTCATGTTCTTGATCACCGTATTCCTATTTAACTCTATCAAAGAGCCACTCATTGTTTGGCTTACCGTGCCGCTGGCGTTAATTGGTGTCACCACCGGTTTATTAGCACTCAACACGCCGTTTGGTTTTATGGCTTTGCTCGGCTTCTTAAGCTTATCGGGAATGGTGCTCAAAAATGGCATCGTATTACTGGACCAAATTGAAATAGAAATGAAATCGGGTAAAGAGGCTTATGATGCGGTCGTTGATGCTGCGGTAAGTCGCGTCCGTCCTGTGTGTATGGCTGCAATCACGACGATCCTTGGTATGATCCCACTATTACCAGATATTTTCTTCAAACCAATGGCGGTTACGATTATGTTTGGTTTGGGCTTTGCGACAGTCCTGACACTGATTGTCGTGCCAGTGTTGTATCGTTTGTTTCATAAAGTGGCAGTACCGAAACAGGCTTAGTGCTACTGATATAACGATGAAAAGTATCGCGCCTCTAGCTCATCAGTTAGAGGCGCTTTTTAAGGAAGAATAATGACAGAACAAAAAACGTGTGCGTGGGCGATGAATCACCCATTAGAGCGCGAATATCATGATTCCGAATGGGGCGTGCCAGTATATGACGACCAAGTCCTGTTTGAATTTATTACGTTGGAAGGTGCACAAGCTGGGCTTAGTTGGATCACCATTCTTAAAAAGCGCGAAGGATATAGAGAAGCGTTCGAGAATTACGATCTAGATGCGTTGGAACAAAGAAATGAAGAACGCGCTGAATACATCGTGGAAAACTTCGATGTTGTGAGACATCGCGGAAAGATTAACTCGGTATTCAGTAATGCCAAAGCGGCCAAAGCGTTAATTGCTGAATACGGGAGTTTATCAGACGCGTTGTGGCAGTTCGTGGACGGTGAACCAATCGTCAATCAATGGCAACATATGAGTGACGTACCAGCTTCGACAGAGCAATCCAAAGCCATGAGTAAATTCCTAAAAAAGAAAGGCTTCAAGTTTGTCGGTGAAACCATCTGTTATGCTTTCATGCAAGCCGTCGGCATGGTGGATGACCATATCGTTGGATGTCCTAAAAAGCAGAATAAGTAACGTTTGGCGATTAAGCTAATGTTGTTAGTTCTGGCTATCATGAATACGTTCCAAAGCTTCGATTCGACGCCATTGAGTGGCATCGAAGCTTTGTTTTCTTAAAGCAATGATTTCTGCCTGTTTTTCGTCTTGCCCTAGAAAATCCCTATTCAGAATATTTTGACGCTGCTTTAAGTAAGTGGCGAGTTGAGTGTTAAATGATGCTCTTTGCTCATCAAGCTTTTGCAGCCTCTGCGCTCCGGCATCTCCTACCAGAGCAACACGGGCGATGTACTTGTCTTGTGAATCAAGCTGAGAAGCTTGCTCGAGCTGCTCTGCTAATGCGTTATTGCGTTCACTTTCTCGTATGTAATCCGGTTGTTCTGATAACGCTTGATTGAGAAGGTGGGTCTGACTCTCGATATCCGATGCCTGTGTTTTAATCGTCAGTTTTTCCAATGCAAGTTGGCGAAGTCGGTTTTCTTCGTCAAACAATTGGGTTATCTGCACCTCGTTAAAGTATTGAAGCTGTAAGTTCAGTATTGCTTCATTCAGCATGGTTAACTGTTCAAGCTTTAGGTGGTTGTGCTCAAAAGGCTCTAATGCAGAGAGTGCTTGCTTGTAGGAAAGGTAGGTTTGAAAAAGTTTGGCATCAATATTCAGTGTTTGTTTTGCTAAAGTGTCATCATTGACTTCCGCTTTGATCGTATCGAGATCTTCTTCGCCCAGCCGGCTAAGAGAATATTCGAAGAAATCTTTTGGGGAAGAGACATCGGCGGCTATATCTTGCTGAGATGGCGAATGGTTAGAGGTTATCTCTTGTTGTTTGTCGCTTTGCAACAGAGAAAGCGCTCCCACGCCAAATATCGAGAGCAGGATAAAAGTGGTGAGAGCGACTTTCTTCATTGTGATGACCTCTTATAAACCTTGAAGTTTGAGACGATTTGCATGTTGGCGATAAAGCGTGACTGGATCGGTTTCAAAAAGATGATGAATACCGAGTAGGCCGTTAATTTCATCCAAATGGTTCATTTGATAATCATCACGTATGACTTTGCCCAAATGTGTGCTGCACGCACCAACTAAGCCATCATTTGGCCCATCAAAGGCTAAGCCAAGTACCATCATGGCAGCGTCGGTCGGATCGAAAACGTTTGTAAAAGTGGATGATCCGGTCCATGAGTAGTAATAAACGCCATTTGAAGCTAGCAAGTCGCCATTACCACATTCGCTAGTAGGCACTCCCTCTGGGTAGTGCTGGTTAAACGCCAATGAGCCTTCCGTGGTCAAGGCTGCTAATGAGGCTAAAGGGTCTTGGTCGAGATCAGAACCGCCTGATAGAAGATTAATAAGAGTGGTTAAGCCTTGCGCCAGTTTTACCGCGAGCTGCTCACTACCAGAACCCTCAGATACGGTGCCACGAACTAAATCTGCCACTTTAGACCCTTTATTAACGCCACCGATACTCGTAACTGATGCGACTAGGTCAGGACGGACAGAGGCGACGTAGCGCGTTGTTGGACCACCATGACTGTGACCGATGAGATTGACTTTCTCTGCGCCTGTTGCAGCAAGTAAGGTTTCTACTTGAGCAAGCAGCTGCTCCCCTCGAACTTCGCTGCTGTTGGTCGCGGATACCTGCGCTACATAAACTTTAGCGCCGTCTTTCGTTAAGGAATGTGGTATTCCGAAAAAGTAATCTACGCCTGCGAGGGTATCAAAACCAAATAATCCATGAACCAGAACAATCGGATACTTGGTTTGGGTATAACCCGTTGCGGCGTGTACGGTGGTTATTGGGACGGTAATTAAGGTAAAAAGCATTAGCGCTATGAATTTGAGTTTCAAAACTATCTCCTTGTGGTATGACCTCTTATGAATGATAAAAAGTAGGAGAGAAACTCTAAATTTGGAAAGCCTATTTGTGGCACATTATTTCATTCTGTGACTGCTCAATTGAAAAACAACACAAATGATTAACATTAACGAATAGGTGGTGGGAATGTTAGGTAATTCTAATTAAGTCAGCGAGTTATAAAAACGCCCCGCGAAGCAGGGCGATTCAATTACTATTTTAGAGAGACTTCTTTTTCTAAAATTAACGCGTTATAGCGTGCAAAACCAGCCTCTAGATCGGCGATCAAGTCATCCACGTCTTCTAAGCCAATATGAATTCGAACTAAAGTGCCCTCAAAGTGTGGGTGCGCTACGGTTCTCAAGCTGTTAAAGCTCTTTGGTTCGTTAGCAAGAATGAGGCTTTCATACCCGCCCCAAGAATAACCCATACTGAAGTGTTTCATACCGTCAAGCAGAGCCGTCGTCGCTTTTGGATAAGACGTTTTGAGAACAAATGAAAACAAGCCGTTTCCGCCAGTGAAATCGCGTTTGAAAAACTCATGCCCAGGGCATGATTCCAAAGCTGGATGGCGGACATGATCAACTTCCGGACGAGAAGTCAGCCACTTGGCGACTTTCAAGCTACTTTCTGCGTGTTGTCTTAGGCGAACATCCAGCGTGCGAATACCACGAAGGCCTAGGTATGCGTCGTCAGGAGAAACGCACTGACCCATCAAGTAGCTTTGTTCGCGCAGTTGGGGCCAGTATTTTTCGGAAGCTACGGCTGTACCTAACATTACATCAGAGTGACCAACTATGTATTTGGTGGCGGCTTGAATGGAAATATCGACACCATGTTCAAATGGTGAGAAGTTCACGCCAGCTCCCCATGTGTTATCAAGCATCACAATAATATCGTGCTTGTGAGCAATGCGCGCCAATGTTGGTACGTCCTGCACCTCCATTGTGACTGACCCCGGAGATTCTAGGAAAAGGACTTTGGTATTTGGTTGAATCAAATCACGAATACCTTCTCCAATCATTGGATCATAATAGGTAGTTTCGATGCCCATTTTCTTCATGATGGTATTACAAAAATCACGAGTTGGTTCGTAACAAGTGTCCACCATCAGAATGTGATCGCCAGTTTCGACGAAAGAGAGAATCGCATTTGAAATTGCTGCCGTGCCACAAGGGTAGAGAGCACAACCTGATCCACCTTCAATCTCAACCATTGCATCTTGAAAAGCGAAGTGCGTGTTGGTGCCACGGCGACCATAAAATAATGTTTTATTGGTGCGGTTCATGGTGGCTTGGTTCTTCTCTGCAACCGTGTTGAATACCACGGTTGAAGCGCGTTGAACGGGTGGGTTTACAACACCGTTTGTCCACTTTTTATCGCGGCCAGCGGTAATGAGCTTGGTTTTTTTGCCCTCTGACATAAAAGTTCCCTGTCTTAAATATTACGATTTTGATTATTTAAAACATGGACGACATAACGTTTGCAAGGGAAAAGTCAACTATCACCCAATAATAGCCGAGATTATCGAGTGAAGGCGTCAAAGCTGAAAGGTTGAGTTGTAGGCTTAGAGTGTATCGCTAAGGTGAAAAACGTAAGTAGAACAAACCTCCGGCAAGATGTTTGAAGCGCTGGAGGTTTTTTTAGTCGGTGTATTTGAGGTATTAGAGGAGTGGATTGAAGAGATAGAATACTCGCTCTAAGAATCGAGAAAATAGACTTCTTTTCTCCCATTCTTCCAATACAACAGTGTGAGATTGCTTAATATAGCTATCTTGTAACCAAGACATTTGCTTCGTGAACTCTTCGTCGTCAACGGCGAGGGTCACTTCGAAGTTCAGCCACAAGCTGCGCATATCCATGTTTACGGTGCCAACTAAACAGAATTGGTCGTCAATTACGACGGATTTCGTATGCAGCAAACCACCATAAAACTCATAGATTTTGACTCCTGCACACAAAAGCTCACTATAAAACGCGCGTGACGCCCATTGCACCATCATCGAGTCATTTTTATGTGGAATAATGAGTTCAACATCAATGCCTCGTTGTGCTGTCATCTTTAACGTTTCAAGTAAGTCTGCATTGGGCACGAAATATGGCGTTGTAATTCGTACCGAGCGATTGGCTTGGTTGATTGCCAATGTTAATACTTGATAGATCAGATATTCCGGCATACCAGGGCCAGAAGGCACAACCTGAATAGGGTGTTGGAATTCACTCTCATCGATCTTGCATTCAGGTAGTCTCGGTAAATGACGTTCGCCAGTTTCGACTTCCCAATCCCAACAGTGGATAGCACTCAATACGTTTACCGTTGGTCCCGTAATGCGAACCATGATGTCCACCCAATGCCCGACGCCACTGTTTTGTTTGAAGTAAGCTGGGTCAACCAAGTTCATTGAACCTGTATAAGCAATTTCATCATCAATTACGATGATCTTGCGATGTTGGCGAAGATCAAGACGACGTAAGAAAATACGCCACATCTTCACTTCTAGCGCTTGAATAACTTCAATTCCAGCATCCTGCATCATTCGATACCAAGGACTTCTGAAAAAACGTGGACTACCTGCTGAATCGAGCAATAGTTTGACATCTACGCCGCGTTTAGCCGCTTGGATAAGTGCAGAAGCGACAGAGTCAGCCAAACCACCTGGATGCCAAATGTAGAATACCATTCGAATACTGCTCTGCGCGTTTTCGATGTCTTCAATAATGGAATGCAAAATCTCATTAGGTGACTGTTGCAGCGACAATGTATTACCGCTCAATGCAGGAAGACCAAGGCGGTTGTTACAAAGTTCATCAATTCGGTAGATGTGCCTTCCCATTGTTTCTGGGTTGTGCGCGTTACAGTCGTTAAGCTGACTGAACCACTTCTCGAATGGTGTAAACATCTCTTTTGCGCGTTCGGCCCGTTTTCTGCCTAAGTTCAGTTCACCGAAGAGGAAATAACATGCGACACCCAGAACGGGAAGGATATAAATGATCATTAGCCAAGCTAAAGACACGCTCACTGCACGGCGCTTTAAAACGACACGAATGGTCACACCTGCGACCAGTAACCAATATAGCCCGATGCCAGCTAAAGTAAGAAAGTGATAAAACTTGTCCATATACGCTCAGAGTAATATGCCCTTCTAGGATATTAAGCATAAAAGTGGGTTGGGGGAATAGATTTCCCATTTAGACGTGGGATTGACCTTATATGAGGAACGAATTTCATAACAGCTGATTCTGTTATTTTAATGTGAAAAATAAGGCCATTCTTTAACTTTTGAACAAAAAAGCAGCATTTAACCTGCGTAACTCGACACTTGTGCGATAAATGTACTTTTTTGGGGTTCCAATTTTAAAGGGGAGCTGCTTTACTTTCTAGACATAGTGCGTCGAACGCTTATTTTATAAGTGTACAATAATTTTTACATAAACTTTTTAGGCGCCTATCTCTATGCATACACAACAAACTAATTTTGGAGAAAAAGCGTGGCTACAACTAATACAGCAGCACCACGTGATACGTGGGGGTCTAAACTAGGCTTCGTAATGGCAGCAGCGGGTTCCGCTGTCGGTTTAGGCAATATATGGAAATTCCCTTACACAGCGGGTGAGAGTGGCGGCGGTGCATTCGTTGCTATCTACCTTATCTTTGTTATTTTTATCGGCTTTAGCGTGATGCTGACAGAGTTCGCTATTGGTCGTAAGACAGGTCTTTCTGCCGTAGGTGCATTCAAAACAACTGACCGACGCTGGACGTTCACTGGCGTTATGGGAGTCTTCAGTGGTCTTTTGATCATGGGCTTCTACCCAGTGGTTGGTGGTTGGGCATTGGCCTACATCTTTAAAGTGGGCGGTGGTCTACTCAGCGCGCCAGAAGCAATTGGCGACAGCTTTGGCGGTTTCATCTCAGATCCGATTCAACCTTTAATGTGGATGGGGGTTTACCTGTTCCTTAACGTCATGATTGTGATGAAAGGGATTTCGGGTGGTATTGAGAAAGCCGGTAAGGTTCTGATGCCGCTTCTGTTCTTAATCCTAATCGTTGTTTCTGTTAAAGGCTTGATGCTGCCAGGTGCAATGGCTGGCCTTGAGTTCTTATTCATGCCGGACTTTTCTAAAGTCGATAGCAATGTGGTTCTTGCTGCACTAGGGCAGGCGTTCTTCTCACTTAGCTTAGGTATGGGCTGTATGATGACGTACGGTTCTTACCTGAAGAAGAAAGAGAACCTAGTTCAAACAACCGGTATGGTTACTGCGATGGATACAGGTGTAGCGATTCTTGCTGGTGTTGCTATGTTCCCTGCTATGTTTGCCTTTGGCATGGAGCCTGCGGCAGGCCCAGGTCTTGTATTCGTTGTCGTTCCTCAACTATTTGCTGAAATGGGCGGTGTGATTGGGTTGCTATTTGCGTTGCTATTTTTCATCGGCTTGACGGTGGCGGCATTAACTTCTTCAGTATCACTATTGGAAGTTGTCGTGTCTTACCTAATCGATGAGAAAGGCATGAAGCGCTCTAACGCGGTTCTGTCTGCAAGTGCAGTTATGGCGGCATTATGTATTTTTGCGTCACTATCGTTAGGTGGAATGGGGCCAACGCTGTTTGGTACAGGTGCCTTTGATATCTTCGACTTGCTAACGGACAAAATCTTCCTAGCGGTTGGTGGTATGTTGGTTTGTATCTTTGCTGGATGGCGCCTAAGCCGTGCTGAGCTAGAAAAAGAGATCACTAATGACGGCGAAGTATCCTTCCCGCTATTTGGATTGTGGTACAACCTAGTTAAATACCTGATTCCTGTTGCGATTGCTATTGTTGCCTTCATGGGGATTAAGTCTGGCTTTGATAGTGGTAAAGGTGAAATCATGCTGCTGGGTATCGCGATCATTGGTCTTGCTGGTATTTTCTCTAGAAAGCTCTAGCTCAGGCCTTGGGGCAAGCCTCGATAGCTTTGTCCGATAACTTATGTATACTGCTGGCTCCAAACGTGGAGCCAGTTTTTTTATGTTCGATATTCTACATACCCATCCCGATTTTCTGATCATCAATAAGCATCCCAACGTCTCTGTTCATAAAGACGATGGCGACACAATGCTGCTGCAAGAAGTGGCCAAGCAGAGTGGTGATGAGCAGCTCTATCTGATCCATCGCTTGGATAAAATGACATCGGGTATTCTGCTCCTCGGACGCAACGCCAAAGCGGCCAGTGCGTTATCGCAAGCCTTCGCTGACCGCCAAGTGGAAAAGTTCTATCTGGCGATTGGCTCTAAAAAGCCGAAAAAGAAACAAGGTTTGGTCGTTGGTGATATGGAGCGTTCGCGCCGTTCATCATGGAAGCTGGTCAACAGCAAAAATAACCCAGCCGTCACCCAGTTTTTCTCTCTTGCGGCAGAGCCAGGAGAGCGCCTATTTTTATGCAAGCCACACACGGGTAAAACGCATCAAATCCGCGTGGCATTAAAATCGGTTGGCTCAGGTATTGTTGGCGACCCGATTTACAATGCAGGCAATGAGGCTGATCGCGGTTATCTGCATGCATTTTCACTTTGCTTCCAATACCGAGATGAGCAATATCGCTTCGTTTGCGATCCACGAGAATACCAAGTGCTGGGTAACAAATGGCACAGTGAAATCGTCTCTAAGGGTTTGGATACTTGGCTTTCCCCTTGGGAACTGAACTGGCCTACGATCAAATAACCGTCACAAAGAAAACTAATAAGAGAACTCGATGCAAGCATCACAACTTCCGCTGTTCTTTCAGCATCTAGAAACCGAGCTCGCGCAAGCTCCTAACGAAATTCGTCGACTGTTTCATGGTCGTGGCCGTCGTTTTGAGGGCCTAGAGCAAATCACCTGTGATTGGTTACAAGGTCAGTTGATTATCAACTTGTTTAAAGAAGTCGACGACGCGTTTCTCGCTGAGCTGAAAAACGGCCTCAATGCGTTGGCACAATCACAACTGTGGGCAGATAAGCAAGGTCGCACAATGGTTCTTCAGCACCGTTATGCCGATGGTGCGCCTTCAGAAGTGCTTGTCGGTGAATTAGACGCTCACCCTGTCGTTGAAGAAAGCGGTTTGAAATACCAATTGGATATTGGCCGCAACCAAAACTTCGGTCTGTTTTTGGACATGCGCTACGGTCGTGATTGGGTACGCGAAAATGCGAAGCATAAAAACGTGCTTAACTTGTTTGCTTACACGTGTGGCTTTTCTGTCGCTGCCATTGCGGGGGGCGCAGATAAAGTGGTTAACGTCGACATGGCAAAAGCGTCGCTGTCTAAAGGTCGTGAGAACCACAAGCTAAATGGTCATAACATCAACCAGGTAAGCTTTATGGGGCACGATATCTTTAAATCGTGGGGTAAGATTAAAAAATCTGGTCAGTATGACTTGATTATCATCGATCCGCCTTCATTCCAGAAAGGCAGCTTTGCGCTGACTAAAGATTACAAAAAGATTCTACGTCGATTGCCGGATTTGTTGGCAGACGGCGGTCAAGTGATGGCATGTGTGAACTCGCCATCTGTGACAAGCGACTTCTTGATTGAAAGCATGAAAGAAGAAGCGCCAGAGTTGACATACCGTGAGCGTCTGGATAACCCACCAGAGTTTATGGACGTAGACAGCGAAGCTGCATTGAAAGTGTTGTTATTTAGCGAGAAGTAATGACGACGAAACGAAAGTTGTACCTATCTATAATACCAGCCGTTTGAGTACGGCTGGCATTTCCGCGATACCCCGTCAATCTGAATAGCGAGACAGGAGTGTGATTCAGAGTCTATTCTCAGAGTGAGTTATTCCTAACACGCTGATATTAGATTCCTGATCTCGCCCAGGCTCGTCGGAATGACGGGAAACAATAAAAGATCGATACCAGCAGCATTAACCGATCTGCACTTCAAGATCCGCTTCGATGGTTGATGAGCAGGCGAGCACATAGCCTTGTTCAATTTCTTCTGGCGTTAGTGTTTCTAGGCTGGTGGAAGAGACGTTGCCTTGACGAACCTTGCATTTGCACGAGCCACAAATGCCGCTACGACAAGCGACGATTAATGGTAAGCCTGCGCCTTCAAGCACATCGGCCAGTACCTGACCTTTTTGCGCATCGATGGTTTGAGCAAAGTCAGGAACAGAAACACGAACAACTTCATCGGAGATCGATGTTTCTGCGCCAGTCGCTGGCGTAAAACTCTCTTGGTAGAAGTTCGTCATGTCAAAACCAAGGTCATTCAAATAGCCGTGAACATCTTGCATAAACTGGCTTGGGCCACACAGGTAAACGGTGCGTTGCTTGAAATCAGGAACAAGCTCTTTAAGCCAGTCGGCATTCAAACGACCTTGTGGATGTGACGTTCCTTCGCGGTTTTGTAGCAACAGCTTTAAATGGAAGTTGGGATACACAGTGTCGAACGTTTCTAGTTGATCGTAGTAAATCGTCTCTTCTGGGCTGCGTGCGATATGAAGAAATGCGATGTCCACATCGTTGTCGTTTTCATCGTGATTACTCAGCCAGTGTTTTGCCATCGAAAATACGGGCGTGACGCCGCAACCTGCACTGATAAGCAAGGCTTTTGTTTCGCCATCACGTAAAACGGGTGGGTGGTCAATGCAGTTAAATTCGCCCGCTGGTGGTAATGCTTGAACGGTATCACCGAGCAGCAGCGAGTCAACGATGTAGTTCGATACTTTACCGCCAGATACTCGTTTGATGGTGAGTTGAAGGTGATCGTCTTCATTGATAGAGCTGATTGAATAGGCGCGAAACTCCATTTTTCCATCAATTTCGATGCCCAAGTTAATAAACTGGCCAGGCTTAAACTGAAACAGAAGTGACTCGGTTAGTTCAGCCAACTTGATGCTGACGGTATCGTGTGTTTCGAAGTATTTGTCGATGCAACGGAGTGTGACGGGTTGGTTACCTTGCCATTCAAAAAACATAACAATCTCTTTGGTTGTGGCTATTTTTAGTTCGAAATAGATAGCGCCTCCACGTAAGGAGGCGCGTAACAAGCAGGTTTATTAAGCTGCTAGGATGGCTTTTAGATCATCTTGAACATTGCCAATACAGCGCATATCGAACTTCTCTTGGATGATCGCGATTAGGTTTGGCGTTAGGAATGCCGGTGCAGTAGGGCCTGTGTAAATGCCTTTCACGCCCAATGCAAATAGCGTTAGCAAGATAACGATCGCTTTTTGCTCGAACCAAGAAAGTACAAGCGTGAGTGGCAGTTCATTGATGTCACAGTCAAACTCTTTCGCCAGTGCAAGTGCAAGCTGGATTGCAGAGTAAGCATCGTTACATTGGCCCACATCCAATAGGCGAGGGATGCCGTTGATATCGCCAAACGTATTCTGGTTAAAGCGGAACTTACCACACGCCAACGTCAGGATGAGCGTATCTTCTGGCGCTTCAGCCGTAAAATCGGTGTAGTAGCTGCGTTCCGCTTTATCGCCGTCACAACCGCCGACTAGGAAGAAGTGTTTGATGTTGCCTTGCTTAACTTGGTCGATAACCGCAGGGGCGGCGTTCATCAGTGCATTGCGACCAAAACCAACCGTGATGTGGTGTTCGATTTCATCGTGTTGGAAACCGTTTTGCGCTAGAGCACATTCAATCACTTGGCTAAAATCATCGCCTTCGATGTGAGCCACTCCAGGCCAGCCAACAATACTACGGGTGAATAGACGGTCTGCGTATTGACCCACATTTGGATTCAACAAGCAGTTTGACGTCATTACGATTGCGCCAGGGAAGTTTGCGAATTCTTTCTGCTGGTTTTGCCATGCGCTGCCGTAGTTACCGACGAGATGAGGGTATTTCTTCAGCTCAGGGTAGCCGTGTGCAGGCAGCATTTCACCGTTGGTGTAAACGTTAATGCCTTTGCCTTCAGTCTGTTGCAGGATTTTTTCTAGGTCATGCAAATCATGGCCAGAAACAAGAATACACTTGCCTTTTACTGGCTTGACGTTCACCGTAGTTGGTTCTGGATGACCGAAGGTCGTTGTTTCACCTTGGTCGAGCATTTCCATCACTTTATAGTTCATCAGGCCAATGCGCATTGAGCAATCAAGTAGTTCACCGAGATCTTCAGGATCAGTACCTAACCACGCCATGATTTCATGATATTCGGCATAGATATCGTTGTTGGTTTGCTCAAGAACACGTGCGTGCTCCATGTACGCGGCTGCACCTTTAAGTCCGTATAGGCAAAGTAGGCGCAGGCCAATAACATCTTCATGTACTTGGTCTTTACCACGGTTAACCGCAACTTGAGGAGCAAAAGCTAAGATCGCTTCTGCACTGTTTGGTAGCTCAAAGTTAGCAACCGCAGGAATGTCAGCGACTTCGGTATCGGCGAGCGTGGCTGCAGACATCACTTGCTCTTTTAGCAATGCTTTATACGTTGCAGCTTGAGAAGTCAGCTCTAGAACACGTTTAGGGTCGAAGTTTACGTTCGTCAATGTAGAGAAAAATGCTTTTGGTGCCCATTGGTTGATTTCATCGTTAATGATATTGAATTCAAGTGCTTTTGATGCCCAAAAAGAAACCCCTTGCAGTGTGTAAACCAACACGTCTTGTAGGTCTGATACTTCAGAAGTTTTGCCACACATGCCTTGTGCAAAAGAACAACCTTTAACAGCAGGGGTTTGAATTGTCTGTTCACATTGAATACAGAACATATTGGGTTCTCCAGTGATTGTTTTAATAGTCGTGATGTTGACCACTAGAGAGCAGAATGCGTGCCAATTTTTATATCATTGATTTTTAATGATTTTGTGTGTTTTTGATAGGGCGGGTGATGTAATTAAGACAACGCATATGATGTCTTAATTACATCAGCTTCTTGTGGTTGGTTATTTATTGATCCCAAGTTTTTTACCCATTCGATATAAGTTCCCGCGATCCATTTGTAAAAACTCCGCTGCTTTTGCCCAAACGCCACCAGTTTGGCTCAAAGCATGTTCAATTAAATCACGCTGATAGCTTTCTATCAGCTCCCGCATTGGTTGGCTTTCTTTAGGCAGATAATGCGATGTGTTTTTTACATCATCGAGAGCCAATGAGGTGTCGAAATGGTTAAGCATGATCGTGCTTGCGCCTTGTTGAATGGCGTGTAAAGCCGCGCGAGTTAAAGTGTGTTCGAGCTCGCGCACGTTTCCGTACCAAGGTAAAGATTCCAATTGAGTCAACACTTTAGGATGAACGTGAAGATTGGGTGCATTGAATTGTTGGCGTACTTTTTCCAACAAATATCCTGCTAAAACGGGAATATCCCCGTCACGGGCACGCAGTGGGGGGACTTGGATTGGGAACACGTTCAAACGGTGGAAAAGGTCTGCTCGAAACGTGCCAGATTCGACCTCTTTTTCTAATTGTCGATTGGTCGCGGCGATGATGCGCACATTGACCATCAAATGCTGATCGCTACCTACTCGTTGCAGCTCGCCTTGCTGAATAACACGCAGCAATTTTGCCTGTAAAATCAAAGGCAGTTCGCCCACTTCATCAAGGAAGATAGTCCCGCCGTCTGCCAGTTCAAACTTACCGGCGCGATGGCTATTGGCTCCAGTGAATGCGCCTTTGACATGGCCAAACAGTTCACTCTCAGCCAGACCTTCAGGCAGGGCCGCACAGTTTACGTAAATCATCGGCTTATCGCTACGATGAGATTGCGCGTGCACCGAGTGCGCGACCAGTTCTTTACCAGTACCGGTCTCTCCTGTGATAAGTACCGCGTAATCTGATTGAGCAACGGTCGCAATGTTGCTTCGTAAGTGGTTAATCTGCGGACTCAAACCCACCATTTCGCCATGTTGAGAACGGGCTTGCTGGATAAGGGTTTGAGTGACGCTTTTTTGCTTCTGGTTTTGCGCTTTGAGTGCTTTTAATTGAGCAATGTTACGCAATGTCGCAGCGGTCAAAGCCGCAAAGGTTTCGATAGCGACAGGGTCAATGTCATCAAACGCGCCCACCGTTAGAGCATCCATAGTTAGTGCGCCAACAAGTTGGCCTTCTACATACAAGCTAAAGCCCATGCAATCGTGAACATCAATGCACTGGTCTTCGGTTAATAGTGTGCCGTCAAAAGGATCAGGCAGTGAACAATCGGCATCGAAACGCACCGGTTCGCGGCTATGAATAATGGCATCTAAGCGTGGATGCGCTTTGGGGAAATAGCGACGACCTAAGACCGAGCTGGATAAGCCTTTTACCGCGACAGGAGTCAGAAACCCATCCTCATCGAAGATAAACAGGCAACTAGCATCACATGGGAATACTTGCGCGACCCCATCAATGAGGTTTTGATATTGCTGTTCGTGAGAGCGATTAGAGCTGAGGTTTAGCGCGATATTAAGGAGTACGTGGTCAACAGTCGGAGTCATAACAAGCCCAAAGTTATCTGGAATGGGCTCATGCTAGCAACTTGATGTCATTTGAACATCGAAAGGTGTGGGAGATTGATGTTCCATTGACGACGATCAAACTTGATACAAATAGAATCGCGCAAGCCGATAAGTAAGCAATGTACGCTTGCGCGGATTAAGCTCTTTGAAACAAAACAGCAGACCAATGGAACGGAGTCATCGTGTTCAAATTAGCGAGGTACAACCCTTGCGTCATTACCAGACATGTTGATTTGAACCGCTTGGCCTGGCTGAAAAATCATGTTTGGGTTTGCTTCTTGAACGACAGAGATTATTTTTCCATCCTCTAAGCGAATGGTCAGATTCACACCATTTCGTTTCGCGGTTGCTTCAGCGGCTTTACTGCCGGCATAACCACCCAGCAGACCACCACCAATAGCTGCGATATCCGAGCCAGAGCCGCCCCCGACTTTTGAGCCTAATATACCACCCACGGCGGCACCAGCGATTGTACCTATGGCGTTGGATTGGGTAGAGGCATCAATGGTTACTGGTTCAACTTTTTCAATCGTTCCGTAGTAAACCTGCTGAACTTTGCGTGTGTCTGAAGAGCCGTATGCATCTCCGTACGGGTTAGGTGAGGTACAGCCGCTAAGCATAACAATACAAGACATGATGAGCAGCATACCTAGCTTGACGTATTTTTTCATATAGCCTCCGAATGATTTCTCTCCATCCAAAGAGTATATACCCCAATTTAATATATGCTTTAGTGTTATATAAAACAGGTACTTAGCGGCTGTTCTCTCAAGAAAACGTGAACTTCTAAGTGGTTTAATGGCCTTTAAGCGTATGAAACCCAGAGTAAATACGTGTGAATGTGGTAAACCAACATGCTGCACCAAAGATATAAGCAATGACGGCAAAGTGTTGCGGTAACAAACAAAATAGCACCAAACAACCAATGGTTTCAGTACCTTCGGTTAAACCGCTCATGTAGTAGAGAGATTTGTGTTTATACACTGGATTATCGATGCCTTGTTTGCCTGCCATGATGGCAAAAGCCAAAAAGCTGCTTCCCGTCCCGACAAAGGAAAAAATCAAAAATGCCCCTGCAATGGCATTTTGTTCTGGGTTTGCCAACACAAAACCAAAAGGAATCAGGGAATAGAACAGAAAATCCAAGCTGATATCGAGAAAACCACCCGCATCGGTAATGCCTTGAATTCTCGCCAGTGCGCCGTCTAATCCATCACAGATTCTGTTCAGCAAAATAAACAGCAACGCCAACAAGTACTGTTCGGCGATCAAAGCTGGTAGGGCAAAACAGCCAAGCACAAAACCAAATACTGTCGTCTGATTTGCGGTGATGCCACATTTATCGAGGTATGTCGCACTGATGGCCAGCGGTTTGCGGATGAGCTTTATACTCAGGCTATCAAGCATGGTTTGTCTCCCACGGCCAATTTAGGCAGCGGCTGCCATTAGGAATATCATCCTCATCGTGCGTTACCATCAAAGTAGGGATGTTCGCTTGCTGTAATTGTTCGACCACCCAATTGCGAAATTGTACACGCAGGTCTTTATCCAACTTGCTATAGGGTTCATCAAGTAGCGCAACTTTCGGCTTTGCCAGCAGCATACGAGTCAATGAGATACGGGCGCGTTGTCCTCCGGAGATTTGATCTGGGAAGGATTCGGCAAGTTTGGTCAATGCAATGTTCTTCAGTGCTTGCATGGCGTGTGCTTTACGCTCCTCACCTTTGATTGAGTTTGGTAGCGCGAATGCAAGGTTCTCCCACACCGTTAAGTGAGGGAAGAGCAAATCGTCTTGGAACAGAATACCGACCTGACGTTTATGGGCAGGGAGGGCATCCAACTTTTCGTTATCAAGCGTAATGGATCCAGAGTAGTTGAACTCGGCGGAGAGGTGTCCAGCAATGGCATCCAACAAAGTGGATTTACCACAACCGCTTGGCCCCATCAGAGTAACAATTTCACCTTTCTCTACGGTCATGTTGAACGCTGAGAAAAGCGTGTCGCCATTGGTTTTACGGATGGCGAGGTTTTCGAGACAAAGACTCATTCAGTAGTAAACCTTTTATAGACAAGCGGCGATACTTCACGTGTAAGCGGCTTAGTAGTATCGCAAAAGAGAAGAACAAGAATGGCAGCAGAGCTTGCCAAATGGCGTAAATCGCGGTAACACGTCGGTCAAAACCACTGGATAGAGCAACGGCTTCGGTTGTGATGGTGCTAATGCGCCCAGCTCCTAGCACCAATGTCGGTAGGTATTGCGCCAGACTTACGCTAATACCGACCGCCCATGCGAATGCAATCGCAGGTAGGAGGATTGGCAGTTTCACTTTTAACCAAGCTTGCATCGGTGTTTTACCCAAGCTGAGTGCGACGCGAGTTAAGCCGTTATCGAAGCTGCGCCACGGTCCGTCTAGCGAGAGGTAAATAAATGGGAATGCGAAGAATACATGCGCCCAGCATACCCAAAAGAAATACGCGTTACTGTTTAAGTACAGCGTCACTACTTGCATACCGAATAGCACCGATAGCTGAGGAATCAGCATTGGGATGGCGATGATGTAACCTGGCACCTGCCAGCGATAACGAAGGCGATACTCATGTGCGAACAAGGCAAGAGCTAGAGCGACGGTCGCGCTGATAACGGCAATCAGCATGCTCTGCTCCAGCGTGCCAAGAATGCTGTGCCATTCGTATTCCCAAAAACGCAGGCTATAGCGGCTCGGTATTAAATCTGGAAAGCGCCATCGTTGAGCAAAGCTCCATACCACCATGAGTGGAATCATTAGAAGTGCGAGTAGCGCAATCAGTGAAAACAGGGTCTTACCGGGTAAACGAAACCCGTTTCGACCAGAGTACTGCCAGCGTTTGAAGCCTTTGGTAATACACCATTCCATCAAGCGTGCAAATCCAATCAAAAGGTTAGCGATCGCAAACAACACTACCGCGCCTGCGGCAGCTCTTGGTAGAAGTGATAAATCTGGGTCGTTAAACCACTGCCATACCAAAACCGCAAACGTTGGTGGGTTGGTAGGGCCAATAATCAATGCAACATCGACAACCGACAAGCTGTAAGCCAATACCGCCAGCATTGGAAAGCGCAGTTTTGCTATCCATTGTGGGAACACGCACTTCCACCACGCTTGTGCCGAACTGTAGCCCATCGAATGACTGACTTTTTCAATCTTATCGACTTTCAATTGCTGAAGAATAGGAATACTCATCAACAATAAAAACGGCACTTCTTTAATCGCAAGCATGATGACCAAACCGAATGCATGCGGGTCTTTAATCAGCAATGCTAAGTCATTCACCGTTTGCGCATTGGGATCGTAACCAAACAGTTGGTTGAGAACCCTAACGCCCATACCAGTTGGGGCAAACAAGAACGCAAAGCCAATCGCAAACGCTACGTGCGGCATGGCAAGAAGTGGCGAGAGGCTTACTTCAATTTTTCGCCAAAACTTGCTGCCCCACGATGCTTGCAAAATCGCAAATGTGATCAAGCAAGCCAAGTAGCTACTGAAAATGGCAGAGTAGAAAGTAAGCCCGATGGATGTCCAAACACCCTCCCAATCAAAAACAGCGTTAAAGCCATCTAAAGAAAAGTGGTGCAAGCCGATAGGAGGCACATAACCGAGCGCAGAGACCACCACTCCGAGTAGTCCCGGAATGGTAGGCAAAATACAAACTGCGATAATGACTAAATATAGCGCTCTTAACATGGGCTCTTATTAATTTCCGTAGCGTTTCAACCATTCTTTTTCTAAGGCAGATTGCCAGCTTGGATGCGGCTCAGCGATAGATTTGAATTGTTGAGTATGTTTAGCCGAACCTGTTAGGTATTGGCTGCTTAGCACTGAAGGATCGCCCCAGATGTTAAGGTTACCTTTGCGAGATTGTGCTTCAGGGCTCAATAAAAAGTTTATCGCAACTTGCGCACCAGCACTGGCATTTGCGTTCCAAGGAATCGCTAAGAAGTGAATGTTTGAGAGTGCACCTGCGTCCATCGCATACGCTTTGGTGCTTTCTGCAAGATTACCGCTCGACTGCGCAGAGAAAACCGCGTTCGGGTTAAAGGTAATTGCCAGGTCAGTCTGACCATCATCCAGTAGTTGAAGGGTTTCTGCTGTACCGCCTGGAAACTGTTTACCACCGCGCCAAGCGACTTTATGGAACTCATCTAGGTAAGCCCATAGCGGTTGAGTAACTTGTTCAAACGTGTCATCGGTAACTGGTTGTTGCAGAGCAGGGGCGTTGTTAGACAGTTCAATGAGTAATGCTTTAATAAAGCTTGTGCCATGAAACTCTGGTGGGCGAGGGTAAGTTAGGCGATTTGGAAACGCCTTTGCGTAACTCAGCATTTCAGCAAATGATCGAGGAGGGTTATGCAGGGTTTGCTCATCATGGATAAACACTAATTGCCCCACACCCCAAGGTGCTTCCAGACCTTCAGTCGGCTCTGAAAAATCCACATCAATTGGCAATGATTTATCGACGTATTGCCAGCTTGGCAAACCTTCAACAAAAGGACCAAACAGCAACTGGTTATCCTTCATTGATTTGAAGTTCTCGCCATTGATCCAAACCATATCAACACTGCCACCGCTGTTTTTGCCTGCCGCTTTTTCTGCGATAAGTCGAGTGGTGGTCTCAGAAATATCGGTGACTTTAACGTGGTTTAGCGTCACGTTATAACGCGATTTTAGCTCTCTACTCGCCCACTGGATGTAGCGATTAATTTCTTGGCTTCCGCCCCAAGCATGAAAGTAGACGGATTGTCCGTCGGCTTGTTGTTCGATTTTTTGCCATTCACTAGCAACCGATGAGTTGGTAAAAGAAGATGTCGCGAAAGTGGTGGCTAAAATGCCAACGGTACTGAGTAGCTTTTTCATATCTATTCCGTGTTATGTCTTTTTATTCTCGTTTCCGACGTTATTGACGTCTAAACAAGTCGCTCCGCTTTGTTACAAGGATAGTAATCCATCTCTCTCTATTATCAATGCCAATCCCAAACGGAATCACTCATTGATTCAAAGAATTATTCTCAATGTGAAGCAAAACGAAGAAAGGACAATTCTGGTGTCGTTTTAGGTATACAAGAGCGGACCGCTTGTTTGACGATATTCTTTCAAGTAATTGAAAATTATTGTCCTCAAGCAACTTCGATATGTTGATTTGGAAGATTGAACCCGCGTCGTAGACGTGGCGTTGAGGGCGTAAAGAGGGAAAGAGTTTGTCGTTTTAAACAATTTTGCCAACCGAAACGTGCGAAACAGAGATCCTGCCTGCTTTGATATGGATTAGGGGCATAAAAAAAGCAGCCATTTTATGGCTGCTCTTAGAATATGAAATGGGACTTAGTTTACCCAATCACGCAACTGAAACGTTAGTTCGTGATCGTCATTTTTAAGCATTAACCCTTCTTTGGTTAGCGTTATATCACTCCATTCAGTAAGAGTTTCAGACATCGCTTGCTCAATTTTCATTTGGTCATCCATACACATCTTCATGGTCATTCCCATTTTTTCGATGCGTAGTTGATTGTTTTTTAGTTCAGCTTGACCAAAGAAGTTGTTACACCCCGCGTTACCATTTGCAGTCAGATTTTCTCCGATTTCTAAGCGAGGCGCTTGCTGACGTTCTTTTAATTCGATGTTTTTACCATCAATCTGAACCAGCTCCCAATTATGGTGCTGTAAATCTTGAGCCGTAATTTCTTTCACATTGTCACCGTTGCTAGCACATGCAGTCATAAGAACAGGAAGAGAGATTGCTGTAACTAACGTTTTTAGGCTAAGCTTCATTTTATAGACTCCGTTTTTAGAAAACGTGGTAAGTATAGGTAATAAAACACTGTTTTTGTCAGCATAAGGTAATAGTTTCGTATTACTGTGACAGAGTCCAGTTTATATACTCAAACGGCTTCAAGGTGCAAGATGTATAGCACTGTTGGGAGCGTATATTGAAGTCGTTATAATATCATTACAGCACAGCGAGCAAAAAACGGTTAGAGCATGGAGCAACTAGAGTTTTTTACCGTCCCAAACCCTTGCGTTGGTATTTGTAGTGTGGACGAAAAAGGGTATTGCAAAGGATGTATGCGTAAAAGAGAAGAGCGATTTAACTGGCTCACTTATACGCCTGCTCAACAGTTGCATGTAATTAAGCTATGCCGTCAGCGCTATAGAAGAAAGGTATTGGCAGGGAAGGGAAAGGCAGAAGAGTCTCAAGAAGAATTATCACCACAGCAAAATCTCTTTTAAATTTCGAATTATCCCGGCTCGGCAATAATCAATGATGAGCCGGGACTGTATTAGCTCTTACTATGCGGTGCGTGTAAGGCAAGTTCGCTAAATTCGCGCTACTTCATTGACCAACGGTCACTGACCCATCCCCCAGCATGTTCGTCAAAGTGGCTTCCTGAAAATCGATGATTGAATTCAACATCTAATTTACTTGTCGGGCGTTCATCCATCAGCTGATGAATGTATCTCGCCATAGGATCCGTGCAAGCTTCGCGCTCTCTACGGGTAACCACTTCTTTGATCATTTGAAGTCTGTAGCTATTGCTGGCTCGTTTCATTTTTGACCTCCTGAACTCGATGGCAGCAGTTTGAACATATTGACGTCCAGATCGCTGCTCATTGGTGAACGCTTGGCGGCGAATCACCTTCGTTTTAGGTCAAAAAGACAAATTGTTTGAGAGCAGTGTTTGTAACGCCATTCACATCTTTCCTAGAATCATCCACTAAGCTACGAAACTTCATAGCGAAAAGTTAGTTGATGAATCTGTATTTTCGAAAGACCTTATCAAACATAGAAGCCCAGCACATGGGCGTCAACAACACAAATGAATAATTTTTGAACACTTTATGAAGGGCGATAATTTTCAGCACTTTAACGAAAATAAAAAACCGAAGCGTCACGCTTCGGTTTTTAGGGAGGCTCTGACGGAACAACTTCTAAAAGCGCTTCACGTCAGAGTGTAAGGTGTTTTTAGCTATTAGTTGCTGGGCAACCTTTCACAGCTTGACCGTTACTGAAATACTTGATGTTTTCTAAGTTCTTGTTGTAGCTATCCGCAGAGATCTGTGGGTTATTTACGAAGAACTCACGTAAAACGTATGCATCGGTTAGCTGGGTAGATTGAACATCGATGATTGGATAGTTATCGCCACCAGCAGCACTGAAGCTGATTACAGAGAATGTGTACGTTGCGTCTAGATCGAAGCCTTTATTGTTAATGTCGGTAATGGTTACTGAGCCAGCATCACAATTTACATCTAAAGTGATGTTATCTAGTTGAGCGTAAGCACCAGAGCCTGCAGATTTCGTCGCAACCACATCTAGGTATTCTTTAACTTCTTTACCTGTCATAGTTGCTTTAGTCACGAAGTTACCGAACGGCTGGACTGTAAGTACATCACGGTAAGTGATGTCACCATCTTGGATTGAATCACGCACACCGCCAGAGTTCATCACACCAAAGTCAGCACCTACCGTTTTGTAAGTACGGTATGCCTCGCCCAGTAGATGACCTAGGTTAGTTTGTTGAGAGCGAACTACGTTACGATCACCTTCTAACTTACCCGTCGTATTAGAAATCTTCTCATCTAATAACTCTTGACCTTGCTGTTGGTATGGCAGTAGTAACGCTTTTACCGTCGCATCTTGTTGAATGCGTTCACCGATCACTTCATCGTTGTCGTCCAAAAGGTTTACAGGAATCAGTGCGTAGTTCGCTAAGTGAAGCTTGCCGTCGTAATATTCGAAGTCCGCACGACCCACATATTTACCCCACTCATGCGCTTGCATAATCCAAGTGCCTTTTTGTTGGTCCGGCGCGCAATCATCACCAGGTTTGAAATCAGCATACTCATTGGTACCTGGCTCCATACACACTGGGTTTTGTGAGTGACCACCGATGATAGCGTCTAGTTGTCCCTCTTCAAGAGAGCGAGCGAGCTTCACGTCCCCTGGTGCTTCACTACCATTGTTACCATCTTGGTAGTGACCCATGTGCGTCGTTGCAAATACTAGGTCTACTTTTTCGTTTTCTTCGATTTCCTTAAGTACTTTTTTGATTTCAACTTGAGGGTCTTCGAAGTGGATGTTTGATACGTTGTCTGGATTAACTAGCTTCGCTGTGTCCTGGGTGGTTAGACCAATAACAGCGATCTTAAGGCCGTTGATAGTAAATACTTTGTAAGGGTCGAAGTAACGCTCATTGGTATCTTTCTTATAGATATTCGCAGCCAGCATAGGGAAGTCAGCTAGCTCAGCTTGCATGTCGAGAATATCTAGTGAGTTATCAAACTCGTGGTTACCGACAGCCATTGCATCGTAACCAAGTAGGTTCATCCCTACGAAGTCTGGAACCGCATCTTGCATGTCTGATTCTGGTACGCCGGTATTTATATCACCGCCAGACAGCAGAATGGTTTCACCGCCTTTTGCTTCGACTTCTGCGCGAATAGATTCGATTAAAGTGTGACGCGCAGCCATTCCATATTCGCCGTCGCTGTTATGCCAAAAGCGACCGTGGTTATCGTTAGTGTGGAGAACGGTGAACTTAGTACAAGAATCTGCAGTCTCGCAGGTTACTGGAGAATTATCGCTGTCTGAGCCGCATCCTGCTAGCGCAGCGCCCACTGCCATTACCAAAAGAGATTTGGAAAACTTCATAAGGGATCCTTTCTTTGTGATTTTGTTATTGTTACGGCGTGAAATATACGGAATTAATGTGAAACTTTAGTGATCTATCTCTTATTTATACTTCTATCGGAGACATGAATTAATAAGCCTGCAAACTACGTCTCCAATTAAACAGAAATAGTTTTTAGTATATTGAAATTAGAGGGAGGGGGTTATTTTGTGAAGTGGCCAATTGAATGAATGTGGTTTGTGTGAATCAATGCGCATTTTTGCGAAGTATAGCGCTGATTTTGGTGATTATTTTGCCAAGTTCATGTTTTTCTTAGCAGCCATGACACAAATCGTTATAAATTTTCGCTCTGATGATGAGGGAAATGTTTTGTATATAAAATGATCACTGTAAAACCCAAACTCGTTTGATCTTGGCTTACTCTGTTTAATACAACCAGAAATGGTATTTCTCTCTTTACTATAATTGCGACCGTTTAGAAATCTTATGCCTTAGATATCGTTTATTTATTCTTATTCGATACCTTACCGTGTTTATCCCGCTTTCGATACCCGGATGTTAAAACAAATAGATTCAATCTAATGAGCGAAAGTGAAACGTAAATAACGTGGCGTTTTCTCGAATATTACGATGTGCACTATCATTGAATTAATGAAAATGAAATGGAGTAATGTAAAGCGTTGCATCTGTGGCTGCTCGCTTTGAGCTTCGATTCAAAGAGTAAGGTTGAAAGAATTTGTAAGTGGCGAATTTTAAGAAAGGATAGTAATGAGATACACAGTAAGGAACGCCGTCAGAGAGGAAGCAACTCAAATCGCCAAGATACATGTTGATTCGTGGCAGGTAGCATACAAAGGGTTAATGCCACAGAGCTACATCGATCAGTTTACGATTGAGCGCCGAGAAAGGATGTGGACGCGAGTCATGACTGAGCAACTGGCCCAATTGATCGTCGTTGAGAGACAAGGGGAAATCGTCGGCTTTTTAAGTTACGAACTACCTAACCACACCTGTGAAGATAAAACGGCGTGGGTAACATGTTGCTATGTCTCTCCTTTGCATTATGGGCAAGGGGCAGGGAGTGCATTGTTAGATGAACTAGAAACGCGTCTACTATCTACGCCCGTTATGCAGATAAGCCTGACAGCACTGGATACCAATAAACAGGGGCTTAACTTCTACAAGAAGTGTGGTTTTGTACGGACTGGAGAGGAAGAGGCGGAAATCATTGACCGTATGACGCTGACGGATCTCATTTTAGTGAAGTACATTGCCCGTTCGTAAATCAATTGTTATATGCCACATATAGTAAAACCCCGGAGGTGGTAAGACTCCGGGGTTTTGAAATTTTTTAGATGTCTCGGTTGGTAAGTCCGATTATCTTTAATGCAAAAGGTTTGGATTTAATCCGATTAATTCCTTGGTAGGGAATTAGATACGGATGAAGTCCATGTGTTCAACTTTTGGTTTGAACGCGTGACGTTGAACGTCTTGTGGCTTAACTTTAACTTCTTTGCCATCGATAACTAGAACTAGGCCTTCGTAGAATTCAGGCTTGTCCATTTGGTTTACGATGTCATCGTGGTTAAGAACGATAGCTACTGCTGCTTCTTCACCGCCGTATACAACTGCAGGGAATTTGCCAGCGTGACGTAGGCGGCGGCTCGCACCTTTACCTAGTTCAGTACGTACTACTGCTTCGAATTTCATAGTATTTACTCTCAAATTAGTAAAAATCAAATGTTCACAATCAACAATGCGACCTTGTTGTTCGTGGTAAAGCTTGAAACAGGAACTGTTCAAGCGAGCGCGGATACTATCATTCCACTTATAAATGGGCAACCCAAATCGTATCCAAATCAACAAAAAAGTATGATTTGGCTAGGTGTAAGGCTATCCCTTTTAACGCTTTGCTTGGATTTTGTTCACATCGGCTCCATTTTCATCGGTTTACTAATCATGGCCCAAAGAACAAAGTTTATGCGTTATATGCTTTATGTTCGGCTGAGATGTAAGACTAAAGATGCTTTTAAGCCACCTAAAGCGCTCGCTTCCAGTGTTAATTGACCTCGGTAACTGTGTGCCATTTCACTGACTATATTTAGACCAAGACCTGACCCAGGGGTTGCTTCATCCAATCTAACGCCTCTCTTGACTACTTGACTCAGTTTCTCTTTAGGGATACCTGGTCCGTCATCTTCAATGATGATGTGTATATTGTCTTTATCCTGAGAGGAGTGCACACGAATCATGTTGTTGGCCCACTTATAGGCATTTTCAAGCAAGTTACCCAGCATTTCGTCGAGATCGGTCTGCTCTACCGCTACATTCAGCTCTGAATCAAGTTCATTAACTAAGGAGATATCTCGGCTCGCATACACTTTATCAAACGCCATTGAGATAGCATCCACACGCTCTGCTGGGTTCGATTTCACTGATAAAATATTCATAGACCCCGCCATGCGGGCACGGCCCAGATGGTAATCGATATGATCTTGTATTTGATTGATCGGAGTACGCAGACGGGATTGCGTATCAGGTTCTAACGTCTGTACTTCATTTTTTAGGACAGAAAGTGGGGTTTTTAGCGCATGTGAGAGATTGCCTGCATGATTCCTAGCTCGTTCTAACAACTCCTGGTAATGGAAAAGCAGAGCGTTGAGGTCGAAGATAAGAGGAGAAATCTCTTTCGGATAGGTTTCTTCTAGACTCTTTTTGTTACCAGACTTCAGCTCGGCCAACTCTTTTTGTAACTTCGTAAGCGGACTCAATGACCATGCAATTTGCAGCAAAATGACGGCAAGAACCCCTGCGAATAATAAGCCTAAAATAAGCCAGAGTTGCCCGATTAGCGTTTGCAGGGTGCTTTTGATAGGCTCTTCGTCAATACCAATAATGATATGGATAGGCCCATCGTAATCTGGTAAGTACAGAGCTTTTTCTATGGTAATCAGCTTTTCGCCTCTCGCGCCGTAAGCATCGTTATCCAGACCTTTGTATTCGATTTTTTTGTCCCACAAAGAACGAGAACGCTCGAGACTCGTCTCAGTAGAGGCACTCCAATATAAACCACTGTAAGGCCGGTTAAATCGAGGGTCTGAGAGCAGAGCAGCGAGTGAGAGGTGCCCAGTCTCATCGACTTCTAACTGAGCGGCGATTTCATCCATAAAAATACTCAGCTGTGAGCGAGTGTCGTCAACCATATAGTTGTACACTTGGGTCGGTATCGTCACACCAGCTGCGAGGATCATTGCCGTCAACCAAACGATCGCCGCTAAAACGAGGCGACTTTTGATACTCAGTCGTTTTATTGCGTTCAACGGTAGCCTGTTCTTATTCGGCATTTAATTGGTATCCCAACCCTCGGACAGTTTTGATGATCTTTGGCGCGATTTTTTTGCGAATTCGGCCGATAAAAACTTCGATTGTGTTGGAGTCACGATCAAAGTCTTGTTTGTAAATGTGCTCGACGAGTTCGGTGCGAGAAATTACTTTTTCTGGGTTATGCATAAAGTAAGCGACCACTTTATACTCCAGTGCCGTTAAGCTTACTGCTTGCCCTTGCCACATTACTTTAGAAGTGCGCGTATCCAAGCTCAAGTCGCCAATTTGCATCACAGGAGAGGCGTTACCTGATGCTCTTCGTAGTTGTGCGCGAATACGAGCGATAAGCTCAACCATTTCAAACGGCTTAGTTAGGTAATCGTCTGCACCTGCGTTTAGACCTTCAACTCTCTGCGTTAGGGTATCGCGAGCACTCAGGATAACGACAGGGGTATTGATGTTTTCATCACGAATGCCTTTTAGCACGGTGAGGCCATCCAATTTCGGCAGTCCTAGATCAAGAACAATAGCGTCCCATTCTTCCGATGTCGCGCGATACAGAGCGTCTATGCCATCTTGAGATAATTCTGGTACCCAGCCGGTACTTTCTAATGTTTCGATGATTTGCTCGCCTAAACGAGGGTCATCTTCAACGACAAGTATTTTCATATTGGTGATTCTTATTATGTTTGGAGTGTTATCGAAGTAAGTTACGCATTGCGTCGGGATTACGCATTAGACCAGTTTAGTTGTTTTGTGGCTTTAACGCTTTGTTAAAGCTGCGACCTTTGATCTCAAGCATTTCCAGCGTGGCGGCGTCATACTCAACTTTCAGGACGCTATTGTTGTACAGGATTTTCAATTCATACACCCAAGCATCATCATCTTCTTCAAGCTCGACCTTGATGATACGGCCGTATAGGTCGTTTTCTACTGCGGCGTAAAGGTCCGAAAATGGTCGTATATATCCTTGTTGAACCGCGCGATAGACCTCATCTTGATCTTCATCGAATTCAATACGTGTTCCAGGCTTTTCGACATCTTGCACGATGGCGTGACCATTTTGTGAGGCATAGTAGTCGTCATGCTTGGCGAAACTTGGTGCACACATCAATGTCGTGATAAGGCCGAAAAGTAACGCAGAATGTTGAGAAGTCGTTGCTTTATACATAGTCAAACCTTTTCTAGAACGTTAGCCGCAGTATATCGGATATAGATGAACAGAGAGTGAATCATCGAGTTCAGTTTTACTAAATGTTGCGGACGTTATTTCAACTCGTCTTCAAAAATTTTGTCTCGCAATTTCCAAAAGCGACCGGATTTCCTTGCAATAACAAACTGAGGCAAACGGAAACGATGTTGATTGGCAACAACACGTGTCGGTGAAGCCTCTTCAAAAGGGCGATGCTTGTCTGCCAAGTGAGGGCGCACAAATTGGTCTTTAAACGTTTGTTTTTGTTTTTTGGTACTCAATGACCAAAACTCATGAACTAACGCATTGCCTTCTCCTTGGTATGGTTCACCAGAATACGTCACCTTGAGTTGAGATTTACCGTCACTGGACTTAAATACTGACAGGTCCATTTCTGTGCATTCAAATATCAATGCATCTTTTAGATTAAGGGCTTCTTTTAATTTTTTATCTGGATCAACAAGCGTTGCGTCACACTCATGACAAATGCGCGCAGCGATATCGTTGTCGGCACCACATTCACCACAGTATTTGGCACGAAAACGGTATCCACAGTGTTCACGTTCGCCTGTGTCTTCATCTTCAAAGTAACCTTGGCAACGTCTGCCAAAGTGTTCAACCAAGAAACCGTTACTATCCAATTTACCCCAGAAGTTGTTATTGAATCCGCAAGCCGGGCAGGGAATCGTGATAATTTCACTGTCAGAGTCTGGTTTGGGATCACCGACTTCAGGTTGGTATAAATCGTAGCTGTTGCCTGCGTAATCAAGCACTAAACATTCTGATTTTCCGTCTGATAAGCGTAATCCTCGCCCTACAATCTGCTGGTATAGACTGACTGACTCTGTTGGTCGCAAAATCGCGATTAAATCGACATGCGGCGCATCAAACCCGGTAGTCAGTACCGAAACATTGACCAAATATTTTATTTGACGATTCTTGAACGCTTGGATGATCGCGTCACGTTCCGGCGTAGGTGTATCACCAATGACGATTTCAGTTTCGCCTTCTGGCAGTAAACTGTGGATCTCTTGTGCGTGTCGGACAGTCGCGGCGAAGATCATGACACCTTGACGTTCTCTCGCATATTGCATGATTTGCTCAACAATTTGCGGAGTGGCGCGTTTGGCTTTATCGATCACCATGTCCATTTCTGCTTCTTTGTAGCGTCCGGTGTTTGCGGGTTTTAGTTGCGAGAAGTCATAAGACAAAACAGGCGCGTCCATCATTCGTGCCGGAGTGAGGAAGTTTTCGTCGAGCAAGTAACGGATCGGCAGTTCGAAAATACAATCGCGGAAGAATCGAGGCTCTTCGGTGCGTACTTGACCTCGGGTATGGTACTGATAAATCCAGCCCATTCCTAAACGATAGGGCGTTGCAGTTAGTCCCAGCACCTTAATGCCTGGGTTCAGTTCTCGTAAGTGAGTAATAACTTTTTGGTAGCTGCTGTTTTTGTCATCCGGCACACGATGGCACTCATCAATAACGAGCAGAGAAAACTGGTTTTTGAACGAATCTAAGTTACGTACGACCGATTGAACCGAAGCAAACACGACTTGCTGATCAGTTTCTTTTCGTCCTAATCCCGCTGAGAAGATAGAACCTTTTAAACCATAACCTTCATACTTCGCGTGGTTTTGCTCGACCAGCTCTTTAACGTGAGCGAGGACTAACACTCTCCCTTTCGCAAGGCGAGCAAGCTCTGCGATCACCAAGCTTTTTCCGGCACCAGTAGGCAGCACGATCACTGCTGGTGTCGAGTGTTTACGAAAGTAGTGAATGACTGCTTTAACCGAGTCGGCTTGATAAGGGCGAAGTGTGTACATGAAAATATGTGAAATTGCTCAACTATTCGAACGAGGAACGCTATAATACCTGACTTTTATACCCAAGTGACCTTTAAACCGAGATTTGGAGGTTACTTGGGTATAATTCAATGAGGTATTCATGCGTTTAGATAAATATTTGTGTGACGCTCTGGGTGCAACACGCAAACAGGCAACAAAGATCATCAAAAGTGGTGACATCACCGTTGACGGTGAGGTTCAAAAAAGTGGTGCATTTAAAGTACCTGAAGGTGCGGAAGTAATGTGGGAAGACCGTGTTATTGGTGCTCCTGGCCCTCGTTACATTATGTTGTACAAGCCTGCTGACTTTGTTTGTTCACATGAAGATGGCTACAACCAAACTGCATTCGCATTGCTTGATGAGCCTAAAATTGAAAACCTTCACTTTGCGGGCCGATTAGATGTCGACACAACTGGCTTGGTGTTGATTACGGATGATGGTAAGTGGTCTCACCGTATTACCTCACCTAAGCATAAGTGTGAGAAAACGTACCGTGTTTGGCTCGTCGATGCTATTCAGCCTGATTATGCGGAAAAGCTCGAACAAGGCATCATTTTGCGCAATGAATCAGAAGCAACATTGCCTGCTCGTTTAGAAATCGTGAACGAGGCCGAGAATGAAGTATTGTTAACTATCGAGGAAGGTAAGTATCACCAAGTGAAACGTATGTTCGCGGCGTTAGGAAATAAAGTTGAGTACTTACATCGTGAGCGTATTGGTTCTATCGAACTTGATGAGGCACTAGAACCAGGTGATTATCGCTACCTCACGCAAGAAGAAATTGATTCTATTTGGAATTAATTGTCAGCATGGGAAATTCTTTAGTTCCCAATAGGAACTAGTCTTTTGGTAGGAATTGGCTCAAAATAAATTTTCCTACCAAAATTAGTGCCTAGACAATTCCGGTGTGCTTACTCATCTCAGTGATATGCCTTTGCATTTAGCTGAGGCATGCATACTCTTATTGCAAAGCCTTCGGCTACGGTGAATGGAATGATGGTGTCAACGCCATCATTTTTACTGCATTGTGTTTGTTTCCCATAAACACATTTCGCTTTCACATGCTTTTCTATGTCGAGTTCGTCAAGGTCACACCTTGGTACATATTTGCCCTTATGATTCTCGAACGTTGATAGAACAGACCTTTGGCTTCTAGATTCAACGATATGAGAACCGTCCGTTACGTTCACTTTGCTCTGAAAGTATTGACGAAAGGGCTCCAACAAGAGGTAAAAGAATGACAGAAAAAGCGCAAAGCGCTCCGCAATCCCAAATCAGTTTTCTATTGTTTCTTGTATTAGGAGCGATTGGTGCTTTGACGCCTTTGGCGATCGACATGTATTTGCCTGCAATGCCAACCATCGCGAAGGATTTGGGTGTTGCGCCTGGTGCGGTTCAGATTACGTTGACGGCATATACGGCAGGTTTTGCGATTGGCCAGTTAATTCACGGGCCGCTTGCCGATAGTTTTGGCCGTAGACCTGTACTGATTTTGGGTGTGCTTTTCTTTGGATTAGCGGCGGTAGTGAGTGCGACCACAAACGGCATTGATGCATTGACTTATGTGCGAACAGCGCAAGGTTTTGCTGGCGCGGCAGCGGCGGTCATTATCCAAGCCGTCGTGCGTGACATGTTTGACCGTGAAGACTTTGCCCGTGCAATGTCTTTCGTCACCTTAGTGATCACCATGGCACCCTTGGTTGCGCCTATGATAGGTGGTCACCTAGCGATCTGGTTTGGTTGGCGTTCGATCTTTTGGGTGTTAGCCATTTTCGCTGTGGTGGTAATTCTACTGGTACTTTGGAAAATCCCAGAGACGTTGAAACCAGAAAATCGTCAGCCGCTTCGTTTTCGCACTACGATGAGAAACTATGCCAGATTATGCTCCAACTCTGAAGCGATAGGTTTGATGCTTTCTGGAGCGTTTTCATTTTCCGGAATGTTTGCATTCCTGACTGCGGGCTCGTTTGTTTATATTGATTTATATGGTGTTCGACCAGACCACTTTGGTTATTTATTTGGTTTGAACATTGTTGCGATGATCATCATGACCAGTATTAATGGTCGCTTGGTGAAGAAAGTTGGCTCTCATGCCATGCTTCGTTTTGGGTTGTTCGTGCAACTTTTGGCGGGGATTGGTTTATTCGTAAGTTGGTTAATCGACTTCGGATTATGGGGCATCGTACCTTTTGTTGTGCTGTTTATCGGTACATTGTCGACGATAGGTAGTAACGCGATGGCGCTGCTTTTAAGTGGCTACCCATCAATGGCAGGTACAGCATCGTCTCTGGCGGGGACGTTAAGATTCGGTATCGGTTCATTGGTTGGTGCGCTGGTGGCATCACTACCCGGTAATGTGGCGTGGCCGATGATCATTGTGATGTTTGCTTGTTCTGTGCTTTCAGCACTGTTTTATTGGACTTTAGGAAGAAAGGCGTAATGTCGAATTACACCAAAGAAATTCAAAACTTAGTTAACTCAGCACTTGAAGAGTTAGATCAAGAGCATCGCTCAGGTAAGTTAGCCAATGCCCCTGTTGCGAATAACCATTATTTAGTGCGCTGGGTTACCAAAGCACTTAAATCTCAGCGTTTCGGTCGAGCCGTAGGCGATGACTTAACACGTTGGCAAAAAGCGGGTCGTTCAAAGGGTAATGACGCTGGTTTGTTGTTTATCTTCAAGCGTATTTCCGCTTTTTACGCTCAGTTTTTTCCTGAAGGTGAAGAGTCCAAAGTGATAAAAGACTCCGATATTGAATCATTTCTTGATTTGATGGAGCAAGCTGGCTGGGAAGTATCAACGTCTGAGCAACTTGTTGGTTGTGGCAAAATCCAAATCTTCACGGAAGGTCAAAACTCTTTGGCGCTATGTGCAGATCAATGCGAAAGCTGCTTCGACGGCGAGCTGCTCGTCAAACCAATGAGCTGGTTTGTACGTGGCAACCATGCTGAGTTTGTTGAGAAAGCAGCGCAAGCGGGCTTTATGGTGCATAAAGTGACGGACTACAAATCGATGGTGAAATACCACGGCGAGTACCTTATCTTTCCTGCAAACGAAGGTAACCAATTGGCTGAGATTCCGTTGAGCTTCCAAGCTTAATCAACTTCTCACAGCAGTAGAATTGAAATACGAAAGCATCAGGCGTTTGAAACGTCTGATGCTTTTTTTGTTACGTCACTCTGTGTTTAAAAGCGATATTTCCAATAGACGCCGCCATATAAACCTTCATAGCTTTGCAAAACGTCGCCCATCGTTTCGGTTTCGTTATTAAACAAGTAATCCTCTTCTGAGTAGTCTTCATAACGGAGGTTAAGCTGCATGTTTTGATTTTCAGATACTTCATAGTCAGCGATGACTTCAAATCGGTACGAGTTCGCCTCGTTATCAGGATATTGGTAGCCACCAGATGTGGTTGAAGATTTTCCATCAGCTTGGCTGTAGCTGTAATCAAACGAGATAGAAAGTTTGTCGTCTAGTAGCTGCTCTTTACTCACACCAAAACCAATGGTTGTGATGTCATCTTTGAGTTTGGTGGTGTAGCGATTCCAACCGACAACGTCAGAGTTTGCTTGTTGTTGCTCGGAGCGGATGATCTGTTGATTGTAAAAAACATGCCCGTTTAGTCCGTCGAGTAAATTGAAGTTGACGCTGATATCGTAGCCGTAATCTTCTCCTTCGCTTAAACCTATATCGGGTTTAGCATAGTCGTCGTTTCCGTACCAAAGCTCAGCAAGTAACTGGACATCGCTTGTTACGTCATAGCTGCCGTCGCCACGGAGCTCAATCCTCTCTTTATCGGCTAAATAGTATTGGCGCAAATTAGGCGAGTCGCTGCTGTCGTCCTGCCAATCAGAGCCATCGCGAAAAGAGTAGGAGACTTTACCACCTAATTGCCACGGTCTATTTGGTCGGTACTGGGCCCCAACAAAAACGCGTTGTTCATCGGTACGTTTCCTATCAGCATAACTTCGCTCATCTTGTCTAAAATGGTAACCCGTATTCAATTTCACATCAGAAGTAACACGATGCTTGAGTGTTGCTTCCAGTTTGGTTTTGGTGTGGTCGTATTTTTCTCTCGTC
Organism: Vibrio sp. VGrn 2; assembly: GCF_009361695.1. Lineage (NCBI taxonomy): Bacteria > Pseudomonadati > Pseudomonadota > Gammaproteobacteria > Vibrionales > Vibrionaceae > Vibrio > Vibrio sp. VGrn 2. The sequence continues at coordinate 373,743 of NZ_RBWD01000002.1, read as the reverse complement.
GATCCGATGATGGTGTTTCTATCGGAGTTATCGTTTTTATCTGAATAGTCCGCAGAAATGGCGAAAGCAGTGTCTCGCGAAAGTTTGTTGTGGTAATCCGCGCTTATTTGCCAAGTGTTAGTTTCGCCATGGAATGTATTGGAGTTAACGGGGGACTGTGGAAACGGATTTAACCCACCTTCAGAAGACGTCTGTGACCAAAGTAAGCGGCCGCTGAACGTTTGTTGATTCAACCGATAATTCCCCGTGACAGCAAACTGGTGAAAGTCGTTGTCAGGCTCATACACGAGGTGGTTAGCGTAAGGATTGGTAGTGCTGCCGTAATAGAGTGCGGACTTGTCATTTCTAAAAAACGAGCCGCGATACGCAATATCCACCAGCCAAAAATCTTCCATGTAGCTTACTCCTACTTGAGTATTTAATGTTTCATGGTCGACGGCTTTGGGTATGAATCCCGGCGCGTTGGCGTAACCCGGAATAGTCGATGAATAAAGCGAAGTTGTGCCTTCTTTACGTTCGTGCTTCATGGATGCATATGGCTTCCATGGCGTATGTGGTGTGTACTTGAGTTCTAACTTAAACGTCTCTCGCGTCACTGAGTTTTCATATTTCGATAGGTCACCACTAACGAGTGCATCTTCTCTTGGATGATACGCACTGAGTGAGGACTGATTCCAGAAATACGGAGTTTCACTGTAACTGCCGAGGATACGTAATCCGTCGTACTGGCCCATTTCCCACTGCAGTAAGAAGCGTTGCAAACCAAGATCTTCGACGACGATTCGATTGTAGAACCCGTCGTCTTCATATTGTTCGATATCGGCGTTTAGGCTCGCGTTAAAGTGTTTGTTGTCAGAGTTTGTACCGTAAACGGGCGGATTCCAATTATAGAATCGAGAGGAACCGTCGTTGTTAAGGTAACCTACGCCCGCGCTGACTTCTCCACTCCATGTACCGTCGCTGCTGCATTCACTGCACTGCCAGCGGCTAGTGTCGGCTGGTTGAGAACGTTGTAACGAATAATCGTTGGCGTGCGCTTGCACAGCAAAAGCAAGGGAAATAGCGATGCACAGTTGAGATAGTTTCATGCCTCCCTCCTAATAACTTAATGTTTGACCACGTGGGTGGTTAGAGCCATGCACTTGATTGTGGCAGTTCAAACAACTTCCGCCGCGCACTCTCAAGTCGTTTTCAGGAATGGCTACGTTTGCATGTGGCGCACGGTGACATTCCTGACATAGCATTGGCAGCCGTTTATTGAGCAGGGCTTTGTTCACTGAACCATGAGGTGTGTGGCAGGATGTACAATCTTCAGTTACAGGCTCATGCTCCCATAAGAATGGGCCGCGTTTTTCTGCATGACACTCGTAACAAGCGTTATTGACGGTTGACCAGTTCAGGCTCGCTTCATTTAATGCCTGATGTGGATTGTGGCAGCTAGAACAAGTCATGACGCCGTCAATGATAGGATGACGACTGCGTTTGTGGATATCCGATTTGGTGCGGGAGTGGCAATCGGTGCATTTGTCTGCTTGCATTTCGGCAACCATCATCGGATCGTCTTTTTGATGCAGTTGGTGACAGCTTGCACAAGACAGCCCTTCAAAAGCGTGCTCACTGCTATGCCAAGTCGAGCGTTTCGCATCTTGGTGGCAAGATAAACACACGCTGTTTTGCTTTTCGGCCGGAACAGGGGAGTTTGGCCCAAAGGTGATCATCGGCTCACGAACTTGTCCTTTTCGCGGATTGCGCGCGTGATTGTTTGCTGGGCCATGGCATGCTTCACATTGTTTATCATTCATTGGCCCATGCAAATTCGCTGACTTGCCGTGGATGTTGTCGAAAATACCGGTTGCAGGTTTGTCTGAGGTATCGTCATGGCAACGAAGGCAGCCATCTGCTCCACGGCGTGAATATTTCCCCTCAGAAAATTTGGTGTCCAATATAGTTTCAATTTCTTCTTGAGTTAACGTCGCCGCTTTGGGTTCTGGCTCGGCGACATCTTCCGAACTGACGGTGAAGATGACGCCTAACCCAAGTATCCCAGCTACCAACCACCGCAGAAACATTGCTTTCATAGCTCTTCCTTTTCTTGTCCTTAATTGTCAAAGCATTATGTTCAATGACGAATTCAACGGTAGTCGTATACCTTGTGAACCTTATCTACCCCTTGTGACTGACCAATGGCATGGCAAGTTGCACATTGCTCGGAGCCCATGGCTTGTGCTGCTGTGTCTGCTCCAAATACGGCGCCGTGATTCAGCATATGGTTCAGAGTCGCATCTCCTGCCACACTATCCGGGTCAGCATTAGCTAAAGATGACTCTAAGTGACACGCGCCACAGGCGACTAATGCAGGACTAAAGTACTTACCACTCGCAAGAGAAGGGCGCGTATTTTGTTGGCTAGGTAAGTTGTATTGAGCATTGGTATGGCAGGTCTCACAGTTGTTGACTGCGCCAGGGAAAGGCGCTTCACCGCTATGAGCGGAGCCAAAGGCGTGGAATGAGTGTACGTGGTACTTTAGATCAGCTGCCATTCCAGGATAAAACGCAGAACGTTCAGAGTTATGGCAATTTTTACATTGTTGGAAGTCGGTTGCGGCATGCGGATGCTCACCAAGCTTATGGATAGTCAGCTCTTTGTGACAATCGTTACACGATGAAATGTCCGCGGCCACTGGCAGTTTGTGTTGCTTGTTGATACCAGACACATCAAACGAGCCGGATGCGTTATTGGCGGCAATGACGAAAGGCGATTTGATAAGATCGAGGCCTTCAAACGTGACGCATTCGGCGAGCTCGCCATCTCTACGGTTGGCGCAAAGTGGCATGTCGGCGATGTTAACCGTCAACGTAGAGTTGGAGATTGGTTTAATCGCAGCGTCAGTGAAGTCTTTATGACACAAGAATAAGCCTTCACCTTGAGCCTCACAGCCGTCACCAAGTGCTCCATCATCGGCGACGTTGAGACTGTTGTTTGCAACCATCGGACCTTGGCCGTTATCCCAGTTCAGCAACAAATTGAGGTGCCCATGTTCATTAATGAAAGGGGTCAGTTCGTTGATGGAGCCAATACCTGAGCCCGCTTTCGACACTCTTAGTTCAACCTCAAACTGGTCATCAATAAATCGCGCGCTTTCAACGTTGATTTCAAGCGAATCACGTGCCTTTGCAAGATTCTCTAAACGCATTACGTGAACAGTTTTAGCACTTCGGCTCGCGTCTTGGCCGATGATTGGATCGCCATTGTCATCTCGGTCATAAGGTCGGTGACAGCCCGAGCAGGAGTTTTGTGGCTCGCCGTTTCTTACCCAAGCCGTACCGACTTGGTTATCATGCGCGCCTCTGTCTCGGTACAAGTGACAGGTCTCACAGGCAACTTGGCTCGGGTGTTCAAACCAATTGTTGGCGTCTGATGCTTTCGCGACATCGGTTGAATGGCAGGTTGTACAGTTGCGGGCATCTTGCGGGAAAGGGTTGCCTTCAATGACTAAACCATTGATGTCGGTAACGAGCACGTCATTCTCGTCGACAGGCTGTTTGTAAGTGTCGGTGTTATTTCTGTCGCTACCTAATTTGAAAACATTACCGTGGTATTGATGAACAATGGCAGCGAGAGGGCGTCTGGCTGGCGCAGCGCCAGGGTTACTGTCATTGTGGCAAGCGGTACAAACGGCAGTGTTGTTATCAATTGAGCGATAGCCCGGTCCATGATGAAGCGGTTCGCCCATATGACAGTTTTCACAGGTGCCTGTTTCAATCACATTGCGGGAGACAGCCGTATCTGAACTTTCTTGCGGCACCCATTCAAACACGTAGGTAAAACCGTTGCCTTGCTCGCCATACGCCATGACGATTCGGTGGAGTTTATTCGCATCCCAAGCGATAAAACCATTGTTGCTAGAAGAGTCGGCAGTATAAGGATCGGACACTTTCAAAACGTCAGGAATGGCAAACGTGTAGCGATACCCTTCGTCTGTTTTTACTAGTGTTCCATCCCAAACACTCTCCATGCTGGCACGGTTATTTACGGTATTACTTGAGTGATGGAAACTCTTCCAATAGGTATTGCCATGGCGCCCATTGAAGGCAAAGGCTGGATCGCTCGAGTTTTGTGTATCGACACGAGAGGGCATTGCTTTAAGAAGTGCGATGCGAAAATCTTTCGTTTCGTCTAGCTCATAAGATCTGCCACTGCCGTCTTTGACGGTAAAATCGACCACCAGTTTGGTTTCTCCGGTTTCTTGAGTGACCAATGATGGCTCGGAAACATTGATCTCGAAATCACCAAGTGCAGGTGGTGGTGTATTTTGATCGTTTTTGCTGTCTGGACCACATCCGGTGAGCAGTAAAATAAAAAATATTAATGTAGCGATCGACTTTAAACCGTTCATAGTCCCTCTCGATTCGTCCTAAAGTAAGTGGGAATGCGTTGGAATGGTTAAATATCTCAATAAACAATTGATTGAAATATTAATTTTATATTCAAGCCAAAAGCAAAATATCCATATTTACATCGCTTGAATAAATCGAAATACATGGCTTGTAAGAGTATAGACGCAATATGAAATATTATTAAAATAAACCGCTTTTTCTATGTGTGAATTTTTGATTTTAAATTATTATTTTTTAAATCAATTGTTTGTATTGAAGTTTGTTGTTCTTGAAGAGGTCGGTGCAGAAAAAGTAAGGGTATTGAACTACGCTACTTTAAATGGTTGACGGCTTAATATTTTTATCTTGGATATCGTTGGTTTTAAGTCGCGTTTATAAAATGATTTTCTTATCGTTTATTCGCTGTCTGGTTTTGATTAACAAAGATAATTACTACGGAGTCAGTCTAATATGCACCAACTAATTAAATTCTCACTAAAATTTTCCTCGGTGTTAGCCATTAGCTCAGTTTTGGCCTCCCACAGTTTAGCGTCACCAAGTGAGCTAATTTCACAACATGAATGTGAAGCTTGTCATGGGCCAAACGGTGTTAGCTCAGACACGAATATTCCTACCATCGCAGGGATTCCCGAATTCAATTTTTTTGACCAGATGCTACGTTACCTAGAAGGTAGGCCTGCAAATTCTGTTAGTCACGCTTACGGAGACACGAGCAAAAAAGGCGACATGGTGTCGATAGTTAAATCTTTATCTGAGGCGCAGATTGAAGAGTTAGCAAAACATTATGCTGGGCTCGAGTTTGTGCCAGCTAAGCAGTCTTTTGATCAAGCGTTAGCGATGAAAGGTAAGGCTATCCACGCGAAAAGCTGCGAGAACTGTCATTCGGATGGTGGCAGCAACGCTCTAGACGAAGCGTCGATCTTAGCTGGTCAGCAGAAGGGATATCTCGCCACGACATTGAAACAGTTTAAGCAAGGGAAACGCTCCGTTGATAAGAAAATGGACGAAGCATTCAAAGGGCTTAGTGCCGATGATTTAAATGCGCTCGTTGAATACTATGCGAGTTATCGCTAGCGCTGTTTTGGGATGAACCCCGATGAGTTTATGGCGTAAACCAAACAGGAAGTGGATGCTCGGCATACCAATTGGTGGCTTGTTGGCGTTTATCCTTGGTGGGTTGGCAGTTAGTGTTTTTCACTTTGGTATGGATTACACCAATCGCAACGAGTTTTGTTATAGCTGCCACATTGGGATGGATACGATAGTTGAGGAGTATCAAGCATCCCCACACTTCAAAAATGCTCAGGGTGTGGTTGCCGCTACGTGCAGTGATTGCCATGTCCCTAGGGAGTTTTTTGCCAAAATAGCATTGAAAATCGGCGCTACAGCAGATATCTATCACAAACTGACTGGTGATATTACACTTGAGAATTTCGAGGCAGAACATCGTCCGAGATTAGCAGCTGAAGTTACAAAGCAGTTTATCGAGAATAAATCAAAGCAGTGTCGATATTGCCATTCTGTTGACAAGATGGATTTCGAAGCGCAAGGACGAACCGTTGCGCGTCGACATCAAATGATGGAAAGTCGAGATCAATCGTGCATTGATTGCCATGCGGGGATTGCCCATCACCTGCCTATTTCTCTAGATTCTCCGGAGACTGTCCCACCTGAGGAGTAATACTGATACTTTCGGCTTCTTTCGCGATGGCTTTGACCATGCCTTTGAATATGAATAGATGAGCTGGCATCATGGCAAACCAGTAAAGCAGCCCGAGAAACCCCTGCGGGTGCCACCAAGCTGTGATATCCAGTTCTCGTTCATCACCATGGTCTTTGATGGTAATTTCTAAACGTCCAAGCCCTGGGCCTTTCATACCAAAAAAAAGTGAGAGGAACTGATTTTCTTCGCAGCGAATCACTTTCCAAGAGTCAATAAAATCGCCGACCTTGAGCTCTGGCCCCGGAGGAGAAACGCGGATCGGTTTCCCGCCACCAAAAAAGATGTCGAGCCATTCACGTGTGCGCCACAAAATGTTGGCAAAGTAATAGCCTTTTTCGCGACTCCCGATTTTTTGAGCCACTTTCCATAATGCCGCAGCGGAGGCTTGAGTTTTTATGCTCGCACCGGCTTGTTTAGGGTAGTAGCCATACCCTGGTTGCCATCGACGAAGTGCCGCTGGTTCAAAGCCCCAAACATTGCTGCGTACAAACGTGCCTTCATCTTGAATGGTATCGGATACCGCTTGCTCGTAGCTGATCAGCGTTTGCGGAAATCGTGCTTCAATCGCTTTGGAATCGGCAATGTAGTCATGCTCTAACCCCGCGAGTAATGCTTTGCCGATGTTTGCTGGTACAGAGGTGACCAAGCCGAGCCAGTACGATGCCATTTTTGGGGTAAGCAACGGTGTCGACCATAGCCGATAAGGCTTGTTGGTGATTCGGCATATGACTTTAAACTGCTCGCGGTAGCTGAGTGTATCTGGCCCACCAACTTCATAAATTTGGTTTTCTTCTGGGGGTGATGCTTCGGCCAGCTGCAATAAATAGTGATTGAGGTTGGGTAGGGCAATAGGGTTGGCTTTTGAGTCGACCCATTTAGGCGCGATCAAAATAGGTAAGTTGTAGACAAAATCTCGCATGATCTCGAAAGCCGCGGAGCCGGGGCCAATGATGACGCCTGCACGCAATTCAGTTACTGGAACGCCAGACTGTCGGATAATTTTGCCCGTTGCTTTGCGTGCGGCTAAATGGCGCGAGTTTCCGGTTTGCGGTTGGATGGCACTTAAATAAATGACATGTTTGACACGGCTTTGCTCCAATGCGTATTTAAAGTTCAAAGCAAGGTTTAGCTCGTACTCAACAAAGTCATCGCCTTGTGCCATTCCGTGCACTAGGAAAAATACCAAGTCAAAATCGTTCACCACAGCGAGCGTGGCTTCTGCGTCGGCTAGGTCCAGATACCGCAACGTTAAATTAGGATGGGGCCGAGTCCTTGACTCCAAATAATCGATATGTCGCGCTGCGGCCGTGACGGCGTAACCTTTATCTAAGAGTAACGGAAGAAGTTGAGAACCAATGTAACCCGAGGCGCCTAGCACCAACACCTTTTTCATTATCTGTCCTTTTAATCGTTGGTGGAATAAACACCACAGAGTATAATCATGAGACACTTTCCCCATTCTATCAATAAGTTGTCGTTGGAGCGCTTGTGACTTTTCTCTCTCAACTCTCAATACATGCAGATAAAGCATTCTTACGTCGCTTATTCGCGATCGCGCTACCAATTACACTGCAAAGCATGATGTTTTCTAGCCGAAGCCTCGTCGATGTGCTTATGCTCGGCCAACTTGGTGAAGCTGAAATAGCCGCTGTTGGGGTTGCGGCGCGCGCGACGTTTGTTACTACCATCATGTTAGTTGGGGTGACGACGGGTGGTGCGTTACTGACCGCACAATATTGGGGGGCAGGCGATAAAGTCGGGGTACGTCGCAGTACGGCTTTAACATGGATGATAGCCATGGTGTTTGCCGCCATTGCCGTTGCTTTGTTTGTTATTTTCCCACAGCCAGTCATGAAACTGACTACAGACTCACAAGAAGTGATTGAGTTAGGGGCCAGCTATCTAATTATTTCATCCGTTAGCATGTTTGCTGTTGCGTGTGTCGCTAGTATGTCGGTGGGCTTGAGAGCGATGCACCAACCGGGGCTGAGCACATTTTTTAGTGGTATAGGCATTCTGTCTAATGTTTTCCTCAACTGGGTGTTAATTTTTGGTCACTTAGGTTTTCCTGCTTTAGGGATTACAGGGGCAGCCATTGCAACGGTTATCAGTGGCGCTATCGAAGTCGGTTGTCTATTTGGCTATTTATGGCTGAAGAAACACATAATTGCATTTGGTTGGGATGATATACGCGCAGGTTTGGTTGTAGACAAAATAACGCGTTTCTTGAGCCTTTCCTTACCGACCACCTTTAACTTTTTGGCATGGGCTGGTGGATTGTTCGCTTACCATGCCATCATGGGGCAAGCGGGTGTGCAAGGTTTGGCAGCGTTGTCGGTGATGACGCCCGTTGAGTCAATCGCATTGGCGATGATGATTGGCCTATCGAATGCAGCTGCGGTTTTAGTGGGTAACCAACTCGGCGCGAAAAACTTTGAACCTGTGTATTACCAAGCTTGGGCTACGGTCATTTTGAATGTGTTTATCGCATTTGTGGTCGCTGTTGTATTGATCGTGTCCAATCAATGGATCCTTAATGCGTTTAGTGCACTGACAGCGGATACTCGCCAGTTAGCTGAACAGTTTATGGTGATTCTTGCTTTAGGTGTCGTATTACGCTCGGTACCGATGATGGTCATTGTTGGGGTATTACGTGCGGGTGGTGACGTTAAGTTTTGTTTGTATCAAGACATTCTTGCGCAGTGGGTGATCGGGATTCCACTCGCGGCATTTGCTGCGATTCAGCTCGGTTGGGACCCACAATGGGTTTACTTACTCTTTTTGACCGAGGAAGTTGTGAAGTGGACGATTTGTCTGCCAAGAATGGTGAGCCGAAAATGGATGAAAAACCTTATCGGTCAATAAAGGTAAACAGAGCTTTCTGCAGCTGCAAAAATCTGCTCAATACGTCAACAAAATTAGGAACAGAAAGTGAATCGAGTTGCATTTGTACTCTCATAGTGTGATCAAGCATTCAAAATACTTTCTACTAACAGGATTTTAGTGTAGATTCTGATCCCAATTTTTAAATACCATCCGAGCGGCATAATCAATGTTAAAACTGTCAGACCTATGTAAAGGCTATGTAGATGGGGGAGAATTTCACCCTGTATTACAAGGGGCAGAATTAACATTACAGCAAGGTGACCAAGTCGCTCTGATGGGAGAAAGTGGTTCGGGTAAAAGTACTTTGCTGAACTTAATTGCCGGACTGGATACTGCAGACTCTGGTGAAGTTCAGTTTCCAAATTTTGCCATGCATGATGCGCCAGAGCATTTGAGAACCCTTTATCGCCGCAACAATATTGGTAATATCTTCCAACAGTTCAACCTGCTTCCTACGCTCAATATTGCCGACAATATTCGTTTTTGTCGTCAGTTAAAAGGTTTGCCAGAAGATAAAGAGTTGTGGCGTCAAATTCTTTCTGCTCTGGATTTAATGCCTCTGCTAGGCCGTTACCCGGAAGAAGCATCTGGTGGTCAGCAACAACGTGCTGCTATTGCTCGCGCACTCTATATGGAACCTAAAATCCTACTCGCTGATGAGCCAACTGGTAGCCTAGACGAGCGAAACGCAGAAGCGGTAATGCGCTTATTGACGAGTCTCGCTCGCCAACTGGAGTGTACTTTGCTGTTAGTGACGCACAGTGAAAAAGTGGCGGCCCATATGGAAGGTAAGATTCGACTTCAAGGAGGGCAACTGCATGTTATGGCCCGTAGTTAAGGCACTACTCGGTCATTACCGTCGTTACCCACTACAAATTATTCTTGTCTGGCTAGGGTTAACCTTAGGCGTGTCCCTTCTTGTTGGTGTTACTTCTATCAACCAGCATGCAAAACAAAGTTATGCGACAGGAGAAAAGCTTTTCTCCAATCCTTTGCCATACCGAATCCGAACTAAACACTCTGCCAATAAAATCCCTCAAGGTTTCTATATCCAGTTGCGTCGAGCTGGGTTTAACCAATGTGCGCCGTTTGACGTGCTGCATCTAGATGCTAAAACCGATATGAGCTTGATGCTGGTGGGGATTGATCCTGTCGCGATGATTCCATTGCAGCAAGGCAAATCTTTGGGTGAGATGCCCGTTCTATCATTAATGAAACCTCCTTATCCCATTCTAGTCAGTCAAGATTTGGCCGCTTACATGAGTTGGCAGGATGGGGACTTTATTGAGATGAATGACGGAAGTCGTCTCGGACCGATTCAAGTCGATAAAAACAAAATGCTCTCAGGGACTCGACTGGTTACTGATATATCGTTGTTGCGTATGCTCAAGCGGAGCTCAGGTTTATCTGCGATTTCTTGTGGTGAAATGCCAGAGGAAAAGCTAATAGCACTGAAAAATATGCTTCCCAATGGCATGACGCTCGTTAGGAATACGCGTACGGAGCTTGAGTCGTTAACTAATGCATTCCACATGAATCTCACTGCGATGGGGATGCTGTCATTTTTGGTCGGGTTGTTTATTTTTTATCAAGCGATGTCTTTGTCATTTATTCAGCGACAACGTTTGGTGGGTATTTTGAGACAGACGGGGGTCAACGGAACGCAGTTGGCTCAAGCATTGTTGTTAGAGTTGTCGTTGCTCGTCTTTATTGCGTGGGCGTGTGGTAACTTTTTTGGTTTGATCTTGGCAAATGAGCTGATCCCTGCAGTCTCATCGAGCCTGAGCGATTTGTACGATGCCAACGTAGGCTTAACAATAGGATGGTCTTGGCAGTCCAGCTTATATAGTCTGATCATGGCAGCGATGGGCGCATTAATATCGTGTTTGTGGCCATTGATTCGTTTGTTGAAGTCACAGCCAATTCGTCTATCTTCTCGACTGTCATTAATGCGATTTGCAGGGCGTGAGTTCTCTTGGCAGGCTCTTGCTGCGTGTGCGTTTTGTGTCGCGGCAATCGCAGTGTATCAAGCACCGAAAACACAAGAAACTGGCTTTGCCATTATTGCGCTGATGTTGGTTAGTGTGGCCTTGTTCATGCCATTTATTATGTGGCATATGTTCCAGAGCTTTTCTTACACCATGCGTTGGGTACGTGTACGTTGGTTTTTTGCCGATGCAGCTGCGAGCATGAGTTATCGCGGTGTGGCAACAATGGCGTTTATGTTGGCACTGGCGGCAAATATCGGCGTAGAAACGATGGTAGGCAGCTTTAGGGATACAACCGATAAATGGCTCAGCCAGCGATTAGCAGCGGATATTTATATCTATCCGACAAATAACTCAGCAGCTCGGATGAGTGCGTGGCTGCAAAACCAACCAGAAGTCAACTCGGTTTGGTGGCGTTGGGAAAAAGATATGCCAACCGAACATGGTGCTTTGCAAGTGGTGAGTACAGGCTCTTCTGAAGGTGAGCTAGATGCACTGACGGTAAAACTAGGTGTCCCGAATTACTGGTATCAACTGCACGCGACCAAGAGCTTGATGGTGAGTGAATCGATGGCCTTGAAGTTGGATATTCGCCCAGGAGACTTCATTAACTTGCAGGAACCACTGGGTGGAGACTGGCAAGTCGTTGGTGTTTATTACGATTATGGAAACCCGTATAACCAGGTGATGATGTCGCACCGGAATTGGCTGTATGCATTTGCAGGGACGGGCAATGTTGGCCTTGGTGTAGTGTTAAAAGATAGCGTTAATGGGGAGGGGCTGAAAAATCGCTTAGAAAATGTATTCCGCCTCCCGCAAGACCGTGTGTTTGATAATGGTAATATTTATAGTCAGGCAATGAGGGTATTTGATCATACCTTCGCTATTGCAGGAACCTTGGGCAACATCACACTGATTATTGCTGTGTTTGGTTTATTCTTCGCGACATTGGCGGGCGAGTTGTCGCGGCAGCGGCACTTCTCTTTGCTGAGATGTATGGGTGTATCCGGAAAGGAACTTGTCGCATTGGGTGGTTTGCAGTTGTTTGTCTTCGGGGCCATTTCCGCGATTATTGCGGTGCCACTTGGTCTGGCACTTGCACACTTGATCGTTGATATTATCATTAAGCAATCATTCGGTTGGTCTCTGGAGCTTCAAACGATCCCTTGGGAATACGCTCAAACTATTGCTTGGGCGATGCTTGCCATCATGATTGCCGGCGCATTGCCAGTTATTAGAATGATTAAGAGTACGCCAATGAAGTCATTAAGGGACGCGTTGTAATGAAAAAAGTGGGCTCTAAAAAACGCTTGTTAGTTTCAACGATCATTGTTATTACGTTTGCCTTTTTGACTGGGGCTGCTTTTTACTCAACTTTTTGGTTGGAAGCGACAGCGACACAAGAAAGCGAGCTTAATTCTATTCTAACGCGTGAAAATCAAACGATTTTCGAACCTGTATTACCTGACGAGCATGTCTCTTTACCGTCAGACTTTCGTTTTCATCCTGAGTACCAACATGAATGGTGGCACTACTTTGCGAAACTGAAAGATGAACAAGGGAAAATATACAATGTTCAATGGAGTTACTTCAGGGTCGCGACAGACGAGCGAGAAACCAGCGGATGGCAAAACCCTCAACTGTACATTTCACATGTTGTCGTTAGCCATGGTTCGCACGTCTGGAAAGAGCAACGTGTAGCGAGAGGCGGGATAGGCCAAGCTGGCATGACTAATCGTCCTTTCAGGTTATGGATTGATAATTGGACGTGGCGTTCACTTGGTGCAACGCCTTTCCCTGGTAACTTGAATGTGACTACCGATACGTTTGGTTTAGATCTCAATACTATGACAAATGGCCCCTTTGTCGTGAATGGAGACAAAGGTTTTCAGGTTAAACACGCGTTGCAATCTGTTGCCTCTTTCAGTTTTAGTGCGCCATTTTTAAAGGTGAAAGGGAGTTTGAACATTAATGGCAAACGCTTCTCTGTTGCTGGTTCTGCTTGGGCTCAGAAAGAGTGGGGCAGTGGCTTAATTGGTGAAGGGCAACAGGGTTGGGATTGGTTTGTATTCAATTTAGATGATGGTCGAGCACTGACTGTCAGCCGCTATCGCCACCATGGACAAACACCGCACGTGTTTGGCACCTTGTCCACACGCTCAGGTAAAGTCATCAATCTCTCAGATGATGATATCAGTATTAAACCAATGCAAGTGACCAGTTTATCAAATGGAAGAAGGCTGCCTTTGCAGTGGATTATTAATATTCCAAAGCATCAAATTAACTTGACCACTCGTATTATCAAATCAGATATGTGGCTTCCTTTTGTTATACCGTATTGGGAAGGTCCTACCTTAGCTTCTGGCTCCAACGAGGCTTGGGGCTTTATGCAGCTCACCGGTTATTAAATTCTGATAAAAACCACCCCAATGGGTGGTTTTTTAGTGGATGAAACTTCCTGAATTTTTCTCAAAAGTATGGGGTTATCATGACAGTACATGCCATGTTATGCTGATTTTCTCATAATCTTGATAAACATTTGGCGCGATAACCACAAGTACGCGCTGTGATCAAAATTGAGTGTTATGTTGGAAAATACGATGTATAGTAAACTTCATATCGGAAAAATCGAAGTTTATACTCTGAAGAAGCGATTATTCTAAAGTTTTCGACCGCTATACACTCTTATCATTCTTTGTTAATCGTTTATTAAGATAATAAATATAAGGACGAAACCATGAACGATGTCATTCGTGACTTTTTCAAAATGGAATCAGCTGGTGGTATTCTTCTCGTGATTGCCGCGGCAATTGCGATGACCATTGCTAACTCACCGCTGGGCGAAACTTATCAATCTGTACTGCATACTTATGTATTTGGTATGTCAGTTTCTCACTGGATTAATGACGGCCTAATGGCTGTTTTCTTCTTACTCATTGGCCTTGAAGTTAAGCGAGAGCTACTTGAAGGTGCGTTAAAATCAAAAGAAACCGCAATTTTCCCTGCGATTGCAGCGGTTGGCGGTATGTTAGCTCCTGCTCTTATTTACGTAGCCTTTAATGCCAACGATCCTGAGGCGATTTCTGGTTGGGCAATTCCAGCGGCGACAGATATCGCTTTTGCTTTAGGTATCATGGCGTTATTAGGTAAGCGTGTACCAGTAAGCCTAAAAGTGTTCTTGCTAGCGCTTGCTATCATCGATGATTTGGGTGTGGTTGTTATTATCGCGCTATTTTACACCGGTGACCTGTCGACCATGGCGTTGCTTGTTGGCTTCATCATGACTGGTGTCCTATTCATGTTGAATGCGAAGGAAGTAACAAAACTTACGCCATACATGATCGTCGGTGCGATCTTATGGTTCGCGGTGCTTAAATCTGGTGTTCACGCAACATTGGCAGGTGTAGTGATTGGTTTTGCTATCCCACTAAAGGGAAAGCAGGGCGAACATTCTCCACTTAAACATATGGAGCACGCGCTTCACCCATACGTGGCATTTGGTATTCTGCCTCTATTCGCATTTGCCAATGCGGGGATTTCGTTAGAAGGCGTATCGATGTCAGGTCTAACTTCAATGCTGCCACTCGGTATTGCTTTGGGTCTACTGGTTGGTAAGCCTCTAGGTATCTTTACCTTTAGCTGGGCAGCGGTAAAAATGGGCGTTGCTAAGTTACCTGAAGGTGTTAACTTCAAGCATATCTTTGCGGTATCTGTGTTGTGTGGTATTGGCTTTACAATGTCTATCTTCATTTCCTCTTTAGCGTTCGGAAATGTAAGTCCTGAATTTGATACCTATGCTCGACTCGGTATCTTAATGGGTTCGACGACAGCAGCATTACTTGGCTATGCCTTGCTGCACTTTTCTTTGCCTAAGAAAGCGCAAGCGTAAGATAAAAATGCGCTATTTTGTAAAGCCTCCCACTCGGGAGGCTTTTTTATACCCATAGTTCAGTACATCAGCGACTTAATAGCGACACTTTCGTATTGAGCGGATGTCTAGACCATGGAGATGAACGGAATCATCGAAAAAGGTAGGTTGGTAGATCTGCGGGCGAAAAAAAGCCCAGCCGAAAATTTGACTGGGCGGATACAAACATAGGAGTTAATAAGAAAAAAGCAGCAACGTAACAATTAGATGGAAACAAGTTTGACGGCCAGTGAAACTTAAAATGCCCTAGTTGTTACATTTATTCAGACCGAGCCTTTTCCAAACAGTTCCATTTTTTTTCAAAAAAATTCGATTTAATTCTTTCTGCCCGCTTGTATCGTAAAGAAGTAAGAGAAGAGGCGAACAGCGTAACCAACTTAATGGCGGTTTGAAACTCGATAGCCCTCTTTTCTATAGTAGCTATAAACTTAAATTGCATTTCAAACCCGCACCTCCTGCTCCGACCGCCCAACGACATTGCTAGCGTTTCAAATACGATGGTTTGCGAAACTTGGTCATTTTCTTCAGGCGAGCATCATTTGCTTATTAGACTTAAATTCAAAAGATTAGATCACACCTTCTAAGTTCTGGTCAGACCAATTGGTGAAAGTGTGATGTTAATCATTTGTTAATCTAAAGTTTCAGGAGTATATTTTCAAACAGTTGTTTAATACGAGTGATTAAAATGGCCCCGAGAACATCAACAAAAGAAAAAATACTCGATGTCGCAGAAGGACTCTTTGCTGAACATGGTTTTAATGATACTTCGCTAAGAACGATAACAGGTAAAGCGAACGTCAACTTAGCATCGGTAAATTATCACTTTGGCGATAAAAAAACGCTAGTTAGAGCGGTTTTAGATAGATACCTAGAAGCGCTCATGCCGAGCATTAAAACCTCACTAATAGAGTTAAACACGCGTGATAGCTACGACATGGACGACGTCTTTGAATCATTGCGTTTACCTTTGCGTACATTAAATGATGTGCGCCCCAATGGTACTGCATTATTCATGTTGTTAATTGGCCGTGGTTACACAGACGTACAAGGTCATCTGCGTTGGTTCATCACCACTCGATATGAAGAGGTACTTAACCTCTTCACCTTCTCGATAATGAAGGCAAACCCGGAACTATGTGAGGAGCAGCTGTTTTGGCGACTGCACTTCACACTAGGTACCTGCGTATTTACGATGGCTTCAAGCCAGGCTCTTTCGGAGCTTGCTGAAAGTAAATTTGAAAAGGAAGTCGATGTGAAATCTGTCGTCGATTTACTGATTCCTTATTTGTCAGCAGGAATGTCAGCGAAGCAGTTGGCACAAGACAAATAAGAAAGTTAAACCAATAATAAAATTATGCCCAGAGCGGTTACGTGAACAAAAGGATCTGAACTATGAGCTCTCTACGAAGAAAATGGATTAGTGACCCAGCTTTTAAAGTGTTCAAAAAAGTATTGCCACCTCTCTCTAGTACTGAGAAAGAGGCGATGGAAGCGGGTAGTGTATGGTGGGATGCCGAACTATTCTCAGGCAAGCCAAACTTCACAACATTGCATCATTATCCAACGCCGACACTGACAGCAGAAGAGCAGTCATTTATGGATAATGAGCTTGAAACCCTTCTCGAAATGCTTGATGACCAGAAGATTGTCAAAGAAGACAGGGATTTACCGCCTGAAGTATGGGAGTACTTACGTAAAGAGCGATTTTTCTCACTGATCATTTCAAAAGCGTATGGTGGTCGTGAATTTTCCGCTTTAGCGAACTCAACCATTGTTTCTCGTATTGCGACTCGTAGCATCAGCACCGCTGTATCGGTAATGGTACCGAACTCTCTTGGTCCAGGTGAGCTTTTATCGCACTATGGCACGCAAGAGCAAAAAGATTACTGGTTGCCTCGTTTAGCTGATGGTACCGACATTCCTTGTTTTGCATTAACAGGGCCCGAAGCGGGATCTGACGCCGGTGGTATACCAGATCAAGGCGTAGTTTGTTATGGCACTCACGAAGGCAAGGAAGTGCTTGGCGTGCGAGTTAGCTGGAATAAACGCTACATCACACTTGCGCCAGTGGCGACAGTGCTCGGATTAGCATTTAAGCTACAGGATCCAGAAGGGCTACTTGGTGATAAGAAAGAGGCTGGAATCACATGTGCGCTGATCCCCGCTGACCATGAAGGTGTCGAGATAGGCGAGCGCCATGATCCTCTGGGGTCTGCATTTATGAATGGTCCGACTCGTGGTGAAGATGTCTTCATCCCTATGGACTGGTTGATCGGTGGCGCTGATTACGCAGGTAAAGGTTGGCGTATGCTGGTTGAGTGTCTTTCTGCTGGTCGTGGTATCTCTCTCCCAGCGCTTGGCACAGCGATTGGTCATCTTACTACACGTACAACCGGTGCTTATGCTTACGTGCGTAAACAGTTTGGTATGTCGATCGGTAAGTTTGAAGGTGTCGCAGAAGCAATGGGGCGCATTGGTGGTCTTACTTACCTACTAGAAGCGACACGTACGCTGACGACGACTTCTCTCGATATGAAAGAAAAACCTGGGATCGTAACCGCGATTGCCAAGTACCACATGACGGAAATCGCGCGTACTATTCTAAATGATTCGTTTGATATCCATGCGGGTCGTGCGATTCAAGATGGCCCAATGAACTATCTTGCTAAACATTATCTCGGTATTCCAGTTGCTATCACTGTTGAAGGCGCGAATATTCTGACTCGTAACCTGATGATTTTTGGTCAAGGTGCGACTCGTTGTCACCCATATGTACTGAAAGAAATGGAAGCCGCGGCGAATCCAGATTCTGAACAAGGGGCGAAAGAATTTGACAACTTGCTCTTTAAACACATCAAACATGCGGTAGGCAATACATTTGGTGCATTTGGCGCGGCGCTAACTGGTTCTCGGTTTGTCAAAGCACACATGAGTGGCCCAACACAGCAGTACTACAAAGAAATCACAAGATTAAGCCGAGCGCTTGCTGTTAGTGCTGACTTCGCGATGTTAACACTAGGCGGTGATTTGAAGCGTAAAGAAATGATTTCCGCACGTCTGGGTGATGGCTTAAGTTATCTATATATGGCGTCTGCCGCACTGAAAAAGTATGAAGATGAAGGACGTCAACAAGGCGATCTAGATTTTGTCCACTACGCCGTTCAACATTGTTTGTATAACGCATCTAAGTCATTAAATGAGGCTTATACCAACTTCCCTGTGAAATACGTTGGCGGTGTGCTGAAAGGGTTATTGTTCCCACTTGGCAATCATTTCAATAAGCCAAGCGATGAACTGTGTGTGAATCTGGCGGAAGCGATGATGACGCCAGGAGCACAACGTGATCGACTCACGCATCTTTGCTACATCGGAAAATCCGACGACGACAGCGTAGGCTTAATGGAGAAAGCCTTCCTCGCAATGTACGAAATCAAACCTTTAGAGCGTAAGCTTATGAAGGCGGCGAAGGATGGGAACGTGGCTCGTAAAGGTCTTTTACACGACCGTTTGCAGCAAGCATTTGAAGCTGGCGTGTTAACTGAGCAAGAAATTGACCAAATCATGGCGGCAGACAAATTGCGTTACAAGGCGATTCAAGTTGACCACTTTAGTCATGACTTTTCTGAAGTACGAACCGATTGCCCAAAAAAGTCGCATTTGAACCCGGCGGCATAGTAAACCGTTAATACTAAGAAAAGCACCTCAATGAGGTGCTTTTTTGTGTTCTTGCTGAGTGGATGTTGGGATAGTGCTCCAACCACTTGCCTTTTCAGAGCATTTTTACAGAAATTAGATGCGAAATCCCGACGAAACTTTTATCCTAACAAGGTTTTTTAAAGGAAGTTGAATATGATCATCAAACCTAGAATTCGTGGATTTATCTGTACTACAACGCACCCTGTTGGTTGTGAAGCTAACGTAAAAGAACAAATTGCGTACACTAAAGCGCAAGGCCCAATCAAAAACGCACCTAAGCGCGTTCTTGTTGTCGGTGCATCAAGTGGCTACGGTCTATCTTCTCGTATCGCTGCGGCATTTGGTGGCGGTGCATCAACTATCGGTGTTTTCTTCGAAAAAGAAGGTACGGAGAAGAAACCAGGTACGGCAGGCTTCTACAATGCGGCTGCTTTTGAAAAGCTAGCGCGTGAAGAAGGCCTGTACGCAAAAAGCCTAAACGGCGACGCTTTCTCAAATGAAGCGAAACAGAAAACTATCGAACTGATCAAAGAAGATTTAGGTCAGATCGATATGGTGGTTTACTCACTGGCTTCCCCAGTACGTAAAATGCCAGAAACTGGCGAGCTAGTTCGTTCAGCGCTTAAGCCTATAGGTGAAACTTACACATCAACTGCTGTTGATACCAACAAAGATGTGATCATCGAAGCAAGTGTTGAGCCAGCAACAGAAGAAGAAATCAAAGACACAGTAACCGTTATGGGCGGTGAAGACTGGGAACTTTGGATCAATGCACTGTCTGATGCTGGTGTTCTTGCTGAAGGCTGTAAGACAGTCGCGTACAGCTACATTGGTACTGAGCTAACTTGGCCAATCTACTGGGATGGCGCACTAGGTAAAGCGAAAATGGACCTAGATCGTGCGGCGAAAGCGCTAAACGACAAGTTAGCAGCGACAGGCGGCAGTGCAAATGTTGCTGTACTTAAATCTGTTGTAACTCAGGCAAGTTCCGCAATTCCTGTTATGCCACTGTACATTGCAATGGTATTCAAGAAAATGCGCGAAGAAGGCGTACACGAAGGCTGTATGGAACAAATCTACCGTATGTTCAGCCAACGTCTGTACAAAGAAGATGGTAGCGCAGCAGAAGTGGATGAGATGAACCGTCTACGTCTGGATGATTGGGAACTTCGTGACGACATTCAGCAGCACTGTCGTGAACTATGGCCTCAAATTACGACTGAGAACCTAAAAGAACTGACTGACTACGTAGAGTACAAAGAAGAGTTCTTGAAACTATTTGGTTTCGGTGTTGAAGGCGTAGATTACGAAGCGGATGTAAATCCAGCGGTTGAAGCTGATTTTATCCAAATCTAATCGAATGACTGATTAGACAACCGATATACAAAAGGCGCTCATTGAGCGCCTTTTTTGCTTTCATCAGTCAAAGTTATTAACTTAATATTATCAGGATCGTACCGGCTAACGTCATCAGAATATTGGCAATCGCATAGGTACCCGCATAGCCAAGAGCTGGGATGGTGGATTTAGCGTAGTCGTTGACGACATCCATAGCTGGGGCACAAGTTCGGGCACCAATAATGGCACCGAAGAGCAGGGCACGGTTCATCTTGAGTATGTGCGCGCCCACTAAATAGGCCAATACCACAGGCACAACACTAACAATGAATGCTAGACCAATCACTTTTGGACCAACTTGAGTCAAGTGTTCGAACATCTTTCCGCCTGCACTTAGACCTATTCCCACCATAAAGAACATCAAACCCAAATCTTTGACCATATTCAGCGCCCCCTGCGGGACATAGCCGAAAGTAGGGTGATTTGCTCGTAAGAAACCAAGTGTAATACCAGATAACAAAAGACCTACCGCGTTACCCAAGCTGAACGAAACCTGGCCGAATGTCATCGTGATGAGGCCAAACAGAATACCCAAAATAAAGAAGCTGCAAAAAGCGAGTAAATCGGCCATTTGACTGTGGATCGAGATGAAACCGATTTTTTCCGCGAGTCCATGTACTCGGCTTTTCTCGCCGCTCACCTGAAGGACGTCCCCTTTAGCGAGCACAATGTCTAAGTCCATCGGCATTTCTATTTGCGCACGTACCACGCGGTTTAAGAAACAGCCAAACTCAGATAAGTTTAAATCAGATAAACGCTTGCCTGCGATAGCGTCACTTTTTACGACAATTTCTTCTTCAACGATGCGCAAATCAAGCAAGTTACGATCAAATACTTCTTTTCCGTTGCGGAAGCTAGGATCCAAGCGAGCATGGCTATCAGGGAAGCCAACCAGTGCAATTTCATCACCCTCTTGCAAAATGGCATCACCATCTGGATGGGCGAGAATACCGTTACGGCGGATTCGCTCAATGTAACAGCCAGTTTGACGATAAATGCCCAGTTCACGCAAGTTCTTACCGTCAGTCCAGTCAATCAATTCTGGGCCGACTCGGTAAGCACGAATAATCGGTAAGTACACTTTTCTTTGGCTTGAATTTCCAAGGCCACGTTCTTGAGCAATTTGCTGCGCAGAATCAGACAGATTCTGCTTCTGTAGTTTTGGCAACAGCTTCGCGAACATGATCATGCTTATTAGGCCGACCAGATAAGCCATCGCGTAACCCACGGATAGATTTTCTAATACCAAAGAAAAATCCATATTGCGCGGTATAGTCGCAAGGCCAGAGTTAAGAGCATCTTGAGCACCAACTAGCACTGGTGTTGCTGTCAACGCGCCGGCCATCATACCGGCTGATAAGCCAAAGTCGAGGCCGAAATAGTGGCTCAAGCCATACGTTAAGCTGACTGCGGACACGAGAACGGTCATACTTAAAATAAAGTAATGCTTACCATCTCTGAAGAATATGCCAAAAAAGTTTGGTCCAGCTTCAATGCCAACGCAATAGATAAACAGCATAAAGCCAATGGTTAATGCTTCTGCATTGAATGAGAAGCCAAGGTGACCCATTACCAACGAGGTAATTAGAACGCCTATGGAGTTGCCTAGTTGTAATTTGCCAAATCGGATTTTTCCGATGGCAAGGCCAATGGCTAATACGACGAAGATTAGAAGGATAGGGTTTTGCTCAAGAAGGTATACGACGTCTATGTTCACTGTGTGGCTCGGTAAAGTGTGTGCCAAAAAGATTAAGAATTGCGAATTGTAACTAAATATAGCAAAAAGATAAGTGAATTTTTTTAGGTTTTACCATTAGTTGACGTAAGGTAATAACCAACTGAAAAATAATAAAAAAGCCGCATGAAGCGGCTTTCTTAAAAACTGTCTTTATTACTCGTCAAATAGACCTAGGTGCTCTTTCGCGTATGCTTCGAACTCGTCGCAGCCACCGATGTGCTCTTGGTCGATAAAGATTTGAGGAACAGTTTCAACTGGTTTACCAACTGTTTTCTCAAGATCTGCTTTAGAAATACCTTCAGCATGGATATCAACGTAACGGTAGTTGAAGTCGTCACGCTTCGCTTTTAGCGTTTCTGCGTGTTCTTTTGCACGAACACAGAAAGGACATGCAGGGCGACCAAAGATAACAACGAACATAATCTTATTTCTCCTAAATCTATTCTTTTTTGAAAGCGTACAAAACATAGCGGCTGAGTGCGCTCTCTTTTGTTGCAGTAACTATGCCCGATCCAGATACGGAAATAAAGCGGCAATTACCTCTTGGTTCTATAGGTGAAATCTATCGAATAAAAACTAAACGCGCTCCCTTATTCTATGGCTCTAAAGTATGTGAAGTGACGCATAAAAAACATACATTTTAAGGGGTTAATGATGGCAAGGTGGAATTGGTCAATTTTTTTTATTCAAAAACATAGCAATCTAATCTGGCTATACGCAAATGACTTCAACTCTTACATAAGTGTTAAATCAGAGGGCAAGAGGTTATTTGGGTATATTATTTTGGGAGGATGTGTATGTTTCAGTTTATGACTGCAACAAGGATTATATTTGGTGAAGGTGCACTTCAGTCTTCATTATCCGTTATCAACCAATTTGGTTACAGTGTTTTGCTGGTAACCGGGAAGGAAACCCAACGAGCCACGCCCATCATTAACTACCTTAAAGCTCAAAATATGCGTTACCAACACGTAGCAATCAATGGCGAACCTTATATCACAATGGTAGAAGAGACCGCGGTACTCGGTAGAAAATTCCAGCCTGATATGGTGATTGCTATTGGCGGTGGCAGTGTCATCGATATGGGTAAAGCTCTAGCCGCTATTATTCCTAATCAAGGCAATGTTTACGATTACGTCGAAGTGGTAGGAAGAAACGTACCATTGAAGGCAAAACCTCTTCATTTTATTGCAATTCCTACGACAGCAAGCACGGGTTCAGAGGTGACTCGAAATGCGGTGTTGAAGTCTGGACAAGATAAAGTGAAAGTGAGTCTTCGAAGCCCAGATATGCTGGCAGACGTTGCCATTGTGGATCCGACGCTCACTTATGGAACCGATCAATACACATCCGGGCGTGGCGCGATGGATGCGTTCACTCATTTGATGGAAGCGTATGTGTGTGGTGAGCCAAACCCTCTTACAGATATGGTGTGCGAAGAGGGACTTCGTCGTTTAAGCCGTTCAGTGATTGCTGCTTGTAAGCAAGATAATCATAAGGCTCGGTCGGATTTATCGTTCGCTGCGTTGCTCGGTGGCATGGCCATTACTAATGCCAAATTAGGTGCTGCGCATGGGCTTGCGTCGGCGTTAGGAGGTAAGTTAGATGCTCCCCACAGCGTGATCACGGCGCGTCTTGCACCGCATGTGATGCAGGAAAATATTAACGCCGCGAAGCTCGCTGGCAGGAATGATGTGATAAGTCGTTATCGTAAACTTGCCCAATTGGTTACCGATCGTGCGAACGCGAATGAGCACGATGGGGTTCTTTGGGTAAATATGGTGTTAGATAAGTTAGCGTTGCCGTTACTTGGCCAATTCGGAGTATGCCAAACTTCTTTTGAACAAGTGGCGAACGATGCGCTTAAGTCGATGGCGATCAAAGGCAACCCGTTACCCCTTAATCAGGAACGTTTGATATACATATTGCAGCAAGTCTGTGATTGCAGTGGAGAGTGTGTGGCAGAGAGCACACAACACGTGAGCTCTGTAGAAGTGCTTGAATCAAGAACGGACTTATCGAGTGTGAACGACTTGGGTTGATGTATTGATCTAAAGCACATTGAAAAAAAGGGGAGCGTTGAGCTCCCCTTTATTAAACTTTCACTAAACAGCAGGACTTAGTACTGACTTAGCTTGTCATAGCGACTGTCTTTCAACGCATCTTTTACGCGTTTTAGGTTCTCTCGGAAACCTGTACCACGGCGAAGTGTGAAGCCAGTTGCCAGTACATCAATCACCGTCATCTGTACAACTCGACTCGCCATTGGCATATAAACGTCGGTATCTTCAGGAATATCAAGCGTAATAGCGAGTGAACTTGCCTTTTCTAGCGGTGAGTCCTTTGCTGTAATCGCAATGACCGTCGCGCCGTTTTCACGAGCAAGGTTTGCTATTTCGACCTGACTCTTCGTTCGACCTGTGTGAGAAATAAGAACCACAACATCATTATCACTGCAGTTAATACAACTCATGCGCTGCATGACAATGTCTTCAAAACAAGTAATTGGAATGTTAAAGCGAATAAACTTGTTTTGTGCGTCTCGGGCTACAGAAGATGATGCACCAAGGCCAAAGAATGAAATGCGTTTCGCTTGCGTTAGCAAATCGACCGCACGGTTCACTTGCATTGGATCTAAACTGTTTTTCGCGACATCTAAACACGCCATGGTCGATTCGAAAATCTTATGGGTGTACGCGTCTGGGCCATCGTCTTCTTCCACGTTACGGTTAACGTAAGGGGTACCGTTGGCTAGGCTCTGTGCCAAGTGAAGCTTAAAATCTGGAAAGCCCTTGGTGTCCAGACGACGACAGAAGCGGTTTACAGTGGGCTCACTAACATCAGCCATTTTAGCCAACGTTGCAATGCTTGAATGAATTGCAGTTTGTGGAGACGCCATAATTACTTCCGCAACTTTGCGCTCTGACTTACTGAAATTCTCCAGGTTTTTTTGAATTTTTTCTAATGTATTCATAGTGTTCACGAGGGTATAGAGAACAACTCGCTGGCTCTGTTAACGAAAGGAAACACGAAGATTCCAGGGTAGAGTGGGGCGTTAACGAAAACAACCAGCGCCATAGAATCAGTATAAACCTGATCTTCAATCAGTCTAAACCAATAACGGATACTATTTAGTGAGAATTTGACAGGCCTCAAACAAAATGTTGTAAAAACTACAGAATTGGATGTGTAATCGATGTTTTGTTGCGCCAGTCGCACGAGAATGATGTTTGAGTTACATCAAAACGAAAAAAAATTTCAAATTGATGTAACTCTTTCGGGCCATTAAGACGATTGGATATCAGTGACCACCTGCTGAATTCTTTCCATCAAATTTGGTGCTTGCTTGGCGATTTCACGCTGTTCATCAAGCACCGAACTCAAAATCTCTTTGGTCGTCAGCGGATTAGCCAAAACCACTCGGAACACAATCGTGTTCACGCGCTGCCATTGGTCTGGGTTCAGTCTTGTACGTGAAACAAACGATTTGCCCGTTTCGCGCTGACGCTTTTGAATAAACTGTGTTAATTCATTAATCAGTTCATTCAGTTGTTCTTTTTGTGAACCTTCCGCTTTTGCTAATGCCTCACGGATGAATGGCGGCAAGTAGCGGTACGTGAGGAGACAAAGCTCTGGTTCAGAAACCAATTCGAAATCATCTTGCTGCTTGATTAAATCTGCAAAGTAGCGAGCTTTTTCAATGCTTTGGTCTATCAGCAGCTCATAGCCAGGGCGGCTGATGATGTGCATTGCGGCATAGACTAACATTGCCATGCCCGAACGAGAGCCTTCTAATGTATGGCTGCCTAGGTCTTTTGAGCCTTTACGCAAGATATATTGAGCGTGATGCTCTATGGATTTCATTGCGTCAGGATCTTTGAACAGAACCATACCAGCGCCCATCGGGATGTAGAGTTGCTTGTGCGCATCAATGGTTACTGAGTCTGCCATTTCCACACCGTTAAGAAGGTGACGGTGGTGATTAGACATAAGTGTTGCGCCACCCCATGCGGCATCCACATGGAAATGACAACCGTGAGCTTGGCAGACTTCTGCGATTTCAGGTAGCGGGTCGACATTACCTGTCTCTGTTGTACCAGCTACACCAATAACAGCAATAGGCTTGATGTTTTGTTTCTCTAGTTCAACAATTTTCGCTTTAAGGTCGTCGACAATAATACGGTTGTTGGCATCCGTTTTAACCGCAACCAAGCCTTCTTGACCTAAACCTAGTACATCGGCTGCTTTCTTAAGGGAGTAGTGACCACGCTCAGACACCAATACCGCTAAGCCATCGTAGCCATAATGCTTCATGGCTTTAAATAGGCCTTCTTTCTCAACGCCTTTAAATGAACCATTGGCTCTTAACGCCTTGTTACGTGCTACCCAAAGTGCAGTGATATTGGCAATGGTACCGCCGGAGCAAAATGCGCCCAATGAGTGGTTTGCGCTATGCATCCACTGATCGTAAAACGTATCGCTCTGACCATAGATCAAGCGATGTAGCATGCCCAAAACTTGACGTTCAAGCGGGGTAAAGGCTTTAGAAGTCTCTATCTTTACCAGGTTTTGGTTTAAGGCGATCATGATCTTTGACAGTGGCATCAAGAAATAAGGCAGCGCCGATGTCATATGACCAATGAAGCTTGGTGAAGAAGTGTGAACGGAGTGCGACACCAAAGTGTCGAGTAAGTGTTCTGTATGATCTGACACGAACTCTGGTTGCTCAGGAATCTGAGCAGAAGAAAAGTCTTTTTCGATTTCGCGTAAAGGCTTTTCTTCTGCCACGATGTGTTCACGAAGAAATTGATTTAGGTTTCGCGAGAGGCTCTCGTCAATTTTGGTTAACGTTGAGTCAGGACCTTCTGGGACAGTGAAGATCTTTAGCAAGCTCTCAAAGCTAACGTCAGCGGTTTTTTGTTCCTTAACCATAGCAAAGAATCTTTGTAGTTATTTTGGTAATGCGAGCGGCACAATCTAAACTAAAACGGGCGCAAAGTCCCGTTTTAATTATTGAAACCCATGTTGCTGAAATGAAAATTTTAGGTGAGGATTACAATCTTCGCATTAAAAAATCGTTGATTTTAATGTGTTAAAACACTCGGTGTTTTCGAGCATCCCCAACGATTAATTAATCACACTTCTGCTTTTCAATCTTCTCTATTGACTGATTGTACTTATTAAGCGCGGTATCAATTTGTTGTGGATGGCTAAGCAGGTCGGCGAATGCTGAACGAAGCTCGTAGTTTTTTGGGTGGTTAGTCGATTGACGGTCACTAAACGTTTGTTTTGCGACTTCACCTAGCTTATCACTTCGGCTTGCTAGCTGCTTAACGTCGTGTTGTTCTAATTTTAGCCATGCTTCGATTGGCTGTTCTGTTGCAACACGGCTAGGATCGTTCTCTAGAAAGTAGTGAACTGCTTCACGGTTTAATTCAAAGTGATGTTTACGGCCGTCCAAGAACCACTGGCTAACTTCTTTTAGATCTGGATACTGGGTAACCGTCAAATCAACAAGATCTTGATACCACTGTAGTGAGGCATCAACATAGCCGTCGTATTTGCTGGCAAGACATTGTTGATCTGCGGCAAACGTAAAAGTTGAGCTTGTAGCGAGGAGCGCTGCAACGACAAAGCGTTTCATTCTTCTTCCTTCTGGTTGTTATCCCTTTATTAACGCAAGGCACATAAGTTGATGTTTCACCCTTCTTTCTCTTTAGTCGTGATAAATCATTGGGCTAATTGACAAAAGGAAAGCGGATTATTGCCAAAATCTTGATCACTTTGACGTTAACTGGGTATTTGAATTTTTGCCGTATTGTAATGGATGTTAAAGCGAAAACCTGAGATCTAGCTAGCAAGTGATACAAAGAAAAGCATCATAACTGGTACCAGTAAACTCAAAATAAACCCACTAACGATGGCGACTGGGACACAACGCACACCACCTGTAGTCTGAATGACAGGTAGGGTAAAGTCCATCGCTGTTGCCCCTGCATAACCAATTGCTGTGCACGGATAGCTGCGAATAAAGAGAGGAATGGCTACCAGCGCGACCAGCTCTCTCATCAATTCGATCAGGAAAGATGCTCCCCCAAACACGGGGCCAAAAGCGTCTCCCATCAAAATTCCTGCGAGTGAATACCAGCCAAAGCCTGAAGCCATCGCGAGGGCTTGATAGAGAGGAAGGTCCAAAAGTATCGCTGCAATAACGCCACCAAGCATACATGTTGCGATCACAACTGCCGCAATGGCCATACCCTGTTTATTTAATAGAATTTGGCGAAGAGTAAGACCACTGTTGCGAAGCTGAATACCAATAAAAAATAGGAGCAGGAAGAGTATCCATTCGCTCGCTGTATCCACCCAACTTAAATCGATGGGTAACAGCAGACCAACTACTAGCCCGCCACCAACGACAACAATCAGCTTTACTGATTCTAAAGCCATCGAGGATAGTGGCAGCTTCTTTTGATTCTGATTGGTCTGGAGAGGAATAATCCTATCGATAATAGGCAGCGCCAACAGATTACAGATACTTAAACATAAAAAGAAAGTACTCGCATAGAGGAGAATACTCTGTAAGTTGCTACTTAAGTTATCGAGCGCTGCTAGGCTAAGTCCCATCAACGACAAAATGACGTAAATAAGGTAGGACGTTGATTGATTGATCTTCTCCAGTAACGAGGCTCGAGATATAGGAATTAGATACCCCACAACAAGTGGAGCGAAAATAAATAGCATCCCTGAGAACATAAAGCTCTATGATTCCTTTTTTGAGATAATACCAACACACATAAATCAAATTATTTATCGGTTGAAATTAGAGAGATATTTCACCAAATACCAAACGCTGCTCAGCCTTGAGCGAATCGTTTATCGCGAATTAGGTGTGAGAAAACGATAAATTACAAGCCGCTAGCACTTAGCACTGCACGTATTTGGTCATTGAAGTCAGTATCACTCATATTGCTGAGTTCATACAAGACCTCTGCACCTGTTAAGTTGAATTCAACTTCGTGTT
Source organism: Vibrio sp. VGrn 2 (assembly GCF_009361695.1). Classification (NCBI taxonomy): domain Bacteria; kingdom Pseudomonadati; phylum Pseudomonadota; class Gammaproteobacteria; order Vibrionales; family Vibrionaceae; genus Vibrio; species Vibrio sp. VGrn 2. Next base: position 344,965 of record NZ_RBWD01000002.1, on the reverse strand, counting down.
CATCAATGCGTTCATCATGATTGCGGAACATCAATAGGTGATGCGCGATTCTTGCAATGTCTAAATAACTCACTTCCGGTCGCGTTTGCTCGTACTTCTCGTTTGAGGAGACCTCTCTAAAGTCATTGTCAAATCCCCAGCGCTCGAGCACCAGTTTGCTTGTTGCTGAACAACGAGTTTGGAAGATTTGCAACGCAATTTCAGGATCTAGGTAATTGCCTCTATCTAAGTACAGGTGGTACTCGTTAATTAGACAAAACAAACCGATATCGGCTAGCAGACCAACCAGCAATGCTTTTTCTTGCTCCAAGTGCCCGTAAGTACCTGGCTCGTGTTTACGAAACGCTTGAACCAATATCACCATGACGGCACCGAGTTCTCGGGATACCGCTGCACTTTTCACCAAGATAGCATTACATTCTTTGGTTAAATTTACTGAATGTTTAAGTTGTTCAATCGCTTGTGCGGTAACAATATCACGCACGCGCAGTATACCAAGGCGAGATACCGCGGTGGTTAAGTCGTTGCAGGTAATGTTTCTACGATTGAAAATTACAGAGTTTGCTACTCGTAGAACGACCGCCGCCAAGCCGGGATCTTCTAACAAACAGTTAGCAACATCTGAAATAGTGGTGTGTTCTTCGACACATAACTGCTGAATTTTAAGCACGACATCAGGAATAGGGGGTAATGAAATCTTACCCGTTGAGATGGACTGTTCTACCAGCTGAGCAAACTCGGATTCCAGTGCGTTTATAAGCTTATCTTTATTATTTGGCAGCCAAAAAAATGATAAATGTTCCATTGTGACGCTGTACTTGAGATCTTTCGTACAGTGTACCCTTACAGCGTATTCTTTATCAATTAAATGCGTATCACGTGCTCGTAATTGCCAGCGAGATCATAATGATGGCGTGTTTTGGGCATGCCGTGCGTCAAAAAAATATCACCACATGAATAATAAGTGTGAAACTAATCACGTATGCTGAATATATACTTTTTTATATGTGACCTATGTCCTAACTTATTTTTCAACGTTAAGTATGATTAAGCAAGTTGGTGAGCACAACTCACAAAAATATCGCCAACAAATCGACATTTTTAATTCGCTATAAGCTGCTGTTTATCTGGTGACATCGCTAATCGGGGTAATTTATTCAGATTAAAGAGGTCAATGGACATGACAGACCAAGCTTTTTTTAAATATGTACGCAACTTTAGTGAGTATCAAAAACGTTCTATGTTCGGTGGTATCGGTTTATTCACCGATGATGCTATGTTTGCGCTTGTCAGCAATGATTGCTGCTACTTACGTGGTGGTAATGGATTGGACGAAGTGTTTACTCAACTGAATTGCGAAAAATATAAGCACGTCAAAAAACAGACGACGGCAACCGTAAATTATTATGATGTAACAGATTTGTTTGAATCCGGATATGCAGGACTCGATGAACTGGTACAAAAATCAATTGAATACTCAATTAAGGAACGAAAATATCAAAAGTCTTCTGCCAGTAGACGTTTGAGAGATCTGCCAAATATGCAGTTAACTCTTGAGCGAATGGTCAAGAAAGCAGGTGTTGATGACGTAGAAACCTTTTTAGAACTTGGACCTGTAAAAGTCTTCAACAAAGTTAAAGTGGCTTATGGCAATGACGTTGATGTTAAGTTGCTTTGGAAATTCGCTGGTGCAACTGACGGCGTTCATTGGAAACTGATTCAAGAGCCGCGTAAAAAGCAGTTACTGGCGCTGTGTGAGTAAGCAAGCTGAACGCACGATGATTGACTCGTTTTGATGGAGTTAGCGGGTCGTAAAGGCAAGTGTTGAAAGCGGAAAAAGGACATTGAAGTTTTTGACCACTTCATTGAGTTAGTCATTAGATTAGACAAAAAGCCGAGGCATGGGCCTCGGCTTTTGTTTTTTAATTTGCTCTTTTCTTAAAGCACAAATCTTAAAACTTAAAACGCGTGGTGAACATTACCTGATCACCATAAAAGTCGTTGATACGCGCTTCAGCACCTAGAGAGAAAAGCTCAGTTGAGTGGAAACGAGCGTATGCTGCACCGGTCCAGTCGTCATCGTTATCAATAGATACGTAGCCGACTTTGCCGCCTACTTCTAATTGAGGACCTAACCATTGACGAACACCTAAGTTCAGTTCCATACCTACGTCAGTGCTGCTATCGCTTGAAGGTTGTACAACGCGCATTAGCATTTCACCTGTCAGGTCAGCCCAGTTGTTTAGTGGCGAATGAAAGCCAAAACCAGCGGCTGAGTCAAAATCACTTTCAAACTCAGAGTCGATACGAGCAATAACATGTGCGTTAGGGTGAATTGATTTGCTGAATCCAGCACCAAATGTCACAGGACTTGCGCCAATACGTGCTTCGAAATAGTCGTAGCTAAAGTTGCTCATAGTTGCTGGCGCATTGCGGTCGTTTGCGGCTAGGGCATGGCTTGATGCCACTAGTAAGGCAGCGGCTAATAGTGTTTTACGCATAACTAACGATAAACCTTGTTCATTATTTCCATGGATTCAAGTAACCACTTGAACCGTAATCTGATTTGTCCGACATCATAATAAAAAGGAAGGTCCACGACCAACAAAAATGTGTCGATGTTTTGTCAATTAACTTAATAGTTAGTTGGTTTAAGCAAAAACTACGCCATATACATAACGTCTAAGAGCATCAATCGGATAAATAGTGATGCTTTTCCATACTCGCGCTATTGCGCGAAATAACGTGGAGCAGCTGGCTTTGGTGACATTCAAGCTAGAGCCACGCATATTACTCCCCGAAGCTTGCTCTGCGTTCAGCCATGGCATTGAGGATCGCCTCAGAATCAAGGACTTGAGTCCAAGATAGTAAGTTATCATCATTTGCAATCATAAAAGCAGTAAGCTGAGACACGATTGCTTTTCTCAATTCTTCACCTCTCCATGGTTTGGCAATGTAATAGTCCAGACTTGCGTTATTGACGGCCTCAACGGTGTCTTCTAAGCCGGCTTGTCCTGTAAGTAAGACTTTGCGGGCCGCTTTTGTGTCACCATTTTGACTGAGTTCGATTAAGAAGCTAATCCCAGTTTGCTCCGGCATAATGTGGTCGCATAAAATGAGCGCAAGCTGAACTTCCTCTTCCGCCATCTCCTCGATCACTTGCCTTGCTTCAGTGACTGATTCCGCTCCCTCGACAATAAAATGTTCCTCAAAGGGAGCGAGATCCTGGAGCACGCTATCCAAGACTTCTCGTTCGTCATCGACACATAAAATTAAATACTTGGTCATATTTCATCTCCTTTTTCGATGACTGGTAACCAGACTGTCATTCGTGTGAACTTGTCGAGCTCTGATTCGACGTCAATCCATCCCTTATGTGCTGTCACGATTTGCTGGCAGATGGACAGCCCAATGCCTAAACCAAAGTTGCCTTCTTTTTTCGTCGTGAAGTTGAGCTCGAAAATGGCATCTCTTTGCGATTCAGGAATGCCACACCCATTATCTTCAAACGAGATAACGGCGTAATGTGTATGATCTTTTTCTGCAAGACGTGTTTGTATTTTTAAAACGCCTTTTTCCGGAAATGCATCAATGGCGTTAGAGACCAAATTCGTCCATACCTGTTGGAGTGCGATTGGTTGACAAAGGATAGGAGGTAAATCCGCATAATCAGTGGAAACCTGATGCATTTTTAGTTTGTTTTCGAAGATCACCAAGGTATCTTCAATACCTTCATGAATATCAGCATAGTGCTGGGTCTCATCATCTGAGCGTGCGTAACCTTTAAGGCTTTTCACCATATCTGCAATTCGCGCAGCACAGACGTTAATCGAGCGAAGAGTGGAACCTGCTTTGTGGTATTGCTCAAGAGTATCGAGAACATGAGAAGACACTTGCTGTTTTTTCGTTAGTTGAGTGAGTAACTCGTGATCTGACTCTAGCCCAAGGTTCACCACTTTCTTAGCCAGTGTTCGGTCTGGAAGGGCATGATTAAGTGCTTTAACGCGTGATCTGAGCTCTGCGGTTGAAGCGGGTTTTGCGGTTTGAGCTTTGCTCAGTAACTCAATGCCTTTGATTTGTATATCGGAACTGGGTACTTCGTTAAGTAATCGTGCAAGCGTATGCGTTAAATTCTCTACGCCCCTCAATATCGCTGCTATCGGATTATTTAGTTCATGCGCCACGCCCGCAACCAACTGGCCGAGCATCGCCATTTTTTCTCTTTCAATGAGTTGCTGGTGGGCAGACTCCAGCGATTCGAGCGTTTTTTGAAGTTGCAGCTTGGTGTTGATGCTTCTTTGTAATCGGCGGTTGAAGTGGCGTAAAAGCAAGTTTGTAAAAAGAGGCAGCAAGTTTGAGTCGCTTTGCATCACTTTATTGAATACGTTGCGATCGAGTTTGATGACCTCTGTCTTTGTCAGCGTTAGGGCTGTCGAGAAAGAACATTCCCCAGTAACAAACGACATGCCTCCGACAATATTACCTTTGTTATGGCGTACAACCTCTCGCTGCATGCCTTGCTCATCGCGCTTGTACAGAGCCACTTCACCATCGGTGATAAACCACAAGAAGCTATTTGGCTCGCCTTCTACGGTTAATAAGTGTTCAGTTGAATAGGTGCGGCACGCTCTTGTTTCGTCATTATCTTTGAAAAATTGCTGGAGAGCGGAGATCACTTGCTCGGCTAACTCAGCATCAGACATCGAGTGGTAGTCGTGTAAAAAGCCCGCTTGATAATGGCTCATCTGATTATTGATGTGCGCTCGCAACAAGCTGTGATGATCCAATATCTGACTGTAACTTAGCAGATCTTCTTTGCCATTTCGCAATATAAATTGGGTCAGCTCTTTTTGCACTGTGTTAAATAAGACGTGATCTGGCAAAGGTTTAGTGAGGCAGTGGTCGAGCCTGCCTTCATTAACAGCAGTGAGAATTGCCTCTATATCAGACGAGCAGCTAATAAGAATCTTTCTTGCTTGCTCGGTATGCGGCCTTCGGTCTAGGCCAATAAGAAAATCCACGCCGTTAAAATGAGCGTGATGGCTCGCTATAACTAAAGCAACAGTCTGTTCTCTTTCTTCTAGATACTCTAAAGCGCTTTGAGCCTCTTCTATCGATTCGACAGAAAAAATATCAAACTTACTTGAGAAGGCAGACAGCTCCAATCGAAACTGTTCAGCACTGATTGGGTTGTTGTCGAGACACAACACAGCATAACGATTCACAGATGTTTTAGCTCCGGTTAAAACTTCGCCACGCAAACTTTAACAATAAAAGGACATGATGAGTGGGAGCCAAGTATGATTCCTGATTAATGGACTAGAATAAGCATCAATAGTCTGATTTGTCTCAATGTTTTCTCCGCAGAAGGTTTGGGGTAGACTGACCGAAAATACCTAATAAGTGACGTTATGCAAAATCTTAAAAAAATCGGCGCCATTGGTGGTGCTATCTCATTAGCGCTGTGTTGGCCATTGGCTGTCGGACAAATTGGTCAGTCCATCATTGAAGATGGTATTACCAATATGAATGATGAAATGATTAAAGGCGAAGTGGTCGAGTATCAACGTGGCTATTTGTCTTCAGTCGTGCTGACTCGTTATTCAGTTGTTGATCCTGAGCTTAAAACGCAGCTAGAGCGTGATGGTATGCCAACGACGTTTGACGTAACCAGTGATGTTAGCCACGGTCTAACAAGCCTAACAGCAGATTCAAAATTGGTGGACAATGACTTTTTGCCTCTCACGATGCATAGTCAGACTCAACTAAATGGCAATACGGCATTTATCCTCGACCTAGACAGTTGGCATTATCGTAACGAAGCGCAAGGTGTTTCTGTTTCTACAAGCCCTGCAAAAGTGACAGGGGATGTGACGGTATTGGGTGATCTCAATTACCAAGTTTCTGTTCCTTCTGTTCAAGTGGATTTTGAAAACGGTGAAGAGCTTCATCTGAATGCATTGACAGGGCAGGGTAAAGGTAAGCAAGCAAAAGGCTATTGGCTGGGTGAGCAATCTTTTTCTCTAGAGAAGCTGGATGTGGTTGATTCGAACTTAACGCCTGTCTTTTTGATTGAGAATGCAAGTTACCGCGGCAACACTACGATGAATGAGTCTGGTGATAAGCTGAACAGTCAGCTGAACCTAGATGCTAAGAAACTGCGTTTAACTGATGGTACGGATGTCGATAACTTTAAGTTGGATTTCTCAATTGCAGATGTGGATAGCCAGTCATTTGACCAAATTATGTCTATCTATCAAAGCTCTCCAATGTTAGACGAGCAGGAAATTGCGAGCTTATTGCCGCATGTTGACACGCTGTTTAGCAAAGGCTTTGATTTATCAGTGAATGAGCTTTCACTTGCGTTTGGTGACGGTAAGTTCCATAACGAGTGGCAATTATCCATTCCTGAAGGTACTGACCACATTACTCAAGACCCAATGAAGTTGATGACGGCGACTACTGGTGAGCTCAGCACTTACTTCTCTGACGAATTAGTGACGCACTACCCATTTATTCAAGAAGGAATTGATGAGCTGCTCATCATGGAGCTGATCGAGAAAGTTGAGGGCGGTTATCAACTCAAAGCAGAAATCGGTGAAGGCAAATTGAAGTTCGAAAATGGACATGAGTTCCCATTGGTGGCACTACTTATGCCTGCCTTGATGCAACAACAGTAGCCAAGTATTGTTGCGGAATTAATCCAATTTAACGCTTAGTCTTTAAAAAGAGGTCGTAAGACCTCTTTTCTTGTTTTTATCGCTGCGAAAACGTGATATTAATTTCGTAATATTTACATAGCAGGAGCAATGAGCATCATGGAACAAAATACGGACAACGTATTTAACTTCAGTGCAGGGCCAGCAGGTCTGCCTAGAGCAGTTATGCAGCAAGCACAACAGGAACTAATCGATTGGCAAGGCCTTGGTACTTCGGTCATGGAAATCAGCCATCGAAGCAAAGAGTTCATCAAAGTTGCAGAAGAAGCCGAGCAGGATTTACGTGATCTTCTGAATATTCCGGACAACTATAAAGTGCTGTTCTGCCAAGGTGGTGCTCGTGCTCAGTTTGCTGCTGTTCCTCTAAACTTACTTGGTGATGCCGAGACGGCAACTTACATCGACGGCGGTTATTGGGCTGAAAGTGCGGTAGCTGAAGCGAAGAAATACTGCGAGCCAGACGTATTTGATGCAAAAACAGAAATCGACGGAAAAGTAGCCGTTCTACCTGCAAACGAATGGAAAATTGCTCCAGAAGCGGCTTACGTGCATTTCTGTCCAAATGAAACCATTGACGGTATCGAGATTAACGATCTTCCTGTCACCGACAAACCAATCGTTGCTGACATGTCTTCGACGATTCTTTCTCGTGAGATTGATGTATCGAAATACGGTGTGATTTATGCGGGCGCTCAGAAAAACATTGGTCCTTCAGGCATTGCTATCGCTATCGTGCGCGACGACTTGTTAGGTATGGCGAAGCAGGTACTGCCAAGTATCTTGGATTACACTGTTCTGGCTGAGAAAGAATCAATGTTCAACACGCCACCAACCTTTGCATGGTACCTGTCTGGTCTCGTTTTCAAATGGTTAAAGGCGCAGGGTGGGGTAAAAGCGATCGAGCAAGTGAACCGCGCTAAAGCCGCACTACTGTATGATTACATCGATCAGTCTGATTTCTACCGTAATGGCGTGCACTCAGCAAACCGTTCTTTGATGAATGTGCCATTCCAACTTGCGAAACCTGAACTGGATGCGACGTTCCTTGAACTAGCAGATGCCAAAGGGCTGAAATCACTGAAAGGGCACCGAGCCGTTGGTGGTATGCGAGCTTCCATTTATAACGCCATGCCGCTAGAAGGTGTACAAGCGTTAATCGATTTTATGCAAGAGTTTGAGAAAAACTACGCATAAAATCAAATTCACTGTTATTCATGAAAGCGTCGCAATTGCGGCGCTTTTGTTTATCTCAACTCACATCACTCCAGGAAGGTAAAATGACCAAGGCGAATATTGAAGCGCTGATCAAGCAGTTCCCACTCTTGGCGCCACTTATCGATCTTAAGGAGGTCTGCTGGTTTAACCCAAACATAACCTCTTTAGCAGAAGGTTTGCCCTATGCGGGGCTAGATGAGAAAGATATTCAAGCTGCGAGTGAACGGCTAGCACGATTTGCGCCTTATTTGATGAAAGCGTTTCCCGAAACGGAAGCTTCGCATGGCATCATTGAGTCTTCTGTGGTGGATGTTCCCAAAATGAAAGTGCGTTTGGAGCAGCAATACGACACGCCAATATTGGGTCGTTTAATGCTCAAAAAAGACAGTCATCTGCCAATTTCTGGTTCTATCAAAGCGAGAGGTGGCATTTATGAAGTGCTCACCCATGCCGAAAAGTTGGCGTTTGAAGCTGGCTTACTCTGCGAAACCGATGATTACAGCAAATTGTTCAGCAATGAGTTTCGGCAGTTTTTTAAGCAGTACAGTATTGCTGTTGGGTCAACGGGTAACCTCGGTATGTCCATTGGCATCATGAGTGCAAAGCTTGGTTTTTCAGTCTCGGTTCACATGTCTTCTGATGCGCGGGAGTGGAAGAAAAATAAGCTCCGATCACATGGCGTCAAAGTGGTGGAGTACCAGCAAGACTATGGTGTTGCCGTTGAGCAAGGTCGTAAAGAAGCTGAGCAAGACCCTAACTGCTTCTTTATTGATGATGAAAACTCGCAGACGTTGTTTCTAGGTTACTCTGTTGCGGGTGAGCGTCTAAAGCAGCAGTTTGATGACTTGGGAATCGTGGTTGATGAGCATCATCCGCTCTTTGTTTATCTACCCTGTGGTGTTGGCGGTGGGCCTGGTGGCGTGGCATTTGGTTTGAAAGTCGCGTTTAGTGATCATGTTCATTGTATTTTCGCAGAGCCAACGCACTCTCCGTGCATGTTGTTGGGCGTGCATACGGGCTTGCATGACGAGATTGCGGTACAAGATTTGGATATCGACAACATGACCGCTGCTGATGGATTAGCAGTAGGGCGTGCGTCGGGATTTGTCGGTAGAGCGATGGAAAGGCTAATTGATGGCTTTTACACCATTGATGATGCTCGTATGTATCACCACTTGGGTGAGTTAAGTGAACTAGAAGGCATTAACCTAGAGCCTTCTGCATTAGCTGGTATGGTTGGGGTAGTGCATGTCTCGAATAATCATGCTTATCAGTCTCGAATGCAATTTGACGAAGAAAAACTCAGAAACGCCACGCATCTTGTTTGGGCAACAGGTGGAGGCATGGTTCCGGAAGATGAAATGGCGGCTTATCTCAAAAAATCAGGTCGGTAAATCAGCCTTTTATACGTACTTAACTAGCCAATTAACAATACAGGAATAACAAAAGGGCTCATCGTTTGATGAGCCCTTCTCGTCACTGAAAATCGAATTATAGAGACTGTAATAGCTGGTAGTAACGCCCTTTTTGAGCGAGTAGCGTTGGATGATCGCCTTGTTCGATGATCTCACCTTGTTCCATCAAACAGATGCTATCCATGCTTTCTAGCTCTATTAGTCGGTGTGTAATGAATATCACTGTCTTATTAGCAAAGTGCTCATTGAAAAGCGCCATCACTTTCTGTTCCGTACGCTTATCGAGACCTTCAGTTGGTTCATCCAAGAGTAGGATTGGCGCATCACGTAGCAATGCGCGAGCGATACCGATTCGGCGTTTCTCTCCACCAGATAACTGACGACCACCGTCGCCTAACCAAGCATCTAGCCCTGGAGCCTCAAGAAGGCCACCAAGTTCGACTTTTTGAAGAATCTCAGACAGTCGCTCATCACTTGCTTCTGGAGCGGCCATAAGTAAGTTGTCACGCAGTGTTCCATTCAGTACATCAACGCGTTGACTGACCACTGTCATTGCTTCTCGCAGGTCAGACTCGCTCCAATCTTGCAGTCTTGTACCACCGATTCGAACTTCACCTTGGTTAACATCCCAGTAGCGACAAAGAAGCTGAATTAGTGTTGATTTACCTGAACCTGTTTGACCTACAATTGCTGTTTTAGTGCCCAACGGTAGTGAGAGTGACAAGTCTTTCAGCACCTTTTGCTGACCGTCAGGGTAAGTGAAATCAATGTTGTCGAATTCAATGTCTAACGTTGTGCCTTTATGTTTCGATTGCTCAGGGAAGACAACGTCAGGTTCAGCCAAAATTACTTCATTTAAACGACGAGCAGAAGTCAACGTTTGCCCCAGGTACTGGAACGCGCCCGCAATAGGCATCAAAATTTCAAAACTTGCCATCGTTGCAAATGCAAACAACGCAATCCAAGGATCAGGAGCACGACCTCCTACGCCGTCTGCAGCAAACCAAAGTATCACAACCAGTGTAAGACCGTTCACAAGCATAAGCAGGCCTGAAGCCATGCCCGTTAAATTCGCGTTCACAAACTGATTAGACAAAAGCTGCTTTTGCTTCTCTAGAATGAGATTGCGATAACGCTCTTCTGCTCCAAAGATACTCAGTTCGCTGTAGCCTTGAAGCCAGTCCAGAGTCGCCACTCGCAACTGCGCTTTATGATGAGTGAGGTTCTCGCCATTGTTTTTACCCAGTTTATAGAACAGCACCGGCCATACAAACAACATGACGGTAAGAATCGAACCAAGCAGCAGGGCGAGATGCCAGTCAAAAAATGCCAGGACAGCCGTTAAACTTAGTATCCCAAAAATGCCAATCACGACAGGGCTGATAAGTCGAAGGTAAACGTGATCCATCGCATCTACGTCCGCCACTAGGCGGTTGAGCAGATCGGCATCACGCATCGTAGAAACACGACCCGGAATCAGTGGTGCAAGTTTCTTAAAGAAGAAGATACGTAGATCGGTAAGTAACTTGAACGTCGCATTGTGGCTGACGACACGTTCTCCCCATCGACCTGCGGTTCGAGCCATTGCAGCGCCGCGTACCCCGGCACCTGGTAACATGTAGTTGAAGGTCTCACGAGCAACCGTCAAGCCTGCCACCGCTGCGGCTGAAATAAACCAACCCGATAGCGTTAATAAGCCAATAGATGCAGCTAAGGTCAGAAATGCCAATAGCATACCTAGCGAAAGACCAAACCAATGTTTCTTATAGAGTTTTAGATAAGGGAGTAAATCACGCATCTAAGTTCCCCTTGTCTGTTTCACGTTGTGCGAGGTTCGCTTCCAACATGTCTTTAAATAAGCCATCTTCTGTCGACAGTGTGTCGTAATCACCACGTTGAACAATCTGGCCGTCCTGCATAACAAGAATTTGCGATACGCTTTGTAAAGGTGCCAACTGGTGAGTAATCATCAAATTCGTTGTGGCATGTGCGTACTTGTTAATGCCTTCCATGACGAGTTTTTCACTACGAGCATCTAAGCTTGCGGTCGGTTCATCTAATAACCAAAAACGACCATTTTGTAGCATAGCGCGAGCCAACGCTAAACGCTGGGCTTGGCCGACAGATAAACCACCAGAGCGGTCAGATATCGGGTAATCCAACCCATGCATTTCAACAAATTCAGCAGCATGAGAGTCATTCAAAACAGAATGAACGTCTGCATCTTGAATGTTGTGTTTGCCTAACGTGACGTTATCTCGAATGCTGCCATGTAATAGCATTGGGTTTTGACCAATCCAGCTTACGGCCTCTCGCCATGTGGCGAGATCCAGTTGTGACAATTCACAACCATTAATCTTCAAGCTACCTTGATAAGGCATGAAACCGAGGATGGTGTTTACCAAGCTTGTTTTACCTGCGCCACTTGGTCCAACTAAAGCCGTACTTTTGTTGGCTTCAAGAGAGAAGGATAGGGGACCTGCGAGCTGCTGACCTTCCGGACTAAAAATGGTTAACTGGTCCGCTTCAATATAGATAGGGCTGTTTTTATCTAACGCTTGGGTACCATCTTTGATTTGATCGACTTCCAAATCTAGAAACTCGACAATACTTTCTGCTGCGCCAACCGCTTGCTGTTTCGCATGGTAGAACGTGCCCAAATCACGTAATGGCTGATAAAACTCTGGCGCAAGAATCAGAATGAACAAGCCAGCAAACAGCGTAACACCTGTGCCGTAGTAGCCGAAATCGAGCTCTCCGATATAACTAAAGCCAAAGTAGACGGCGGTAATTGCGATAGAAATGGAAGTGAAAAACTCTAAAACCGCAGAAGATAGAAACGCGATTTTCAGAACGTCCATGGTGCGAGTACGAAAGACTTCCGAAGCACCCTTAAGAGTTTCAGTTTCAGATTTTGTTCTATCGAATAAGCGAATGGTCGTCATTGCTTGCAAGCGGTCATAAAAGTGACCGGACAAACGCTGCATCGCTTTAAAGTTTTTACGGTTTGCTTCTGCGGCTTTCATCCCAACCAGTGCCATGAAAATAGGCACCAGTGGTGCAGTGACTAGGAAGATCAAGCCTGCCGCCCAGTTTACTGGGAATACGACAACCAAAATAATGAAAGGCACTAGTACCGATAATGACATCTGAGGCAAGTAGCGAGAGAAGAAATCTTGCATATCTTCTACCTGCTCTAAGATGAGCGTCGCCCAGCTGCCGGCAGGTTTGCCTTTAATGTAAGCGGGCCCAAGTTTATGAACTTTATCTAAAATGAGTTGGCGAATATAAACTCGAATTTGCTCACCGCAACGGTAACCGGCAAGCTCTCGACCCCAGGTACAAGCAGCTCGACCGATAACCGTGCCACCAAGCCCAACAAAATGCCAAATGAGGTCGGCTTTGTCGACTTGGTCAATGATTAACTGGTGCAGAATGGAGGCGAGCAGGGCTGCTTGAGCCAATAAAAACACGCTTGAAAGTACGCCTAGGCCTATCGCAATCATAAGCCAGCGCTTGGCTAACTTACTTTGTTGCTTAAGCCACTTATTCAAGCTGCTTTGCTTTTTCTTATCCATCGTGAAGGCTTAATGATAATTGTTTTAATGAGGCGGTAGTATACAAAAGAAAACCCAGCGGGAATACCGCTGGGCTTTAAGGATATGACACAAATGTGAAAAGTTATTTGTCACCAAGTGAGTCTAAGAAACGCTCAGCATCTAATGCCGCCATACAACCTGTACCTGCAGATGTGATAGCTTGACGGTAGTTATGGTCCATAACGTCGCCTGCTGCAAATACACCTTCAATGCTAGTTTGTGTCGCGTTGCCTTCTAGGCCAGACTTAACGATGATGTAGCCATCTTTCATGTCTACTTGGCCTTCAAAGATTTGTGTGTTTGGCTGGTGGCCGATCGCAATAAACGCACCCATCACTTCAAGGTCTTCAGTCGCACCTGTGTTGACGTCTTTAATACGAACGCCAGTTACGCCCATGTCGTCGCCAAGTACTTCATCGAGAGTTCGATCGGTATGAAGAACGATATTACCGCTTTCAACTTTATCCATCAGACGTTTCACAAGGATCTTCTCTGCACGGAATGAATCGCGGCGGTGGATCAGGTGAACTTCTGACGCAATGTTAGATAGGTAAAGTGCTTCCTCAACAGCAGTGTTACCACCGCCCACAACTGCAACTTTCTGATTACGGTAGAAGAAACCGTCACAGGTTGCACAAGCAGAAACGCCGCGACCTTTAAATGCTTCTTCAGACTCAAGGCCAAGGTATTTTGCTGATGCACCTGTAGAAATAATCAATGCGTCACATGTGTACTCACCAGAATCGCCTTTTAAACGAAATGGGCGTTGTGATAGTTCTACTTCGTTGATGTGATCAAACACGATCTCAGTTTCGAAACGCTCGGCGTGCTCTTTCATGCGATCCATCAATGCAGGACCTGTCAGACCTTCAGCGTCGCCGGGCCAGTTCTCAACTTCAGTAGTGGTGGTTAGCTGACCACCTTGTTGCATTCCCGTCACAAGCACAGGGTTTAGGTTGGCACGCGCTGCGTAGACGGCAGCTGTGTATCCTGCTGGACCAGAACCAAGAATTAATAGTTTACAATGTTTTACGTCGCTCATTGTGGCTCCAAAAAGGGCTGAACATTTCCCTCGATTGTATGGAAATTCTTAGTGCTTTAAAAGCATAAACAACGATTGTGATCGAATAATTGGTTATAGATTAGAACCCACTAAAGATTGATAAAGAACGTTGACTTCTAGCATAAAATTCTATTCGTAGTAGAGAAGTCTAGTTTCAAATATCGCCAAAGCGCAAAACTGAAACATGGCTCTGTATTTTTGCTTTGGATTGGTTTGTTATGTTGTTTTTGTTATTTTGTTGAAGCTATCAACGTTAAAAGCTGGCAATTGCAGAATATTTGCGTAATCTAGTGTGTAAATTAAATGTTAATTAATGTGCCTCATTAAAGGAGACAATGATGTTACATTCACGTGAGAATACTCTGCATTTAACACAGCTCAGCATGGCAGCAATTGAGCAGCTTTCCCCATCGTTTGAAGAACTGCCTCGTACCGAGCATGCAGATGGTCAGTATCGACTAAGACGTTATTCTGTGGTTGGTTTTGATAATGGCAAAGTCATTGACTTAAACAAAAACAGCTTTGTTCAATCGTCTGATATCAACCGATTCCAAGGTGATGTTGTAAGACAATTTGAGCCGATTAAGAAGGATATTCTCACCAGTGATGGTTTCCGAGAAATGTGCGAATTGTTTGTCAATGCGAATCATCTGCCTAACGGTCAGGAAATAGAAATTCACCAAATCCGAATCACAGCGCTAGAAGAAGAAACTCAAGTGGCACCTGAAGGTGTGCACCAAGACGGTTTTGATCACATTGCAATGGTTGGCGTAGGACGCCATAACATCATTGGTGGTGACATCATGCTGTACAGCAGTCATAACCAAGCCCCATTTTTCCGTAAGGTGTTAGAAACGGGTGAGGTTGCAATATTGGCAGACAGTAAACTGTGGCACAACGCGTGCCCAATCCGTTCTGTCATTGATGATGAAGCGGGTCATATGGATGTGTTTGTACTCACGGCTACGGATAAGCGCAATGAACTTCAATCTTAATCTGATCAGAGAGCAGTTTCCGGCACTCGCTCAATACCATAACGACAAGCCTGTGACGTTTTTTGATGGTCCAGGCGGGTCACAGGTACCTCAATCAGTGCTAGATAGCATGGTGGGATATTTAGGTCGTTTCAACGCCAACTTAGGCGGGCATTATTTTTCTAGCCAAAAGACGGTTGACGTGATGCAAAATGCACGCGAGTCAGCGCAAGCTCTGCTTAACGCGCCGTCATCTGGCAATATCGTCTTCGGTGCGAACATGACATCGTTAACCTTTCAGCTCAGCCGTGCGATTAGCCGAGATTGGCAAGAGGGAGATGAGATCATTGTTTCTGCTTTGGACCACTATTCGAATGTGTCCAGCTGGCAACAAGCGGCAGAAGATCAAGGCGTTACGGTTCATCAGGTTCGTATCAACGAAGATGATTGTACGTTGGACTTGGAGCATTTAAGCAGTCTTCTTTCTGATAAAACGCGCCTTGTAGCGGTGACCTATGCATCGAATACGACTGGTTCTATCGTGGATGTGCAGCGAGTAGTAAGCATGGCACACAACGTCGGGGCACAAGTTTATGTGGATGCCGTTCATTACGCGCCGCATCACTTGGTTGATGTTCAAGCGTTGGGTTGTGACTTTTTAGCGTGCTCTGCTTACAAGTTTTTCGGCCCGCACGTTGGTGTTGCTTACATTGCCGACCAGTGGCTGCACAGTATTCGTCCGTACAAAGTCGAGCCTGCTACCAATATTGGCCCAGGCCGATTTGAAACGGGAACGCAAAGTTTTGAAGGTCTTGCTGGTGTCGTTGCTGCGGTTGAGTATCTGGCTCAATTTGGTGAAGCCGGTCTACCTCTTCGTCAACGATTGGAGCAAAGTTACCAATTGTATAAACAACATGAGCAACGCTTGAGTGAGCGATTCTTACAGCGTCTGAGTGCACTAGATGGTGTCAATCTATTTGGCATTGCGAAAGAAGATAGCCAGCTCCGCACACCAACTTTTGCGCTAACATTCGACCGATATTCTCCAGAGTTTATCGCGAAAACGCTGGGTGAACACAACATCTGTGTTTGGAACGGCCACTTTTATGCGCTGGGCTTAGTTCGTCAACTTGGTCTAGAAGAGTCGGGTGGTGTGGTACGAATTGGTTGCATGCATTACAACACAATAGAAGAAGTCGACATGTTGTTCGATGTACTAGAAAACATCCTTGATGCGTAACTGATTATATCTTCCTGATAGAAAAAAAAGCTCGAGTCAAACTCGAGCTTTTTCGTTTTTATTTCAACAAACCAGCTATATATATGTATATGCAGCTAGGCGCTTACTTCCACTTCATAGGAAGTGAATTTTCTTACGTTGATCACGCCAGTGTCAAAAATGAGGTATTGACCTTTGATGCCTTGCAAAGTGCCAGTAACAACCGGGTTTTTATCGAAATTATGCGAGGTGATCTTAGTTGGGTGCTGTTGCACCGGATAGCTAAGGTCGGTAATGCTTTCGCTTAATATTTCAATTGCATCTTCACCGAATTGCTGTTTTATCTCAGCAATCTTATCTTCGACTAAAGGTAATAGCTCAGCAAAACGATCTTGCAGTGCCATTGGTTCACCGTCGCCTTTCAGCAGTGTGCGCCAATTGGTTTTATCTGCGATATGTTTCGCCAGTTCAACTTCAATTAAACCGGAGATATGGCGAGTTTTTACCTTAAAAATTGGCAAACCCTGAGTCGCACCTTGATCAATCCAACGAGTTGGGATTTGCGTATGACGAGTGATACCAACTTTTAAGCTGGATGTATTGGATAGGTAGACAAAGTGATCCACCATGCAGTTCTCTTCGCCCCATTGTGGTTCGCGACAAGTCCCTTGGTCGTAGTGACAAGTCTCTGGCTTCATGATGCACATATCGCAGCTTGCTAGCTTTTTCATACAGACAAAACAATGGCCTTGCGAATAACTCTTTTTCGTTTTCTTACCACATGAGCAACAAAAAATATTGCCCGTGTGAGTCAGTGTGAGCGTTTTACCCAGAAACGGCGATAGATCAATCTCTTCCTCACCAACAGGTAGACGGTAACTGACAGCACCGTCCAGAGATGCACGCATTTTATTTAGCGTACCAGTTGCAATTAATGACATGACATTACTCATTATTGTGTTTTTGCACAGTATATCCGAAGTGGTGATGAGATGCAGGGTTGACAGACACATTAAAGCGAAATGTATAGCTCTGAAATGTTATGCACTGGCCTTCATGGGTTAGGAAATACGGCTGTGAAATGCTTCGCAAATAACAAGTGAACCGCATTTTTGAGAGATTTAAAAACGTGATAACGGTTCAAAACACGTTACCATGTATCGAAAGTAAGAACGAAGGCTAAAAGTAATTTTGTTTCTTGATAAATGACTTTGTTTGAAGTTCGAAAAATCATTGAGTACATTGTGTTGTATATAAGCTGAGCAGGTCACTCGCCCATGAAGTGGATCCATAAATTTATCTTTGCCCTCTCTATTTGCACTATTAGTTTGGTTGCGCTTTATAGTGTTCTTGGCGATACACGAAAGCTGACCATTACACCAGAACATTTCAATATCTATGCGACTAAAGACGCCAGCGAAGGTGGCTTGAGTGAGGCTGATATTATTTACGATAAGCAAAGCCTAGTTCTCAGCTGTGACTTAAAGCAAAGCGCGTATGCTTGGCCTTATTGCGGAATCTCTGTTTATACCGATTCCACAACGCCAACACAGGGGATTGACCTTTCCAATTACCATACGATTCGATTGAAAGTGAGATATGAAGAGGCGGGGGTGGGGCCCAATCCGAGCCATGATTTGCGTTTATATCTGCGCAACTATAACCCTGAGTATTCCAAACCAGACGACGAGTACACGATTAAATACAATGGCATGCAGTTTTCTCCGTCCGGTTCAAACGACATCATCGAAATTCCGATTAAAAATTTACAGGTGATGACGTGGTGGTTAGTAGACAACAAAGTCGCGATTGAACACTCTGCACCTGAATTTTCAAACATCACACGTATTGATATCGCGACCGGATCTGGTGCGGCACTTGGCGAGCACAAAATTGTGATTGATAAAATTGAGTTTGAAGGCGCTTACCTTGCACAAGAAACGTTACTGTATGCGCTCTTACTCTCTTGGATGGCGCTTGGACTGGCATTTTCGCTGCACGAATTACGAAAAAATCGAGTCGCTTATGAAAAAGCGAAAAAACGTCATCGTCATTTAGAGAAGGTGAATGGTACGTTGCGAGCTCAAAACTATGAGTTTGCAGAGTTAGCGCATCGCGATGCGTTGACGGGAGCGATGAACCGTCACGCAGTGCAGCACTGGCTTGAGCAGCAATCACGGCAAGTTCGCTGGGGGCATAGTACATTCAGTATCCTCTATATGGATTTGGATAAATTTAAGAAGGTGAATGACAAATTTGGGCACCAAATGGGGGATGACATATTGCGCGAATTTGTCATAGTGGTGGCAAGTTCCATCTACCCAGATGACCGACTTGTTCGTTGGGGGGGAGAAGAATTTGTTGTATTTTGCCCTGACACCAATATTGAGCAAGCTGTGAAGAAGTCGGAAATGATTCGCAAAAATGTGGAGAGTCATTTGTGGGTACACGGTGAATCATTAACATGCAGCATCGGCGTCGCCCAGATGCAAAATGAACGCGTCTCCGAAACCATGGCGAGAGCAGACGAAGTGCTTTACCAAGCGAAGCGCAATGGTCGCAACCGGGTCGAGGTTCATTATGGTTTGCTTGCCTGCGAAAAGAAGCAAGCCTAACGATTCGTCACTCAAAGGAATTAAAAAAGGTGGCCAACTGGCCACCAAGAGGGAAACTGCTGAACACCACTTAGGGGGAAGTTTGGGTCATCGATGTGATTACCGTGAGCAGCAGTGTAGTGCTAATCGAACTTGCTGTTTTTACCAGAACAACCAAGCGAAAAGCGTTAGTGCAGCAATACAGGCAATGTTTAAGACGAAACCAATTCGCATCATTTCTTTTTGCTTGATATGACCCGTACCGAACACAATCGCGTTTGGAGGTGTTGCAACAGGTAACATAAATGCACAAGATGCAGCGACGGCAATTAATGCAGAGAGAATGACCGGAGACATGCCTAAGGCCTCTGCGATGGTTGCAAATACAGGGACCAGTAGTGCAGCACTAGCGGTGTTACTTGCAAACTCAGTCAAAAATACAACGAAAGCAACCACTGCAAGAATCGTTAGAAGAATACCGGCTTGCTCAAGGAAGCCTGACAAGCTATGAGCCAAAAATACGCTTGTTCCGGTTGCTTTTAGAACGTTGCTCAAACAGATACCACCACCAAATAGGATTAACACACCCCAGTCGGTTGTTTTCTCAATATCTTTCCACTCGACGGCGCGAGAAGCCCCAAGCAGAAGGATCGCACCTATTGCGACAAGGGTATCGAACTTAGCGAAGCCACCTAGCATAGCGTTAATTGGCTTACTGAATATCCACAAAGTCACGGTCAGTAAGAAAATCGCCAGTGTAATCATTTTGCCGTTTGTCCACTCGACAGGCTGATGGTCAAGATCAAACTTGTGGCTAAGGTCAGGCTTAGTCATGGTGTACAACACGAGAATAGCGATTGGCATTAGTACTAATGAGATAGGCACACCGAGCTTCATCCATTCAGTAAAACTTAGGCCAACTTCAGCTGCTGCAATGGCATTTGGCGGGCTACCAACCAGCGTTGCAATACCACCAATCGAAGCACTGTAAGCGATTCCGAGCAGAACAAACAAAAAGGTATTGTGATTTTTCTTCGCGTCTAGCTTTGTCATCACACCCAGCACAAGGGGCAGCATCATAGCGGCAGTGGCGGTGTTTGAAATCCACATTGACAGGCCAGCACTCACACCAAATAGCATGAATACAGCGACAGACATTTTGCCTCGTGCGAGTAACAGCACTTTATCAGCAATAGCTTGGTCTAACTTCTGTTTATGCAAAGCTGCAGCAAGTGCAAAACCACCTAAGAATAGAAAGATGATGGAGTTGGAGAAGTTGTTCAGTGCGGTCTGAGTGTTAAACACGCCTAAAAATACCGCAAGTAATGGTATGAGTAGCGCGGTTATGCTGACGTGAATCGCTTCGGTTAGCCAAAGAATAGCAACAAAAACTAAGATGCTCAGGCCGGTTACTACTTGTGGCTCAAAGGGTAGGGTATTAAACAAGATAATGAACAATACGATATTCGCGTTCAAAATCATGCTGTTGCGAGTGAAGAACCAGTTCTTCAATGTCACAGCGAGTGCGGTCATGGGTAGTGCTCCTTTTGCATTGCCTTTTGTCGGTTTTTTTATGGCAAAGTAACTGACTTGTAGTTATTTATTGATTAAATGTTACTTGGAATGCAAAAAAGAGTTTTGCCTGAATCGTAGAGCAAATTGGAAAATGTGATGTTGAGAATTGGAAATGGGTAGAAAACTACCCATTTGTTTTATAGAAATGTTATTAGCCTTGTGAGCCACGTTATTCCTCTATTCGACGGGGACTTGAAGAGGCTCGTTAGCTGCTTTATTTGGCTCTTTTACTGCAACGATAGGCTCTTGAGGACCAAGAAACTTGGGCTGCGTATTAATAATGTAGAGGTCTAAAAAGGCTTTCACACGGGCGAGCAACTCTCGAATACGCATTGATGTTTTTTGTTTGTTTGTCGTAGGTCCTGCTACCGCAAGACACTGCGCATCAATGTTGTAAGCATCGGCAATAAACAGCGCTCGCTCACAATGAAAGCGCTGAGTCACAATCAGAAAGCGCTCCGAAGCAAAAATCTTTTTCGCCCTCACAATCGAATCTAGAGTACGAAAGCCAGCATAATCAAGGTGAATCACTTCCTCAGGCACGCCGGCTTTAAGTAAGTCGCGTTTCATCGTCCACGGTTCGTTGTAGGAGCGATGGGCGTTATCGCCACTCAATAAAAACTGTTTTACTTTGCCTTGGTTGTAAAGCTCAATCGCCGCATTAATTCGATGAGTGTAGTAAGTGTTGAGGATCTTACCGATGTATTTACTGGTACCGAGAACCACAGCAACCTCATGTTGAGGTATTTGTTCGTATTCAGTGAAAATGCTTTCTTTGGCTTGTAAAACCACCCACCGGTCGATGGCAATAACAGAAACAAGCAGACTAAGTACAGAGATCGACAAAATCAAAGCAAGTCGCTTCCAGGAAAATTTCAGCTTCCACTTTGATCTTATGCGAGAAAACAACAAAACGTTTTATATCCTTAACTAAAAATGTAGTTCTCATCATATCTGATAGAAACAAAAAGAGAGAAGCCCATTTATGCCAAAATCTGGTTAGGATGATAAAAAAATAAAAGCCCCTACATGGTAGGGGCTAATTATTAAACGAAATGTCTCAAGCTTAGAACGCAGTGCGTTTGTAACGACGGTAAACCGGCTGCCAGAACGATTGTTCAATCGCCACGTTCAATGCTTCATCAGTGATTTCTAATGCGACACCTTGTTCGATTGCCTTCTTACCAACAGCAAACGCGATCTTTTTCGATACCGAGTGGATCTCTTCCAACGGTGGAAGTAGCGCACCACGACCGTTGATTGCTAGAGGAGAGCATGTTGCGAGCGCACGGCTTGATTCCATTAGCATCTCGTCGGTGACACGTTTTGCGTTTACAGCAAGTACACCAAGGCCAATGCCAGGGAAGATGTAGCTGTTGTTACATTGGGCAATAGGGTAAGTGCGACCTTCATGAACCACAGGCTCAAATGGGCTACCTGTTGCAACCAGTGCTTCACCATTTGTCCAACGAATGATGTCGTTCGGTGTTGCTTCTACGCGGCTTGTTGGGTTCGACAGTGGGAAGACAATCGGACGCTTACAGTGTTTATGCATTTCTTCGATGACTTCTTGGCTAAATAGGCCAGGAGCACCAGAAACACCAATTAGTACCGTTGGCTTGGCGTTACGCATAACATCGAGTAGTGAGAAGCCATTTCCTTCATTTTCCCACTCTTTCGTATTGGTATGTTTCTGCACCAGGCGTTGTTGGAAATCAAGAAGGTTAGGCATACCTTCTTGTAACAGACCCCAACGGTCAACCATGTAAACTTGTGAGCGAGCTTGCTCGTCAGAAATCCCTTCCGATACCATTTGTGCGATGATCGCTTCTGCGATACCGCAACCAGCAGAGCCAGCGCCCAAGAAGGTGATACGCTGTTTAGACAGCTGAGTACCTGCTGCTTTACAGGCTGCAAGTAGAGAGCCAACAGTAACGGCCGCCGTGCCTTGAATATCATCATTGAAGCAGCACACGCGATCTTTGTAACGCTCAAGAAGAGGCATCGCATTTTTCTGAGCAAAGTCTTCGAACTGGATCAAGGCATCAGGCCAACGGCGCTGTACTGCTTGAATAAACTCTTCTACAAATGCATCGTATTCTGCACCCGTAATACGAGGGTGACGCCAACCCATGTACATCGGATCAGCTAAACGTTGCGGGTTATTGGTACCCACATCAAGCACGATTGGTAGCGTGTAAGCAGGGCTGATACCACCACACGCGGTATAAAGTGACAGTTTACCAATAGGAATACCCATGCCGCCGATACCTTGGTCACCCAAGCCAAGGATACGTTCACCATCTGTCACAACAATCACTTTAACGTTGTGGTTTGCTGCATTATTCAGCAAGTCGTCAATACGGTCACGGTTCGGATATGAAATGAATAGACCACGACCACGGCGGTAAATGTTAGAGAAGTTTTCACATGCTGCGCCGACAGTTGGCGTATAGATGATAGGCATCATCTCAGAAATGTGGTTTTGCACTAGGCGGTAATACAGTGTTTCGTTGGTGTCTTGGATATTACGCAGATAAATGTGCTTATCCATATCGCTTTCGAAACTCTTGTATTGCTGGTAGGCACGTTCCACCTGCTCTTGGATTGTTTCGGTAGACTCTGGAAGCAAGCCTTCTAAGTTGAATGAACTACGTTCTTCAGCAGAGAATGCACTGCCTTTGTTCAAAAGAGGGGTTGCTAAAAGAGCCGGACCCGCATATGGAATATATAGTGGGCGTTTATCGTTGTTCATTGGGTGCCTTATGTAGGGTTGAAGGATGCGCACCAAATTTTAACGGGTTCACCATTTAGTTGTAAACATGCGTTGATGCACATCAATGTAATGTCGCAAAAAAACTCAGATACCGCCGAAAATATCGGCAATATTGGTTGTTTAGAGATACCTAAAGCAGGATTTTTTTACTTGGGTATAATGTTCTGCATCATCAAATCAAATCTAATTTCTATGTTTCAACTACCTATCGACAGCCTGCAAGCTGAGTTTGACCAACATGTGAACCAAAACCATCTCGTGGTGGAAGCCGAAACCGGGTCAGGTAAATCTACCCGTTTGCCTATGTGGGCGGCAAAACACGGACGCGTGCTGGTTATTGAACCACGTCGAATTGCTTGTACCTCGCTGGCTGAATATCTTGCGGAGCAATCTGGTGAGCCAATAGGTCGCAAAGTCGGTTACGCGATCAAGCTTCATGCCTACTTTGATGAAAAAACCGAAGTTGTATTTGTGACTCCGGGAGTCGCACTGCGTTGGTTTGCGGAAAACAAGCTAGCAGGCTTCGATATCGTGATAGTGGACGAATTTCACGAGCGACGCTGGGATATTGATCTATTAACCGCAATTTTGAAGCAAGAAAATCAACATCGGTTGATCGTCACTTCCGCTACGCTGGAGGGCGAAAAGCTAGCGCGTTACCTGAATGCGAAGCGTCTGCGATCTGAAGGGCGTTGCTTTCCAGTCACGGTGACACATCGTTCCACAGACAGCCGCTATTTACCGAACAAAAAGGGATGTGAACAGGAGGTTGTCGGAGCGGTAAAAGAGGCACTGAAAGATGAAGATGGCGATATTCTTGTTTTTCTCCCAGGACGTAAAGAGATCACCCAATGTGCGCAGATGCTACAAAGTTGCGGCGATGTCATGGTGGTCAAACTTCATGCCTCGGTTAGTGATGAAGAACGGCACTGCGCGTTAACTACGCAAAAACAACGAAAAGTCGTATTGGCAACCAATGTTGCGGAAACCTCCTTAACGATACCTAACATCCGAGTTGTCATTGATAGCGGCTTAGAGCGTCGAACCATTCAACGTAACGGTCGCACAGCGTTAACGCTGACCCACATTTCTAAGGCCAGCGCCGCGCAGCGAATGGGGCGGGCGGGCCGTGTTGCTGAAGGGGCTTGTATTCGTCTATATGGTGAACACGCGCCTTTAGAATTAGTGACGCCTCCAGAATTGCACAGAGAAGAGCTCGTCGAGCCCATGCTGGCAGCGGCTTGTTGTGGATACCGTCTTTCAACACTCGATTTTCTCGACTCAATTCCTCCAAAGTCGCTAGAGGCATCTCATTCGACGTTGTTATCTATGGAAGCGATTGATGAGGATGGCAATGTCACGCAGCATGGGAGAAAAGTATATCCACTACCCATTGATGCACTGTTTGCCGATCTCGTTACCAGAATTCAAGCGAAGACAGAGAAGGAAGCAATGATTGACTTGGCAGCAGCATTATCTGTGCCTGCTCAACTCTATCAGCGACAAAGTGGTGAAGTCGCTGAGCTTCTATCTCAAGAGGAGCCATACGGATGTGATGCCTCTTTGCTTATCCGTTTGGTCCGGGGGGAGCGACTTCCGGGCATTGTCATTGATGCCAGCGCACTCGAAGAGGCACAAGGTTTAGCGCAACAAATGCGAGAAGTATTTGAATTACCGGAACTTGACGTTGCCTCTCGATATAAACGTGAAGCGCTCTTTTTCTCCATCGCCTCATTGCACCCTGAGCTTGTGTTTGTCCGACGAGATCGTCGAAGAGATGCTCTAGGAAATGGCGTAGTCGAGATGCTGGTTGGGCGTAACAGCCGCTTTCCTGATAAAGAAGAAGCGGCCATTGTGCTAGATAGCCATAGCGTGCCAGGACGAGGTGTTAAGCAAACACTAAACCTCGCATCGGTCATGATGCCTATCCCGCTGACGTTGTTACGCGAACTTGAATTTGGGGAGTGGCAACAAGGTGAGACTAATTATGAAGAAGAGACGCCAAGAGCAACAATGCATTTGGTCTACGCCGGGCGAACAGTCTGTTCTGAACACCAAGCGTTACAAGGTGATGTTGCTGTTCAGTCTATTGTCGAAATGATAGAAGACGAGACACTGTTATCAGGTTTTGCTTCTCAAAGAAAACAACAAATCCAACACTGGAAACTCTACAACGCATT
The DNA here is from genome assembly GCF_009361695.1 of Vibrio sp. VGrn 2. Classification (NCBI taxonomy): domain Bacteria; kingdom Pseudomonadati; phylum Pseudomonadota; class Gammaproteobacteria; order Vibrionales; family Vibrionaceae; genus Vibrio; species Vibrio sp. VGrn 2. The sequence continues at coordinate 319,636 of NZ_RBWD01000002.1, read as the reverse complement.
GGGCCTTAATGTCGAAGGAGAAGAGGTTAACGACTTGGCCTCCTTGACATTTTCTAGCTGGTTAAAGGAGCAGTTGGAAACATTAGGCGTTGAAAATGTCGATGATATGGCGTTGTTTGAAGCGGAAGACTTAACATTTAACGGTGTTCCAGAATGGGAATACGACGATTTCACGGAGCAGTACCCTTTAGAACTTTCGCTGCCAGAACTCCAACTGGATGTTGAGTATTACGCGTCTCGCAAGCTGGTACAGGTCATTTATCGAGAGGGAAACCGTAAGGGAGACCCGAAGCGCTGGGAGCTGCCACGCTGGGCTGGTTGGAAGATACAGTATAAAAAGGCCAGTCGAGTGATTGATGTGAAGTAGGTAGGCGGATGACGTTGTGACAAGAATGGATATTTTCTTGGTGAATCTATAATGATTTCATATTGATAGCGTTACTTACGTGTTGTTTTTAGTTTCTTAATTGAAATATTAATCAATTGAATGCTTATATATGGCGAAGCTGTACATCAGTTGTTACAAAGCTGGTTTTAATATTTCCTTTTGCATGTAAATTAGTGCATAAAAGACGAATGTTTTATATCCCATTGCTATATCAAAACAGTTGAACGATATTTGGTATATCTCATTTTCGAGTGTCGGGGGCATAGAATGGATCAACAAGGAAAGACGTGCATTGAATTCGACTACACTAGCTTTTTAGGGGTAACAGGTAGTAAAAAATGGACCTTTTTAGAGGCATTTGCCACCATCGCGCCTATTTTCGGTTTGATGTGGAAACAGAACATTGCGGAATTGAGCAAGCCTGAAGATCGGTTGTGGGATGCCGCATTAAAATCGATGTCTTCTCGTAAAAGTGATGAATCCAATTTGGTCCGCTTAACCCAGTTAGCTAAACATGAAGGGATCAATGAATTGCGAGTCGTTATGCCATATTCGCTCGATGTTCAGCAAATCGAGTACATAGAATCTCGCAGTCAGTTGAAAGTGGACACGTCAGAACAAGATGTTCTTAACATCAAGTTTTAGGCTGAGTATTTCCACTTCATCGATGTACTACTTAACAATAGTGCAATGAAAAGCGACCTCAAAGTAGGTCGCTTTTTTGTTTTGAGGTTTTTGTCACAGGTCTTGGAAGTGTGATGAATATAGAGTATTTGCACTTAAATTAACAAAAATGTAACGTTTGGAAATGCAATTGTCATAACTAGCTTCTAACTTTGTGTTTTTAGGACAAATTACCGACTAAGTGGTTGGTACTGTAAGTTCGAATTAACGTCCCTTATTGGCACACAAGGATGATTGAGTCACCACGTCATTTGGGCATAAAAACAAACACAATAAGAAAGGAAGTCAATATGTCTTTGTCTCGTCGAGACTTTATGAAAGCTGCCTCTTCAACGGCTATTGTTACCGGGCTGGTGGGCTGTGGTAGCGATGCTAGTGAGTCTGTTGCGGTTACCTTTGAGCACGGAGTGGCGAGTGGAGATCCTACTCAAACACAAGTAATCATTTGGACTCGTGTTACAACCTCAGCGAGCTACGCAGATGTAAGCTGGCAAGTTTCATCTAACGAAAATTTTACTGATATCGTGCAAAGTGGCACTTTTGCCACAGACACGAGCCGAGATTTCACGGTAAAAGTCGATGTTCAAAATCTCAACGCAAATTCTCGCTACTACTATCGATTCATGGTTGGAGATGTCACTAGCGAAGTCGGGCAAACTCAAACATTACCAGAGGATGGTGTAGAAAAGGCATCCATGGCGGTTGTTTCTTGTGCAAACTATCCTGCAGGCTATTTCCATGTGTATCGAGAGATCTTAAATCAACATGAACAAGACCCGTTTGATGTGGTGCTTCATCTCGGTGATTACATTTATGAGTATGGTGCTGGTGGCTACGCTAGTGAAGATGCTGAGGCACTAGGGCGAGAGCCAAGCAAAGGCACTGAATGTATTACCTTAGATGATTACCGAAAACGGTATGCGCAATATCGCCAAGATGCTGATCTGCAAGCGTTACATGCGAGCCTACCAATGATTGCTGTCTGGGATGACCATGAGCTTGCAAATGATACTTGGAAAAATGGTGCGGAAAACCATCAAGAAGAGGAAGGCAGTTTTAATGATCGTCGTGCAGCTGCGGCTGCCGCGTGGACAGAATGGTTGCCCGTTCGTGAAAACACTTTCTCAAACATGCTGATTTACCGTCAGTTTTCGTTTGGAAGTTTAGTCAATTTGATGGTGCTCGATACGCGACTTGTGGGGCGTGATAAACCGTTGGATTACTTCTCGCTCAGCTCTCCAACGATGGAAGCGATTGGCGGTTTAGTTGCTCAGTCGCGCAGCGAAGACCGAGAGCTGTTAGGCGCTGACCAACTCGCTTGGCTGATGGATGCGTTCAGTACGCACGACGCAACTTGGAATGTGCTAGGGCAACAAGTGTTAATGTCTCGTATGGAGTTGCCAAGTTCGGTTATGGCCGCGATGTTTCAATTGTTTACTGCCACTGAAGAACAAAAAACAGAGGCGTTATTGGCGGTAAACTCTGCGATTACGGGTTATCTCTCTGACCCAAGTTTAGATACCATTGCTTTGCCATATAATCTAGATGCATGGGATGGTTACTACGTTGAGCGAGAGAAAGTTTATCAACTGGCCAAAGCCAGCAGTGGTAACTTTGTCTGCTTGGCAGGAGATACGCACAACGCATGGGCAAGTGAGCTTAAAGACGTATCTAAGCATCCTATCGGGGTAGAGTTTGCAACTAGCTCGGTGAGTTCCCCTGGGCTAGAGGCCTACCTAGCGTTAGATCCTGTTGCGATCGCTCAAATGGAATACACGTTGCCGCACTTAGTGTCAGAATTACAGTGGGCAGATATCAAGCAGCGTGGCTTTATGCGCGTTACTTTTACGCCCGACAAAGCAGAGTCGACCTGGTATTTCGTATCAACGATTAAAGACAAAACATATCAGGTGACGACTAAGTCAGCCTCCACAACAGATGGCACTACGTTAAATATCGGCTAAACTGAGCCTAATACGAAAAAAGTCCGCAGGCTATTGCGGACTTTTTATTGGAAAGCGTTTAGCTAATCTAGCGACAGTTCTAGTCAATCAATCCGTATTCTTTGCTCAGTACTTCGATGATTTCCGCTTTCGGATTCTCACTCAAATGAATCGGCTTTCCTGTAATCTTCTCGGCAATACCAATGTAGGTGCTCGAAATCGCCATCAAAGATTCGACGGGTAAAGCATTATCACGAGCGAGTGCTTCGCGCTCTGGCATACGTTCTTTGTTTAGCAAGATATCTGGGTCAGGGAAGTGGTTAAGTAGGAACTGGCGGAAGCCTTCTTTTGAGTTCTCTACGATGTGACCTGCTTGGTACTCTTTAGCATCCCATATACGAGACGAGTCTGGTGTACCCACTTCATCCATGTAAATCAGCTTTTCATTGCCAGCGGCATCATGAACATAACCAAATTCGAATTTGGTATCGACAAAGATTTGGTCGATTTCTTCTAACGCTTGGCTGATAACGTTAAAACCTTCTTTCAGCAGTTTTTCGTAGAGTGCGATATCGTCAGCGCTTGAGAAGTTAAATTCTTCGTAGTTGTCTACGATATTTTGACGAGTAATATTAACGTCATCCGCTTCTGGCACACCGGGAATACCTTTTAGAATACCTTTTGTGGATGGGGTCATGAGCAACTCTGGCAGTGCTTTGTCTTTTCCTAACCCTTCAGGAAGTTGGATTCCACAAAACTCGCGCTCGCCATTTGCGTAAGCGCGCCACATCGAACCCGTGATGTATTTGCGGCAGATGGCTTCGATTTTTACAGGTTTGGCTTTTTGTACAATCCAAACAAAAGGGTGAGGAATGTCTAGAATGTGGCTATCTGCTAAGCCATTTTCTTTGAACAGTTTGAACCAGTGATTAGAAATCGCATTAAGCGCAGCCCCTTTACCTGGGACACCATTAAGACCACCTTCAGCATGCCAAATACAATCGAATGCAGAGATTCGGTCGCTAATCACCATGATAGCCAAAGGCGCATCTGGAGCGACATCGTATCCTTTTTCTTTGATCAGTCGGGCGCTGTCTTCTTCAGTTAACCAGTAAACTGAACGAACTTTTCCGCTATGAACGGGTTTATGGGTGCGAATTGGCAGGTCGTCATTGACGGCAAGTACTTGATTAGCAAGGCTCATTGCGACATTCCTATCATCTTAATCAAACGTCAGAAAGAGAAGATATTCAGCAAAATGTGGGCGCTGAATAAATCGAATGTGGGCATCATACCAGAACTATTTTAACTCGCCAGAGAAAAAGCAAACGTTTGCCTGTTTTCTTTAATACAAAAAAAAGCCCCCTTAAAAAGGAGGCGAGATGCAGGATGGATAGCGTCGAACTTATTAGTGGTACTTATTAACTCTGCCTTCGACGAAAAAGACTTCACACTGATAGCGTTGCGCCATGTCGTGCAACATCGATTGATTCATAAGTGCAATTTTATTTGATGCGACAACAGCACTGGCATTACCTGATCGGATGGCTTTGATCACGATCTCGACTTCTGAAAGCTGTTGAGAAGGCTTCATTTGAATCACGTTTCTACAGCAAATATTAGAAGCAGTGAGTTGTTCAAAGTCAGGGCGAGGGCAGTCTGCTGTAAACAAAATCCATTGTTTCTGCTGCGATAAAACAGCCAGCTTAGATAGAAGCTGATCCGAAACGGCCATGGGCTGAGTTGCTTGTGCCAATACGTTGTAACGAGAGTATGTATGAGATTGACTTTGTAACTGCATCTTACTGTTCCTTTATACATGCTGTATGTGTATACAGTAGTTTGTTTTGACGACCTGATCAACCCGTTTATCAAAAGTTATTTGCGTTTTTTTGAGAAGGAAACAAAAGGGTTTTATTTTAAGTGTCTGAATTTATTTGGTTATTTTTCATTTCTGATATGTCTAACATCAATTTAAAAATGTGAGATGAGTAGAAAATTGGACGAGAGACATACAGGGGGTTACTACTGTATATACAGGTGTTTTTTCACGGGCAGTGGTTTGTATACAGTAGGAGAGGGGCTGATAACCGATGCGACATGCTATGTAGGATAGGAGGGAATACGAGATAGAGATTGGAAATAGGGCTTGGCCGATCAAAAAAGCGCCTTAAAAGGCGCTTTTGAAAATCAGTTCCGTTGATTCCGTCTTGCTTAGCTCGCTCGTTGCAAGCGTTCGCGCATTTGCAATTCGCCTTGGTTAAATAGGCGCACGTCGATTTTTGCCATGTCGTAACAAGCTTTACATGAGTAATGGTGCTTGCCATCTAAATAATCGTGACGAGTTACAAGACTAGGTTTTTTACACCAATCACAGGTGCCTTCTTCAGTGAACATTGATTTTCTCCCCACCTAGATTAATTTGAGTCGTTAGGTGTTATTTTGCGCTGAGCATTATGGCATAAAAGCGAGACTTAAGTTAAATGTCTGTTAATTTGTTTGAGAGGGAGATCGATTGCGGCGCTTGATTATATGGCTCTAGAAGCATGCTAGCCAAAGTTTCCTGACCTGTTTTTACTGTTTTGTAACATTTTGTGAGACAAGCTTAAAGGCATGATTGAGTCGCTTCATTTCTTCTTCACTGCCTCTTGTGTCCGGATGATAAAGCTTTGATAGCTGTCTATAGCGTAGCTTTATTGCTTGTAAATCAGGGATGTGTTGTGGTGTGTAGCCAAACATGGCGCATGCGACGCTTAGCTTATGGTTCTCTACCTGAGTTTTGGATTTCTTAAATTCTTTGAATACTTTCTCTAGCTGGCGTTTCAGTTGCTTGTTCGTAAACTCTAGCTCTTTAACTTTTGCCGCCATTCGCTGATTTTGGTTTTCCTCTTTGGCTTCAAGCGCTTTTCTATTCTGCTTATGTTTCTTGATTACGAGGAAGCTTAAGCCGCTGATGATGAGTATCGCCGCTAGCCAGATCAGCCATAAAAATTGCGAGTATTCTACGTTGGGTTTTGCAATTGTTGTGCTTTTCTCTTCTTGTGTTTGCTCCGCCTTTTTATCGAGCGACTTTATTTGTGAGACTTGTTTAGCTCGCAGTTGATTGAAGCGCTGCTCTAACAGTTGATTATAAGCCTGTTCTGCTGCTGGATTATGCTGAGAAGCCATTTGATACAAGGCTTCAGTCAATTGAGAAGTTGTGACCTTATCTTGATTGCGCTGAATAAAGTTAGCGAGAAGAAAGCCCTGATCGGTTGGATCATTGAGTGCGATAGAGGTTAGCCAATATAACGCTTGTGTTTCATTTTTTTCGCCATTTATCCCTTTAGCAAAGTCGTTCGCGAGCTGTTTTTGCGCAGGGAGGTAACCTTGGTTGGCGGATTGCTCTAGCCAGTAACGCGTTTCTGGTGAGGCTTCAGCTTTGTTTGATGCCAATAATTGCTGTGCATACTCATATTGTTCTATGGGGTCATTTGGAGCCTGAGAGGCAAGCAGGTAACCAGAAAAGCTGAGGCTAAATAAGCAGAGTAGGGCAGACGTTTTGACAGACATTGATATGTCAGGCCTAACGATTATGGTTAGGCCTGCTCCGGTAATTTTTTATTATTACCGCTATGGTGCAACCAAATTACTTCAGTGGCAAGATCTGGATTTCAACACGACGGTTGCACGCACGACCTTCAGAAGTTTGGTTTGAGCAAATTGGGTTACGTTCGCCGTAGCCACGTGCAATTGCACGACCAGGTGCAACGTTTTGAGATACTAGGAATTGACGTACGGACTCTGCACGACGCTCAGACAACGTTTGGTTGTATGACTCACTGCCCGTGCTATCAGTGTAACCGTCGATAACAAGGCTGGTATCTGGGTATTCAACCAAGATGCGAGCAACACCGCGTAGCGTATTATGAATGCTAGCATCAAGCTGGTAAGAGCTTGAAGAGAAGCCGATACCATTTTCCATACGCAGTAAAAGCTGGTTCTCACCAACACGCTGAACCTGTACACCAGAGTTTAGCAAAGCGCGACGCAATTCTGCTTCTTGTTGGTCAAAGTAGTAACCAACGCCAGCGCCAGTCGCACCGCCTGCGGCCGCACCAATGAGCGCATGCTGACGACGTTCTTTAGCGTCATCGCCCGTTGCTAGACCGATTGCTGCACCAGCGATAGCACCAATAAGCGCGCCTTGCGTGGTTGAGTTAGTTTCGTATTCACCCGTTGTTGCATTTTGGCGTTGAGTGGCTTGACAGCCAGTAAGAGCTAGCACTAGAGCTAGTGCAATAGGCATCTTTTTCAAGGGAAAATCTCCGTATAAAACTGAGGCGAAACCATGCCTCATAATGGGATGCGAATTATGAATAAGTAAGCATTGATATTTGTTATGAGAAAGTAAGATTGATAAGAGTTTCTGTAAGAAAATTCTTATCGTTACTATCACAACTTCAAAAAGTAGGTCCCAATAACATTGGAATATTGGAACTTACGTCAATCAATTGCTGCTCTGGTTATTTCGATGGATTGCCCAACATTTTACGCGCTTGCTCGCCGCCAACACCACGGTTAACGGAGACTCTTCTACCTTTTTTCAAGCCCACTTCGTAGTCTTCGGTTAGGTTTTTCATCGCTTCTTTCAGTTGCTTCTTGAAGGTTTCGCGGTCAATGTTTTGGAATTCTTTATCAATATAATCATTGATTTTGTTGGCCGACTCTTCGTCTGGGGAAATGACTGGAAGTTTCTCTATCGCGCCCTCTACCCAACCAGATACAAATGAGTTCACGCGGCGAGTCACCTCTTGAGAAGAGGTGCCCGTACCTGCGAAACTATTTCGGAATTGTCCGGTACTTTCGTTCATCTCGCGATAAATAATATCGAAAGCAAATGCAGCAAAAATCGCGCGATCTGCTTCACCGATAAACTCGACACGTTTGAGCCCTTTGTGATTCAACAACACCGCTTCAACACCGAATTTAGTGTTAATGCCGCGAATCACTCGCAATATGGTAGAACTGATATTCGCTGGTAGTAGGTGGGAAGACTGTGTTTTCCCCATTCTGATAAACTCAATATCGTCCTTATCCAGACCATATTTGAGCATGAGGCGATGTGCCATTTTGATAGCATTGGCAGCCTCATTAACATTAGCGGAATTGCCCAGTTCTAAGCACTTGGCGATTTTTTTCAGAGCTTTTTGTTTATCCATCGACAACCAGTAACGAAAGCAGAAAATTTATGAAGTCAGACATATTACCTTTTTTGACATAAAAACGAAATACAAGGTGGGAGTGAAGGTGGTTTATGGACATAAAAAGAAGCCCCGCGGAAGGCGAGGCTAGGCGTTTTAGTTCGTCATAATCAGTATGAAGTCGTACTTGTGTCTAAGAAGCCATTCTTCATTAAGATTAGTTGGAATTACAACCCGAGCTGGTTGAGTAAATCATCGGCGTCATCGTTCGAACTCGACGATTTAGATTCTTTCTCAGCCATATTTTTACGTGTTGCTTCTAAAATATCGTCTGGATTTTCGTCTTCTGCGATTTCAAACTCTTCTAGTTGGATGAACTCAGTTTTGTCCATTGCCAACTCTAGGTAGAAAATGTTGTTATTTTCGGTGGAGAACGTCACTCGGCGAGCTTGAGGGCGGTCAAGGTTGGTATCCACTTGTAAGATGACTTGCTTATTCAGCGCCATCATTTTTGGCTGGTTTTGTGTGATGTTCGTTTGCAGCTCTTTACGAATTTTATTGGTGAAATCTCCAACCAGTTGGTTCATTAGTTCACCCAGAACATCTCCCACCTCGTCAGAAGTATGAGATATTGCCAGTTCTTCTTCTGGCATACCCATATTACGCATGTAGTTGGTGTAGATCTCTAATGCGGCTTTTGCCGTAAAATTAATTACGACTAGCCCGGTAAACCCGCCATCAAACAGAACAAAACAGCCAAAATCTGGCTTGAGGCTAGTCTTGTGGATTTTTTGCACCATTGCAGAGTAATTTACTTGAGAAGATGTCGCCGAAGTAAGGACGCCAGAAACAGACTGGCAAAGTTTGAGAAGGATATCTTCAGTGGTCACAATTTTATTCTTTTTCATTCTGAAAACTCATCTAGAAACGCGATTCGTTCCCCAATGTAAGGCATCAAGCGTGAAAAAATAAAGCATAAGTTTAATTATTGTATCGAGATTCTGATTTGCTCGTCTTTTTAAATGTTGTAAAGTGACGAAATTCAAAGAATATTACTTCACTTACTCTTTTGTGGTGTTTTGTTTCGCTGAACGCCAACTTGTATGAGAAGTGAGCAAATAATTACATAACCCGCAGCTGATCGGATTCAGCGTCGTAGGGGCAGGAAGCAAATGTTACCAAGATTACACTCGCAAACTGATGTCGATCCTCTTGTTCTTAGTTTTCTGAAAGAGCTTGAGCACGCCGGATTCACTGGTGATATCGAAAGCCAATATTCAAGCCGATTAGCGGTTGCCACTGACAACAGTGTTTACCAGCAACTTCCTCAGTCTGTCGTTCATCCCAAAACGACAGAAGATGTTTCTCTCCTCGGGAAACTGAGCAATAAAGAAAAGTACGAACGAATTACCTTTTCACCTCGTGGTGGCGGCACAGGGACCAATGGTCAGTCGCTAACCAAAGGTATTGTGGTGGATATGTCTCGCCACATGAACAAAGTGCTTGAGATTAATGAGAAAGAAGGCTGGGTTCGTGTACAAACTGGTGTAGTGAAAGACCAGTTAAATGATGCGGTTCGCCCTTACGGTTACTTCTTCTCTCCGGATTTATCAACCAGTAACCGTGCCACGATTGGCGGTATGGTCAACACTGATGCTTCTGGTCAAGGCTCTCTGAAATACGGAAAAACATCCGATCATGTTTTGTCGCTACAAGCGGTGTTTGCTGATGGCTCAGTTTTAGAATCAGATCTGTCCAACGGCTACCCAAAAGAAGGCGAGTTTGCTGCCAAGGCGCTACGAGTTACGGAATCCGTATGTCGTGAAAAACGCCAGCAGATCGTGGATAAATTTCCTCCTCTCAACCGCTTCCTAACGGGCTATGACTTAAAGAACGCGCTAGATGAAGACGATGATCGTTTCGATATCACACGAGTACTGTGTGGCGCGGAAGGTTCATTGGCATTTATTACCGAAGCGAAGCTAAACCTGACGCCAATTCCGAAAGCACGTACTTTGGTTAACGTTAAATACAACAGTTTTGACTCTGCGCTGCGTAATGCACCGTTTATGGTCGAAGCGAAAGCGCTATCTGTAGAAACCGTTGACTCGAAAGTGCTTAATCTCGCGAAGCAAGATATCGTCTGGCACACCGTGAGTGATTTGCTTACCGATGTTCCAAATAAAGAGATGCTTGGCATCAATATGGTGGAATATGCAGGTCAGGACGAAGAAGAAGTTGCAGCGCAGGTTGCAGCGCTGACCGCCAAGCTCGATACCATGCTGGAAACAGAAGAAGCGGGCATCATCGGTTACCAAGTCTGTAACGATGTAGCGAGTATCGGGCGTATTTACAACATGCGTAAAAAAGCGGTGGGTTTGTTAGGCGCAGCAAAAGGCCGCGCTAAACCGGTCGCATTCGCTGAAGATACCTGTGTGCCACCAGAAAACTTGGCTGATTTCATTGTTGAGTTTCGCGAACTATTAGATAGTAAATCGCTGAATTACGGCATGTTTGGTCATGTGGATGCAGGGGTGCTGCATGTGCGTCCTGCGTTGGATCTGTGTGACCCGCACCAAGAAGCATTGATGCACGAAGTTTCTGATGAAGTGGTTAAGCTGGTGGCGAAATACGGCGGTTTGATGTGGGGTGAACACGGCAAAGGTTTCCGTTCAGAATATGGCCCTGAGTTTTTCGGCGACGAGTTGTTTACTGAACTGAGACGTGTGAAAGCGGCATTCGATCCACACAACAAAATGAACCCGGGTAAAATCTGTACGCCGCTTGATAGCGATGCAGAGTTAGTAAAAGTCACTGATACCAAACGTGGCTACTATGACCGTCAGATTGACGTACAAGTGCGTGATAGCTTTAAGCAAGCGATGGAATGTAACGGTAACGGTTTGTGTTTTAACTACGATACCAGCTCGCCAATGTGTCCATCGATGAAAGTAACAGCCGATCGTCGTCATTCACCGAAAGGTCGTGCGAGTTTGGTTCGCGAGTGGCTGCGTCAGCTCACTGAACAAGGCATTGATATTCTTGACTTAGAAAAGCAAACGCTAGAAAACAAAACATCAATCAAAACCATGATTGACCGTGTACGTCATTCTATCAATCGTCGTCACGAATACGATTTCTCCCACGAAGTGTATGAAGCGATGAATGGTTGTTTAGCGTGTAAAGCGTGTGCGAGCCAGTGTCCGATTAAAGTGGATGTCCCAAGCTTCCGCTCCCGCTTTTTAAACATCTATCACTCGCGCTACCAACGCCCAGCAAAAGATTATTTGGTTGCCAATATTGAAACTATGCTACCAATGATGGCGAAAGCGCCAGGTGTCGTAAACGGTGTTTTGAAGCAGTCGTGGGTCAAGAGCTTAACGGCTTCAACAGTTGGGTATGTCGATGCGCCGTTGTTATCAGTACCTACATTGAAACAACGAGTAGAGTCGCTGACAACGCCTTATGATCTGCAAGCGCTCAGCGGTTTGTCTTCGTCTGAAAAGAGCAAGCATGTTTTAATTGTTCAAGACCCATTCACTAGCTACTACGACGCCGATGTTGTAGAAGACTTCGTTAAATTATTGAAAAAGCTGGGCATGCATCCGGTGCTTCTGCCATTTAAGCCGAACGGTAAAGCACAACACATTAAAGGCTTTCTACGTCAGTTTAAGGATACAGCAGCCGATACAGCGAAGTTTTTGGCGATGGTAGCGGATCTGGATATTCCATTAGTTGGTGTCGACCCTGCATTGGTGCTGTGTTATCGAGATGAATACGCTGAAGTACTTGGCAGTAAGCGAGGTGATTTCGATGTACTAACGGCCCACGAATGGCTTTACCCAAGACTAGAAGCGTTTGAAAGCGGAGAGCATAACGCGCAGGAACCTTGGTATCTGTTTGCGCACTGTACTGAAAAAACCAAAATGCCGAATGCGGAAAAAGAGTGGGGCGCTATTTTTGCTCACTTTGGTGCGGTTTTAAATACGGTACCGGTTGGTTGTTGTGGTATGGCGGGTACGTTTGGTCACGAGGTCGATAAGTTGTCGATGTCGAAAGACATTTACAATTTAAGCTGGAAGCCAAGCTTAGATAAGTTAGATAACGAGAGATGTTTGATTACTGGCTACTCTTGCCGCAGCCAAGTGAAACGCTTTGAAGGAACAAAGCCCAAACATCCCGTTCAGGCACTGTTAACTTTGATATAATCACATCAAATTAAGCCCAGTTTTACTGGGCTTTTTTAGAAGTCACATACAACAATTTCAAAGGATATGAATCTTGAGAAAACTTGAACTCAAAGTCCCACCTGTTGCGGTGTTTTTGTTGGTCATACTACTCATGTATGGACTGACAGTTCTGGTGCCGAGCCTGAATATTAGCGTGCCCTTTGTCGAGGTTGTGGTTGGTGGGTTAACTTTGCTCTCTGGTTATATGGGCATTGCTGGTGTGTATGAATTCCATAAAGTAAAAACGACGGTTAACCCTGTAAAGCCTGACACGGCCTCTTCCGTGGTGAGAACTGGCGTATTTTCTTTTTCGCGCAACCCGATGTATATGGCGCTACTGCTTCTAATCATTGCAATTGGTTTGTGGTGGCAGCACTTGAGTGTGGTGCTTTGTAGCGTTGTATTTGTCAGTTATATGAATCGATTTCAAATCAAGCCAGAGGAACGTGTTCTAGAGCGATTGTTTGGTGAAGAGTATGTGGATTATAAAAACCACGTCCGCCGCTGGATTTGAGCGTCGAGTTCGGTTTCATTTGGATGAGACATAAAAAGAAAGCCCAACGATCGACGTTGGGCTTTCTTTTAGTAAACACGTTTTTTGAGCGCTTCTGATAGGGCAGTCGATTAGGCTGCCTTAACGAACTTTGCTAGGAATGCATCCTTACGTTCATTGAAACGGCGTACAAGATCGTCAACCGCTTCTTGGTCATATGGCTTCAAGCCGCTTGCAACCATGCGTTTGATGCCTTTGCCAACGACTTCACCGTCTTCTTTGAACGCAAAGTTTAAGGTGACTACCCCACGTTTGCCTTCCACGTCGAACGTTGCGCCAGTGAAATCCACTTCAGGATGCGTAAGGTCTAAGCGTGAAAATTCAACTTCCATGCTTTCATAAATAACTAATGGACGTTGGCAGTTGATCATCATTTGCTTCTCTTCCATAAGAGGAACCATGATGTGAGGGAAGTTCATGCCAGAGAATTGCACGTAATTTGTTACGACATGCTCAATAAATGCGGGATCGTGATTAGTCTCACCTTCACGGGACATGTGTAAGTATTCTTTACCTGCCTCGTCAACAACGGCGCTTTCTTTTTCACACTTATTTTCAATATGAAGTGCTACACCATCGTTTACCATGCCAGAGAAGTTAAAACGCATCTTTTGGCTGACGCCTTCTTTACTAAGAAGCACTGCGAAAAGTAAGTCCCCAGGGACACAAAAGCGTTTGTTGTCTTCATCGTGGATTGGGTTATAGTCACCTGCGACACGTTTTGCAAAGTGGCTTGCTTGTTCGCGAGTGAACTGAAACTGGTGATTAGTGTTTGAAAAATAAGGTGTTAGAAACATAATTTTTACGTAGTAACCAAAACTGTGTGGGATTATATGCGAATATCTGCGTAGCAATGGTCCATCCAGTGAAAACTTCACCGTATCCTAACAATAAGACACTATTTCGGCGGATAAATCGTTAAAAACGCATACTTTAGCAACGCTTTTATTTGTGAAAGCAATAAACAGCGACTTTATTACGTCGGCTATTTTTAAAAGTATAGCAATAACAATATGCAAGTGTTCATAAAGATCGCTGGGAATACGTTTAATGAGGAGATAAAAAAGCTCCACGCGAAACGTGGAGCCTTCAAATTATCATCCGGTTTTTAGATTAAGTGCTGGTAATGCTGGATTACTGAATACTTGGTAACAGACTCTCTGGCATGAGCGTGTTGTGGATAGCCAGCTTAAGCAGAGTATTCGCCTGTTCAATGTCCGGCGCAAAGTAGCGATCTTTATCGTAGAACGATACTTTTTCACGCAACATTTGTTTGGCAGTCTCGATACGCTCAGAAGACTTGTTTGGTGCTCTAAAGTCTAGGCCTTGTGCTGCTGATAGGTATTCGACCGCTAGAATACCGCGAGTGTTTTCTCCCATTTCTTTCAATCTGCGAGCCGCGAAGGTTGCCATTGAAACGTGATCTTCTTGGTTTGCTGATGTTGGCAAGCTGTCTACTGACGCTGGGTGAGCGAGCGTTTTGTTTTCGCTTGCTAGCGCAGCAGAGGTGACTTGGGCAATCATGAAACCAGAGTTCACACCACCATTATCGACTAAGAACGGTGGTAATTTTGATAATGCGCTATCGATAAGCAATGCCATACGACGTTCAGACAGGCTGCCGATCTCAGCAATCGCCAGTGCTAGGTTGTCAGCTGCCATTGCAACAGGCTCAGCGTGGAAGTTACCGCCAGAGATGATGTCGTCATCTTCAGCAAACACCAACGGGTTATCTGATACGGAGTTTGCTTCTACTTGCAATACTTCTGCAGCGTTGCGGATTTGCTGCAAACACGCCCCCATTACTTGAGGCTGACAACGCAACGAATACGGGTCTTGCACTTTTTCACAGTTAGTATGCGAATCACCAATGTCACTTGATGTATCCAATAGATGACGATAGGCCAGTGCAGCGTCCATTTGGCTGCGATGACCACGTACACGATGAATGCGCGGATCGAATGGACGTCGGCTGCCGAGAGCGGCTTCGACAGACATTGCGCCACATACTGTAGCCGAAGCGAAAAGATCTTCCGCGATAAACAGACCTTCTAATGCGAACGCTGTTGATGCCTGGGTACCATTTAGCAGCGCTAAGCCTTCTTTCGGTGCCAGAGTTATGGGTTCTAGACCTGCGATTTTTAATGCTTCTTGCCCAGAAATGATATTACCGTTGTGACGAGCTTGTCCTTCACCTAGTAATACTGTGCTCATATGGGCCAGAGGAGCTAAGTCACCTGAGGCGCCAACAGAGCCCTTTTTAGGTACACAAGGGTAAACTTGTGCGTTAACTAGATCGGTCAGCATATTAATGACTTTTAGGCGAATACCAGAAAAACCACGAGACAGACTATTGATTTTTAATACCATCATCAGACGAACCGTTTCATCTGACATAAACTCACCGATACCTGCCGCATGAGAAAGAACGATACTGCGTTGCAGAGTTTCTAAATCTTCTGGTGCTATTCGTGTGTTAGCCAATAGACCAAAACCAGTGTTAATTCCGTAAACCGTTCTATCTTCCGCGATGACACGCTCCACGACTTGCGTGCTTTCTTCAATGGCCGGAATGGCTTCAGGATCCAAAGTAAGGTTGACTGGTGAACGGCTCACTTGGCGTAGTTCGTTTAAGCTAATATGACCTGGCTTTAGCGTTAAATTTAACATCTCTTTCATCCTTACTTGAGCTTCTTCAGTTCTTCGTTGAGCATTGGCAAATCTAGCCCTTGCTCTGCTGCACATTGTTTAGCAATGTCGTATCCCGCATCAGCATGACGCATCACGCCTGTTGCTGGGTCGTTATGCAGCACGCGGGCAATACGTTTTGAGGCATCTTCACTGCCGTCACAGCAGATAACCATACCTGAGTGTTGCGAGAAGCCCATACCTACGCCGCCACCGTGGTGCAGTGAAACCCAAGTTGCACCGCCCGCTGTGTTGAGTAGCGCGTTTAATAGTGGCCAGTCTGATACGGCGTCAGAACCGTCCATCATGCCTTCGGTTTCTCGGTTCGGGCTTGCTACGGAGCCAGAGTCTAAGTGGTCACGACCAATGACAACGGGCGCCTTAAGTTCGCCATTTTTCACCATTTCATTGAATGCTTGACCAAGACGCTCACGATCTTTAAGACCAACCCAGCAAATACGTGCAGGTAAACCTTGGAACTGAATGCGCTCGCGCGCCATATCTAGCCAGTTATGTAAGTGCGGATTATCTGGAATTAGCTCTTTTACTTTTTGGTCGGTTTTATAGATATCCTCAGGATCGCCAGAGAGAGCGGCCCAGCGGAAAGGACCAATACCTTCGCAGAATAGAGGGCGAATGTAGGCTGGAACGAAGCCAGGGAAATCAAATGCGTTTTCTACGCCTTCTTCCAGAGCCATTTGGCGGATGTTGTTACCGTAGTCGAGTGTTGCGGCGCCGCGATTTTGTAGCTCTAACATGGCTTGAACTTGCACTGCCATGGATTTTTTGGCTGCTTTAACGATCATTGCTTCATCTTGCAAACGCATTTCTGCAGCGTGAGACATGCTCCAGCCTTGTGGTAAGTAGCCATTGAGCGGATCGTGTGCAGACGTTTGGTCTGTTACTACATCAGGCGTGATATTACGTTCTACCAACTCAGAGAAAACGTCTGCTGCATTACCTAGTAGACCAACTGATACTGGTGTGTCTGATTCTTTGATGATAGCAAGCGCTTCATCTAAAGATGTCGCTTTCTTATCGACATAGCCTGTACGTAGGCGGTAATCGATACGCGATTCATCACACTCTACCGCAATCATGGAGAAGCCCGCCATCGTACCAGCTAGAGGCTGAGCACCACCCATACCACCAAGACCGCCAGTTAGAATCCATCGGCCTTTTGCTTCGCCGTCAAAGTGCTTTTTCGCAACAGATACGAATGTTTCGTATGTGCCTTGGACGATGCCTTGTGAGCCAATGTATATCCAGCTGCCAGCGGTCATTTGGCCGTACATCATCAAGCCTTGTTTATCGAGCTCGTTGAAGTGTTCCCAGTTTGCCCAATGAGGAACGAGGTTTGAGTTTGCGATAAGCACGCGTGGGGCGTTTTTATGGGTAGGGAAAACACCAACAGGCTTGCCTGATTGAACTAAAAGCGTTTGGTCATCTTCGAGTCTTTCAAGTACTTCAACAATCTTGTCGTAACATTCCCAGTTTCGTGCCGCACGGCCAATGCCGCCATATACAACCAGCGAATGTGGATGTTCTGCAACATCAGGATCGAGGTTGTTCATCAGCATACGAAGAGGGGCTTCGGTTAGCCAAGATTTTGCGCGCAGTTTATCTCCGTGAGGTGCACGAATTGTTCTGCTTGTATCAAGTCGTGGATCTTGTCCCTGGCGCTGTGTCATTTCAGACTCCTTTAGTTTCTCGTGATGACCAAGTACTTGCTTGGTCGTAATAATAAGTGGCATCTAGGATGCGTTATGGTTTGTGTTGCTTTTCCGCCATCGCGTTGGCGATATCCCAACACAAACGGGCAGCTAAGCGTGCAGTTTGACTATCGACGTCATAATTAGGGTTGTATTCGGCGATATCAGCCAGCATGAGCTTATTTTTGTAATGAAGAATTCGATCTAAAAAGGGTGCAATAGTGTCGTAACTCACTCCCCGAGCCGCAGGGGCGCTGACCCCGGGTGCGGTTGCCGCAGGAAATACATCCAGATCAATGGTCAAATAGAGGTAATCACAGTCGTCAATAAAATGTTGAAGCTGAGTTAAGTGATAACTGTGGTTTAGGTAACAAAGCTGATTGTCTTCTACATACCAAACATTTAACGCATCTGCTTTTTCAAACAGCGCTTTAGTGTTGCTACTGCGGCTTACGCCAATGCAAGCGTAATGAAAGTCCCAATCATTGCGTTGGCAAAAATGATGAATTTGGTTGAAGGGAGTGCCAGAGCTTGGTTTGATGTCGGCGATGCTGCTCTCGAATGCGCGTAAATCGAAATGCGCATCGAAATTTATGATACCGATTTTAGGCTTCTTCTCTGGATAGTGCGCTTTAAAATACTCCGCTAAGCCGGAAAACGAGGCCCACGCAATCTCATGCCCCCCACCTAACACGATGACAGGCGTATGAGGTAGTGCGCTTGAAATGGTTGCCGCACATAGAGATTGGCTCTCTTCCAGTAAGTCGTCTTCGCACACCACGGTGCCTAAGTCATATAGTGGGACGTCTTGGTGCCATGCTAAATTAGCGAGTGCTCGTCGGATTAAATCTGGCGCTTTTTTCGCACCAATGCGTCCTTTGTTTCTGGCTACGCCAGCGTCGGTAGCAAAACCCAGCAATGAGACGCCATGCGCAACTGCCCCTAACTCATCTGCTTTCTGGCGTTGAACCACGTGATGAATTCGCTGACCAAGTTTGCCGTCCTCGGCATCATGACGGCCTTGCCAATGAAATAGGGGGGAGTGTAGGTCGAATTGAGACATATTATTGGCCTCCGTGTGAAATGTATTCACCATTTACTATACGACCTACTAGACGTTTTGTTCCGACTTGATAGCTTAAATCTGCAGGACTTTCGATATCCCAGATAGAGAAGTCCGCATCAAACCCTACTTTGATGGTGCCACGTGAGTTTTGATAACCCAGAGCTTTGGCTGCATGTTGCGTTACACCACGCAGAGCTTCTTGCGGCGTAAGGCGAAATAGTGTGCACGCCATATTCAGCATGAGTGTGAGATCAGAAAACGGTGATGTACCTGGGTTGACATCCGTAGCAATTGCCATCGGCACGTTATGCTCTCTCAACAACTCAATCGGTGGTAACTGAGTTTCTCTTAGAAAATAAAAAGCGCCAGGCAGTAGAGTGGCGACAGTGTTTGAGCGAGCAAGTGCTTTAACACCTTGCTCATCTAAAAACTCGATGTGATCCGCTGACAGACCGTTGTATTGCGCAGTGAGGGCTGTACCACCGAGATTCGAAAGTTGCTCTGTATGCCCTTTAACCTTTAAGCCGTGGCGTTTTGCAGCTACAAACACTTTTTCTGTTTGTTCAAGATTGAAACCAATCGATTCACAAAAAACATCGACACTCGTGGCTAATTCTTCCTTTGCGACAACAGGGATTATGTCCTGACAAATGTGCTCAATATAGTCATCTGCACGGCCTTGGAACTCAGGCGGAATGGCGTGAGCGGCAAGAAGTGTAGTGGTGATTTTAACTTTGCGCTCTTGTTCAAGCATTTTGGCTGCACGGAGCATTTTTACTTCGTCATTCAGTGTCAATCCGTAGCCTGATTTCACTTCGACAGAAGTGACGCCGCTCGCGAGTAGCCCGTCTAAACGTGGCAACGCTAACTCAACTAATTGCGCTTCGGTTGCTGAACGCGTCGCATGCACCGTTGAAAGTATCCCACCGCCTTGTTTGGAAATTTCTTGATATGGCACGCCGTTTAAGCGCATTTCAAATTCGTTGGCACGATTGCCCGCATAAATAAGATGAGTGTGGCAGTCGATCAAACCTGGCAGAACTAACTTGCCTTGAAGGTCGATACTCTGAGCGTAATGCTGGGCAGACAGCAGAGACTCAGTTTGCGGTTCGTCTTCACCAATTACACAGGTGCTGATCGCAACGATTTTTCCAGATTGAATGCCAATACGAGCAGGAGACGTTGGCAGATAACCGCGCTCTCCCGGTTGCATGGTGACCAGACGTGCGTTTTCAATCAGCAAATCCATGTTTGTGTCCCTGTGTTTATTTGTATCATTAAATGTATATACAAATAAATAGAGCAAAATAAGAACACTGACAAGATTGATGTTGCTAAAATGTGATCAAAACGTAGATCTATAGGACCAATCTTGTCATTAAATGAGCACTTTTGAGCTCAGCTTATATTTGTTACCAGGGTGATAAAGTAGGGCGGTACTGACTAACTTATCTTGGCTCCACGTTCTGCGATTCAAGAGAAGGCAAGGCTCATTGGCTTGCATTTTTAAGTCTTGCTTAATACGGCCGTCAGGCACAATTGCCTCTACGGTATGTTCAATAGCGCTGAGTGGGCAATTATCTGACAGGTATTGATTCGGAGTGATTTGTGTGAAGTCTTGATTTAAATAACTCGGGGCATATTGGCTGTTCACCCAGCGGAGTTCCAATTGAATAGGCGTTTGGTCTTCATAGTGAATGATTTCACTGTAAAACACCGTTGTGCCAAGCATGACGCCGAGTTTTGTCGCGATGCTGTCATCTGCTTTTATGGCAACTTGTTTGAGCACTTTACTGCTATATTGTCGCCCTCGGTCGCTGACTTCTTCGGCAATATTTCGAATGTCTAACAGAGGAGATTCTGACTTTTCACCAGGATCACACACAAACGTACCTAAGCGTGGGCGACGTTGTAATCGGCCCTCATTAACTAAGTCCCGAATTGCTTTGTTCACTGTCATTCTACTAACACCAAATTGCTCGGTAAGCTCAATCTCAGTAGCGATGCGATGACCGACTATCCACTCTCCAGCATCAATTTTATCGAGGATAAATTGTTTGATTTGAATGTAGAGTGGTGCAGACATAATGGTTCCCTTTTATTTGACTATACAAATACTGCTTAATTTAGGTACAAATTGCAAACATTTCTCGACGAATGCCCCACTTAGTGACAGAACAATCCTATTGTGAGGCTGAATGACTCTTGCTGCTGAGTATTATTTGGATTGATGATGGAATTCGAACATTTTCTTGTGGTCTATTGCTTGCAGAGTATAAAACAATTGTGTAAACAAACGATTATGAGAAGAAAAGTCGCTAAAAAGGAAAAACATGTTTAAAAAATTGAAAGCATCACTGGGGATCGGTTCTGCAAAAGTAGATACGATTTTAGACGAAATGAGCGTTTTTCAAGGAGAGACGCTGAAAGGGCATGTTCATATCAAAGGCGGAGACGTCGAACAACAAATTGATGCTATTACGATTAAATTGAACACAGAGATGAAAGTTGAAGTGGATGATAGCGTAAGTTACCAAACGTTCACTATTGATCAGCTGAAGGCGGTAGACCCCTTTGTGATTCAACCTAATGAAGAGAAGCAGGTTCCGTTTGAGCTAAAACTGCATGATGAAACTCCAATTACTGCGGTTAGCGCACTTAAAAATCAATGCCATGTTTGGGTTGAAACGACGTTAGATATTGATTTTGCGATTGACCCGCGTGACCGTGACTATATTGAAGTGAAACCACTACCAGTAGCATCTCGCGTTATTCAAGCGATCGAGCAAGCTGGTTTCACTATGGTTAAAGCCGATGTTGAAAAAGGCTTTTTGCGCGGTGGCTCGTTTGCTTCTCGCTCTGGAATTTATCAAGAGCTAGAGTTCCGCAATAATGGTTTTATCTCATCAAAAGAAATTGAGCTTTCTTTTATTCTGGAAGGGCAGGTCATGCATTGTTTGGCGGAGATTGACCGTTCGCTCAGCTTGGCTGGTGACCAATATCGCTCGTTTACATTGCCGATCAATGCAACTGATGCTCAAGTCGCTGCCGCGGTCGCACCAACGCTAAATCTATAGTTCTCATCAACTTGATGAGAATATGTACCGATATCCTATTGTGAAAGCGATATCGGTACTGTTATCCATGTTTCGTGCGTTCTCTACGGCTAAAAACTCAAGCGCGGAGTTTTCCATTAGATATCGATAGCCTAATACCAGTTCATTAGAGGCATCAGCAAACTCTGCGGGTCCTTCTGTTGAGCCTTGATACCAATGGTATTCAAACATCAGGTGGTGGTTATCTTCCAACGCATAACGGTACCCAGCTGCAAAGGCAATCGTATTATGCCGATAGGGTAGATCCAGCAAGGCGCGATCATCTGAGCGAAAAGTCATGCCAACCATCGAATAAAATGCGTGGGCGTCACTTAAATAACTGTAATTTAGTTGGAAACCTTGCTCGAAATTACTGCCTTGAAAAGTGCCATGAGCAACATCATTAAAATACAAGCTGCCACCAATCGATAGGCCGTGATGTTCACTCTGAAACACTTGATATTGCAAATAAGTAGATAAGTTGTTGGCAAGCGTTTGTCCTTCGAAATCATCTTCTAGCACATCATATTGCGGCATTGAAATGTAAAAACGATCTCTGTCTACTTTGTCTCGGCCATTCTGTCCGATACCGAAAAGGTTATGGAAGCTTTTAGTCAGTCCATCTAAATGGTTATCAGCGGCAAAAACCCACCGATAATTGAGTTCCCATTGCCAACGGCTATTGATTTGCCACTTGCTGCCAATTTCGATTTGGTTGTGGTAATAATCCAGTGCGTATTCATCAGTATGAGCCCAAACACTAGCCACGGTTCCTGAGCCATAGGTTTCGACAAAGTCAGAGGGAAGGCTATGTCCTGAGCGCAGTATATTGGTATGGCTAACCACTTGCATCGGAGATTGTGCGTAAGAACGTAGCGGCCCATACAGGTCATCTGATGCCATGGCTGGTACACAGCATATCGAAATGCTTAGAAGCCCCATAAAGCGCGATTTGAAATAGATCATGATGAACACCTACATGCAAACTACTCAATAAAACAACTATATACCTAAATTGCACTTTGAGGTGGAACTAGGTGTGCTGGGTCCTGTGTTGGTTAATATGTATCAGGAACTATTATACCAGTTGTGTATTCAAGTTCTATTGGGAGGGGGTAACTCCGTTTACAAATGATGTGAGCCCTTAAGAATAATTATCAGATTGTCGTGACGGGGCCTGAGGTTAAGTTCTTATGATAAAACAAAATCGCGCTTTGCAATCTAAATGTGAGCTAGGTACAATCCCATTTTCGATAACGGTCCGGTATTCGTGTTACCGAGAGGCCTTTATTGACTCTCAACTATTTTCAACAAATAGCTTCTAATTTGAATAACATGTGTTGCTTGGTGTGCAACACCACTGTAAAGGACATAGCATGCCTATTATTACTCTTCCTGACGGCAGTCAGCGTCAATTTGACAACCCAGTTTCTACTATGGAAGTTGCGCAATCGATCGGTCCTGGTCTTGCAAAAGCAACGATCGCTGGTCGTGTAAACGGTAACCGCGTTGATGCGTGTGACCTAATTGAAGAAGACGCAAGCCTTGAAATCATCACAGTAAAAGATGAAGTAGACGGTTTAGAAATCGTTCGTCACTCTTGTGCTCACCTTCTTGGTCACGCTCTTAAGCAGCTTTACCCACAAGCTAAAATGGCGATTGGTCCAACCATCGACAACGGCTTCTACTACGATATCGACCTAGATGAGTCTCTAACGCAAGAAGATCTTGAAAAGATTGAAAAGCGTATGAAAGAGCTAGCGAAAACCAAGTACGAAGTTGTTAAGAAAAAAGTAAGCTGGCAGGAAGCGCGTGATACGTTTGAATCACGTGGCGAACCATACAAAGTGGAAATCCTAGACGAAAACGTATCTCGTGATGATCGTCCAGGTCTTTACCACCATGAAGAATACATCGACATGTGTCGTGGTCCTCACGTTCCTAACATGAGCTTCTGTCAACACTTCACTCTATTGAATGTGGCAGGTGCTTACTGGCGTGGTAACAGCGACAATAAAATGCTTCAACGTATCTACGGTACGGCTTTCCACGATAAGAAAGCACTGAAAGCGCATCTAACTCGCCTAGAAGAAGCAGCGAAGCGTGACCACCGTAAGATTGGTAAGCAACTAGACCTATTCCACATGCAGCAAGAAGCACCGGGTATGGTGTTCTGGCATCACAATGGTTGGTCTATTTTCCGTGATCTGGAAGTATTCATCCGCGCTAAGCTAGATGAGTACGGTTACCAAGAAGTAAAAGGTCCGCTAATGATGGACCGTGTTCTTTGGGAACGCTCAGGTCACTGGGATAAATACGCTGATGCAATGTTCACAACTTCTTCTGAGAACCGTGAATACGCAATTAAGCCAATGAACTGTCCAGGTCACGTACAGATCTTCAACCAAGGTCTAAAATCGTACCGCGACCTACCGCTACGTATGGCAGAGTTCGGCTCATGTCACCGTAACGAACCATCTGGTGCACTGCACGGCATTATGCGTGTACGTGGCTTTACTCAGGATGATGCTCACATTTTTTGTACTGAGAGCCAAATCCAAGAAGAAGTAACAAACTGCATCAAGATGGTGTACGATACGTACCAAACATTTGGTTTCGATAACATCGTAGTGAAACTGTCTACTCGTCCAGAGAAACGTGTAGGTTCAGATGAAATCTGGGATCAATCTGAAGAAGCATTGAAGCAGTCTCTTGAATCGATGGATATCCCATACGAAATTCAAGAAGGTGAGGGTGCGTTCTACGGTCCTAAGATTGAATTCACACTATACGATTGTCTAGACCGCGCTTGGCAGTGTGGTACTGTCCAGCTAGACTTCAACCTACCAGGTCGCCTAGGCGCTACTTATGTAGGTGAAAATAACGAACGTCTTGTACCGGTAATGATTCACCGTGCGATTCTAGGTTCACTAGAGCGCTTCATCGGTATCCTTATCGAAGAATATGCTGGTTTCTTCCCAACTTGGTTGGCGCCAGAACAAGCAGTTCTTATGAACATTACTGATAAACAGTCAGGTTATGTTCAAGAAATAGTACAAAAACTACAAAAAAGTGGAATTAGAGCTAAAGCGGACTTGAGAAATGAGAAGATTGGCTTTAAAATCCGCGAACATACTTTGAAGCGTGTACCGTATATGCTTGTTGTTGGTGACCAAGAAATGGAAGCTGGCGAAATTGCAGTACGTACTCGTAAAGGTAAAGATCTTGGTAAATTTAAAGTGGATGATTTTATTGCATACATCCAAGACGAGATCTCTAGCCGTAAGCTCAATCTGGAGGAATAAGCTATTAAAGGCGGAAGACGTGGCCAACAGCCGGTAAAACAAAACCCGCACCGTATCAACGGTGAAATTCGTGGTATTCGTGAAGTTCGACTAACAGGCGCTGACGGTGAATCAGTTGGTGTTGTATCGATTCAAGAAGCCATTGCAGCTGCTGAAGAAGCTGGTATGGATCTCGTTGAGATCAGTCCTAACGCCGAGCCACCTGTTTGTCGTGTGATGGACTATGGTAAGTTCCTCTTCGAGAAGAGCAAAACTGCTAAAGAGCAGAAGAAGAAGCAAAAGCAGGTCCAGATCAAGGAAGTAAAATTCCGTCCTGGAACTGATATTGGAGACTATCAGGTAAAACTACGCAACCTGACGCGTTTCCTTGAAGAAGGCAACAAAGTGAAGGTAACAATTCGCTTCCGTGGCCGAGAGATGGCACACCAAGACATCGGTGTTGACGTTCTAAATCGTCTTAAGGAAGATACTGCAGAACTTGCTGTAGTTGAATCTTTCCCTAAGAAGATTGAAGGTCGCCAGATGATCATGGTGCTAGCCCCTAAAAAGAAGTAATTAACGGCTCATCAAGTAATTAAAACCTAGCCGCTTTCCTTTCGATAAAGGCATAACGGCTGGGTTTTGTTCGCCCTAATTACGTTGTTTATTAAACCTACTCAATGCGGAGTTATTCATCATGCCTAAGATGAAAACCAACAAAGGTGCTGCTAAGCGTTTTAAGAAAACTGCTGGTGGTATTAAGTACAAGCACGCTACAAAACGTCACATCCTGACTAAGCGTACTACTAAGAACAAGCGTCAACTACGTCCAAATGCAATTCTTCCACGTTGTGAAGTTGCTGCAGTTGTTCGTATGATGCCATACGCTTAATTCTTTTTAGTTATCAATCGTTTAGTTTAGGAGAAGCATAATGCCTCGCGTAAAACGTGGTGTACAAGCTCGTGCACGTCATAAGAAAGTTCTAAAACAAGCTAAAGGTTACTACGGTGCGCGTTCACGTGTTTACCGCGTAGCTTTCCAAGCAGTTACTAAAGCTGGTCAATACGCTTACCGTGACCGTCGCGCTAAGAAGCGTCAATTCCGTCAACTATGGATTGCACGTATCAATGCGGCATCTCGTCAAAATGGTCTATCTTACAGCCGTTTCATCAACGGTCTTAAGAAAGCATCTATCGAGATCGACCGTAAGATCCTTGCGGACATCGCAGTATTCGACAAAGCTGCATTTGCAGTTCTAGTTGAAAAAGCGAAAGCTGCTCTTTAATTAGCAGTTTAGGATTAAGAGAAGGAGAGCATTAGCTCTCCTTTTTTATTGCTAAAATATATACCCAAATATTTTTCAGTTTTGCCATTCAGAATCTTGTCTATCAGTCTTCCCGATTTGATTAGTGATCGCTGCTCTGTTGGTAATAAAATGGCTTGGGTATATATTTTACGTTTATAAGGGACTAAAAATGATCTACACAACGACAGAAAGCATTCCGGGCAAGCAGATCTCTGAAATAAGAGGGGTTGTAACTGGTAATGTTGTTCAATCAAAACACATCGGTCGTGACCTCATGGCGGGTATCAAAAGCATTGTTGGCGGCGAAATTCGCGGTTACACGGAAATGATGACCGACGCGCGTGATATAGCTATACAGCGCATGGTAGCAGACGCTGAATCTAAAGGTGCAGATGCGATTGTAGGGATTCGATTTACCACGAGCTCAATCGTAGATGGTTCTTCGGAAATTTTGGCATTTGGTACTGCAGTGAAACTTGCGGACTAATATACGAGGAAAAGCGTTGCTAGGAATGGTGAATTTTTATTCATTTGTCGTTTTTTCTTTTTAGGTTAATTATTCTAGATTTTCGCAGAGCGAATAGGCTTATATTCTTAACTTTACGTTACCATTAAAATTAATCCCAATAATTTAGAGTAATTGCTTCACTTTTGTTTTGTGTATCATTTTATATTCATCATGAAATTGAATTCATATTGAATTTTCCATTTATCGTGTGAATTTTGATTTCGATATATTAATTCATATTTTTCTTATAAAAATATGAACTTATACCTTGCCAAGCGGTTCTAAATTGTTACAAATACTATACAGCTGTAACATTGCCAAAAGGAATTGTAGATGAGAGATCTGACTCCCGAATACTTGCTAGCCGCATTACGCCAAGCGATTAAAACAAAAGGGCTAACATATCGAGAGCTATCTGAGAAAATGGGCATGCCGCTGTCCACTTTTAAGAGACACTTAACAAGCACAAATCTCGCTTTGGATAAACTGCTTGAATATTGTAGAGCTGTTGATTGCACGTTAGATGAGCTACAAAAGCTTGCGAATCAATTACAAGGTGAAGACGAGGATTACTTTAGCCGTACGCAAGATGAAGTCTTTTTTCAATTTCCCCATCTTTACGATTTTTATCGTGAATTGAGAATGCTGCGAGGCAAAGATGGATATTCCATTTTAAAGAAAAAGTATGATTTGTCTGAGCAGAGCATGTCTGATTACCTAAAAGCTTTGGAGTTATTGGATCTTGTTTACGTTGATGAAGATAAAAATATAACGTTGCACGGGCCGTTATATTACAGCTATGCAGAAAACTCCAAGCTCAATGATAAATATACGGAAATCATAAAAGAACAGACAACAACCCACGATAAATGCGTTCGTGTGGCTTTGGCACGCATGAAAATTACCGAAGAGCAGCTTTTGCAATTGGAAGATCAAGTCGCAAAAACGGTTATCGATTTTCATTCCAAAAATGTTGTGGCAGAGAACTTCAACGTCTCTGATTTTACTAATATTGTTCTACTTGCAGGGCCACATCAACCAGTCACATTCTCTGATGGAATTATCGAGACAGAAAGGCGATTTATTGACGATATTCGTTATGCCATTGCATCTGCAGGTGATAAACCAAGCCTCTCGATTTAGAAATTCAGTCTTTTACTTAAAGAGAATCGCTTTCTCACCATGTTATTGAGTTTTTCAGCTCTAATATTGAAAGGAAGCAGTAAAAGAAAAGCCCAAGACAGAACACACTTTGTAAATAGAGCATCTATCAGTTGCTGTTTTGAATCCAAACTTTAAGTGTTTTGGGCTTTTTTGAATCACATCATTTCAATATCACTCGTTGTCCAATTTTTAAGGTGCTGATTTTTGGGGTTATGTCCTCGCACTCCACTCTAGATTTTCCTTACAATCAAATCATTCTCGCTGAACCAAGCATCTTGATGTTACTTGGTTATATATAATTAAATCTTATTTTTCGGTTAGCTATAAATTCACACTTGCAATGTTTGTTTTTTGATCTATTATGACGAAGTGTCATTTATGACGGTTCGTCAAATTTAGTGGCGTTCCTGTATTCAAGAATCGTGTTACAATTATCGGGAGTGTGTTGGTATACGGATCAAAGGATTATGTTTAACTTTCGCTGTAAAAAAGATAGCAAGCAAGACGGATGTCGTACGTCTTCAGGGCTAACTAAAAAACAACAGGCGATTGCTGATCGTGAAATAGAGCTTATTCAATTGGCTAAGTCTCTGGTTCAAGAGCAAGGCTTTGCCAACTTAACGATGGACAAGCTCACAGCGGCAAGCCCTTACTCGAAGGGAACGATCTACAATCATTTTTGCAGCAAAGAAGATGTGATTCTTGCACTTTGTATTCACTCGCTGAGAAGCGAGGCAATATTTTTCGAACGTACCGCTAAGTTCAATGGCAATACCAGAGAAAAAATCATTGCTATGCATGTAGGTTATCGTATTTACGCTCGTATGGAGCCTGTACTATCAACCTGTGCGATTGTCGCAAAGACGCCTTGGGTCCTAGAGAAAGCTTCGCCTAAGCGTGTGAATGAATTGAACAACTTAGAAGAACAAGTAATAGATGGTGCTGATGCGTTGGTGAATAATGCGGTGGAATGTGGAGACCTTAAGTTCTCTCCCGCAATTGGTTCTGATGCCATCGTATTTGCTAACTGGTCTATTGCCTTCGGTTCAAACGCTCTAGCGCAAAATGCATCGAACAGTCGATGTATTCAGCGAATTCAAGATCCATTCTCAGTACTGCATAACGCGAATATGTTACTTGATGGTTTAGGGTGGTCACCTTTATCGACAGAGTGGGATTACCGTAAAACGTGGCGTCGAGTGGAACAGGAATTGTTCAGCGAAGAGCTGGCTTATTTAGAGTCTGTGAATCGCTAATCGTTATAGAGGCCATCTAATATTTTAGTTGGCTTTTTTATTACACCATTGGTGACGAATCGTCAAAAAATTAGAGGTTGGTACTCAAGTTACCGATCTCGAGAAGTATAGGAAGTTACTCAAAAACTAACTTATATAACCAAATAAATTCGATCTGACTTTTATATGTTGAAGTTATCTGGTTATCACAGCATTCGCTGTTTTTTTAGTTTTTAAATTTGACGAAACGTCACAAAAGGAGAGTGTGATGCCACATCACAACGTTCAACAACAAGCCCGAATCGGCTGGGTCAAGCTACCAACGAATTACAGTGTGTTGGTTGTACTTGCTACCGTTTTATTGATTGTTATAGCAACTATTGGAGGAAAAAATCTTTATTTTAGGGGGGATTACGACATCTTTTTTGATGGAACAAATGAGCAGTTACTTGCGTTTGATGAAATTCAGACTACCTTTGCAAAATCTGACAGTCTTGCTTTGGTCATAGCGCCAAAAAGTGGCACTGTTTTTACTCCTAACACCTTATCTCTTATTCAGCAGATCACTGACGAGGCGTGGCAAGTCCCATACTCCACCCGTGTTGATTCCCTTGCCAACTACCAGCATACCGAAGCGTTTGAAGATGATCTTCTTGTCGAAGATTTACTGTATAGCGAATATGAATTGACGCCTCAGCGAATCGAGAAAGTCAAAAGTATTGCGTTGAGTGAGCCGGTTTTGAAAAGTTCACTGATTTCCGAAAAAGGGGATGTCACGGTTGTGAATATTACGGTCCAACTCCCTGAGGTCGATAAAACCGCTGAAGTACAAGAAGTGGTTGCCTACATAAACGGAATGATTGAGCGTTATCAGCAAGTGTACCCGGATACTGAGTTCCACAAGGCCGGAATTATTGCAATGAACTACGCGTTTATGACCGCAGCTCAAGATGACAGCGCGACGCTAGTGCCGACCATGCTACTAGTGATATTGGTTTTCCTGACTCTCATGTTGCGCTCATTGCTTAGCGTCATCGCGACACTCATCGTTATTATCGGCTCAGTTATGGTGACAATGGGCTTATCAGGATGGGCTGGTATGTTCTTAAGCACGGCGACAGTTAATGTGCCTACCTTGGTGATGACGCTTGCCGTCGCCGACTGTGTACACATCATAGCGACGATGCGTCAGTCAATGCAAAACGGCTTTAGTAAAGCCCATTCTATTGAACGAAGTATTGCGCTCAATTTCATGCCCATCCTGATTACCTCCATTACCACCGCGATCGGCTTTTTAATGATGAATATGTCGGATTCTCCAATCCTGAGAGATTTCGGCAACCTATCAGCCCTTGGCGTCATGATTGCTTGTTTCCTTTCCATCACATTACTTCCGGCGTTACTTCATATCCTTCCTGTTAGGGTGAAGTCAGACACTGCTGATGAAAGAAAGCACTTTATGGATCACTTAGGGGATTTCGTGGTGTCAAAGCGACATGCGTTATTGCCGTTGTCGGTGCTTGTTATTGTCGCGAGTGCGAGTTTGATTCCACTGAACAAAGTCAACGATGAATCCGTCGAATATTTTGGTCATAGCAATGAATTTCGTCGAGCGGCTGATTTTATGGAAGAGCGAATCAGTGGCATGGCGAACATCAGTATAGCGATAAAAACTAACGAATCGCAGGGCATTGCGGATCCTAATTTTCTCAATACCGTGGGTAAATTTACTGACTGGCTAAGGTTGCAGCCAGAAACGGACCATGTTGCGACCTTGAGCGATGTTTATAAGCGCCTAAACAAGAACATGCATGGAGATGATCAGACTTATTACTCGCTTCCTCAAGACAGAGAATTAGCGGCTCAATATCTGCTGCTTTATGAAATGTCACTACCGTATGGTTTAGATTTGAACAACCAAATCAATGTTGATAAGTCGTCAATCAAGATGGTTCTCACCGTGGAGAACTTGGGCAGCGTCGAGCTTGTTGATTTGGAAAATCGTATTTACCAATGGTTTAACGAAAACGCGCCTCAGTATGATGTTGTTGCTTCTAGTCCATCACTGATGTTTGCGCATATTGGCGAAACGAATATGGCTAGCATGCTGTCAACCTTGCCTATCACTTTGGTCTTAATTTCGGCATTACTGATCTTTGCCTTACGCTCGTTCAAGCTCGGTTTAATCAGCCTGGTCCCGAATATCGCCCCTGCGCTTATTGGTTTTGGTATTTGGGCGTTGGTTTCTGGTGAAATTAATTTGGGGTTGTCTGTTGTTGTGACGTTGACGCTTGGCGTTGTGGTTGATGATGCCGTTCATTTTCTCTCTAAATACCAACACGCTCGTAAAGATGGCCATAGCGCGGAACAAGCGGTTCGTTACGCTTTTCGCACCGTGGGGCGCGCGCTTTGGATTACGACTGTCGTGCTTGTTGCTGGTTTCTCCGTTCTGGCGATGTCGAGCTTCCGCTTAAATGCCGATATGGGACAGTTGAGTGCCATTGTTATCTTCATTGCTCTTGTTGTGGATTTCATCTTTCTACCGACTCTACTGATGTTGTTTGACAAAGGCGTCTACGACGAGGTGGGCCGCCGAAACAAGCTTAAATCAACTGACTCTCAAACCACGGCTGTTACTCAGTCATAACGAATCAAAGGATTGAACATGAATTTACTAAAAAATGCCTTAAAAGTATCTGCACTTTCTGTCTCGCTTTTTATGAGTCATGCGGTGTTAGCGGATGAAGCGAAAGGATTAGAAATTGCTCAAGAGCGCAAAGCCCGTGATGAAGGGTGGGGGGATTCTGTTGCTACCATGAAAATGATTCTGCGGAACGCACAAGGAGAAAGCAGCACACGTTTAATGCGCCTCCAATCACTCGAAGTTGAGGACGATGGTGACAAAGGACTCACAATATTTGATGAACCAAGAGATGTGAAAGGCACCGCGTTTCTCAACCACTCTCATACAGTGGGTGCCGATGACCAGTGGCTTTACCTTCCAGCACTGAAGCGTGTGAAACGTATTTCCTCGCGTAACAAATCAGGCCCTTTCATGGGCAGTGAATTTGCGTATGAGGATCTCAGTTCCTTTGAGATTGAAAAATACCGTTTCAACTACCTAAAAGATGACAGCATAAACGGGCAAGATGTTTTCGTCGTAGAGCAAATTCCGACCGATAAGAACTCAGGTTATACCAAGCAAACGGTGTGGTTAGATAAAGCGCATTACCGCCCACTGAAAGTTGAGTTTTACGATCGCAAAGGGTCGTTGTTAAAAACGCTTTCTTTTTCCGATTACAAGCAGTACCTCAACCAATATTGGCGAGCGCACACTATGGCGATGACAAATCATCAAACAGGAAAAAGCACTGAGCTAACAACAAGTGAAATGCGCTTTAACACTGGGCTCGAAGACAATGATTTTCATAAGAATGTGTTAAAACGAGTGAGGTAGTGGAGGAGAAATGAACCGATCAAATGTTGGGTTGTTGCTTAGCGCAGCAACCTCTCTTTACTCGATGCCTCTTGCCGCCGTTGAGCTTGCAGGACAAGTCAATATTGAGCATCGTCAGTTTTTTGATTCTGGCTCTCAGGGTCAGAGAAAAGCGCAAACGTCATTGGTTTTGCAGCCAGAATTTTACTGGGAGATGCAAAATGGTGATGCGAGCTTTACCCTCACACCTTTCTATCGTTTGGATAGTCTAGACGATGAGCGAAGTCATGGAGACATAAGAGAGGCGCTTTATCTGACTTATTGGGATGATTATGAGCTTCGAGTTGGGATTAGTAAGGTCTTTTGGGGAGTGACGGAATCCGCCCATTTGGTTGATGTAGTAAACCAGACAGACGCCATTGAAGCCGTCGATGGTGAAGATAAGCTCGGTCAGCCGATGTTGCATTTTACCTCATTCAAAGATTGGGGCACCGTCCATGCAATGTTATTACCTTACTTTAGGGAACGAACGTTTGCGGGTACTGACGGTCGTTTACGAACCGAACCTGTTGTCTCAGATGATGCTATCTATGAATCAAGCAGAGAAGAAAAGCAGGTAGATGTGGCTTTTCGATATTCGAAAATGCTTGGCGATTGGGACGTAGGCCTGAGCTATTTATATGGAACAAACCGGGATCCTTACTTTCGTTTTGAGTACGGGGAATTAAAGCCTTACTACGCTCTGATGAGTCATGTCGGTCTCGATGTACAAGGAATCGTTGGCGATTGGTTATGGAAACTCGAAAGTGTTTATCGAGATAGTGCTGATAATCATGTTGGCCTTGTGACGGGATTTGAGTACACCTTCGTTGGCGCATTTGACACGGTTTGGGATGTGGGTGTGATTGGTGAATACCTCTATGACAGTCGTGGGAATAACGCACAAACTATCGGTCAAAATGATGTGTTTGCAGGCATTCGTTGGGCGCTCAACGACGAGGACGGAACGGAATTATTGACGGGAATCACAAAGGATTTAGATAACGCCGATGTTTACAATGCCAAGTTAGAAGCCTCGAGCCGAATATCGAATAACTTTAAGTGGCAAATTGATGCTTGGTTGTTCAAAAATGAAACGCCAAACGATTTGCTCTATTTCGCCCGAGATGACGATTTTATCGAGCTATCTATTCAATACTATTTCTAAAACAAAAGGGCACAACTTAACGTCAGATTAATGAAAGATGACATTTTTGACGTTTTTGTGCTCTTTTTATTCAATAACCTCTTCTTTTCGTAATTCAATTTGGCATTGGTGCCTGGTTTGGCTACTATGTACAGCTATCAAAAAACCAATCACTCCCTTATGGACACTACCAACAGGTAGATGAGGAAACGATGCAACATCTAGAAGAGATCATTGCTAGCGCGAGCACTGCAATTGAAGCTGCCGAATCGCTAGTCGCACTTGATGAAGTGCGTGTTCAGTATCTGGGTAAAAAAGGTGAGCTAACTGCTCAACTTCAAAGCCTAGGCAAACTACCACCAGAAGAACGCCGTGAAGCTGGTCAAGAAATCAACAAAGCGAAAGGCGTAGTTCAGCAAGCTATCGCAGCTCGTAAAGACGCACTACAACGTGCAGAGCTTGAAGCGAAACTAGCAGCAGAAACAATCGACGTAACACTACCAGGTCGTCGTATTGAGAACGGTGGTTTACACCCAGTAACTCGTACTGTAGAGCGTATTGAGAAGTTCTTTGGCGAACTTGGTTTTAACACCGAAGCTGGCCCAGAGATCGAAGATGCATTCCACAACTTTGATGCGCTAAACATTGCCGCTGACCACCCAGCGCGTACTGATCACGATACTTTCTTCTTCAACCCAGATTTGATGCTTCGTACTCATACGTCAGGCGTACAGATCCGTACGATGGAAAATGGTAAACCACCATTCCGTTTCATCGCACCGGGCCGTGTATACCGTAACGACTACGACCAAACTCATACCCCAATGTTCCACCAAGTGGAAGGTATGCTGGTTGATGAGAACGTAAACTTTGCACAGTTGAAAGGTATCCTGCACGATTTCCTATGTAACTTCTTCGAAGAAGAAGTAGAAGTACGTTTCCGTCCATCTTACTTCCCATTCACTGAACCTTCAGCTGAAGTAGACGTGAAAGGCAAAAACGGTAAATGGTTAGAAGTACTAGGCTGCGGTATGGTTCACCCGAACGTACTACGTAGCGTAGGCATCGATCCTGAAAAATACTCTGGTTTCGCATTCGGTATGGGTGTTGAGCGTCTAACGATGCTTCGTTATGGCGTGAACGATCTACGTGCGTTCTTCGAAAACGATCTTCGTTTCCTAAAACAGTTCAAGTAATCCAGAGGGTTCATCAACATGAAATTCAGCGAATCATGGCTTCGTGAGTGGGTAAACCCAGCGGTTACTACTGACGAACTCACTCATCAAATTACAATGGCCGGCCTAGAGGTAGACGACGTTCTTCCTGTAGCGGGTTCTTTCACTGGCGTTAAAGTGGGTCACGTTGTTGAATGTGGTCAACACCCAGACGCAGACAAACTTCGCGTTACTAAAGTAGATGTAGGCGAAGAAGAGCTTCTAGACATCGTTTGTGGCGCACCTAACTGTCGCCAAGGTCTGAAAGTAGCGGTAGCAACAGTTGGTGCTGTTCTTCCAGGCGATTTCAAAATCAAAAAAGCGAAACTACGTGGCCAGCCATCTCACGGCATGCTTTGTTCGTTCACTGAACTAGGCATTGATGTTGAGTCAGACGGCATCATGGAACTAGCAGAAGACGCAGTAATCGGTACTGATTTCCGTGAATTCCTAGGTCTAGATGACGTAACGGTAGACGTAGATCTAACAGCAAACCGCGCTGACTGTTTCAGCATTCGTGGTCTAGCTCGTGAAGTTGGCGTACTAAACCGTGCTGACGTGACTGAGCCATCAGTAGAAGCAGTTGCCCCTTCAATCGACGATAAAGTGTCTATTGAAGTGAAAGCTCCTGCTGCGTGTCCTCGTTACCTAGGTCGTGTTGTTAAGAACGTAAACGTTCAAGCTGAAACGCCACTATGGATGCAAGAGAAACTGCGTCGTTGTGGTATTCGCTCTATCGACCCTGTTGTAGACATCACTAACTATGTTCTTCTAGAGCAAGGTCAACCAATGCACGCATTCGATCTAGCGAAGATCGAAGGTGGCATCGTAGTTCGTATGGCTGAGCAAGGTGAGAAGCTAACACTTCTTGACGGCAGCGAAGCAGAACTAAATGCAGATACATTAGTTGTAGCTGACCACAACAAAGCACTTGCAATCGCAGGTATCTTTGGTGGTGAAGAGTCTGGTGTAACAACTGAGACTAAAGACGTTCTACTAGAGTGTGCATTCTTTGCACCTGACCATATCCGCGGTCGCGCTCGTAGCTATGGTCTTCACACTGATTCTTCAATGCGTTTCGAGCGTGGTGTGGATTACGCACTACAAGTGAGCGCAATGGAGCGTGCAACTCAGCTTCTTGTTGAAATCTGTGGCGGTGAAGTAGCACCTGTTGTTGCAGTAGAGTCTGAAGCAGACCTACCTAAGCCAAACAAAGTTGCTCTACGTCGCACTAAACTAGACAACCTACTAGGTCACCACATCGCTGATGCTGACGTAGTAGAAATCCTAGAGCGTCTAGGTTTGACTGTTGAAGTTTCTGAAGAAGGTTGGTTGGCAGTAGCGCCAACATGGCGTTTCGATATCGCTATAGAGCAAGATCTGATTGAAGAAGTTGGCCGTATTTACGGTTACGACAACATTCCTAACCAACACCCAGCCGCAGCACTTAAGATGCACAACCACGTTGAAGCGGATCTTCCACTGAAACGCGTTCGTGATCTTCTTGTTGACCGTGGTTACCACGAAGCAATTACATACAGCTTCGTTGAGCCTGAACAACAAAAGCTAGTGGTACCTGGTGTTGAGCCTCTAGTGCTTCCAAACCCAATTTCAGCAGATATGTCAGCAATGCGTCTTGGTCTTATCCAAGGTCTGCTGAATACGGTTGTTCACAACCAGAAACGTCAACAGCCACGCGTTCGTCTATTCGAATACGGCCTACGTTTCATCCCATGTGAATCTGCAGAAAACGGCATGCGCCAAGAGCCTATGCTTGCAGGTGTTATTGCTGGTACTCGTGGTGAAGAGCACTGGGATATCGAAACTAACACCGTTGATTTCTTCGACCTTAAAGGCGACCTAGAAGCAGTTCTAGAACTGTCAGCTAACGAAAAAGCGTACTCTTTCGCTGCACTGTCACCTGAAAGCAAAAAAGCTAACCCAGCACTTCACCCAGGTCAATCTGCGGCAATCATCGTAGATGGTAAAGAAGTGGGGGTGATCGGTACCGTTCACCCTGAGCTTGAGCGTAAGTTCGGTCTAAACGGTCGTACTATCGTATTCGAAATCGAATGGTCTGCAATCAACAGTAAAGTGATTCCAGAAGCGGTTCAGCTTTCTAAATTCCCATCAAACCGTCGTGACATCGCAGTAGTTGTGGACGAAGCGGTAGCATCTGGTGACATCGTTAATGCTTGTTTAGAGCAAGGTGGCGAGTTCCTTAAAGATGCGAAACTGTTCGACGTGTACGTAGGTAAAGGCGTTGAAGACGGTAAGAAGAGCTTAGCAATCGCTCTGACTCTACAATCAGTTGAGCGTACGCTTGAAGATGCAGACATCGCAGGTGCGGTAGACGCTATCGTGGCTCACGTTTCTGAGAAGTTTGGTGCTGCTCTACGTGACTAAGCGTTAGACGAACTATCTCTCTTAAGAAACTAAAAACCCTGTCAAATCGGCAGGGTTTTTTTATGTTGAGCATCATCTTATTGTGATTCACGTACTAGGCCGTTTACGTCACCTCCAACAACCTCAAAAATCTGGACCAAACTTGAGGTAACGCTTAATCGAGACTTGGCATATATCGTTTTTCAGCCAACAGACGCTAACGCTAGCTTATTGGCGGCTAGGCAGCGAGTGAG
This sequence comes from Vibrio sp. VGrn 2, assembly GCF_009361695.1. Lineage (NCBI taxonomy): Bacteria > Pseudomonadati > Pseudomonadota > Gammaproteobacteria > Vibrionales > Vibrionaceae > Vibrio > Vibrio sp. VGrn 2. The sequence continues at coordinate 282,122 of NZ_RBWD01000002.1, read as the reverse complement.
AGGGTATAGCTAAGCAGAAGTGGCAGCGTAAGAATACTGAAAAAGTTGCCAAATAGTACCATTGACGCCACTTTCATGGGCTCTATATTCAGCCTTTCCGCAAATAGGTAATTCATGACGGCTGGTGGCAGCATTGTGAAGAGTACCATCATTTGCAATTGCATCGTTGGAAGGGGAATTAACCAATAAATAAGTGCAAATGCAACCGCCCCAGTTGCAAGCGACTGCACGGTACACAATACACCAACCTTTAAACCGTCCACTCTTAAATGACACATTTGCGCCCCCAGGGATAAAAGCATCACGGGTACTGCCGCTTGCCCAAGTAGAGCAGTCGCTTCGTATAAAGGTGCCCATGCCCCCACATTTGACACGTTGAGAAACAGAGCCAACGACGCAGCTAAAAAGATTGGCATCTTGACTATTTGCTTAAAAGGGTTGCCATGACTAAGTAGCATTACACCTAAACTAATGTGCAAGCATGCTGATACGACAAATAGCAGTACTGCTGAGGATAGCGCAATTTCTCCAAACGTATAGGTAAACAAAGGAATAGCAAGGTTTCCGCTATTGCGAAACATATGTGGTGGTGCCCAGGTTTTAAACGACAGTGACGTCAATCGACATACTGGGATCATGAGTAGTGCAGGAACCAAAACCGCGACAATTGCTGCAAAAAGGAGTGGTCCCTGATTCGAGTCTAACGGCATGCTAACGAGCGAAGAAAACACCAGCGCAGGTGTGAAAACCTCAATGTTAATGCGGTTGATTGGACGAAAGTCAGGCTTGATGTAACGACCTACCAAATAGCCGACGCCGACAAGAGCAAAGACAGGGAAAAGAATATTTATGATTTGATTAATCATGGTCGCCTAGATGAAGTGTAAGGAGCTAATGTGGAGATACACGAAGAACCACATTATCAACCTTTATATATTGCGTCATCGCTGAACAGTGAGAAACGTGGGTTTAATCAAGCTTTCTAAGCACAGTTACAAAGCCAGGTGGTCATACCATTTAGTTCAATTGTTACGTATCGAGTTACATACAAATCACTGAATTTACGACAAGTTCTATGTCAAGTGTCTGTTAAATAACCAATCTCTGATATTTTTATTAAATAGTGATTAATGTTGATATTTAAACTACTTTTAGTTTTATCAGCTGGATGTTTTTCCTATTAAAGAGAAAACAAAAACAAAAATATCAAAATGTTGGCGTTTAACAATAATTTACATAGTGCTATTCCTTTTGTTCGCCAAGAAAAAAGTTGGCGAAAATCATAAGCTTGTCATACACTTCCTGATGTAACCCCGATATGTTGTTGAATTGGTAGGGTAAAACTGCTCTGGCGCTACACTAACGTAGCATTGTTTAACATAGCTTTGAGGAAAGTTTTATGGCGCTCACAAAAGCCGAACTGGCAGAAAACCTGTTTGATAAATTAGGATTTAGTAAGCGGGACGCCAAGGAAACGGTGGAAGTGTTCTTTGAAGAGATTCGTAAGGCACTGGAAAGTGGCGAACAGGTAAAACTGTCAGGTTTTGGTAACTTTGATCTTCGTGACAAGAATGAACGACCTGGTCGTAACCCGAAAACCGGTGAAGATATTCCAATTACTGCTCGACGTGTAGTGACTTTTCGCCCGGGTCAGAAGTTAAAAGCTCGTGTAGAAAACCTGAAGAAAGTACAGTAAGCCGAATAAATGGATCACGCTAAGGCGTGGTCTTTTTTTTGCGTAAAACTTGTGTCGCATATAAACGAAAACCACCGCAATGCGGTGGTTTTTCTGTTTTTGAGTATATCTTAATGATATGGATTACGCTGCTTCTAGGTGCGTTGTTAAGTATGGTTGCCATGCTTGTTGGTACAAGTTTTTAGACTGTGCACGCATGTTGCGAATAGAAGCGAGTTCTAGTTCGCTTAGTTCGCGTTTCTCCATCATCGCTTGGCGTTCTAGTTTCTGGATTTTTTCGTATAGGTCGTGTTCAGGACCGCTTTTCACATCTGCGATGGCTTTTAAGTGCAGTTGAACTTCCGCAACTAGATTTGTCTTTGGTAAACGAACGAGTAAGTTCAAGTCTCTATAGCCTGAAGGACCAGGTTTTTTGAAGCGATTTTTTACTTTAACAATTGTTGTTTCACGCTCTAAGGTTTCATAAATGGAGACTAAGCTCGCGACGTCTTCAGCAACAATCGTGGCACGGGCTAGGTCAGTAATGCGTTCGACTTTTCCATCTAACTCCAAAGCTATTTTTTCTTCTGCTCGTTGTTTGGACTTTACGCCTGCGAAGTATGGCTGAGCATCATTAAGAAGTGCGGTACTTTTACAGATAGTTTCAAGCTCAAATTGTGCTTGGTGAGCTTTGCTGTAAAGAATGTCGAAGTCAGTGTATGGCTGAGTTGGAGTTGCGTCGATTGACTGAATACCATACAAGCCGCTAAGGCTATGTTTAAAGAGTTTCGAACAAACTTCGTTTTGGCTTGTTGAACGATTTTGATCGCCACTCGGCGCTGGGGTAATTGGAAGTGCGGCAAATGCCGGTGCACGGCTAAGTACCAAAAGCATCAATGCTGTAGTACGAAGAAATAAGCTCATTCACTCTCCTTAACTTGCTTGTACTTAGAAAATAGGGAACATAAAGGTCGCTAAGTTCGGCAAATCAGGTACTAACTTATTAATGGGGTCATTACGAAAGATTCCAAGGTTTCAGTTTTGTCTTGAAGTGGAATCGTGCGTTAGATCACCATTTCTCTTTTCTTTATTCTGTTTATCAGACAAAGGCGTGGTTCCTATAAGAACGTTTACATCCTATCACCGCTGTATTAACCAAAGATGAACGGCATAGACAAATTGAAAAAAATCGTTAGTCTTACTTCTCAAAATGAAAATCAGCCGACAAGTAGAAAGTAAAATGAGAGACCAAGAGTTTTGGCATAATAAATGGGCCAGTAATCAAATCGGATTTCACTTGGAAGATGTAAACCCGCTATTACCTGCATATTGGCAACACACAAACCCAAAGCGTGAAGACAAAGTGTTAGTGCCTTTGTGTGGAAAGTCAGAAGACTTGATTTGGTTAGCGATGAAGCATGATTCAGTTGAAGGTGTTGAGCTGAGCCATATCGCTGTTCGTGCCTTTTTTGCTGAACATTTTTATACGCCAACCGTGACGCCTGTTAATGGTATGCACGAGCTTTATCAATTTGATGAGCTTTCTATTTATACTGGGGACTTTTTCACTGCTCCAGTATCTCAAGCCGATATCATTTATGATCGCGCCGCGTTGGTTGCTTTACCGCAAGATATGCGAGAGGAGTATGTAGAGCGCCTCAAGCAACTTTTGAATCCAGGCGGTCGTATTTTGCTTGTTACACTCAACTATCCTCAAGAAGAGATGGCGGGGCCTCCATTTAGCGTGCCAGTTGAAGAGATTGAGCAGTTATTTTCAGGTTACAAAGTTACCTGCTTGAACGTAGATGAAGCTGATGAAAACCATCCTAAAATTGCTAAAAAAGGCTTAAGGCGCTTCTCTGAAGAAGTGTACTTAATCGAGAGTGAATAGGTTTTTCTCGGTTTGGAACACGAAATAGCGCAGCAATTAGAGCTGCGCTGTTTTTTGTAGGATTGGAGCTCGTTAATAAGTAATATTCACTTTTGATGCACTTTCAATAGCACCTTGAACGGCCTCTTCGGTGGTTTTTCGTCGCGTAAGGACAACACCTAAACGACGGCGACCATCGATTTCTGGCTTGCCGAATAGACGAACTTGCGTTTGAGGTTGAGCTAAGGCTTTGGTTAGGTTGTCAAAGCGAATGTTTGTGGAAGTCCCTTGACCAAGAATAACGGCCGACGCAGATGGGCCATATTGTACGATATTATTAATCGGCATTCCGGTAAATGCACGTACGTGGAGAGCAAACTCTGACATTTCCTGAGAAATCATAGTGACCATGCCTGTATCGTGTGGGCGAGGAGAGACCTCATTGAAAATGACCTTATCGCCTTTAACAAATAACTCAACACCAAAGATGCCGTAGCCACCGAGTGCGTTGACTACTTTCTCAGCAGTGTATTCTGCTGCTTTTACTGCGTTTTCTGACATGGCTTGCGGTTGCCATGATTCGCGGTAGTCGCCATCTTCCTGACGATGGCCAATTGGAGCACAGAAGTGAACACCGTCAACGGCTCTTACGGTCAATAAAGTGATTTCGTAATCGAAGTCGATAAAACCTTCCACGATCACGCGACCTGTACCCGTACGTCCGCCTTCCTGTGCGTAATCCCATGCTTTTGCTACGTCGTCTTCGGTCTTGATGACACTTTGCCCTTTACCTGAAGAGCTCATAACTGGCTTTACTACGCACGGGATGCCTACATGCTCAACCGCGGCTTTGAAGTCTTCAAAAGTATCTGAAAAACGATAAGGTGATGTCGTCAGTTCTAGTTCTTCTGCAGCCAAACGTCGGATACCTTCACGATTCATTGTTAGCTTGGTTGCCTTAGCGGTTGGAACAACATTCAGCCCTTTTTCTTCAAGCTCTACCAGTTTGTCGGTTGCGATAGCTTCGATTTCAGGTACGACGTAAGTAGGTTGTTCCTTCGCAATAACTTCTTCTAAGGCGCTTCCATCTAACATATCGATGACGTAACTACGGTGAGCAATTTGCATCGCTGGAGCATTAGCATAGCGATCACAAGCAATCACTTCTAAACCAAGTCTCTGACATTCAATTGCGACTTCTTTACCGAGTTCGCCAGAGCCTAAAAGTAATACACGGGTAGCATTTGCGCTGGTTGCAGTGCCAAACATAGTGTTCCCTTACAAAAATAGAGTGGTGAGACAGAAATTGCAGGAGATCATACTGAAGTTTCATGACAAAGCAAACGTTTGCTTTTGGTTTTTAGGCAATAAAAAAGCTCTACATGCCGTAGAGCTTTTTATACTGAAATTGTCGCTTATACGTTGACAAAACTAAGTGGAATATCTGGATTCAACGCTTCTAACGTTGATTGCGTATCAGCCAAATGACTGATCTTGCCTTCTGAGTTTTCTACCAGAGCAGCGGCTTTGATATTGTCAAAAGTTTCGCCCGCAAGTAGTACTTGGATCAGCGCAACTTGTAATGGCGGCAAGCTAGGGTTAAACGCCGCATTTTCCGCATAAGCACCTTGGAATACACGGCCGCTAGCCATTTCTAATGCTAAGCCACTCAAGTTGTTGGTATATGGTGAGTGGCTCATGTTCATCGCTTCAACAGCGCTTTGAATTAGAGTGTCTTCATCATCGCATGAGAACTGATGCTTTACTTCTGCCATTAAGCCGGATTCGATACCGAGATCGTTTGGTCCAAAGGCTTCAGGTAGGTATTCATGCAGCGACTTTTCTTCGCGTTCTGGTAGCTGGATTTTAAGCTCGTTTGCGGTAGATAACTCGTTCATGAACTGACGGCAGTGACCACATGGGCTGAAGTTAATAGTGATATCTTTAATACCACGTTCACCTTTCATCCAAGCATGGCTAATTGCAGACTGCTCAGCGTGAACTGTTTGACCTAACTGAACACCAAAGAATTCCATGTTGGCACCGAAGTAAAGGCGACCTGAGAGACCACGAACGATAGCACCGACATAAAATTCAGAAAGAGGAGCATAGGAATATGCTGCGGCAAAAGGAAGTAGAGCAACACGAAGCTCTTTATCTGATAGACCGGTAGCTGAAAGCAACTGCTCAAACTGTTGAACTGAAAGCGTAGCATCAAAATCATCAGCTTGGATGATAGGAGCAAGTTGTTTGGAAAGTGCTTCTGGAGCGCCTGCTAGCGCCTGTTCAATGCGACTTTTCATGTTGAATCCTTGTTATTGCATGGACAGTTATTCTATGTGAAGGATAGAAATGTTCCGTGCGTTAGATCACGATAAATAATGCAATTTATAATTCTGTTACATAATTAGAGTGAGCTCACACATGTATTCGATTGCACTGACGTGAAGCGTTATCTCCGTCTCACAATTAACCATATCAGTATATATTCATATGACCAAGACGCTGGGATATGTTAATTACGATGCCTACATGTCCACACAACGTTATTCCTAGATATCTAAGCAACGTTGAGTCAGTAATATTGCACTGAATGTTGAAGTTATTAGTGTGTATCTCGACAGAGTGCCTTAACGATCTTACTAGAACGGGTTGTTAGATGAGGTAATACAGAATTTTGGAAGGGATAAGGAAGAAACAGGAAGGCCACGGCCTGCCGGAAGGAGGGCAGACCGAGAGCGCTTAACTATTGATATAGCCAGACAGCCAAAGCAAAAAAGCTTGGAGCCAAAATAGAAGTGATGATACCGCATAAAACCAAGGCGAGTGATGAGAACGCGGCATCAATGGGCTGTTTCTCTGCACATGTCGCGGTGCCTAAGGCATGAGACACGGTACCCATTGTTAGGCCACGTGCAATCGGGTGTTTAATTCCAATTAAGTTGTAAATTGGGTATGCCAAAATCGCGCCCAATAAACCAACAATCAGAACCAAGATCGCCGCAACAGCAGCTTCACCACCGAGGTGACTCGAAATTTCCATTGCTATTGGCGTAGTGACGGATTTACCCACTAGACTTGCGATTAAACTGATATCCGCTTTGAAAGCGACTGCGATCAAGGTGGTTGTCATCATCGACATCACACTGCCTACTGTGCAAGCAAAAGTGATGATTCGCCAGTTTGCTTTAATTTGTGGTAGTTGTTCATATAACGGGTAAGCCAGAGCAACTACGGCTGGTTGAAGTAAAAAACTGATCCCTTCGTTATCCGCATAATACGTTTCAAACGGTACATTTAAGTAAGTAAGCAAAGGAATGAGCACTGCAATACTGATCAGCAAAGGATTTGCTAGAGGATTATTCACTTTGATTGCAATTTGGCGCGCGACAAGAAAAACCGCAATGGTAACAACTAACCACATATCAGTGCTTCTCCTTTAGCAAGTAGTCCAGCAGCCAAGCGAGGCTGACTAGTACAATGAGTGAGCCTCCAACTGCGCTAGCAATGATAGGGAGGGCATTAGCGAGTAGCATATCGAAATGTTGCATTAATCCCACGCTAATAGGAACGAACAATAAGATCATATAGCGGATAAATAGCGTGGCGCCCGGTTTGACCCAGTCGACTTTTACAAGCCCAAGAGTCATGGAGAAAAACAGTACGAGCATACCGATGACACTTCCAGGAACGGAAACGCCAGTGAACTTTTGAATGGTAATTCCGATGCCAAGTGCTCCCATGATGAGGAAGATTGAAATGAGCAGTTGGATCAGTTGTAAGAATCGTTCTTTAATCATTTTGACAGTATATAAACAACAAGCACACCATAAGGTGCGCTTGTATTAGGAGGAGTTAAGAAGCTAAGCTCTCTACATAACGGTACACGGATTTTAATATCGCAATCTTCTTTTCGTCACTTTCATGTTCGTGAACTAAGTTTTCTAAATTCAGCATGTACTCTTCAATTTGGCTTTCAAACACTTCTCGACAGTGTAGTGCCCAGCGTCTTTGTTCTTGCTCGTCTAATGTGCCTGGGAAGTTACGCGCACGATAGCGGAACAATAGAGGTTTAATACGCTTGTCATCAAATTCAATGTCTAATGCAGCAAGATTATTCGGGTCGGTTTCTCGAATGATATCCATAGCTGCGCGATCAGCCGGAGAAAAGAACCCGTCGTAAAGCTGTGTATCGACGTCATCACTTTTATCGAATTTACGCTCGACTGAAAAGAGGCTAATCAGCTTTTCTCTAATTTCAGGATGTTGGCGCAACAAAGCGAGATTAGCGAGACATTGCTGGCGATCAATGCCAATAGACTCCGCATTTTCAGCCGTTAACGTTTTTGCAGGGGCGAGAATAGGGCATTTGTTCAAATGAACTAGTTTAACTGGCACTGGTAGCAATTCACCAAGATCTTCGCGCTTAGTGTAGAGTCTTTCGTGTAGCTCTTCTGCGGATAGCTCAAGAATAGGTTGAGGGTCTTTCGCTAAATCGATGGTGATAACGGCGTTATTATTGGTTGGATGCCAAGCAACAGGCACAATCCAGCTAGTGTACTGACATTCGCGCCCTAGCATACCTGAAACGTGCATCAACGGTGTCATGTTGACTATGTCGACTAAATCATTGAGCTTGCGCTTTTGGCGCATAGAAAAAAAGTAATCAAACAATTTTGGTTGCGCTGCTTTTACTTTCTTTGCCATTTCGATAGTCGCAATCACATCTGCCATCGCATCGTGCGCGTTACTATGTTCTATGCCGTTAGCAACAGACAAGTGCTCTAATTTAAAACTAGTGAAGCCATCTTCGTTTTCTGGCCATTCTACGCCTTCTGGGCGAAGGGCGTGGCACGCGCGTAATACATCGAGTAAATCCCAACGCGAGTTACCGTTTTGCCAACTCCATGCGTATGGATCGATAAAGTTGCGATAACAAGTATAACGTGTCACTTCGTCATCAAAGCGAATGCTGTTGTAGCCTAAACTGGTGGTATTTGGTTTCGCGAGTTCAGCGTGAATCTTAGCGATAAACTCAGGCTCAGAAAGGCCTTCTTGAACCGTTTTTTGCGGAGTAATACCAGTAATAAGCGCAGCTTCAGGAGACGGAAGATAATCAGCCGGTGGTTGACAGTACATGACTAAAGGCTCGCCGATGATATTGAAGTTTTCATCTGTACGAACACCAGCAAACTGGCTTGGGCGATCTTTCGCGGGGTTTGTTCCCCATGTCTCATAATCAAAGAAGAAAAAAGTGGGCTGATTATCTTGGTGCATTCTGCTTACCGTTTACAAAACCGATGACAGTATTAGACCATTCAACGCCTTGACTAGCAACGAAAGATGCAAGTTGAATTTTTGAAAATGAAAAAGCCGATGGCGAACCATCGGCTTGATATTTTACGTTTTATCGCTTTGGAAGGAATTTGAGTTCTATGCTCGTGTTTCTTCCAATGTTGCTTCACTTTCTGGTGACTTCAGCACTCGGCTAGCAATTGTACCCGCAGTCATTGAGCCTGAAACGTTCAGTGCGGTACGTGCCATATCGATCAATGGTTCAATAGAGATAAGCAGCGCCGCGATGGTCACAGGCAAGCCCATTGCAGGAAGAACAATCAATGCTGCAAACGTTGCACCGCCGCCTACACCTGCAATACCAAATGAGCTGATGGTGATAATCGCAATCAATGACAGGATAAAGTGCAGATCCAGTGGGTTGATGCCCATTGTCGGAGCTACCATCACTGCCAGCATTGCAGGATAGATACCTGCACATCCGTTTTGGCCGATAGTGGCACCAAACGATGCTGATAGGTTTGCAATCGCTGGTGGCACGTTAAGCTTGGTGATTTGCGCTTCTACGTTTAGTGGGATCGTTGCTGCTGAGCTACGAGATGTAAACGCGAAGGTCAGTACAGGCCAGATTTTCTTAAAGTATTCCGCAGGGCTAACGCCGAAAAAAGAGACTAATACGCCGTGAACAACAAACATCAGAGCGATAGCAACATAAGACGCCACAATAAAGCCAAGTAGGTTTAGGATGTCGCCTGCGCTTGATGTCGCCACCACTTTTGCCATCAGTGCTGCGATGCCGTATGGCGTTAACGCCATGATCATCTTCACTAATCGCATAACGATTGACTGAGCTGCTTCTACGAAAGTACGAATCGGTGATTCTAACTCTGCTTTTTCCATCATCACTTTACGAGCGGCGATACCGGTTAATACACCGAAGATAACGACAGCGATAATTGAGGTCGAGCGAGCACCTGTTAGATCAGCAAATGGGTTGGTTGGAATGAAGCTAACTAGCATTTGAGGAATAGTCAGGTCACTTACTGTACCAGCACGGCTTTCTAAAACGGCGATACGAGCGGTTTCACGAGCACCTTCAGTTAACCCTTCTGCTGACAGGCCAAATGTTGTTGTCACCAAGATACCGATAAGTGCAGCAATTGCAGTCGTTACTAGAAGAACAGAGATGGTCAGGCCAGAAATTTTACCTAATGATCCACCTTTCTCCAATTTAACAACTGCAGAGATCATAGATACCAATACTAGTGGCATGATGACCATTTTCAGTAGACCAACGTAGCCACTGCCTACAATGCCTACCCATTCAAGTGTTTGAGCAATTGCGCTGTTGCCTTCACCGTGAATGAGTTGCAAAGCAAGACCAAAAAGAGAACCAGTAACAAGACCGATTAAAACGAGACGAGAGAGTGTGTGTTTCTTTTGTTGTTGGTTAAATAGAAAGAACAATATGCCAACAAAGACGGCTAGAGAGGCTATCACTGCAAAATTCATAATCTGACCTTATCAACCTGCCGAAATGGCGGTTGTTTTTTATACGGGGTTTTATACGGATTTGTTTATGGGGCGTAAGATAACGCTCGCGATATAACTTTAAAAATGACAAACGGGTATTAGCTAGATCTAAAATGAATATAAAAACGAGATCTAAGTCGCGTGAGAGTGTGAATTAGCACGTTAAATGTACAAAATGGTTATTCGTAGTGATGCAGTAAGTCACGCATTTCTTGCCTTTGTAAGTAAACCACCGAGTCTTCTTGATAACTGAAAAGTTGATAAATCATCGCTTTGGCGACATCTTCCGCTCGAATAGGTAAAAAGTTGGACAGTTTGCCAAGCATGAGTGGGCGAATTACCTTAAACAGAGTTTGCACTAACTTCTCGTCCGTTCTTGGGCTTTGACGTTGACCAACAAGCGGGCCCGGGCGAACAAACACAATTTCCTCAAAACCCATAGCTTCGATTCGTTGTTCCATTTGTCCTTTACAGGCTAGGTAATGGGATGGCGATTTACTATTTGCACCAAGGCTAGAAACAACCGCAAGGCGTTTGACTCCGATCGTTTTCATCTGTTGGGCGACTTTACACACCAGATCAACATCTACTCTACGTAAATTATCCTTACTGCCGGCTTGCTTAAGGGTTGTGCCTAAACAGATAAAGCCGATGGTCGGTGTTGGTTGGTTATCATCCCATTGGTGGATAGAGAGGTCGGCATCAATGAGAGGAACAAGCTTATTGTCCGCATCTATGACGCCATCGAGTGGGCGACGAGAAAGAAAATATAAGGTACCAACACCTGATTGATTTATTAGGTTTGTAATGACTTTTGAGCCTACTAAGCCAGTTGCCCCAGCGATGATGGCGCAGATGTTGTTATCCATGTCCTTTCTCCTATATGGGAATATAGCCTAAGCTATTGTAGCGGATTTCAAGGAGTTACTTATAATCGAATGCTTGAAAGGTGAGACGCTCTGCGAACTCAGTAGACTTTCCTGACAGAAACCTGATTAGCGCTGCCCCAAGCGGATGCAAGGGTATACAATAGTGGACGCTCAAAACTGGGGCTGAGCAAGATTTCTTAATCAATGGAACACCTCTCACCCAGACAACATCAAAGGAACGTAAAAAATGGATGACTCTTTTGCAGCGGAGATACAAGCGCGCATAGATAACAAAACCAAACCCGTCGGTTCTTTAGGCTTATTGGAAAAGGTGGCACTACAGCTAGCTCTTATTCAAAGTCAGGATAAACCTCAGCCAGTTGATTCCATCGCTATCTGTAAACCGAGCATGCTGGTATTTGCTGGAGATCACGGCGTTGCAGAGGAAGGCGTAAGCATTGCGCCAAGCGAAGTCACTCAGCAAATGGTGGCTAACTTTCTCGCCGGCGGCGCAGCCATCAACTGCTTTTGCGACATCAATGGCATCCAACTCAAAGTAATAGATTGCGGCATGTTGGCACCTATTGATGTGCTGGTTCCAGAATTTAAGTTTCATCCAAACTTGGTTGAACAACGGTTGGGTAACGGTACGGCTAATTTTTCTAAACAATCAGCGATGTCCCCAGAACAAGTGGCGCTAGGTTTAGAGTATGGTGCGAAGATTGCTGAGCAAACCATTTTGTCTGGCTCAAATCTATTGATGTTCGGTGAGATGGGCATTGGTAACACCAGTTCGGCTTCCGCACTGTTATCGGCGCTGAGTTCATTAGATATTGATTATTGTGTTGGCGTTGGCACCGGAATCAATCAACAGCAGTTGAGCCGCAAATATAAACTGGTTGCACAGGGAGTAAACCGATGTCGAGGTCTTGATACTAAAGCGATTCTCGCACAGGTTGGAGGCTTTGAAATCGTACAAATGGTAGGCGCTTTTTTAGAAGCCAAGCGGCTTAAAACCCCAGTTTTAGTGGATGGATTTATCGTATCGGTTGCTGCGTATATTGCAACGTTGCTAGACGAAGAAGCACGCGAATACATGTTGTTTGCCCACCGCTCCGAAGAAAATGGACATAAGTTTGTATTAGAGTACCTAAAAGCAGAACCTCTACTCGATCTTGGTTTACGATTAGGGGAGGGAACCGGAGCCGCTCTTGCCTTACCCTTGTTAAAAGCTGCTGCCCAGTTTTACAACAAGATGGCGAGCTTTGAGAGTGCAGGAGTTACAGTATAGTGTCAGTCCCTGATAATTCTGAGAACGTCACGCCATCATCGTTAAGATACCAGTGGGAGTTGTTTCTATTAGCTATCAGTTTTTTTAGTCGCTTACCCGTACCCCAAGCGTTGCCATACAGTGAAGAACGCATGAATCAGGCCGGACGTTATTTCGCGTTAGTTGGTCTCGTACTTGGAGCGCTTTGTGCTCTGGTATTTTCGCTCACCTCAATTCTTTTCCCAGAATCGGTTGCCATAGTATTAACAATGGTGTTTAGCTTATTGTTAACAGGGGCATTTCACGAAGACGGCTTGACTGATATGGCGGATGGCATTGGCGGTGGCATGACTGTCGAGCGACGCCTCTCTATTATGAAGGACAGCCGTATTGGCACTTATGGTGCAGCCACTCTCATTATGGCGTTATTGGCTAAGTATGTTTTTTGGAGTGAACTGGCTAACTTGCCGCAGTTTTGGTTGGTCATTGTCGTCGCTTATACCGCAAGCCGAGCACTAGCCGCGACGCTTATTTATGACATGCCTTATGTCAGTGACAGTGATACGTCGAAAAGTAAACCGCTGGCAAATAGCCAGTCTTCTTTAGAAGTCTCCATTTTGTTGTTTACTGGTGGCATAACATTGCTTGTGCTTGGTATCACGCAGGCGATCTTTATATCGCTTGTTCTCGTGGTATTTCGTTTGATGTTCAAACGTTGGTTAACCAAGAGAATTGGCGGCTTTACGGGGGATTGCCTTGGCGCAGCGCAACAGTTGTCGGAACTGCTTATTTATCTCACTATGATTGGATTGTATCACTCCTCATGAAGCAATTGATACTCGGTGGCGCGCGCTCTGGGAAGTCGCATTTGGCAGAAAAAACAGCTAAGCAATTATCGGTCGCTTCTCAGCGAGCATTACACTATGTTGCAACCGCGCTGCCATTTGACCAAGAAATGCGAGAGCGAATAGCGCATCATCAAAAGCAACGAGGGGGCGAGTGGCAAGAGCATGAATGCCCCCTTCATTTATCTGAGTTACTGACAAATTTCGCTAACACCGATGTTGTACTGGTCGATTGTTTAACCTTGTGGCTCAATAATTGGATATTTGAGTTAGGTGATGAATGTTCCAATGAGAAGCTAGAAGCAGAAATTGAAAAGCTTATACAGGTGGTACGTGGCTCAGATGCGACGTTAATATTCGTCTCTAACGAGGTTGGAATGGGTATTGTGCCTTTGGGGGCGGTTAGTCGTTACTTTGTGGATAATGCAGGACGGATGAATCAAAAACTAGCCAGTGTTTGCCATCGTGTTACCTTTGTTGCTGCTGGTTTGCCGTTGGTTCTTAAAGAGTAGGATGGAACAAAATGAAAACACTCAATATCTATCTTGTGCGTCATGGAAAAGTAGATGCTCCACCAGGACTCCATGGCCAAACAGATGTAAAAGTTACGCCTGCTGACCAAGAAAGCATTGCTCGGGCTTGGATCGAGAGTGGACGAGGTGTGGGTGGAGTGATTTGTTCTCCTCTTTCACGTTGTCAAGAATTGGCAAATATAATTGCTGAACAGCAATTATTACCAGTAATGACGGATGAATCTTTACAAGAGATGGCATTTGGTGATTTTGATGGTATGCCTTTTGATATGCTCACTGAGCAGTGGAAAAAGCTAGATGCTTTTTGGCAATCGCCAGCACAACATACGTTGCCGAACGCTGAGAGCTTAAGCACATTTTCTGAGCGCATATGTCGCGTTTGGTCTCAAATCATCAACGATATCAATGACAATCTACTTATCGTCACGCATGGTGGCGTCATTCGTATGATTCTTGCTCATGTATTGGAGTTAGATTGGCGTAACCCCAAGTGGTATTCGACGTTGTCGATAGGAAACGCTTCTGTCACGCATATAACAATTACCATAGATGAGCAAATTTACGCCTCGGTGCGTTCGATTGGCGTACCTCTTTTAACTCGTTAATTTATAAATATTAAAATGCCCAAAGCGATACTGCTTATGGGCATAGTCACGGAAGATGTCAGTGGAAGCCCATCTGCTAGGTGCAGGAAGCGAAAATTGACTCAGTTACATAAAAAGGAAATATAGAAATGACAACGCCGAGTTGGGATTTGTCCATCGTTTATAACGACCTTTCTGACCCACGAATTCAAGACGATATTGCTCTTGTGGAACAATGTATTGATCTTTTGAATAAACAATCAGCAGATTGTGGCAACGTAGAGATCATGCAAAATGCGATTTTGACCAATGAAGCCGCGAGTCGTTTAGCGGGCACAGTTGCAAATTTTGCGAGTTGTTATGCTTCTGTTGATGCAACAAACGCCGAAGCGAAATCGTTACTTGGTAAAATGACCCGCATCTTTTCGGAGCTTTCCCAAGCGTTCAGTCCCTTTGATTTGACATTAACGCATGCCGACGAAGAGTTTATCTTGCGTGTGTTAGACCATGAGAATCCAGATATCAGTGGGCAAGCTTTTTCTATCTTGAATTCTAGAAAGTTGGCGGATACTCGTCTTAGCAACGCAGAAGAACAGTTACTGGCTGCGATGAGTGTGGATGGTAAATCGGCTTGGGGTAACCTATACGATAACCTGACTGGCTCATTGAAAGTGAAGCTTGAGTACACAGATGGTAATAGTGAAGAGCTTGGGTTTTCTCAAGCGGCAAGCATTCTTTATGGTTCTGAATTCGAGCGTCAAGAAGCCGCGTGGCGAGGCGTACAAGATGCAATGCAAACGCACCAAGAATCATTCGCTGCGATTTTGAATGCGTTAGCAGGATGGCGCTTAACTGAAAACAAAAAGCGTTCTACGAAGCGTGAAGTTCACTTCCTAGAGCCGAGTTTGCATGGTAGCCGAATCCAAGCTGAAACTTTAAATGCGATGATGACAGTCGCCAAAGACAGTCGAGCTATTGGTCAGAAAGCAGGTTTATTGATGGCGCAAGTACATGGTCTGGATGAGATGAAACCTTGGAATCATCTGGCGGCTATGCCTGCTTTGAGCGGTGAAGCGAAGATTTACGACTTTGATGAAGCGATTGATGTTATTTGTGAAGCATTTGAAACAGTAAACCCTGAGATGTCGGAGTTTGTCCGTTTGATGGTACAAAACGGATGGATTGATGCCGCGCCAAATGCCAGCAAGCGCCTTGGTGCATACTGCACCAAACTGCCAGCAACGCGAACACCACTTGTGTTTATGACTTGGAGTGGCAGTCGCTCAGACCTGATGACTCTCGCGCATGAACTTGGCCATGCGTTCCATAACTGGGTTATTCGTGATTTGCCACTTTGCCAAACTTACTACCCAATGACGTTAGCAGAAACCGCCTCTATTTTTGCAGAAAACATCGTTCGTGATCATTTGATTTCGAAAGCGGAGAGCGTCGATGAAAAGCTAGAGATGTTGTGGGAAGAGTTGTCATCTGCGCTAGCTTTAATGATCAACATTCCGGTCCGCTATGAGTTTGAGAAATCGTTCTATGAACGCCGCCAGGATGGAGAGTTAACCGCAGATGAATTCTGTGAGTTGATGTCTGAAACTTGGAAAGAATGGTATGGCGACGTAATGAGCGAGCCGGATCCGTACTTCTGGGCAAGCAAGCTGCACTTTTCTATCGATAGTGTGAGTTTTTATAACTACCCATACCTGTTTGGTTTCTTATTCAGCAAGGGTATTTATGCACAGCGAGAAACCAAAGGCGAAGCGTTTTACACCGATTACATCAATTTGCTGCGCGATACTGGCTGCATGATGGCGGAAGATGTTGTCGAAAAGCATCTATCGATGGATTTAACTCAACCAGCGTTTTGGCAGCAGAGCGTTGAGCTAGTGCGTGAAAAAGTCGATGAGTTTGAGCGTTTGCTCGCACAGCGCGGCTAAGTTTTTCGCAGTGTTGATGCATAATCTGCTTTATAGCTACAAAAATTTGATCAAATCATAATGATCTTAATCAGGGCTGTGGTAAAGTTCACAGCCCTAACACTTTGTAATTGTTTAAAAATTAAACGCCTCAATGCTTGATTTGAGTGCCTGGCGCGAAAAGGTATCGGATTTTCGAGGGAAATAGTGATTTCTACTCATAAGTGAGATCGCAGCAACAAAAATCCTTTGTACAATTTATTAACATACCCGCCGTGCTATTAAGGAGTAACGCATGACGAAGTCTCTCTTTCGCCAATCGTTTTTAACTGACACGTTAGATGTTCATATCGATGTTGCACCAGCGGAGCAGGTGCTTTCTAACGGTGTAAAACTTAAACTCTATCAGCGTGGTGTACTAGAAGTGATCCCTGAGAACTATACTCAGGATACGAAGAACGTCATCATCTCTTGTGGGGTTCACGGAGATGAAACGGCACCGATGGAGCTGGTGGATTCCATTATTCAAGACATAGAATCTGGGTTCCAGACGGTCGATACCCGTTGTCTATTCATTATCGCTCATCCAGAATCCACTCTGGCGCACACGCGATTCCTTGAAGAAAACCTCAACCGTCTGTTTGACGAAAAAGAACACAAGCAGACAAAAGAGCTTGTCATCGCTGATACGCTAAAGCTGCTTGTTCGCGATTTCTATCAGGATACCGACCCGACAACACGCTGGCACCTTGATTTACACTGCGCGATTAGAGGTTCGAAGCACTATACGTTTGCAGTAAGTCCTAAGACTCGTCATCCTGTGCGAAGCAAGGCATTAATCGATTTCTTGGACAGTGCACACATTGAAGCTGTGCTCTTGTCAAACTCACCATCGAGTACGTTTAGCTGGTACAGTGCCGAGAACTTTGGTGCGCAAGCTCTCACAATGGAGCTTGGTCGTGTGGCTCGTATTGGTGAAAATGACCTCGATAAATTGACTGCGTTTGATTTGTCTTTACGTAATTTGATTGCGGAAACGAAGCCAGAACACCTACCAAAACCATGCATTAAATATCGCGTAAGTCGCACAATCGTTCGCCTGAACGAAGACTTTGACTTTATGTTCGACGACAATGTTGAAAACTTCACTTCATTTGTTCACGGCGAAGTGTTTGGTCATGATGGCGACAAACCATTAATGGCGAAGAACGAAAACGAAGCGATTGTCTTCCCGAACCGCCATGTCGCAATAGGTCAACGTGCAGCTCTGATGGTTTGTGAAGTGAAAACCCGTTTTGAAGAGGGCGAGTTGGTTTACGATTAATCCAACATTGCTTTGAGAAGTTAATTGCAATTTACCGAGGCTTAACTGTAAGGTTAAGCCTCGTTTGTTTTTATCGGCCGCTATGGATTTTCAACAACTTATCCTGAACAAGGAACGACGCTGGCAACGTAACCTGATGGTTATGTCGATCGTGCTCGCTGTACTCTCTGCCATCCACTTGATGGTCGGAGAAATTTTCCTTTCTCCTTTTCAATCTTTATCTGCATTTGAACATAAGCTACTGGTGGACTTGCGTTTACCGAGGTTGGTGTCTGCGGCAATTATTGGTGCTGCGTTAGCGGTATCTGGCGCGACGTTACAAGTGTTGCTTGGGAACGTTTTGGCTGAACCCGGCGTGCTTGGTATATCTGGTGGTGCAAGCTTAGCAATGGTCTTAATCATGTTCGCGTCACCTGTTCTTCCCACCCCGATTGTTTTTATGTTGGCAGCGATTGCAGGCTCGATGGTATTCACGTTTGTTTTGGTGGCGATAGCAAGGGCAATGCATCTGACGACGGCTCGATTGCTTTTGGTTGGTGTCGCATTGGGTATTTTATCGAGCGCGATTGTGACGTGGGCATTTTACTTCAGTGATGATCTTAGCCTACGCCAACTGATGTATTGGTTAATGGGCAGCATTGGTGGCGCAAGTTGGTATCAACATACCGTTACCTTGGTGATGTTACCAGTGCTTATCTGGTTATGTTGTAAAGGCAAGTCGCTTGATAAATTGATGCTGGGTGAGATTCATGCGACCCAATTGGGCGTCGATGTACATCAAATGCGTTGGAAACTGATCCTCGCCATTTCTGTTTTGGTGGGTAGTTCAGTCGCTTTGGGGGGCATCATCAGTTTTGTTGGTTTGGTGGTACCGCACTTGTTGCGTTTGGCTTTTGGTACGGAAAACCGTTATTTATTGCCACTTTCTGCAATATCTGGTGCTGCGTTGCTTGTATTTGCTGATATCGGCGCAAGGCTGTTATTGGACTCTGCAGAGTTACCTTTAGGTGTCATGACAACATCGATTGGCGCACCTATTTTCATCTGGATGCTGGTGAAGAGTCATGATGCACGTTAAACATATGTCGGTTGGTAGTCGATTATTGCCTCTTTCTTTTGAATGCAAAGCAGGCGAAATCGTACATGTCGTTGGGCCTAATGGTTCAGGTAAGAGTACTTTATTGGCTGCGATTTCTGGCACGTTAAGCCACCGAGAGGGTATGAGTGGTGAAGTGTACGTTGGCAACAAAAACTTGCTTACTTTACCGTTGTCAGAGCAAGCACATGTTCGAGGTTATTTGTGTCAGCAATCACGTCCAGCATTTAATGTCGATGTTTTTCAGTATCTCGCTCTATCTCTGCCAAGTGGTGCTGAGATTGCGGATGTCAAAGTGCGTGATGCCGTCAATATGGTGGTGGAGCTGGTACAGCTGCAAGATAAGCTTCATCGCAGTATTCAAACATTATCCGGCGGTGAGTGGCAACGTGTCCGATTAGCAGGTGTATGTTTACAGGTGTGGCGTACCATTAATCCTTTTTCGCAGTTTTTAATTTTGGATGAGCCAGCAGCACCGTTAGATATTGCGCAAGAGGGTCTGCTCTATCAATTGATTAACGCTATGGCGGCGCAGGGAATTGGAGTATTGGTTGCTAATCACGATCTCAACCGCACATTAAAGCACGCAGATAAAGTATTGCTGCTTAACAACGGTGTGCTGCACTCATCAGGAAATGCCGACACTGTGCTAACGGAAGAAGCGCTCGGGGAAGTGTTCAATACTCAAGTCAAAAAGGTCATCGTAGATGAGCAACCTTATTTAATCTTTGATTAGTATTTAAGGGGCAATAAAAAACGACCTTCTTGAGGTCGTTTTTTTAATCGAGATAGCCAAACTCAACGTTTACTGAGTCAGCGGTTTTAGATCTGCTGGGCGGTAGTAAACAGATTTGAGTACTTTGCCTTTACGAATGGTTTTACCTTCCGATACGAAATCTTCGGCGCATTTCGCGATAATGTATTCACCTTTCTGCACCGCCATCAACTTGATGCCTTGTTCCGCGTAGAATGCTTCTGTTTCTGAGTACTCTTGCTCGTTACGGCATACTTTGCTCATGTTGCTTGAGTGTACTTCATCCCAGCAAGGAATAAATTCGATACCACGGTTTACTGCAACGTTTAATAGAAGATCAATTAAGTAGCTGATCGCTAGGTTGTCTTCTACTTTGCTGTGGCCAAGATGAACGAGACGGCCCATTAATACATATACGCTGTCTACGATGGCATCTGCTTGCTCAGTTTTACAATCTGCTTCTGCTAGCTCTGTTAGCTCTTCGATCGCCAAAGAGGTGTGTAGTGTGTCTGCTTGCGCATCAAGGCTTGCAGCGTCTGCGACTGGTAAGTCGAACGTACTACGGAACTCGGTGATATCACGGTATAAGTGATCAAAAATCTCTTGGGTTAGCTTTGACAGTTGCATTCTAATTTCCATTGAATCGATTGAAGCGGCAATGATACCAAACCGCACTTTGAACCCCAAGGGCATTGCATCCAACTGGTGATAAATCTGCCTTTGGATAATGGTGGAGCTTAACGAAATAGGTAAGGAAACAGCTTTTTACGTTCTTCCTCTGAAAGGGCGGAAACACGAGCGATGTTCGTATCGGGAATGGATTCAGGATCAGGATAGTGTTTTAGTACCTTTTCCATACTCTCTTCGCGAATCAAATGGAAGATTGGGTAAGGAGAACGATTGGTCAGGTTTTCGTCGTCTTCAGGCCTTGCGCCGCCAAAACAGTAATCAGGATGGAAAGTCGCTACTTGGAAAACACCTTCCCAGTTTTGCTGCTTAATTAATCCTTCAACCCAATCGATACAAAAGTTGTAGTCCCAGAAATCTTGTAGCATGTTGGGAACCACAACCAACGTTGTCTCAAGTTGTTCGGGTTCTGTGTTACTCAGCTCAATCAGCTGCAATAAAATATCTTCAAGAAGCGCTTCTTCTTGAGTCGCTTCACTAACAAAGATTTTGATTTGTTTATTACGTTGCGGTTTGGCAGCAAACGGACAAAGGTTGAGTCCGATTACCACATCGTTGAGCCATTGATCGACCTGTTGAGTGATCGCTTCGATATCTGTGTTTTGTGTTGAACGCGTTGACATACGACTTTCTGGTTTTTATTAAAGTAGCGCAAGCATAGCAGAGTTGGTTATCCAAGTAACCAGAGAGGTATTACGCAAATGAGCTTACCCTAGCTACTCTTTAAACTCGCTGCGTCAGGTGTTTGGTCAGTGTGCTTTCTTTCGGCGATGTGTTTCAAATACGCAATCGCAGCAAACATCGCTAGGTAGACGGCGCTTCCCCCCATAAGAACACTCGACCAACCTCCATGCTGCCAACAATAAAGAAGCAAGAATCCTCCTAAGCTACCGCCTACGTAGTAGTGTACTAAGTAGAGCGCTGTCGCGGTGGCTTTGGCGCGAATGGCATTCTGACCGACCCAACCGTAGGCGAGGGTATGAGTAAAGAAGGCACCAAAACTTATCAGCAACAACCCAACTAGCATTGCAGTCAGGCTTTCAACCGCAGCAATCCACATTCCCGTCATGCTCACTATCGCGCCTAAGAACATACCGAGGATTGAGGAATAACGTTTACTCCAGTGGCCTGCACAACGAGAGGAGAAAGTCCCTCCCAAGTAACAAATAAAGATCAGTGAGGCCAACCCGACGGGTACATTGTGAGGTTCACTCACCAGACGGAAACCCATTACGGAATAAAGGTTGACGAACAAAGCAAAGTTGAGTCCTCCTATCAGCATCGCGAACCACACGCGTTGGTTTTTAAAATGACCAATAAGCGCACGATTTTGATGGCGCAAACTGCTTGATGACGGGGTGAAGTTGCGCTGTGTTGGCAATAAATAGTGAACACCAATGACACCAAGAAGAGTGAACACCATCATAACTTCAATGGCGACATCAACACTGAAATTGTCCGCCAATAAGCCGCCGCTAATACGCCCTGCAATACCGCCTAATGAGTTAGCCGCAATGTACGTTCCAATTGCCATCGAGAAAGCGTGCTTGTCGAGCTCTTCTGCCATGTAAGCCACGGCGACCGCAGCAAAAGCCGCGAGCGCGACCCCGATCAGTGCTCGACATACCACCAAAAACAGGAATGAGTCACCAAACAGCATCAAAGCGGAAAGGGTAGGAATCGAAAACAGACCGGCCATCATGACTGGCTTTCGTCCCACTGATTCTGATAACACAGCCATTGGGACGAGGCTAAAAGAGAGAGCCAGTGTTGAGGCCGCAAATAGCCAGTTCACTTGTGTTTCTGAGATCGTGAAAATTTGGGCAAAAGTGGGCAGCATTGGCTGTAGTAGGTATAAATTTGAAAAAACCAAGAAGGAACCAAGCGCTAGCGAGAGCGTAATGCGTTTGTATTCCGGTGTGCCAAAACTGACCATGAATCCTGCCTAATGTGAGCAAATGGAGAGACTGTGATCAATCTATCAGTTCGTTGTAAATTAAAAAAATATATTAAAAATATGGACACCATATATTTTTGATCTAATGGAATCGAAACAACTTAAACATTTTCTGGCGGTCGCTGAACATGGAAACATTACCCATGCGGCGAAAGCCCTGCATATTGCCCAGCCCGCATTAAGCATTTCTATCAAAAAGTTTGAGCAGTCTTTGGGCGTTACCCTATTTCGCCGTGATGATAAAAAAATCAGCTTAACGAAAGAGGGCGAAACGCTACTTGTACATGCCAAGCGGGTGATTCAACAGTTGCACGACGCGCAGCTCGCGATTGATGAGTTGAAAGGTTTAGCGAAAGGAGAAGTACGACTCGGGACGCCATCAATGATGGGCAGTTATTTCTTTCCACGAATTGTGATGGCGTTTAAAAGCCAGTTCCCGGAGTTAAAATTGACCTTGGTCGAAGCTGGGACTCAATCGATTCGTCGTATGCTGCTTAATGGTCAACTTGATATCGGTGTGATCAGTTGTGATAACGTGCCTGATGACCTAGAAACTGACCATTTGTTTACTAGCCAAATGGTCGCAGTTGTTTCACCTGAGCATGAGTTAGCCCAGCGAGACGCTCTTACTTTTGATGAGTTCTTTGAACACGATTTGGTTATGTTTCAGCATGGCTATTTTCACCGCGAATTTTTGGATCAGGTGAGTGAGGAGCATGGGTTTACCATGAAGTCATCATTCGAGACCAACTTACTGCCTTTGATTTTGAGTATTGTGAAACAAGAGTTTGCGATTACCGCGTTACTGGAACTGGTGACTCAACATGAGTCGGGCGTTGTTGGCCTACCGTTTGAACCACCAGTGACGCTGGATCTGGCACTTGCTTGGCGCAAGCAGGGGTACTTATCAATAGCAGATCGAACGTTTATCGACTTTATCAAGCGCTACGTTTAAACGCAGCGCAGATTCATCGTCCGAGCACTAGTCGCCTTTGTACATCTTCTCGAAGTTCTTTGGGTTCCAGCCAATCATTACCCGATCACCAATTTTTAAAACTGGCACTGAACGAGCACCAAGCGCATCAAGTTCTTTGCGACCGCGTTGCATCTTAGCATTGCACAAACGATAGTTAATATTTTTCGAATCCAGATAACGTTGAGCATCTTTGCAGTGAGGGCATTTATCTTTGACGTAAAGAACGACACGTTTCATTGAATTTCTCTCCATTATCATTGGGAGGCGAAGTTTAACGGCCTTTCACCATAAATGAAAGGCGAAAGCTAAGGTGAAACTGTCCTTTATCTCAGGTATATTGAGCGCCTTTATTTTGTCATAACAGACGTTAATTCTATGCATCCGTCACTTCGATACATTCAAGGCTACCCACAAAACATCGTAGAGCAGGTGAGCTCATTGATAGCGAGTGGCAAGTTTGTTCCTTGGTTCGAAAAGCGTTATCCCGATAGGCACCAAATCAAAAGCGAAAGGGCGCTCTATGAGTACGCCATGGCAATCAAAAACCGCTACATGAAGAAAGCCGCGCCAATCAGTAAAGTTGTCTACGATAAGAAAATTCACGCGGTAAACAACGCGCTTGGTTTGCACAGTGTTATCAGTAGAAACCATGGCGGTAAGCTGAAGTCGAAAAACGAGATTCGCATTGCCAATGTATTTAAGGATGCGCCCGAGCCACTATTAAGAATGCTGGTGGTACATGAGTTGGCGCATACTCGTGAGAAAAACCACGACAAGGCGTTCTATCAGCTGTGTTGCTACATGGAGCCTGAGTATCACCAACTCGAATTTGATGCTCGTTTGTTTATGATTTACCTCGATTTAAAAGCGAATTTGAATGAAGAACAATAATCACAACGCGAAGCAAGCAAAGCCAAAGACTTCAAAGGCGGCTCAGAATAAAGACGCGAATAAAGCCAAACCGAAGCGTGTTAAAGACAAAGTTGCGCGCAAATCCCCGCAGCCTGCAGGAAAGAGCGAAGTCGAGTTCATAAAAATAGCGAAGAATGGTTTGCATGAGCGTAATGTTCATCGAGGTCGTTACGATTTTAAAAAACTCGTGGAAAGTGAACCACAGTTAAAGCCATTCGTTATCAAAAATCCGAAAGGGGAAGACTCCATAAACTTCGCTGATCCTAACGCTGTCAAAATGCTCAATAAAGCATTGCTTGCTGCGTATTATGGTATCGAGTTCTGGGACATTCCCGACACTTATCTTTGCCCACCGATTCCGGGCCGCGCTGATTACATTCACCGAGTGGCAGAACTACTTGATGGTGAAGTAAAAGGTCAGTACGCGCACCAAAAAGTGAAAGCGTTGGACATTGGCGTGGGAGCAAACTGTATTTATCCGATTGTTGGTGTAACAAAATACGGTTGGCACTATACGGGCAGCGATGTCGATCCAAAATCCATCCAATCGGCTCAAACGATCGTAGAGCACAATCGTGTTTTGACGGGAAAAATTGCACTAATACAGCAACACAATGATGCCAATATTTATCGCGGTATCATTCAACCGAATGATCGTTATGATGTGACGACATGTAATCCGCCATTCCACCGTTCGGCGGAAGATGCCGCTATGGGCAGCCAGCGTAAAATCGATAATCTAAAAGCAAACCAGCGTAAGAAAGGGCTAAAACCTCAAACCGCACAAGTAAAGACAAGTAAGCCTGCGTTGAATTTTGGCGGTCAAAACGCTGAATTGTGGTGTGAAGGCGGAGAAGCGGCGTTTATCCGAAAAATGGCGAATGAAAGCCAAGCTTTTGCTGCGCAGGTCTTGTGGTTTACAACACTTATATCCAAAAAAGACAACGTTCGCCCGATGCGCAAGCAGCTTGAAAAATTGGGTGTGAAAGCCATTCGTGTGGTTGAAATGAGTCAAGGACAGAAAGTGAGCCGCTTTGTAGCTTGGTCATACATGGATAAACAACAGCGTAAAGCATGGATTGAATTAAAGTAACATTGACCGTTTCACGCTGAGCAATAAAGTAGAAAGCCCGCTGATATCAGCGGGCTTCTATTTTGGGAGATCTAAAACTTAATGATGGGCTCACAATCTAGTGAACTGAGAGAGACAAAAGTATCTGTTTTGGCATAGTATAAGCCACAGGTTTCACCTCTTATCTGCAACGTATATTGGTCTGGAAGATCCGTATAGCTGCCATCCAACAGTTGATTGTTGTTCCCTTTTACTCGTCCTTTTTCAATCAACAAATGCGGTGAGGATTCAAATACGTTATTTGCGATTCTAGGTGCTGGTGTCCCTTGGATTTCTGCGATCGCGTTTTGAATCTCTATGACTGTTTCCGGAGAGTTCTTTTTACTCAATGCTTCAACGGGTTCTTGTGACATAGCTTGGCATCCTATCAAAGAAATCGAAGTGCCTAAGAAAAGCGCAACCCGAATCAGCATTCGTAAAAAGTTAGTTGATCTCAACATGAATTGCCTCTGTTCGTAGCGGAGAGCGAAGATCGCTTAACTCCGGAGATGAAATGTTACGCGGCATGGCGTTGAAACTTGAAGAGGAGACTGGCGGACAGGTTCCAGTTTCCATGTAGTTTAGTGCCGCAGAAAGCATACCTTCAGACGGATCGCCTAATGGTTTTGTTAGGTCATCATTGACCCAGCAACCTTCCACTCTATTGTTTAAGCCTAGCTCGGTATTGATTTGGCTCTTTGGAGTAGGAATAAAACCATCAGAGAAGTCGCCAAATTTTTTCTCGTTCGCTGACTTGAACTGAATAGTGTAGTACATAGTGCCGCAGTTTTGTTCTGCTGAGAACCCATACGGTTTACCTGTGGTTGTTGAGCCTATTTGGATAACCTCAACATCAATGCCGCGCAAAGCGTTGATCAACAGTTCACTTGAGGAAGCCGTGCCTCCTGAAGTCAGCACATATACGCGCTTTTTGTTCAGTGTCGGCAGCATTTGGTCCGAATACTTTTGTGCTGCCCAGTCTATTGCTAGATTCGTAAAGCGATAGATGTTATCCCCATCTTTAATGGTACGCATCACTTTGTCGTTGTGAATCAACTCACTGAAGACTCGGTTCTGACCAGCACCGCTTAGCATGTAGCCTACTTGCGAGGACTGAAGTACTAAGCCACCGCCGTTGTAACGTAAATCAACGACGATCTCGTCAACATTCTCTGCCGAGAGCGTACTGAACGCCTCAATAAGTGGGGCTTGAGCGCTTGGTTCAAATGAGTTGTATTGTAGATAGCCGATCTGCATACCATTGTGTGCGATCACTTTGGCATTTTTAACTGGAGAAGTCATGACATCAGAGGCGGTAAGCGTCACGGTTTTCTCTAGGCCGTCAACACTCTCAAATGTGAAGGTGTAATCTTGATTGATGTCAGGGTTAAACAGCGTTCTATTAATAAAATCAATGTCGGACTGACTACCGGTGTTAACCACATCAATATTATTGATTTTCAGAAGCTTATCACCACGAGCAATGCCGCTTCTATCAGCTGGAGAGGCTTCTTCAGTATAGGAGATACGAACGTCTCTAGGTTGTACGCCACGTAGGAATGCCCAGTTAAAACCAAACCCAGCGACTAAACCAGATTGCGATGATTTCATCTCATTTTCATAAGGGACGGTAAAGTGGAAGCGATCTTTCGGTTTACCTGTCGTGGTAGTAGCAGAGGTGACCAATGTGTTGAAGTAATCCGTCACGGTTTTGTAGTTTGCTGGATTATTATCAGGAACTTCGTCATACCAAAGGTAAGTTTCGTTAGTAAAAGCTCTTAAAAAGAGTTTTTCGTGTAAAGCAGAACCTAATTTATCTGGATAGGCGGCATAATTGTTATATGGGTCTCGACCCACTCGTGGGGTTTCACATTGGTTGACAAACGAGCTTGATGGTTGGCTAAAATCACCGGCTTTCCATGTTGGTCCGGTTGCGCTGCTAGTTGACGGAGTAGATGAACCATCACCGCCGCCACCGCCACAGCCTTGTAATAATGCGAGAGTGACTGCCGTTGCTAAAGAATACTTAAATTTCACTTTTCTATGTCCTTATAAATAATAGAATTATAATTATCTGTTTTGCTTTTGTTTTTATTAGCTAAGTGAATGTATTAATTTAATTCGTTCGTCTGCAAATTTATATTTAAAGAGTGTGAGGTAAATAACGTAAAAATGTTTATCTTTTATTCTTATAAATCCATTAGTTATTCCTTAAGTTCCTTAGTAGTTTCAGCGTAATAATAAGGAAAAAAACAAAGATGAAATGGAGGGTTCTCTTAGTCGACTAATTGTTGTTTGCTAAATAGAAAGTAAGTTTCGGGACGGGAAACTCTACTTATTAGAGATTTGGTAGGAATAAATGATGCGTTCTAGGTTTGGGGTAAATTTTTAATCTGATGTTTTAATTTATTTTAGTCAATTGGGCGACGTGCTTTAACAGGCTTCCATCAATATCCGGCAAGTCATCTGCGAAAAATATCTGAGCGCCAGGAGTGCAGCGCATTAATATATTTGTTAGTTCACCTTCGTTGTTGGAAGTGTTAACTGCGTTAAGTTTCGCTAATTTATTACAAAGCTCGTCCTCTATTTGCACTTTTTGCTCTTCGGTGAGCCTAATGCGACCCACACACACACCTGGGTTGATGTTATGAGAAAGCGACTCTTGTTGAAATCGCTCTTTGAATAAGGTGTCCAATGCGGTACCTTCTTCCATAATAAATCGACGATCAGAACGGTAAAATAAGCCGTCTCCGAAGTTCTCCACATACCCTAGAATTTCCGCGATACGCAAATAGAATCGTAAGCTTGTATCAGAAAGTCCGTAAGTATGGGCTATCTCTTGCGGTTTAATATCACGAGAAGTCAGCATATAAATAAAATCAAGTAAATAAGGATGCTCAACGAAAAGGGCGCTCTCTTCATCTGTTAGCATTTGCTCGTTTTGGTGCTGAAGCTCGTTGGCTAAGGTTGCGAGTTCGATGAGATCGGTATTCAGGTAGTTCAGATAAATAAGTACTTTATCCAAACCTAAAGCAGGATTATGTAGGTGGCGTTTAATACTAGATAAAGGGATGCCACTTTTCTCTGACAAGGAATTATAGCAAAGCCCTTCTTCTTTAATCTTTTGTCGTAGCGCTGCGAGTAAAAACTTTGGTCCAACATTCATCCTTGAATATCACCTTATTCGTTATTCCGTTTACTGGCTGATATTTTGCCTTTCAAGCAGCAGGTTTCGAATCGCTGTGCCTGCTTCTAGAATGTGTTTTTTCAGCAGGTACTTGGCGCCTTCTATATCGCGATTTTGGCACATTTCAAACAAGCTTAAGTGCTCTTCTTCTGCCTTTTTAATGCCTGTTGTAAACAATAGCTGCATGCGTATGTATCGGTCACACTTTGTGTTCAGGTTGTAAATGACGTCCATAGTTTCAGGCATGTTGGCTGGCGCATATAGGGCTTTATGGAACTCGTAGTTGTAGTTGCTCCATTCTTCTACTTCGTCGCCACTGTTCACTACTGACTCGAAACGTTCGCGAACTTCTCGCGCGCGTTCTAGGTCAGCGTCCGTCATGTTCTGAATCGCACGCTCTAAAATGTGGCATTCCACGACAGCGCGCAGTTCAAATAGCTCATTGATTTTCTCTGGAGATAGCTCAGTGACCGTCGCACCTTTGTGAGGTTCAAAGCTAACGAGTCCTTGTGCTTCCAATTGAACTAACGCTTCACGCACAGGAATTCGGCTAACATTAAACTCTTTTGCTAACGCATCTTGACGTAAAGGTTGACCAGTTTTTAACTCGCCCTTCAAGATCTGAGTTCGAATTGCTTCCTCAACGAGCTGAGTGCGCGTTTTAAAAACAGGTTTCTGTGACATTGAAGTCTCCCGTGAAATTAATATTGTATCCAATCCATTTTACTTTAGTAGTTTATTGTTTTTCTGGCACAAACCAACTAGGAAAGAAGGTTTTGAGAAGTAGAGTGAAATAAAAGGCATCAGTTGATGCCTTTTTGAGCCATTTGGCGATCTTATTGGGAAACTTTGCCATCTATGGCGCGTTGAATACCCAGTGGGTTCGACGCTTTTAATGAATCCGGCAATAAAGATTCTGGCAAAGCTTGATAAGCTACGGGACGCAACCAACGATGAATAGCCTCCGCTCCGACAGATGTTGAGGCAGAATTGGTTGAAGCAGGATATGGTCCACCATGAACCATAGCGTAACCAACCTCGACGCCAGTTGGCCAACCGTTGAATACAAGGCGTCCGGCGATTTCTTCCAAACTTGGAAGCAGTTGCTTCGCTTGTTCTTCGTCTTCAGCGGTGGCGTGAAGGGTTGCGGTGAGGGAACCTGCCAGCGAATCACTCAGTTTCAACATGTCTTCGAAATCTTCACAGGTTACGATTAACGATTGAGGGCCGAATATTTCTTCCTCCCATTGCGGGTTTTTACGCCAGTTTTTACTGTCCGTCACGAACAGTGCTGGTGAGACATTGGTCGCTTCTGCTTGTTCAGAACGAGTGACGTTAATGCCTGTTTCGGAAGTTCGCTTATCCACTTCGGATTCATATGTTTCTCGGATTCCTTGCGTTAGCAAAGTGGCCGTTGATTGTTGTCGAATTAACCCTTGAGCGGTTTCGATAAAGGCTTGCGTTTCTGGGCAATTCAAGACAAATGCAACGCCTGGTTTTGTACAAAATTGTCCACAGCCCAAAGTCATAGAAGCCACAAATTCTTCAGCCAATGATGCGTTTGCCCGTATGGCTGAAGGGAGAATAAATGTTGGGTTAATCGCCCCTAGTTCGCCATAGAATGGGATTGGCTCTGGTCTTTGCTGAGCTAGGTTAAACAGCGCGCGGCCACCACCGACTGAGCCTGTAAACCCGACCCCTTTAATTTTTGGATGGGTAACGAGTGCCTGGCCAAGTGCGCGTTTGTTGCCTTGCAATAGCGTGAAGATGGCTTGCGGTAAGCACTCTTTCTCAAGTGCAGCCTCAATACACTCAGCAACAAGTTGACTGGTGCCAGGGTGGGCGGTATGGCCTTTTACAATCACAGGACAGCCAGCTGCCAGTGCCGAAGCCGTATCACCACCTGCAGTAGAAAATGCGAGCGGAAAATTAGACGCACCAAACACGGCGACAGGTCCAATTGCGATTTGCTGACGACGAATATCTGGTTTCGGCAGTGGTTGACGGTCTGGGTTTGGCGTATCGAAAATTGCTTGATGGTGATTGCCCGATCTCACGACCTCGGCAAATAGTCGTAATTGGTTCGCGGTACGTCCTATTTCACCGCTTAAACGTGCTTCGGGAAGGGCAGTTTCCAAATGAGCACGAGCAACGATTTCTTCACTCTTCATTTCCAATTCAGAGGCGATAGAGCAAAGTAAGCTCGCTCGCTTTGCATTGCTTAGTTGGCGAAACTCACGCGCAACGCTTTGGGCGGCTGAGGCGGCTTGATTAACTTCTTGCTCTCCATGCACCGGAAACGCTGTGGGTAGAGGCTCACCAGTAAAGGCGTTGACTGCGTAAAAAGTGGTTGGTTCTTGTGGGTTCATCATTCTTCCTTACTATCCTTATTACTTCACTTCAAATCCGTACGCATATGGGTCTTCATCGTCTACCCATATCGTGTTGTGACCGTATACTTGTGCCCATCCTTCAATGCTTGGCAAAATAGCGGCTTTGCCATTCACTTCGGTAATGCCTTCTATACGTCCTTGAAATAGGCTGCCGATGATACTTTCGTGAACAAAGTCTTCCCCTTGATTGAGTTTGCCTCTTGCATGCCATTGCGCCATGCGTGCACTTGTTCCCGTACCACATGGCGATCGATCCAACGCTTTGTCGCCGTAAAACACAGCATTTCGAGCGGTGGCGTTTTCTTGAGTGGGCTCTCCGGTCCATAGCACGTGAGAAACACCGCACACTGTTGGGTCTTCTGGATGTATGCACTCAACCGCTCGAGATACCGCTTCGCGAACTTTTGGAGAAAGCATCAAAATTTCATCTGGAGAGTAGTGTTCAAGTCCGGCGTAGTTTTCTTGAGGGTCGACGATTACGTAATAGTTTCCGCCATAAGCAACATCGACAGTGAGCTCACCTAAGCCCTCTATGTCCACGGTTACGTCTTGGTGGGCAAGGTAAGCCGGTACGTTAAATATCTTTACCGACGTGACCTTGTTACCTTTTGTTTGGTAGTGCACTTCGATTTGTCCTGCTGGGACATCAAGTATCAAACGGCCTTCTTTTTTGGGAGTGATAAGGCGATTCTCGATAGCGGTGGTGACGGTTCCAATGGTGCCGTGGCCACACATTGGTAAACAGCCACTGGTTTCAATAAACAGAATTGAAGCGTCTGCGTTATCGCTGCAAGGAGGCAAAACAACGGACCCCGACATCATTGAGTGTCCGCGAGGCTCAAACATGAGTGCCTGACGAATCCAATCATAATGCTCAAGAAAGTATTGGCGCTTTTCGCTCATGGTATTGCCTTCGAGTGGAGGCACACCGCCTGCGACCAGCCTAACTGGGTTGCCGCAGGTGTGGGCATCAATACAGAAAAAAGTTCCTTGTCTCATTTTTCGCTCCTTGCTGAAAAAATGGTTGAATTAAACAATAGTAATGTTAACGTAATGTAAAATATATTGTATACAATCTACGTTTTCAAGTGTGACTCGGAGCATATTTATGTTGGTCAAGGATGAAACCAAAAAGGAAAGGATCGCCGTGATAGGTGCGGGGATTATCGGCTTATCAATTGGATTGAAGTTGCAGCAGCAAGGTTATCAAGTCACGATTTTTGATCCCAACGGCGTGGGGAATGGATGCTCTAAGGGAAATGCAGGTCATATCGCGACTGAGCAAGTCTTCCCTCTTGCAACGCCAGCGCTGCTTCCACAATTACCTAAAATGCTGCTAGATCCCAAAAGTCCGGTTTCGATCCGTTGGCAAGATATTCCAAACACAATCGGGTGGATGATTCGTTTTCTATTACAAACAAAGCCATCAGCCGCGAAGCGGGCACAAAACGCGATTAAGAGTCTTAACGAGCGGTCAGTGGCAAGTTGGCGTGACGTGCTTGATTCAATCGGAAAAGCACATCTAATAAAAATGAATGGTTCATTGCTCACTTTTGAAAACGAGAAACTGTTTCAGAATTATCAAAGCACGCTTAACTCACTGGTTAAAAACGGTGTGACGTATCAAGTTTGGACACAAGAGGAGATTCGAGAGCGGATACCTGATCTCAGCAATAAGGTTTGTGTCGGAGTCTTTTTTCCCGATACAGGTCATACGCTAGACCCTTATCAGCTCTGTGTTGAGCTAAGTGAAGCTTTTGAAGTTCTTGGCGGTAAGGTTTTACAAAAAGGTGTATCTGCGTTGGCGAAAAATGGCGATGTGCTGGTTGAGTCTCAAACACATTCATTTGACCGAATCATTGTTGCCGCAGGTGTACATTCTAAGCCTTTGATACGGCAACTAACCGGAGTCAAAGTGCCTATTCAAGCCGAGCGTGGTTATCACCTAATGGTGGATGACAAGCGTGATGTATTGCCATTTCCTATTAGCTCTGCCGATAGAAAATTCATCATGACTCCTATGTCAGGTGGGTTACGCTTGGCAGGCACTGTTGAGTATGCCGATGTAGAGTCACCACCCAATATGAAACGTTCAGAAATGCTTTTTCAGTTAGGTGATGAGATGTTTGAATCGGGGTTACATCCACTCAAGCAAGGAGAAAAGTGGATGGGGAATCGGCCTTCAACAGTCGACTCGTTACCGGTTATTGATAGCATTTGGGATGGAAATGTATTACTGGCATTTGGTCACCAACACCTTGGATTAACTCAAGCGGCGATTACGGCAGATCTCCTTTTAGAGCTTATCGAAGGAAAGCCGACATCGATTGATCTTTCACCTTTTTCACTACAACGATTTGCCTGAAAAAATTTAATATTAAATATTGTATAAAATATATTAAATGCTAATGTTAACTTAATTTTAACAAAAACTGGTGTCCAACAGCCGTACTCGGATGCCTCCAGAAAAACAACCAAAAGGAGTAATACATGTCACGAATGACCAAAGCACCATTGGCGCTGTTGATTTCAGGAATGCTGTTGGGGACCTCTGCTTATGCTGAAGACAAATTGACGGTCGTATCTTGGGGTGGTGCATTCACAAAGAGCCAAGTGGAGGCATATCACAAGCCTTTCATTAAAAAAACAGGTGTTGAGATCGTATCCGAGGATTTCAGCGGCGGATTAGCCGAAATTAAAGCGCAGGTGGAAGCGAACAACGTGCGCTGGGATTTGGTGTCTCTCGACAAGCCGGACATTGTTCGTGGTTGTGCCGAAGGGTTATTAGAACCAGTGAACCCAAGTATTTTGCCTCCGGGCGCAGATGGAACACCAGCACAAGAGGATTTCATTGATGGTGCGATTCACGAGTGCGCAATCAATACCATCGTTGTGTCCACAGTATTAGCGGTGAACGAAGACGCGTTTAAAGGTAAGGTTTTGCCTAGCAAGTTGACCGATCTTTTTGACCTAAAAACTTTTCCAGGTCGACGTGCATTGCAAAAACAACCTCAGGGTAATCTTGAGTGGGCACTATTGGCTGATGGTGTAAAACCAGAAGAGGTCTACAGCCTGCTCGAAACCGAAGCGGGGCGTGAGCGTGCGTTTGCTAAGTTGGATACGATCAAATCAGAAGTGCTGTGGTGGACAACAGGTGCCCAGCCACCTCAAATGCTTGCTGACAAAGAAGTGGTGATCGCCTCGGCGTTTAACGGCCGAATTCACAATGCCCGTAAAGATGAAGGTCAACCATTTCGGATTATATGGGACCGTCAAATGGGTTACATGAATGGATGGGCAATACCTAAAGGGAGCGAGAACACAAAGCTTGCATTGGACTTCATCGCTTTTTCTTCAGGAACAAAACCATTAGCTGATCAAGCTAAGTACGTTGCCTACGGGCCTACGCGTAAATCGTCTTCGGCGGAGGTGAACCCAGACATTTTAGCGAACCTTCCTACCGCACCTCAAAACTTCCAAACCGCCTTCCTGATTAACGATGAATGGTGGTCAGACTATGCGGATGAACTAAATGAAGAGTTCAATACCTGGCTGCTTAACTAGGCGTTAATTTATATATGGGGCCGAGTTTTCATCCATAAGCGAGGTTCCATACTTTTCCTCAACTGTATTTATGTTTTCGGAGAAATGATGAAAGTCATCGAAGCACAGCAAGTCGCGCAATGTTTAACAATGGAGTCTCTTATTGAAACGATGCGTGAAATGTACTCGCGGCCAGCGACAATACCTCAACGCCGAGTCATGCCCTTAGAAGAGGGAGAATACGAGGCGTTTGCGCTACTTCCAGCTTGGAACCAGGAGTTGATTGCGGTGAAAGCCTTTACGTATTTCCCGCATAACCCTGAGCAAGGCAAAGATACGCTTGCATCTAAGCTGCTTGTTTTTAGACGAAACGATGGTGAGCCGCTCGCACTCGTGGACGGTAAAGTTTTAACGTTTTGGCGCACCGCCGCAGCTTCTGCGTTGGCAGCGGACTATTTAGCGCGTCCTGATGCCGATCGTCTGTTGATCTGCGGAACGGGCAATCTTGCGCCTTATTTTGCGTGGGCATACGCTGCGGTTCGCCCACTTAAGCAGGTTTATATTTGGGGGCGTAACTCAGACAACGCCGAGGCGACGGTAGATGCCATTGTGTCATCTTCAGAGTATCAGTCGCTTCCTGATGAGCGTCGGTTCCGTGTTTCAGTCGTAGAAAATGTGGACCACGTTATCAAACACGTTGACATCATCAGCTGTATTACCGCATCAGCAGAGCCTTTGTTTAATGGCGCAGACGTGCAGCCGGGCACCCATATTGATTTGGTCGGTAATCATGACTTGGACAAGCGTGAATGCGACTCTAAAGCAGTGCAACGAGCACAGGTGTATGTTGATAGCCGTATTAATGTATTAGCCGAAGCGGGCGATCTTCTCATTCCAATTCAAGAGGGCGTATTCACGTCAGACGATATCAAAGGGGAATTACCGCAGCTTTGCGCCCAACAAATCTCAGGACGTCAAAACGATGAGGTCATTACTTTATACAAATCAGTTGGCAGTGCTTTGGCTGATTTGGCCGCTGTAAAGGCGGTGTTGTTAGAAAATGGCATAGATAGCCATGCCTGAGCATTTTTGCTCGTTTATTTAAATTGCATACAATATACATATAAGGAAAGTAGTTCATGAAAATTGATTGGAAAGGTGTTTATCCGGCGGTCAGTACGCAATTTCGTCAAGATCAGTCAATCGACTTAGACGCAACGCAAACCGTTATAGATAACCAAATTAAAGATGGTGTGAATGGCATTATCTGCTTGGGTACCGTCGGTGAGAACTGCGCGTTGTACCCGGAGGAGAAACGCCAGGTCTTGCAAGCGGCAAACGAAGTCGTAAATGGCCGTGTGCCTTTGATTGCTGGTACAGCAGAGTCTATTACCACAGCAGCTGTTGATTACATGCAGGATGCGTACAAAATT
This sequence comes from Vibrio sp. VGrn 2, assembly GCF_009361695.1. Taxonomy (NCBI): domain Bacteria; kingdom Pseudomonadati; phylum Pseudomonadota; class Gammaproteobacteria; order Vibrionales; family Vibrionaceae; genus Vibrio; species Vibrio sp. VGrn 2. The sequence continues at coordinate 246,350 of NZ_RBWD01000002.1, read as the reverse complement.
GGTATCGATGGTTGTATGGTGATGCCTGCCATGGTTTACCGCACGTCTGAGAGCGAAACGTTCGAATATTACCGCACGCTAGCAAAAGCAACGCCAGAAATGCCAATCATGATTTACAACAACCCGGTTGCTTATGGTGTCGATGTAAACCTCGATATCATGGCGAAACTGGCTGAGTTTGAAAGCATTGTAGCTATTAAAGAGTCGACCACTGATACTCGTCGTATCACTGAGCTTTACAATAAATTTGATGACCGCTTTACCGTGTTCAGTGGTGTTGATGACATTGCTCTTGAATCATTGATGCTAGGCGCGACCGGCTGGATTTCTGGTTTAACCAACGCATTCCCAGAAGAATCCGTCGCGATTTATAAACTGGCAAGCCAAGGTCGTTATGCTGAAGCGTTAGAAATCTACCGTTGGTTCTTACCGCTACTGCGTTTAGACACCATTCCTACGCTGGTTCAGTGCATTAAACTGGCCGAGCAAGTCTGCGGACGTGGATCTGAACAAGTTCGTGCGCCACGCCAACTTTTACAAGGTGAAGAGCGTCAACAAGTCATTCAAATGGTTGAACATGCGTTAGAAACCCGCTTAGACCTATCCAAATACAATCTGTAATTGTGCTGTTTAGTAGAGCGTTAACTGACGCTCTACTCATTCGTAATATTCAAAAAATGAGAAGAGGGAAGTCATGAGCACGGAAAACAAGGACTATGTCAGCTTTCAACACGTTAAGAAAACCTACGATGGCACGAATTTGGTGGTGAAAGACTTCAACTTAGATATTGCTCCTGGAGAGTTCGTTACTATGTTGGGGCCGTCAGGATCGGGCAAGACCACTTGCTTAATGATGCTAGCGGGCTTTGAAACCGCGACCGGTGGAGACATTTATATCGATGGCGTTCCCGTTAATCATCTCGCGCCACACAAGCGCGATATCGGTATGGTGTTTCAAAACTATGCGTTGTTTCCACATATGACCATTGCCGAGAATCTTGCGTTTCCTTTAAAGGTGCGAAAACTCGACAGTGACACGATTCAAAGCAAAGTTCAGAGTGTATTAGAAATGGTCGAGCTTGAGCATGTTGCGACTCGATACCCGAAGCAGTTATCAGGCGGTCAACAACAACGTGTTGCGCTAGCGCGAGCATTAGTGTTTGAGCCTAAACTCGTGTTGATGGATGAACCGCTAGGCGCATTAGATAAGCAGCTGCGTGAGCAAATGCAGATGGAAATTAAACATTTGCATGAAAAGCTTGGCATCACCATTTTGTATGTGACGCACGATCAAGACGAAGCTCTCACTATGTCCGACCGTATTGCGGTTTTTAATCACGGCGAAGTGCAACAACTCGCGACACCAACCGAGCTTTATGAATCTCCGAGTAATACGTTTGTTGCGCAGTTTATTGGAGAAAACAACCAACTCTCAGGTTTAGTCAAAGAGTGGAACGGAAAGTATTGCCAAGTGCTCGTTGGGAAAGAGTTATTTACTGCGAAACCTGTCAGAGTCTCTGAGCAAGGGCAGAGGACAACACTTTCCATTCGACCAGAAAAGATTGTTATTCAACCAGAGAAAGCGTCTTGTGAGAACCAAGTCTCAGGCGTCCTACGAGAATTGATTTATCACGGTGATCATTATCGTCTGGTCGTCGAAGTAGAGAGCGTTGGTCACTTCATCGTTAAAGTACCTAACGATAATCGTAAACACTTGCAGTTAACGCCTGGCTCAATTTGTCGTATTGGTTGGCAAAGTGAGGATTGCCATGCTCTTGATGGGACACAAACTCAAAGTAGCGAGGTAGCAGCATGAGTCGAGAGCTAACCGCATTAGATTCTGTATTGGAAATCGAACGTCAAGTTCATCAGCAAGAAACCAATCTGAAAGCGCAGTTGCAAAAGGCAGAGCGCCGAAAAAAGCTTCGCTCCATTATGCTCACAACGCCATTGGTGTGTTTTATTCTGCTTACGTTTGCTTTTCCTATCCTCGACATGCTTTATCGAAGCGTGGATAACCGAGAAATATCCCAGTCACTCCCACAAACTATTCAAGCCTTAGAAAGTTGGGATTATCAAGGTCAGCCTCATCAAGAAGTCATTGAGACATTCTCTGTTGAAGTACTTGCGCTTTATCAAAGCAAAGAGCTACCGAAAATAGCCAGCCGGATGAATATTGAAGAGTCTGGTATGCGCAGTTTACTTATGAAAACCGGCAGAAAGTTGTCTCGTTTGACGTCGCTGCCGAACTCGGTGACACAGTTGGCCAAGCTTGATAAGCGATGGACTAATCCTAAATATTGGGCGGCGTTTAAGAATCTTAGTGGCGCATTAACATTCAGTCATTATCTTGCTGCGCTAGACTTGCAAGTGAATGAGTTTGGAGACATTGAGCCCCAACCAGAAAAACGCCAAATATACGTCGACCTTTTCTTTAAAACTTTTTGGATGTCTATTTCAATCACCTTAATTTGTTTGGTGATGGCGTACCCCGTTGCTTACCTGCTTGCCAATTTACCTGATAAGCGCGCGAACTTACTTTTAATCATTGTGCTGCTGCCATTTTGGACGTCATTATTAGTCAGAACCACGTCTTGGATTGTTCTGCTGCAAAACCAAGGGGTCATTAATGATCTCCTTATTTGGTCGGGTTTTACTTCCGAGCGAATTCAGATGATTCACAATACCTTCGGAACGGTGGTGTCTATGATTCACATTCTGTTGCCGTTTATGATCCTGCCTCTGTATAGCGTAATGAAAGGAATTAGCCCAACTTATTTCCGTGCAGCTCGTTCTCTAGGCGCGACGCCTTTCATTGCGTTCATGAAAGTTTATATGCCGCTTACGTTACCTGGGATAGGTGCGGGGGCCTTGCTCACTTTCATCCTTTCTATTGGTTTCTACATTACGCCCGCTTTGGTTGGTGGAAGAAGCGGACAGATGATATCCAATATGATTGCCTATCATATGCAGACGTCACTGAACTGGGGGATGGCTGGCGCATTGGGTGGACTGCTTTTGTTCGTTGTACTGGTTCTGTTTTATATGTTCAACCGTGTGGTTGGCATTAACAACCTTAAGGTAGGGGGATAACCATGGCATTACCAAACTATGCATCAAAAGTAGAGCGAGTCGCTTACGCAGGTTACTTAGTTTTTTGTGGGTTGGTGCTGTTCTTTTTAATCGCTCCAATTCTGACCATCATCCCGTTATCGTTTAATGCAACGCCTTACTTTACTTTTACCGAGGGGATGCTAGACCTTGATTCGGCAGCGTATTCTACTCGCTGGTATCAAGAAATGTTTACTAGTGATCAGTGGCTGTTGGCGCTGAAAAACAGCACGTTCATTGCTTTTATGGCGACACTCGTTGCAACAGGGCTAGGAACTCTGGCGGCGTTGGGTTTAGCCAGTAGTAATTTGCCTTTTCGCAATACGATTATGGCGCTGTTGATCTCACCTATGATCGTACCAGTCATTATCTCTGCTGCTGCGATGTACTTTTTCTACACACGCCTTGGCTTATCACAAACTTATCTAGGCGTCATTTTGGCACACGCCGCATTAGGTACGCCTTTTGTTTTCATTACCGTTACTGCGACCTTAAGCGGCTTTGATCATAGCCTGGTAAAAGCGGCGGCTAGCTTAGGAGCAAACCCTGTTTATACTTTCAGACACATTACCTTTCCGCTGATTCGTCCGGGGATGATTTCTGGCGGCTTGTTTGCCTTTGGCACCTCGTTCGACGAGGTTGTGGTGGCGTTATTCCTGACTGGGGCAGAACAAAAAACCGTTCCGAGGCAGATGTGGTCAGGAATTCGAGAGCAAATTAGTCCGACCATATTGGCGGTCGCTACGTTGCTGATTTTTATGTCGGTGTGTTTGCTCGTGACTTTAGAAGTTCTACGTAGGCGTAATGTACGCATTCGAGGCATTCAAGAATAACCAAACTTTTTCTTTGTTGCTCGCTATGCACTTTTGTTTAGGGGCTCCTCAATTTTTGACCAAATGCGCCTCATTGTAGGCGCTTGTCTTTTGTGTTTATCGTCAGCGATGACTGACATGTCACTCTTGTAGCTTAATGCCAGCCTGCTCGAAACGTGCCAAAGGCGACTTGTTCGATTGCTGATACCAACTAGCTGGCATGTTTGATTTAAGTTGCGCTTTTTCTTCCTTGCTAATCACAACATAGTGCAAAAACATATTAAGTGTGGTTACCATCACGTCAAACGTCATTTCCCCATCTTTGCTGATGGCTTTCAATAACCCAACGACGGTTTCCTCAGAGACTAACGGTTCAACCACCGCGTTTTTTCGCTATTTTATTGATGTTGAAGCGGGCAGGTTTGCACGTGCCGTCTCCCAGCAAACTTTGTTGGTTTTACTGACAAGGTTGTGCTTGTAGCAGTAGTAACTGAATAAAAAGCGTGGCAGATTTTGCCAGCGTTCGGTTTGGACTTCTAACCAAAGGTGTTGTAGCTCAATATCAGCGTCGGTCATAGGAGTTGTTTAGCAAAAAGAAAAGAAACCATTTTATCGCTTTTGTGAGGAGCAATAAAAGATATTTGAATGGAAAGATAAACAACTAGTTGATCAATATTACTAAAGCAAATCGATTTCTGGCAAGCTCGTGCAACGGCAACTCGAGTACCAAAAACTGATACCGCCACATCCAGTTGTTAACAAAATGTTTCTTCTTGTCTTGCGAGTAGATTATATGGAGATGCTCTTGCAGTAATAAGGGCAGTGGCGATGCAAAAGACGTAATGCATCAAAGGAAAACTCAATATAGAAGAAATTAGATGGAACTGAAGATTTTGAGTGTCGCGATTGCGACAACATTAACCAGCACTGGCGTATTTGCGTTAAGCGAGCCAGTTTCTCAAGTTACAGAGCAACATGCACATTCGGCTCATACACACGGTGTTGAATCCAATCGAGTTGAATACCAACCAACCGCAACTCTCCCTATTCAGCCCTCCAAGGCAACTCGAGTACAGTCACTTGAAAGCCTTGATGAGTCGAGCACTGCTTGTGATTTGGAGGCATTGGTTACCGAAAGCAGTAACCAATTGATCAGCGAAATTTTAAGTCAGGGCGCGACGTGTGTGGACCAGTTATTCTCTGCTGAAAGTCGGATTCAAGAGTCGGTATTTAGCTCCGATCATATGTACAACATCGCTAAGCACACTACGACATTGGCGAAGGGGTATACGGGTGGCGGGAGCGATGAACTCGAAACGTTGTTCTTATACTTACGCGCGGGTTATTACGCCGAGTTTTACAATGACAACATCTCATTTATTGAATGGGTCACACCAGCGGTGAAAGAATCAGTGGATGCGTTTGTTAATAACGCAAACTTCTACGAGAACAGCGACCGTCACGGCAAAGTGCTTAGTGAGGTCATCATCACTATGGATAGTGCCGGCTTGCAGCACGCGTACTTACCACAAGTGACCCAGTGGCTTACACGTTGGAATGATCAATACGCCCAGCACTGGTATATGCGCAATGCAGTTAACGGTGTTTTCACTATTTTGTTTGGTGGGCAGTGGAACGAGCAATTTGTGCAAGTAATTGGTAACCAAACAGACCTTGCCAAAGCTTTAGGCGATTTTGCTCTAAGGGCGTCATCAATCGGTGCTGAAGATGAGTTTATGGCCGCGAATGCGGGGCGAGAGCTCGGGCGTCTGACCAAGTATACGGGTAACGCGAGTTCTGTTGTGAAGAGTCAGCTGAGTCGAATCTTTGAACAGTATGAAATGTATGGTCGGGGTGACGCGGTTTGGCTTGCGGCGGCGGACACCGCCTCATATTACGCAGATTGTAGTGAGTTCGGAATTTGTAATTTCGAAACTGCGCTAAAAGGCTTGGTGCTATCGCAAACTTATACTTGTAGCCCGACAATCCGAATTTTGTCTCAGAATATGACGCAAGAGCAACACGCGGCCGCATGTTCTAAAATGGGCTACGAAGAGGGTTACTTCCATCAGTCATTAGAAACTGGTGAACAGCCAGTAAAAGATGACTACAACACTCAGCTCCAAGTCAATATCTTCGATTCAAGCACTGATTATGGTAAGTACGCAGGGCCAATTTTCGATATTAGTACTGACAATGGCGGTATGTACTTGGAGGGCGACCCTTCCCAGCCGGGGAATATTCCCAACTTTATTGCTTATGAAGCCTCTTATGCGAACGCGGATCACTTTGTCTGGAACCTAGAGCACGAATACGTGCATTACTTAGATGGTCGATTTGATCTCTATGGAGGGTTTAGTCATCCAACTGAAAAAATAGTGTGGTGGAGTGAAGGCATTGCAGAGTATGTCGCTCAAGAAAATGACAACCAAGCAGCACTTGAGACGATTTTAGACGGCTCGACGTATACCTTAAGCGAGATTTTCGAGACTACTTATGATGGGTTTGATGTTGATCGAATTTATCGTTGGGGGTACTTAGCTGTACGTTTTATGTTTGAAAATCATAAAGATGACGTAAACCAAATGCTGGTGGAAACACGCCAAGGGAATTGGAGCAATTACAAAGCAACGATCACCCAATGGGCGAATTTATATCAAAGTGAGTTTGAGCAGTGGCAGCAAGCCCTTGTCTCAAATGGTGCACCTAATGCAGTCATAACCGCAAACAACAAGGGGAAAGTCGGTGAAAGCATTACATTTAGCAGTGAAAACAGTACAGACCCAAACGGGAAGATCGTCAGCGTCTTATGGGACTTCGGTGATGGCTCGACAAGTACACAAACCAAGCCGACGCACCAATATGGGAGTGAAGGGGAGTATTCGGTCAGCCTAAGTGTGACAGACAGTGAAGGCTTGACGGCAACCGCCACTCATACTGTTGTTATCTCAGCGTTGGGCGGTAATGACACATTGCCACAAGACTGCGCGGTGCAAAGTAAAGTAAGCGGTGGGCGCTTAACAGCAGGAAAACCAGTTTGCTTGGCAAATCAACAAACCATTTGGCTGAGCGTACCAGCGGTGAATGAGAGCTCAAACCTGGCGATAACGACGGGGAATGGTACGGGCAACCTAAAGCTTGAATACAGTAACTCTGGTTGGCCGGATGATACTAATCTTCACGGAAGGTCAGATAATATTGGTAATGGAGAGTGTATTACGTTGTCAAATCAGAGTAACTACTGGGGCTACGTTAAAGTCTCTGGTGACTTTGAGAATGCCGCCATCGTCGTTGATTTTGATGTTCAGAAGTGTCGTCAGTAGGGCAATTTAACTACGTCATTTAAACTAAGTGGAGCGCCTCGCTAACATCGCGGGGCGTTTTTGTTTTTCACGCCGTTATCTCTATAAAAAAACCAGCCCGAAGGCTGGCAAACAAGGAGTTTGAGATGAAAATGAAAACGTTATAAAACTTGCTGATATCCTATTTCTCAATAAGTTGGGTTGTGCTTTGCAGCCAGTTTTTATCTTGCGCATCAAGAAAAGGGCTAAGCGCCTGATAGACACGTGAATGGTAATGATTAAGCCAGTCTAGCTCTGCTTGATCTAGCATTGATAAATCAAGGGCGTTGGTCGCAATTGGAGCAAGAGTGATGGTCTCAAAACCGTAGAACGTGCCGAACTCATTTTGTTCTACTTCTACAACTTTAAGAATGTTCTCTATTCTTACCCCGTACTCACCTTCGCGATAAACGCCTGGTTCATTAGTAATGACCATACCTGGTTTTAGCTCAACCTCGCGGTGGCTTTGCGAGAAATTTTGTGGGCCTTCGTGAACATTCAAGCAAATGCCTACGCCGTGTCCAGTGCCGCACTTGTAATCAATACCATGTTGCCATAAGACGCCACGCGCCATGATATCAAGATTGGCACCCGTAGAGCCTTTCATGAATCGAGTTTGAGTCAATCGGATGACCGCTTTGAGCACCAAGGTATAATCTTTGCGCTGCTTAATGGTCGGTGACCCGAAGTGGAAAGTACGGGTGATGTCTGTTGTCCCGCCAAGGTACTGACCACCAGAATCGACGAGAAAGAAGTTGCTTTCATTGACTGCCGCATTGCTTTCTTCATCGGCGGCATAATGCATTTTTGCCCCGTGAGCTGCGAAGCCTGCGATAGTGCGGAAACTGTCACTCACATAATGTCGGGTTTGACGGCGATAGTGATTCAGTTGTGCTTCAGCAGACAATTCTGTAACGAATCCGCTTGGAACTTGCTCTTCTAGCCAGTTCATAAACCTTACGATTGCCACACCATCATCTGTTAATGCCTGTTCTAGGCTAGTTAGCTCGGTCGCATTTTTTATGGCCTTCATTGCCGTTACAGGGCAAGCCATTGTCTTTAGATTCACATTCCGTTCAATCGAACTTACCAATAAGCTGTCTGTGTGGGTCGGGCTAAAAGCGAGCGATAATCCCTCACATTGCTGATTTAAATACTGGCTTACGTAGTTGTAATGGCGAATGTGTACACTCTGCTCGGTCAGCGCTCTTTCAACGTCTTGAGGCAGTTTGGCTTTATCAATAAACAGTGTCGCAAGTGATTGCTCTACGATTAGATAGGCTTCAGAAACTGGGCAGTAATTCGTATCACTACCTCGAATATTCATTGTCCACATGACATCATCTAGCGTTGACACTAATAAGCTATCTACTTGGTTCTCGGTTAACCAAGAACGGATTCTCGCTAACTTATTTTCTGTGTCAACGCCGGCAAAAGCGGTGGGATGCTCGAATACGGGTGTACTTGGGCGAAGTGGTCTTTCAAGCCAAATCGGTGCGAGTAAATCCAGGTCGAGAATGATCTTAATGTTTTTCGCTTCAAAGGCATGTTTGAGGCCTTGATAAAAAGCGTAACTGATGGCGCGCCCGTCAACCGCTACAATACTGTTTTCTGGGAGTGTGGTAGCTAGCCATTTGGCAATTGTCGGCGTTTCTGGTTGTTTGGCTTTAAACAGTTCAAGTCCTGTGCCGTGTAACTGTTCTTCAGCTTGAATATAGTAACGACCATCAGTCCAAAGGCCACCACCTTGTTGGGTAATGACGACATCGCCTGCTGAGCCGGTAAAACCTGAAATCCAGCTTCGCGCTAACCAATGATCCGCTGAGTATTCGCTGTTATGCGGGTCATTGTTGGTCACGATATATGCAGACACGTTGTGAAAGGACATTGCCTCACGCAATAACGTAAGGCGTTGGTTTACTGAGTTAGTATTGTTCATTAAATGGTTCCTAAAGTCATATTTGAGCAATAGATATGATGCTGCTCCGAGCCTGTTTTTATTGGGTTCTGTTGCTCGCATACTTCTGTGGCTTCTGGGCATCGAGTACGAAAAACGCAACCGCTCGGTGGGTTAAGTGGAGAAGGAAGATCGCCGGGCAATAGTTGTATCTCGCGGTCACGTGCTAATTGCGGATTAGCTATCGGGACAGCAGATAACAGTGCTTTGGTGTAGGGGTGTTGCGCATCATCAAATACTTTATCGTAACGTCCTACTTCCATAGGTTTACCAAGATACATCACCATAACGCGGTCGCTGATGTGGCGCACCACGCTTAAGTCGTGCGCAATCATTACCAGTGTTAACCCCATTTCTTGTTTAAGATCATCTAGAAGATTGATGACCTGAGCTTGTATGGAGACATCTAGCGCACTAACAGGTTCATCACACACGACCAAATCTGGATTGAGAATTAATGCTCTTGCAATGCCCACACGCTGGCATTGACCTCCGGAAAATTCATGTGGATAGCGGTTTCGCTGGCTCGCCAAGAGACCCACTTTATCCATCATAGCGATGACACGCTTTTCTACCTCTGCCCGTTTAAGTTGTGGCTCGTGGGTGAGCAGTGGTTCGGCGATGCATTCTGAGATGGTTAATCTCGGATTCAAACAAGCGGATGGGTCTTGAAACACCATCTGAAATTCTCTGCGTCGAGAGGAAAGCTCTTTTTTACTAAACCCGAGCATGTCTTGACCTTTCCAAGTCAACTCGCCATGTGTAGGTTCAATTAAGCGAAGTAAGGCGCGTGCAAGCGTTGATTTTCCGCAGCCTGATTCCCCCACAATGCCAAGTGTTTCGCCTCGATAAACATCTAAGTCGATACCATTGACCGCTTTCACGATTTTACGTCGACTTGGAATAAGGTGACGCGACACAGGAAAGTGGACGTTTAAATCACGAGCAGACATGAGGACTTCTTTTTTATTCATAACGCCTCCTTAAGCTTTTATTTGAATAGGAGTGATAACACTGGGTGCGTTAACGTGACAGGCAATGGACTGGCTCGTGTTTAATGGAGAAAACCGTGGGGTTTCGTATTGGCAACGCGTCTCTCGATGCTCGCACCGCTCTCTAAACGGACACCCTTGATGGTTAATCAACGCACTTGGTGGGTTACCTGGGATGGTTGGTAAACGTGGCATATCTTCAGTGATAGAAGGAATAGCCTTTAGCAGGCCTTGAGTATAGGGGTGCGCAGGTTGAGCGAACAATGTCTCGGTATCTGATTGCTCCATTTTTTGACCACCATACATGACCAATACGCGATCACACATCTCGGCGACGACGCCCATATCGTGAGTGATCAGTAAAATTGCGGTGTTGAACTCTTGTTGTAAGTCTCGTAATAGCGTCAAAATTTGAGCCTGAACGGTCACATCCAGCGCGGTAGTTGGTTCGTCTGCAATTAACAACTCGGGCTTACACAACAATGCCATCGCTATCATGATTCGCTGACGCATTCCGCCAGATAATTCGTGAGGGTATTGATTCATCCGAGTCTCGGGAGAGGGAATACGCACCGCATCCAACATGTGAATCGATTCAATTTTTGCTTGTTTTCGGGTCATTCCTTTATGAATCATGAGAACTTCACAAAGCTGTTTGCCAATTTTCATAAATGGGTTGAGTGACGTCATCGGATCTTGAAAGATCATTCCGATTTTCTCTGCACGGATGCGGTTGAGCTGCTTTTTCGACATTGCGAGTAAATCATCATCGTGGAACATCGCGCTGCCAGACACGGCGCCGTTGTCCGCGGTTAACCCCATTAATGCGAAGACAGACTGGCTTTTTCCCGAACCTGACTCACCAACAATCCCAAGAGTTTCGCCTGCTTTAATCGAGTAGGAGAGATTACTGACCGCTTGCACTTGCCCATCTGGCGTATCGAAGCGCACGTTCATGTTTTCAATAGATAGCATGGGTTTGTCCTTATCGGTCTTTCGGGTCAAGAGCATCACGCAAGCCATCACCGATGAAGTTAAAACAAAAGAGGGTGGCAACTAAAAACAGAGAGGGAAAAAGCAGCATCCACAATGCAACGTCAATCGTTTTTGCGCCTTCGGAAATCAGGATCCCCCAGCTTGTATCCGGTGGTTGAACACCAAGCCCTAAGAAGCTTAAAAACGATTCGAACATAATGAATCCAGGCACCATTAGGGAGGAATAAACCATCACGATACCAAGCACATTAGGCAGAACATGGCGTCGGACAATTGTCAATTTAGAAACCCCAATAGAGTGTGCGGCTTCGATGAATTCTCGCTTTTTGAGACCGAAGGTGACACCACGTACAACACGGGCAATGCCCAGCCAAGATACCATTCCGATCACGATAAAAATCAGGTAGATGTTGTTGCCAAAAAGGGTAACAAACAGGATAACCATAAACATAAATGGCACCGAATCGAGCACCTCAATAATGCGCATCATTACGCTATCGACAACGCCGCCAAGATAGCCGGAAATACTTCCCCAAATCGTACCAATAACAACGGCGACTAATGCCCCGACAAAACCCACCAAAATAGAGAGCCTGCCGCCTTGCATCGTGCGAGCAAAGACATCTTGCCCGAGATCATCGGTACCAAAGTAATGGCCACTGCTCAGTGAAGGTTTCCCTAACTCGTATGGATCGATGAGCACTTCCCAGTCAATTTCATCATGACCAAAAGCGGCAAGAGAGGGGCCGAAGGTGATGCATAAGGTAATGAACGCCAAAACATACACTGATGTCATCGCGGCTCTGTTTTTACGAAATCGAGTCCATGCATCCTGCCAAAGACTGCGACCTTCGACGTCTTCAATATTGTCGACGACTTGATCTTGAAGAGCTTGTGTATCCAGTTTTTTGATCGTTAACATGCCGGACTCCTAAACGCGTATACGAGGGTCGATAATCGTATATAGCAAGTCGACCACAAGGTTAAAGAAGATAGTGAGTGAAGCGACAATCAGAGTAATGCCCATTACTAGGCCGTAGTCGCGGTTGAGAGCTCCAGACACAAAGTGTTGTCCCATGCCACCTGTACCAAAGAAAATGTCGATAATCACCGAGCCTGTCACGACAGACACAAACGCAGGGCCGAGCATCGCAACGACGGGAATCAAGGATGGTCGCAAAGCGTGATGGAATAAAATGTAGGTTGTGGACAAACCTTTGGCTTTTGCCGTTCGAATGTATGGTTGGTTGAGCGTTTCAATCATTGCGCCACGCATGACACGCGCAATACTCGCAATGGAGCCAATCGCCAGGCTGAGCACGGGAAGAACAAGAAAAGCCAGCTTTCCTCCTTCCCAACCACCAGCAGGGAACCAGCCGAGCTGAATAGCGAAGATCATGACTAAAACTGGAGCAAGCACGAAAGCCGGAACCACAACTCCAGTCATCGAAAGTGTCATCAGGCCGTAATCTAGGCGGCTATTTCGGTTCAATGCCGCAATGGTGCCAAGCAACATGCCAAGTGGAACGGAAATACAAAAGGAGAGTACGCCTAATACTGCCGAAACTGGCCATGATTGTGCGACGAGCTGTGTAACACTGAAGTCTTGATAAACGAAGCTCGGACCGAGATCTCCTTGTATGAAATTACCAATGTAAATCCAAAACTGAGTAAGGAAGGGCTGGTCCAAATGGAATTTTGCTTCGATATTCGCACGTACCACTTCTGGCATAGGCCGTTCCATATCAAATGGCCCCCCTGGTGCAATGTGCATCAGCCAAAATGATACGAGTGCGATGAATAGAAGCGTGGGGATAGCGATAGCTAATCGCTTAACAATGTACCAAATCATGATCCATCATCCTTTGGTCATCCGAAATCACTTCGAACGGTTATGAATAAAAAATGGTCTGAGCTCAGGTTGCCTTCTCCACCGAGAGATATGAGGAACGACAAGTAAACATTGAACTTGCCGACTCAGACCGAAAACATGCTTTTAGTGGGCTTTTACATAGACATTCTTGCGGTAGTACGACGACTCAGGGTTTGTCAGTTCGTAGCCGCCCACGTAAGGCTTGATGAGGTATTGATCGTTACCCGGACGATAAATAGGAATAATGGCCATGTCTTCAATCAGCATGCTTTCTGCTTGTAGATACAGTTCTGATGGAGTGCTCATGGTCTTTGATCGAGCCATTAACTCGTCGTATTGCGGGTTGTTGTAACGAGAATCGTTGTACTCGCCACTAGAAATGAAGATATCCAACCATGTAGAGGCTTCATTGTAGTCGGCCGTCCAGCCGCCGCGAGTAATGTCGGTCGGCTCTTTAAGTGCGTAGAACACTTTCGGTTCTAGCTGTTTTATCGTGACTTGCGCACCCAATCGGCTTTTCCACATGCCTGCCATGGTTGTTGCCATTTTTACGTCCATCGAGAAAGTTGGCACGGTAAACGTTAACTTAAGCGGATTGCTTTTATCGTATCCAGCTTCTGACAGTAATTGCTGCGCTTTTTCGATACGTTTATGACGGTTCCAAGTTGCGAACTCAGGAGTGTGAGATTGAAAACCATCTGTTTGAGGTGGCACAAGGGTATACATTGGAACCCCACCGTTTCTCAAGATAGCACTCGTTAACAGTTGACGGTCAATGGCATATGAGAGGGCTTTACGGACCCGCACGTCTTTTGTTGGCCCTTGTTGAGTGTTGAGGTAATAGAATGTGGAGCCAAGAGACGCACTGGTACTTGCCACTTCTTGCGGGCGTTGTTGAATTAACTTTTTCTTCTGAGCGGCAGGAATGGAAACCGCTTGGTCTATCTCACCAGCTAGGTAGCGGTTTAGCACTACGTTTGCATCACCAATTGGTAGCCAGGTGACTTTTTCCAGCACTACATTGCTTGCGTCCCAGTAATGTGGGTTTTTAACCATCACCATTTTTTCGTTAACTTTCCATTCAGAGACATTAAACGCACCATTTGTAACGATATGTTCTGGCTGGGTCCAGCGGTTGCCATATTTTTCTACGGTCGCTTTGTGAACGGGGGCAAGCACTGGATGACTTAATAGTTTCGTAAAGAAGGGAATAGGCGCTTCGAGTGTAACCTGGAATGTTTTTTCATCCAGCGCCTTCACGCCCAAAGACTCAGGCTCGGCTTCGCCCTTCATAATGGCTTGCGAGTTTTCGATATTTGGAATGGCCGCAAACCAAGCGTATGGTGAAGCAGTGCTTGGATTCAGTAAGCGTTGCCAGCTGTAGACAAAATCTTGTGCAGTGACCGTTTCGCCATTGGACCATTTTGCATCACGTAAGTGGAAGGTATAAACCGTATTGTTGTCATTGACTGACCAAGACTCAGCAACACCAGGAATGGTTTTACCTTGCTTATCTTGAATGACCAGACCTTCAAATAGGTCTCGACCGAGATTAAAAGCGGGCTCTGCGGCTTGCTTGGCTGGGTCAATAGAAGTAACTTCAGCCCCATTGTTTAGCGTAATTTCTTGTGTCTCATTGAGGGTCACACCTGCGGGATGCGGCGCGGCATAGCTTGGTGTTGCCAGTATTGGACTCATCATCGACGCTAACAAAAGCAACTTAGGTAATTTCATCCTTGTCTCACTCTTTTCATCCTGAAAGATGCTAAAAATGTATATTGTATAAATTGTCTACACAATCGAGTTTTAACATTGTTGTAACAGGGTGCCGGATGTTGGGCTATTTGGTATCAAAAAGTGAGCTGGGGGATTGATATGGAGCCAGCACTAAGTCCGCATTACGGGGTAGGCTTTGTTTCGCGCAAATAAAAAATCCCCTTCAAGCGCGCGCTAAAAGGGGAGGGTAGTTCGTCTGTTCTTCAAAAGGTACGACGTTAACTGACTAGGAAATGTTTTACGAACTCAGCGATTTTGACCATATCACTTACCGCGATAAACTCTTCTGTCGTGTGTACTTTTGCCATGCCAGTTGAAAGATTGACCGTTGTGAGACCTTTCTTGTTAAAGTTGTTAGCATCGCTACCGCCGCCAGTGCCTTTTGTGAAAGCCTCAATTCCCAACTCTGCAAACGCCGCTTTTATAGCGCTAACGTGTGGGTGTTTTTCTTCAATAACAAAAGCGTCGTAGGCTCGGCTAGATTCAATGTCGACTTCTGCACCGTGTTTTTCACAGACAGACTCTAATGTTGAGATCATATGATTGACCTGAGCATCTAGTTTATCGCCATTCAGGGAGCGTGCTTCTGCCACGATTTTTAATTCAGGCATGACAATGTTTGTGGCCTGACCGCCATTCACTATACCGATGTTGGCTGTCGTTTCTTCGTCGATGCGAAGCAGCTTCATTTGGTTGATGGCATCTGCCGCCACCATGATAGCACTGATGCCTTCTTCTGGCGCAAGCCCTGCATGTGCTGGTCGACCTTTGATTGTTGCCACGATTTTTTGCTGGCCTGGGGCTGCGGTCACAATAGTGCCAATAGGACCACCCGTATCTAACACGATTGCTTCCGTTGAAGCGACGTGTGACATATCGAAGTATTGTGAACCGAATAAACCGCCTTCTTCATACACGGTGAAAGCAAGTTCTAACGTTTTGTGCTCACGGTTTTCCGCTTGAATACAACGAACGGCTTCCATGATGGCAGCAATACCAGATTTATCATCGCCACCAAGAATCGTATTGCCTTCTGAACGGATAACGCCGTCTTCGATGATTGGCTCAATGCCAATACCTGGAGTGACCGTATCCATATGACAGCTCATTAGGATAGAGCCGTCTTTTTTGCCGTCTAAACGGGCGTACACGTTAAAACCGTTAGAAATATGCTCAGGCACTGGAAGCTTGTGCACGGTAAAGCCTAGCTCGCCTAGCTGTTCTGTCAGTGTTTCTGCAATTTGTTTTTCGTTTTTTGATTCGCTGTCGATACGTACTAGTTGGCAAAAGTGTTCAACTAGGCGTTCTTGATTGATGTGTGTCATTAGATGTCTCTTTTTCTGATCGAGCGTGAAGCACTGTGGCTAGGGCTCGATAGGGAACAGAGCACCACTTATGGCACAGTTACTTTTGAATAAAACTGAGGTGAATCAATAAAGGAGTATCCATGACACGATTCTGACCGATGAGCCTTTCGAACTGTATGAAGCGTCACGAAACATTACTTTTGATGTTTTGCAGGATCAAATGAATAAATCGGATAGAGATAGGGTGCAATAGACTTTCCATCCCCTTTTACTTTTTGAGCTACGTTGCCAAGATAAAATGCCAAGGTAACAACTTGTTTACATTTTATGTGTTGGCGTAAAGCCGAAAATATCAATCTAATATATTGAAAATAAGCAGTTTGTTTGATGTTTACGAAAGTGGGTTCGACGCGCCTCCTGTGTGTAACATATATTTTACAATTATGCGTAAAAATCGCCAAGGTAAAGATTTCTCCCCACGTATTCCAATTTCTCAAGACCTGCGCCAAGTTAGAAAAATAAGTCCAAACAAAAGCTACTGAGACAAGGAGAAAGTCATGGTTGATGCATATAACCCACTAGGAACAGACGGATTTGAGTTTGTTGAATATACCGCTGCTGACAACAAAGGCATTCAACAGCTTAAAGATCTGTTTATATCGTTAGGTTTTGCGGAAATTGCAAAGCATCGCTCAAAAGAAGCGTGGTTATATCGACAAGGTGACATTAGCTTTATTGTGAATGCGCAGCCGCATAGCCAAGCTGAGGGATTCGCCAAAGTTCACGGTCCGTCGGTTTGTGGCATGGCATTTCGTGTGAAAGACGCCACCGTTGCTCTGGCGCATGCGTTAGAGAATGGCGGTAAAGAATATAAAACGGAAATTGGGCCGATGGAGCTAAGCATTCCTGCTATTTATGGCATCGGTGAAAGCTTGCTTTATTTTGTCGATCGTTATGGAAAGCAGAGCATTTATGATGTCGATTTTCGTTTTTATGATGATGCTGATGAGCGTTTATCAAAAGCGAATGTTGGTCTTTACGAAATCGACCACTTAACGCACAACGTCAAGCAAGGCAACATGGATGTCTGGTCTGGTTTCTATGAGCGCATTGGTAACTTCCGCGAAATTCGTTATTTCGATATCGAAGGTAAGCTGACTGGTCTTGTCAGCCGTGCGATGACCGCACCTTGCGGCAAAATCCGAATTCCTATCAATGAGTCGTCAGATGATAAATCACAGATTGAAGAGTTTATCCGTGAATACAATGGCGAAGGCATTCAACACATCGCATTGACCACAGACGACATCTACGAAACGGTCAAAACATTGCGTGAGCGAGGCATGGACTTTATGCCAACGCCAGATACTTATTACGAGAAAGTCGATCAGCGTGTTGAAGGCCATGGTGAAGATGTAAGCAAGCTTCGTGATTTGCAGATTCTTATTGATGGTGCGCCAACGAAAGATGGCATCTTGCTACAAATCTTTACTCAAACCGTTATCGGCCCTGTGTTCTTCGAAATCATCCAACGTAAAGGCAATGAAGGCTTTGGCGAGGGTAACTTCAAAGCGTTGTTTGAATCGATAGAAGAAGACCAAATTCGCCGAGGAGTATTGAGCGATGCATAAATGGATCACATTCCCTCACCGGGAGGGAGTGTGCTCTAAACAAGCGCATGCTGACTTCCCGGAAGAGGCAATTTATGAACGTGAGGCAGGTCGAAGTGGTTTCTTTGGCCCCGCAACACATTTTCATCATCAACATGCCCCGACGGGATGGTCTGAGTGGGAGGGCGAGTTACGTCCACGAGCGTTCGATTTTAATCTAGTCGAGAAAGCCAGCCATATTACCCCATGGGCAGTCCCGCATCTATTACACAACGCGAATTGTAAAGTTCGTGTTTGGCGTATGGATGAAAAAATGGACTTCTTGGTGAGAAATGCGGATGGCGACGAACTGCTATTCATCCACCAAGGTACGGCAGATCTGTATTGTGATTATGGTCATTTGAAAGTGAGTGAAGGGGATTATGTCATGATCCCACGCTCGACGAGCTGGCGTTTAGAGCCAAGCGAGCCGATGTTCATTTTGATGATCGAAAACACCGATGCGGCCTATACATTGCCCGAAAAAGGCATGGTTGGAAACCACGCGGTGTTTGATCCAGCGGTTTTGGAAACGCCGTCGATCAACGATCATTTCCGTGCTCAATATTCTGAGAATCAAACACAGGTTCAGGTGAAACGCCACGATAAAGTCAGTGTTATCACTTACCCATTCAACCCGTTGGATGCGATTGGCTGGCATGGTGATTTGGCGGTAGTAAAAGTGAACTGGCGTGATATTCGTCCACTTATGTCACATCGTTACCACTTACCACCTTCTGCACATACTACATTTGTAGGAGCAGGATTTGTGGTGTGTACCTTTGTTCCTCGTCCAATTGAAAGTGATCCTGGAGCGCTCAAAGTACCGTTCTACCACAACAATGACGATTATGACGAAGTCTTGTTCTACCATGCAGGTGACTTCTTTAGTCGTGACAACATTGAAGCGGGTATGGTGACATTCCATCCAGCAGGATTTACACATGGCCCTCACCCGAAAGCTTTCAAAGCAGGGCGAGAGCATAAGAAGACTTTTACCGACGAAGTCGCGGTCATGATTGATACGCGTCACGCACTTCAGTTTTCGGATGAGCTGGAAAAAGTAGAAAACAAAGAATACGTCTATAGCTGGCAAGAGAAGTAAGAGGCAAGGATGAAATTAGCAACCAAGAAAAATGGCACTCGTGACGGTTTGTTGATGGTCGTGAGCAAAGACTTAACGCGCTGCGTACCAGCGACAGAAATTTTCCACCCCATGAACTTAGCACCGACGATGCAGGTGGCGCTTGATAACTGGGATACGCTAGCACCACAACTGGAAGAGCTATACGTTGCACTGAACAATGGCACGGTTGCAGGGTATGAAGAGTTTGAAGCGCACTACTGTGAGTCGCCGCTTCCTCGCGCTTATCAGTGGGCTGATGGCAGTGCTTACGTAAACCACGTTGAGTTGGTTCGAAAAGCTCGCGGCGCTGAAATGCCAGAGAGTTTTTGGACGGACCCGTTGATGTACCAAGGAGGCTCTGATGCCTTTATTGGACCTTGTGACAATATCGAGTTTGCCAGTGATGAATGGGGTATTGATTTCGAAGGTGAAGTTGCTGTGGTAACTGGTGACGTACCAATGGGCGCAAGTGTTGCAGAGGCTCAGGAGTCGATTCGTTTGATCATGCTGGTGAATGATGTGTCGCTGCGTGGCCTAATTCCTGCAGAGTTAGCTAAAGGGTTTGGTTTTTTCCAATCTAAACCTTCTTCTGCGTTTTCTCCTGTGGCAGTAACACCTGACGAACTAGGCGATGCGTGGTACGAAAACAAAGTGCATTTACCACTGGTCTCGACCTACAACCACAAGCCGTTTGGTTGCCCAAATGCGGGTATCGATATGACGTTTGATTTTGCAGACTTAATTGTTCATGCGACTAAAACGCGCCCGCTATCTGCTGGGGCAATTATAGGCTCTGGCACGGTATCTAATAAGCAAGGCACCGAACATGGCACTTCGATTGAGGAGGGTGGTGTTGGTTATTCATGTATCGCGGAAGTTCGCATGATTGAAACCATTCGTGATGGTAAGCCGTCTACTAACTTCATGTCGTTTGGAGATTCAATCAGATTGGAAATGTTCGATGCGGATGGCAACAACATATTCGGTTCGATTGACCAACAAGTTAGCCAATATCTCAAGCATTAAGAGCGCCAGTTGGGAGATGATATGAGCGATGGCATGATTTTATACGGATACTGGCGATCATCGGCGGCGTATCGTGTGCGTATTTGTTTGAATCTTAAAGAGTTATCGTATGATTCAAAATCGGTACACTTGGTGCGCAATGGTGGCGAACAACACAGTGACGAGTACCATGAGTTAAACGCTTCTGAACTGGTTCCTGTGCTGGTGGATGGGGAGGTTCAGTTAACCCAGTCACTGGCCATCATTCAATACTTAGAAGAACACTATCCGGATGTCACTGTGATCCCCGAGCAAACGCCACTTCGATATCAAGCACTGGCTTTGGCTCAGGATATTGCAGTGGAGATTCATCCCCTGAATAACTTAAGAGTTCTGCAGTATTTAGAGGGGGAGTTAGCTTGCGAGCCAGAGCGCAAAGTCGCTTGGATTCATCACTGGATCCACAAAGGTTTTGCAGCATTAGAAGAGAAACTTCAGAAGCATCGTAAACTAAATGGTGATTGTAAGTTTAGCCTGACAAGCTCGCCATCTATTGTCGATATTTGTCTGGTACCACAATTTTATAACGCACAACGCTTTGGTGTAGATACTTCTCTTTATCCAACCATTAACGCGGTTGTGCAGTCATGCAATCAACTGCCTGCTTTTATTGATGCGATGCCAGAGAATCAGCCAGACGCTAATAGTTGATTCTTAGCATCATAATGTATTAACAAAATTTAAACGAGCCAATCCGAGTGTGTGATTGGCTCGTTTTTATTGGGGATCCAAATTTTCTGTTTCTCGCTATCGTCGTGGCTCCTCAAAATTGCGAGGTTTTGTTGCTCTGCATAGCATTTCCATTTACGCTTTGAGCAACGAGTTGTTTTGGATGCACTTTATTTATGACCAACATTTTTATCATTGTTGTTCTTCTGGTTTTATTCTTCTTTGTTATTCAAAAGTACGTGATTAAGCACGACGACACGCGTGATTATCCTTATCGCTCGAAAGGACCGTTACTCAGGGGGCAAGAGAGCGCATTCTATAATGCGTTGAGGGCAGCGGTAGGTGAACATGCGGTGGTATTCGCGAAAGTAAACATGTCCAGTTTGGTTACGCCAAAAGAAATCAAAAATAAGAAGCAGTTTTTTGTCGCGAACAATCGCATATCTCGAAGTTATTTTGATTACGTTATTTGTGATCCTAGGACGCTAGAGCCGCGTGTGATCGTTGAATTGGATAACGGGCAAGAGTTAAGCAAGGGCAAGGTAGAAAGACAAAAGTTACTGATCCATGTTTGTAAGACGGCAAACCTACCTTTAATCGGCGCTTCGATAAAGCACAGTTATCAAGTTGGGCGATTACGTCGTTTGCTTGCAGCACACATTGATTTGATTGAGCCCGATAAAGAAGTGCGCTTTTGTAAAAAATGTGGCAGTCCGATGATCATTAAAACCGCAAGCCAAGGTGAATTCAAAGGTCGACGCTTCTTTACTTGCAGCCGCCAACCAAATTGTACTTACACCGAGAATTACAATGTGGTGTTTGAGTCGGACGACTAAAGACGACAGTTGAACAGCAAAACTGATGAGGCTTTGATTCGAGACAATCAAAGCCTTTTTTGTATCAGTCCTCAAGGCAAGACCTATACTTTGAAAAAGAGTGCAGAATAGGGAAGCCATATGCGATACGGATGGATTTTGTCAGCGTTGTTCATCGCATCTAATGTTAGTGCGATACCTAATTTGAAACCACTGGAGTGTGAGTTAACGGAGACACCCCAAGATCATTTCTTGTTTTACCGAGAGCAAATGGTTTACCACAGTGAGCAGTTTGTCATATTTCAAAACTTCAAAGGCAGGGTGAGCACTCAAGTGGATGTTAAAACAGGAGAGTTGATCCGTACAACCTATATCGGCGAACCATTTAAACCTAAATATCAGATTTTGTTTGGTACTTGCCCCAATGTATCGCAAACCTTACAGATTTGGATGCTCAGTGAAGTGCCTTACGACAATTAAGTGAGATAATAAAAGTTATATAGATCACACTTTTAAACCCTACAGGCCCAGTTCTTGTCGATAAAATCATCTGAAAACGCGTGTTGAGTTTACATTTTCGCCAAACGGTTCAAAGTTGGCAAATTTGTGCTTGCACCGTCGTTCGCTTATAGCTAATATCCTCGTCGTTCCAGAGAAATGCGTCCGTAGCTCAGCTGGTTAGAGTATCGCCTTGACATGGCGGGGGTCGGTGGTTCGAGTCCACTCGGACGCACCATTCTGAATTGAATGGTTAGGAACATAAAATTTGGGTCCGTAGCTCAGTTGGTTAGAGTACTACCTTGACATGGTAGGGGTCGGCGATTCGAGTTCGCCCGGACCCACCAAATTTTAGAAAAAGCCCACCAAACGGTGGGCTTTTTTGTATCCATAATTTGTTGATACTCAGATTTAAACACCTTACTTTTCCTTTGCACACTTTCTACAAATACTCCGCATTGCCATCAGTGTAAATTTGAGTGGTTTTACAAGAATTTAACTCGTTCATCTAAACATTCATTGGAGCCCATTTCGAATTCGCGGCAAATCCAAGGCCTATTTTCGTAAATCGTACACATTAATGTGTCTCTGTCTAAAGCTGCACACCAACCATCATTTAGCCGCATCATGGTTTCGCCTCCATATTGGTCACGCGCAATAAACTCTTCAGGTACGCCAGTATCTGAAATAATCATAACCTCGAGACGGCAACAACAAGCCTTACAGTTAGAGCAAGATACATCAGAGGGCAGGGGAGAGGGAGTCTTAGTTGGTATAATCATGAATAACTACAATTTGGTCAATTGTGCATGGTACCGTAAATTTAGCACGAATGAACTTTATTTCTGAAATAGAACACCCTATGAACGATAAACCTAGTGAACGCATTTTATGCGTTCACTTGCATTTCTTTCCGAGTAAGTCGGTAGAACTGACAGTGATTCACACCAATTAACCTTATAGTCAGTGTAAATTTGAACGCCGATTCTTTGGCATACGTGTACTTTACACAAGATCTGCTTCTGTAAAGTTTGTTTTAAATGTGAAAGCAAATGGCGTATCTCCGTTTTCGCGCAAATGCTGAAGGCGTAACAAGGCTTCTTGTGGTGTTGGTATATAACCGTCTTCTACCCACCACAGAACATAGCTATCCTCCGCTAGACGATGAAACCATTCGCTTTTTTGGCGCATAAAATCTCTATGACCGGTACGAAACATAAAGTTTTTAAGTGAGTCAGTACTTTCCCAAATAGACATGTTTACAATCATGTTCGGGTCATCAAATAATTTAATACTTGTTGCATCACCGGAGTCGTCTTTTAGACGCCAGATAAAGCCTTCACTTTCTTCAGCTATACCATTAATTAAGTCCAAATTGTCTACGAAATCTTTAATTTCTGGTGCATCCAAAGGATATTTAGCAAGCGCAATATTTAATTGAGCTAATTTCATTTCATGACCCTCCCTGGTCGATAAGCCTGTAATGCTGGTAAAAGCTCTAAGTAGCTTTTCCTATTTTATCATGCAGTGTGTTGCTAGTGCCTTCAAAGGTCAATTGGAAAGTTAGTGACTGTGGCGAGTCATTGGATGGCAAAAAAGTCGTTTTATACATTGGTTATGTTGAGCATAAGCCCCTCTTTTCTCGCGATTATCGTCGGTAAGTCTCACTCAAGAGAGTTGCTATCTTGGATATGCAGCAGTACTCTCATTTTCTGTGGCAAGCCTTGCGCTTCTATACTTCTTATTGAGATTCGATCCTCACTTTTTGGTGTGTGAACGTGAGATAGTGTTCATGTCACTCTTTAATTTAAGTTGTTTGGCTGAACGTTAGGAGGAACTTTGATTACAAAGATAACAAGAAATGCCATTTTGCTTGGCCTAGTTCCCATTGCAGTTTTTGTTGTGGCTTTTAATTCAATAGCCAATTTTTACATCAGCTATATCAAAGAGACTAAAATAGACACCTATGTCGATTATTTACACCAACGATCCATGTATTTGGATGAGGCGATTGTAAAGCAGGTTTCGCAGTTAGATTTCACGTGCAGTAATAGTGATGTTAGAACATTACGCGACCCACGTTTTTATAACCATTACATCCGTTTCATTGCGATGGAAACGAGTGACGGTAAAACATGCTCCACGATTGGTCGTGAAGTATCTCATTTATCCAATGCGCAACGATTTCAGCTTGGCGAAAACTTTTTTGCATCACTTATTTTACCGGAACACCAAGATCAAGTTGAGTGGATGGTCATTTATGAAAATGAACATGTTGAAGTTGTCTGGGTTCTCGATAATAGTTGGGTTAAAGAAGTGATAAAAACGCCTTGTGAAGACTGTTTGTTCGTCGAGTTTATATATGATGAGCCTGTATTTGGAGATTTAACAATAAGTCGAGGAAAACCAGCCATTGCAGCAGAAGAAGCGGCAGTTTCAAAGGAGTTATTCTTCTCGGCTGATTCTCAAGCCAATATGCTCATCAAAATACACAGTGGCGAGAAACTGAAGAGCTATGCTCAGGAAAGAGTCTTTCTATGGGGAGGCCTAGTCAGTGTGCTTATGGGGCTGGCTTTTGCGTTTGTATATGTGTCCAGTAAGAGCTTGAGAAAGTCTATCAAAGGCTTGATCCAGAATGGGATTAATAATGCGGAATTTGTCCCTTATTACCAAGCGATTGTCGATAGCCGTGATGGTGCGACAGTGGGGTATGAAGCACTGACTCGGTGGTCTCGTCGTGAGGGTATGGTGTCGCCAAACATGTTCATTGGCGCTGCAGAAGAAAGTGGTCTGATTGTCCCAATGACGAATCAGCTTATTCGTAAAATCATACAAGATCTTAGTGTATTACCTGAGCATGTGTGGGTCAGCATCAATATTGTTTCTTCCCATTTAGAATCAGGTGAACTCACTAAGTTACTGTCAGAACTGAATTGGCCATGTCCGAAGAGAGTGCATTTTGAGTTGACCGAGCGAATTCCTGTAAAAGATACAGAGGCAGCGAAAAAAGAGATTTTGTATCTGGCGAATAAAGGCTACAAGTTCAAAATTGACGATTTTGGGACTGGGTATGGCGGCTTTTCTTATTTGCAAGATCTGGGTATCCGATGCTTAAAAGTGGATAAGATGTTCATCGATCCAATAGGCTCTGATGACCAAAAATTGAAAGTGTTAGATTCTATTGTCTCGGCAGCAAAGAAAGCGGAATGTGAGATGATTGCAGAAGGTGTAGAGAGCGAGGCTCAAGTCGCGTATTTGGCTCAGCATTCTATTTACCTTATTCAAGGGTATGTCTACGCTAAACCAGAGCCTATTAACAACCTTGCGATGACTTAAAGTAAGGCATAATGGGGCGTATTCATTATTAAAGGTGTCTTTCGGCACCTTTTTTATTGCTGAACCTTTTTGGGTTCACTGTTCGATAAAAAACCTGTTGAAGTCTTAGAATTCAAACGGAGTTTACAGAGAATATGAACGCCCGATTTTAGCATCGGGCGTTAGGATTTTACTTAGGAAGAAAGGGCGGCTTTTTTAGTTTTTAATGAAGCGATCAATTGAGGGAGCAATGACATAACAATCATCCCTAGCATCAAGCTGTATTGGAGAGGGGTGAAAGTCTCACCTAATAGCAGCAAACCTGACACAATGCCCGCAACGGGGTTGGCAATGCCACCAAAAGTAAAGTCAACGACCGACATACGCTGCAATAGCCAAACATACATGCCGTAGCCTAATGCAGTGTTCAGAATGATCACCCACAGCAGCCCAAGGGTGTTCGTCATTGATAAGTTTTGAATGGCTGTAACGTATGGCTCTGGATTGTTTATCGCCAGCACGCTTGTTGCGACAGACATAATCACACCACCCAAAATGAGCTGCCATGTTAATACTGTCCACCAATGCATTTTCGTTCCTAGTGATTTCGTTACGCTACTGCCTACCACAATACACATGATGGCGGAGATCATCGCCAGCAAGCCCATAGGGTTGAGCGAAATAGAACTAGGATCAAATAAGAACCAAGCCAAAGCAATCAAAGTCGCTCCACTTATTGCCTGTATTGCGCTTGGCTGGCGCTTATAGACTGCCCAGCCAAACAGCATCGCAAAAACGGGTACTGATACCATACCGACACCTGAGATCGCAGAAGGAAGCGTCAACGCCATGACAAAAATGAGACCAAAGAAGCAAGCGATGTTGATAGTTCCTAAAACAAGCAGCACTTTCCATTCACTCTTTTTCGGGAAAGATGGCTTTATTGCGAGGAGCAAAAGACCCGCAGGCAATGCTCTTAGCGCACCAAGTAAAACGGGAGGCCAGTCCGGAAGCGTAAACTGAGTAACAGCATAAGTTGTCCCCCAAAAAAAAGCCGGGATCATTGCAAGCAAAATATTCATGTTAAATATCTTTACGTTGAGATAATTAATTGTAAAGATATCGGTAAGGTTACTTTTTGTAAAGTATCTTTATGTTAAAATAAAAATTAAATGACGTTTGGAGAGAAACCATGGACGCAATTGATAGAGTGGTAGAGCAGTGGGCTAAGGAGAAACCAGAGCTCGACACTGAACCGATGGCAATTATGGGTCGGCTAATGCGAATTGCTAAGCACATGGAGTGTCGGGTCGCTGACCTACATAAGAAGTACGATCTTAAGATGGGTGAATTTGATGTGTTGGCGACACTTCGCCGAGCAGGTTCACCATACTGCCTTACTCCCTCGGTGCTAATTGATTCGATGATGCTCACTTCGGGCGCGATGACGAACCGATTAGATAAACTCGAGAAGAAAGGCTTTATTACCAGAACACACAGTAAAGAAGATAGACGCAGTGTCACCGTTGAGTTAACTGAAAAGGGCTTAACCTTAATTGACAAGTTGATCTTAGAGCATGTGGACGTTCAGCAATCGCTGCTACATGGTTTAGAAGGCAATGAGAAAGCGCAGGTTAACCAGGCGTTAAGACTACTATTGCCTTTGTTTGAGTAAAAGATACAGGAAGGGTGGGACGGAATGAGAAGCAAAGAGTTAGAAGGTTATTTAAGTACCTTCATGTGTGCAGAGAGTGATTTCCCATTTGGGCCAGAAGCGCTTGTATACAAAATCAAAGGTAAAATGTTTGCGATTATTGCAGAGAGAAACGGTCGGGAGTATGTCAGCGTAAAAGTAAAACCAGAAGATGGAGAAGTCTTAACATCGCAGTTTACGGACATCACTCCTGGTTATCACCTAAATAAGCGTCACTGGATAACGGTTTATTTTAATGGTGATGTGGAAGATGGATTGATTCAGGATTTATGTGAACGCTCTTATACTCTCGTCGTTGCCAAACTACCAAAAGTGCAACGAGCATTGCTTGGTCAGTAATAGCTATTACAGAAAAATTCGCACCTTTTCCATCCTCAAGCTATATAAGAATAAGTAGGCGGAAAAGTAGGAATGATATGCGAGCATTATCTGAATGGCTAAAAGAATATGGGGAGAGCCATCAAAATCCCATCAACCAAAAGATTCACACAATCGCAGTTCCGGGTATTTACCTATCTGTGGTCGGTCTAATTTGGTCAATTCCTCAAATCTCCATCTTGGGTTTCGAGTTTAACTGGGTCTGGATTGCTGTCATACCGGTATGGGTTTTCTATTTTCGTTTGTCTCTCAGCGTCTTTATGATGATGTTAGGGTATACATTAGCGTGCATCGGCCTGATATGGTCTTTGGAGGTATTGGCGCTGCCCGTACTGCATATTTCGATGCTCCTATTCGGTGTCCTGTGGATCTTGCAGTTCATTGGTCACAAAATAGAAGGGAAGAAACCGTCTTTTTTCGAAGATTTGCAGTTTCTTCTGATTGGTCCAATTTGGGTGTTCCGAAAGCATTAACTCACTCCGTAATTAACAAGCTGATATCTCCCTGTATTGCGCGATCATGCTAGTGTTCATAAAGTCGTAAAATGCGCAGCATGATGTGCAGCTTTCTCATTGCCATGACAAGCATTCGCTTCTAATTCACACTATCATTAGAGTGCAGCTAAAGCCTGTTACTTTGCCTGAATGCTTGTGGCTAGTGACATTGTCACTTGGGGGATGAATGTACGACCGACAACATAAATATGCCTATTGGCGAGAAGAGCGTAAAAAAGGCAAATGGCATTACATCATGAAGTCTTTTTTTATGATTTGTTGCGCACTATTGCTTGGTAAAGTCATTGGTTTATTCATTTTTGGTGAGCTGCACTCCCTGAGTGATATTTTGGAGCAGCTGCCCGCGGATCTTTTTATCATGATGCTAGTGGGCTTCCCGGTTAGTGTTATCGGCTGGTATCACGAGGAGTCGAAGTTTTTCCGAGCGTTACGACGTAAAGAAAAGCGCTTGAAAATGAATCGAGATAAACAAAGCTAACTCTGCATCGATCTTTGTGTTATTTAATCGTCTGATTCACATATTTCTTTCAAGTTATTCGGTATTTTGCGTTAGGCCTCGCAAGCATGTCATTAAACTTATTGTAAAAAGCGACATCATGCATTCTGTTAGCCAATCTTGACAGGAACTCGTATTGCGAGGTGTTCCAGCAGCCTGAAGCTACTGGGCAGATAGAACGGAGGATATTATGGATAGTGAATCAATGCTTCATAGTCAGAAAATATATTTTTGTAATGATGAAGCGTTAGTCGAGCAGCAAACACAGTGTTTAGAAGTTCTTTACGATTACAATCAAACTCGGCCTTCTGAATCTGAAAAGCGTACAGAAATATTACGACGCTTGCTCGGCGCCGTTGGTGACAACTGCTATTTTGAGCCGCCGCTTCGGGCGAATTGGGGGAGGCATACATACGTTGGTGATAACGTGTATACAAACTTTAACTTAACCCTAGTCGATGATACGTATATCTACATTGGCAATAGTGTCATGATTGGGCCCAATGTGACACTAGCAACGGCAGGCCATCCGGTTGAACCGGAGCTCAGAAGAGAAGTTGTGCAATTCAATATCCCTATTCATATTGGTGATAATGTATGGATCGGCGCTAACTCAGTGGTATTGCCTGGCGTCAAGATTGGAGAAAACAGCGTAATTGGTGCTGGTAGCGTGGTAACGAAAGATATACCAAGTAATGTTGTTGCGGTAGGGAACCCGTGTCGTGTATTGCGAGAGATAGGCGAACATGACAAAGAATTCTATTACAAAGAGCGTCAAATCACGCACAACATGTATCAACGATAACAAAGGTAAATGCCCACGGTTTATACGGTGTCAGTATAGAAAAGTTAAAAAACGAAATTTAATATCAGGGTGTAAAGGTTGGCGCTGTTATCTTCTGGTATTGATGAAAACGCGCCAGTATCGTTATTGTGGGCGTTAAACTTTTGCCATTCAGCATTCAGTGACACGTTATAATCTAGGTCGTATCTCACTCCAAACAGATAGCTGTCCCCATTCTTTGTATCACTGCTATTAAACTGCTGGCCGTAAACTATGTAGGGGGTCAATTTATTCACGTTGTAACTCGTTGTTGCGTACCAAGAGGAGGAAATGTTGCTGTTTTGTCCTTCAGCCATTATCACAAGGTTATCAAGCTCATACCTTACTCCTAGAGAAAACTGGTCAATCGTGTTGCCTTTTTCTTTTAGAACCAAGCGGTCAATTAACATGGCTCCCCCTTCAGGTGTGGATTGCTTGGTATTGGAGAGAACCGTAGTTTGGTCATAATCGCCATGTAGATAAGAAAAGTTCAAACGGTAGGCATTTCCGCTGAGTGTTAAGTTTATTCCGGCTGTGTTGTCTGATTCGATCTTCAGTTCAGTATCTTCGTTGAGGGTGACATCACTGCTGTCTTTAAACCCTATAAACGGCATTGCAGTAAGCATGATTTGCTCATTGAGGTCGTGATTCCAGCGAATGGATAAACCATTGTAAGCGGTGATGCCTAATATGCTGTCATACACTTCATTTGGTGGTCGAGCTTGGGTAAAAGCGTGACCGACATAATTATACTCAGACATCAAAAACAGCGGCAGCCTCAATCGTCCCCCACGTATCTCTATATTTTTATAGGTATAAGCTAAATATGCCCACTCTAATTGGGGCGAGCTCCAATGATCTTGCGGACGCTTGACTATCTGTGCGGATGCTCGAAATGCCTTGTAAAAGTAATCAAGCTGCAAGCCGAAGGTTGTGTCACAATCGTAGCAGGCTTCATCATGAATAAAGCGGTTGACGAGAACCGTTGTGGAGTTATCCGACTTAGACCAAGATGTCGAACCAAAACCACTCAAAGACAGGTGATCTGATAACTCAATGGTGGCTAAGCTCGGAAAGGCGACAACACTCAGTGATAACATGGTCAAATATTTTTTCATATTAATCCTCCGAGCTCACCACACACAAAATACGAGCATTTCCAGGCACGCTCGAAGCAGGGGCATAACCAATCCGATTGGGCTTTTCTTGCATCCACGTGATCAGCGCATCAATGCTAGAGTTTGCAATCACTTTGGGTGGCCTCGCTTTGCCTGAAAAAGACAAGCTCGCCCAGTGCGCGTTCATTTGCGCCAAGTTTTTATTGAGAAGGTAGCGATAGAACTCCGCTCTCTCCGCTGATGTTGCTGGCCAGTCAGATAGCTCAATTCTCTGCCCTTGTAAGAGTTGCGTTTTTCCTCTGTACAACTTTCGCGCTTTATTGATGGTTAGGGGCGAGAACTCACTATTAAACGAGAAAACGGCGTAGCTCTCTGCAGCAAGTACTTGACTATCTATGGGTAGAAGGAAAACAACAATGAATAGGTAGCGTTTTATGCAGCGCAAAAGAAAACAGAGGAGAGAAATGTCGCCGCTCATCATCGCTACCTATATCGCATTTTCAATCTGGTACAACAGCTTTTCTCTACGAACAGGCTTGGGTACATAAGCGTCCATGCCTGAATCGAAGCAGCGTTGAATGTCATCATCCACAACACTTGCCGTTAGTGCGATGATGGGAGTCTTAGGAAGACCTTTACTTGCTTCATAGGCGCGTATTTGTCGTGAGGCTTCGAACCCATCCATGATCGGCATCATGCAGTCCATCAAAATGATGTCAAACCCACCATCTTTTTGGAACATTTCGACCGCAACCTGTCCGTTTTCGGCCACTTCAAATTGATAACCTGCTTTGGATAAAAGCAGAGAAGCGACTTTTTGATTTACTCTGTTATCTTCGACGAGCAAAATCCGTTCTGAGCGAATAGGCGTCACGGTCGCTTCTGATTGTTCAGCATGCGAGGTTTTTTCAGGAGTGTGAGTGGTGTTTGTTGCCAGTCGCTTTTCATCAGAAACAATATTGGAAATGCGTAGTCCAATGGCTTTATCTAATTTCTCTTTCAACAAACCCGCTTTAAAAGGTTTGGGCACATAATCATCCATTCCAACATCAAAACACTTTTGAATGTCATCATCGACTACACTTGCTGTTAGCGCGATAATTGGGATTCTGATCGTCCGTTTTTCTTTTGCTTCAATTTGACGGATCATTTTGGTTGCTTCAAACCCATCCATCACCGGCATCATGCAATCCATTAAGATTAAGCAGTATTGATTCTGTTGAAACATATCTACGGCTTCTTCTCCGTTTACGGCGATATCAAAGTCGAAGCCCGCTTTTGTGACGTGTAATCCAGCGATTTTTTGATTGACGGTGTTGTCGTCGACCACCAAGATTTTTGGGAAAGTCTTAGCATTGGGTGTGGTCGTGTTCTCTTTGTTTACTTGAGGGAAGTTTGCAGCACAAGTTTCAAGTGCTTTTACTAAGCGCTGTCCTAAGAGGGGTTGAGTGACCAATGCACTAATGCTGTTACCAAAATCACGTTGGGCGCTATGAAGGTGTTTAATAAGACAAACTCGAACATTTTGCATGCAAAGTCTTTTCATTTCACCTAGATGTTTGGCTGTGGTATTTGGAGAAGTTTCTACGTTGATAACAACGATGCGCTCGTTATCAATCCACGTTGGCAGAGCATCCAGTGTATTTACTGATTGCTGAACATTGATGTGGAAAAAGCTCAACTCGTCACGCAGCTTTTGCTCCAAAGTAGGGTTGTTGCAAACTATCCATATATCGTTGTGATTAAGGGAGTGATAGCCATTGAACTCTTGAGTCACAATTGGAGCCGTAAGTTCGAAGAAAAATCGGCTACCTTTGCCTTTCTCGGATTCAAGCTGAATCTCACCGCCCATCAACTCTACCAGCTGCGTGCTAATTGCAAGCCCGAGCCCTGTCCCTCCAAACTGTCGGGTGGTGGAGTTATCTTCTTGGGCGAAAGGAGCAAATATCTTTTTTTGTTGCTGCTCATCAATACCGATCCCTGAGTCTTTGACTGAAAACTCGATGCTCGCTTCACCATTTTTGATTTCTCTAGTGATGACAGAGAGTTCAACGCTACCTTGTTCGGTGAACTTTACGGCATTGGACATGAAGTTCATGATAATTTGGCGTATACGGTGATCATCCAACATAACGTGATAGGGCGTATTGCGGCTGATGCTGACTTGAACGTCGATGCCTTTTTCTTTCGCTTTCGGGGAAATAATAGAAGCAATATCGTAGATGGATTCACGAACACAGGTTGAATGAGGGCTGAGAAGCAACATACCAGATTCAATTTTAGAGAAGTCCAGAACGTCATTTATTAAACTCAACAGTAATTGCGAGGAGGTTTCTATCGTGTCGACATAATCACGCTGTGTCGCCGTTAGCGGCGTGTCTGACAAAACTTCTGAAATGCCAATAACGCCGTTTAAAGGGGTTCGAATCTCATGAGACATATTCGCCAGAAAGCTACTTTTGGCTTTGCTTGCCTCGATGGCATCATCTTTCGCCTTTTCAGCATCTTCTTTGGCTTGGGTTAACTTTTGTCTTGACTGCTCACGTTCATAACTCAGTTTTTTTACCTCTTTAGCAAACTTACTGAGCTCATCTTTCCCTTTGGTCAACTCTGTCAGTGGTGAGTTTTCATTGTTGTCCTCTTCGTAAGTGTCTCGACTTAGGAATTCGAGTACTAAATTCAAGTTGCCAGTGACCTTACGCACTAACCTCAGTGTCAAACTCACAACCAGCAATGTCACGAGGCTCATTAGCGCAATGAAGCCAATGCGGTGCTGTGTTGTTTCACTGATCGTCTTGGATATATCCTTAATAAGTTGCTGTTCCATCTGGTCATCAACGTTACGTAATAAACTTAAGCGTTTATAAAGCGCAGATAACCCGTCATCTACTTGAGTGGGTGTCAATACTCTAAGGTTTGATGGCTGCAACAAATTGGCTCGAAATGCTTGGCTTTTAGCAAAGACATTATCGGTAAAGGTTTCGATGAGGAGGTTGACTTGCTGCTTATTCGCATTAAGTGTGACAAAGCGTTCGAACAGCAGTTGTTGGTTCTGGATTAATGATTGGATACTGGCTTGGATAGCTGGATCGTAAATCTGCCCCTGCTCTGTAGATTCCACTAAGTATTTGCTGAGTCTATGCTCTTCTGTTGACCAAAACATTAACCACTCAAGCTGCATCAATGAGGAGAGGTGAGTATTGGTTTCATAACTTACATGGCTGAAATAGACTCTATCCAAACTCAAAAGAATCTCTTTGAATGTGTCGGCACGCCACTCAGCAGCATCTAACTTATCTTCTGTATTATTGGACGAGAGCATTGACAGTGTTGCTTCTTCGAAATTCGTGAGCTGATTTAATATATCGGCATTGTCGCCAAAAACAGGTGAAGCTGTATCTTGTAAAGTTTGAACGAGCTGGCGGGTTTCTTGAGCGTTATTCGCGACCCTTGGATCGCTCGTCAAATAATACAGTGAGGAAACACGATCTATATATTGGGAGAAGAGTTGTGCTTTTTGAAGTTCTTGAGCTTGGATAGAGAGGTTTTGTACATGTTTACCTGCAAGAAGCAATAACAATAAGATTGGTAGTAGGACCAATCCAAAAAGTTTCTGCTTTACAGACAGGTTGTTCCAAGCAAATATCCCGACCACACGCGTTTCCATATCCAAAGAGTTGATATGAAAAGTGTAGTTTACCTATCTCAAATGTTAGATTTTAAGAGGAAATTCATACTTGTGAGATGGCGAAGTGTGACCAATATTGCAGAACGAATCCCCTTTAATTCAATGAACGCGATAAATTATTCAGTTAAGCGTAGTTGCTGGCGGTTGAATCATCTATTGCTTGACGTTGTTGCTCAAACTCTATGATTTCTTCTGCCGGCACCGGTCTACCCAAGAAAAAGCCTTGAACAACGTCGCAGTGAAGTGATTCCATTCTTGTTAGTTGGGTCTGGGTTTCTATGCCTTCAGCTACCACTCTCATTCTTAGGTTATGAGCCATGGATATAATCGCACGGATTAATGAATCATCTTGTTCATTGTTTTGGATTTGAGCGATAAATGAACGGTCAATTTTAAGCCCATCAAACGACATTTGTTGTAGGTAGGCGAGGGCAGAGTACCCAGTTCCAAAATCATCTAGCCACACTTCTACGCCGTTATCTTTTAGTTTTTTGAGCACGTACTGCGCTTTCTCAATATCATCAATAAACAGAGACTCTGTCACTTCAACATGAATGGTTTGAGGAGGGACTTGATATTGTTGTAAATATTTCGAAAAGAGCTGACTTAAATCTTGGCGGTAGATCTGCCTAGGAGACAAATTTAATGCGATATGAAAATCAGCAGCGAAATGATCCGCCCATTGTGCTCGCTGGCTAATTGCTGTCTCGATGAGGTATTCACCAAGCTCTAAAATTAAGTCACTTTGTTCTGCAATCGGGATAAATAATTCTGGGCTAATATAACCCTTCTCCGGATGATTCCACCTAACCAATGCTTCAACACCAATCAACTGGTAGGTGTTGAGGTCGAACTGGGGTTGATACCAAAGCTCGAACTGAGACAAATCACGTATTGAGCGGCGCAGTTCTTTTTCTATGTATAAGCGCTGCTTCACGGTCTCATCAAACGCGGAATCGTATATCGTCATGATATCTTTGCCGCGTCGTTTAGATTCTTGCGCCGCCAGTGAGGAGAGTTGTAAAAGAGACTCTGCGTTTGAGCCAAATTCCGGATACACCGCGACTCCAAGGCTTGCCGTAATTTGAATATCGTTCTCTTCCAAGTTAAAAGGAGAAAGCAGTTGGCGATGAATATCGTCCGCTTTTTCTCTAGCGTCGAGACTGTCTTTGCATGGAAAGACCAGCACAAATTCGTCAGCGCCGACTCGGCTTACGATGGTTGAAAGACGGTAAAGAGGCTGGAAGTAACTCGGCAAACGACCTTGAAGTTCTGAGGCGAGATGACCTAGCAATTTATCCCCGATGCTATGCCCGTAGTTATCGTTAATATGTTTAAAGTCATCCAGATCAATAAAAACAACCGCGAGTGAGGGTGACTTGCGGTTCGTTATTTGCTTTTGGATATCAATGAGCAACTTTTCTCGGTTAGGCAGGGAGGTAAGAATGTCGTGATACGCCATGAACTCCACCCGGCTTGTGTATCTGTTCACTTTGTTCGACATTTTGTTATACGCCGAAATAAGATCACCCACTTCATCTTTACTTTTTATATCAGTGATTGGCAGTGCTTGAGTATTTGACTCTGTAAATTGTTCTTTAAGTTGTTTGAGTGGTTTTATTAATGAGCGACCCAAAGCATACGCGATGGCACTTCCGAGCAGAACGGATATCGCACTGATCGTGAGCAGCAAGTTAAACATCTTTTGCTTATCGTTTGAGGTAAGCGCTTGTACTTGAGCAATGTTTTGTTCTTTCTCTTCTAATAGATGTGCTAGGTTGAGTTCAAGATACACCGCGCCCAGTGTGATATTCGATTGCTGAATCGGTGCCGCAATTTCTAATTGATGTTTAGAAAAAGAAATGAGAATTCTAGACTCTTCTATTGCTTTCAAAATAAAGCGAGAACGGTAATGACGCTGGGCAAACATACTTAGCTGAGTCGTACCGTCGTGAAAGATTAGTCCTTCATTATCAACAACGTGTATCTTCGAGACATCTGGTTGGCTTAATGTCGCTTTAATTTGCTCGTACGCTTGGCTGATATTATCCGTATAGAGTGGGTCAAAAAGTTGTTTTGATAATAACTCTGCGTAAACCAATCCTTTTTGCTTGACGTAAGACTCTGTTTTTTCTTGTGAGTTCTCGGTGATTTGGCGGGTTAAGTTATTTGAGTACGTATCGTAACCATGCATATATAGTGCGAGGTTTATCACTACGACAAACAGGACAACAAAAATGGTCGAGCAAATGTATTTAGTTTCGAGTGAGAGTTTGTGGAACATCAATCCACCTTCGGTAACAAGTGAATAGATGTTCGAACGGTATTTAAGGACGCGGACATTTCTGGCGTTAGAGCGGTGATCTTTTTCGTGTTTTGGAACTGTTTAAGTGCTAGAGCACCTTGCTGAGATGTCTCCATACCGAGCAATATTGACGTGATTTTATGTTGCTGATCTTGGCTTAAGGTCGGAGAGGCGAGAATTAAGTCTCTAGGTATTTCTACCGAGCGAGCGAAAATCGTTAGTTTGTCTTTCATGCTTTCTGGAAGATCTTTAGGGTTGCTCCAATTGAAATTGCTGAACGCTCCTGCTGCGACTCTCTGCTTATACACCCATACTGAAAGGTTGATTTCATTTGATTGAGCCAAGTGCTCGTCAAGGAATAAATATCCAATACTGTCTTTGGCTGGTTTGTCATCGGAGGAGGGGAGGTATTCTAATTTCTCCCCTTGATTAAGCAGTGTAATAGCAGGTAAGTAATAGCTGCTGGTGGATGTACGCTTTTCAAAAACAAGTGTTTTTCCGCGCAGATCAGAAATCGACTCGATACCGCTCTCTTTGTGGGTAAAGAATACCGTATGATATTTTTGTAAACCTTTTTTCCAGCGTATGGCAATGACTTGGCTGCCAGATTCTGCCTCGAGGGTCATTGCATTGAAGGGGGTGGCTGTTGCAATTTGAACGGTGCCATTTTCAAGTGCCACCGCGAGCTGGCGATAATTTTTAAATACTTTTACAGCCCCCTTGGTGTATCCGTATCCGGCCAAACCATTGGTCACGTGCTGCGTAAAAGGCGTCGACTTTTTGATTTTGCTTTGAGCTTTATTGGAAACAATGCCAAACGTGAATGTTTTTTCAATATTTTCTTGTGCACTGACGACAAAAGGCGAACTCAGCAAAGTGAGTGATAACAGAGTGCAGGCAGGTTTCATCCGGCTTCAACTTCCTTCTGGTGCATGTCAGTAATATTTAGCATTTATCAATGCGCCCCAATCAATAGTAGAAACAGTATGATGTACAAATTTCGTTTTACTAGCGCACTTTTATAATGTGACTTGGTCACTTATTCCGTTCAAATAGTACCGAATTTGAAGTTTATGTACAGGATGAATGTTTCACCGTGGGTTTTAATTCACTGGATTCTTAGTCAAGTTCAGTAGTGTCTGTGAGCGAGTACACCTTCTTTATCATGACGTCGTGTTAAGAAAATCTCTCCAATTGCTTTTGATATTTTTTCTCGAGTGCTTCATTACCTGCTGCACGTTCAAGTTGAATCATGAGCTGTAAAGAGGGTTTCTTAACGCCATACATTTGATTAAATCTCATTAATCGAATTCTGGCTTCAGTGTAATTGCCGCTATCAATTTCTAGCTTGGCTAGCTGCAAAATAGATTTTGGCCTATGAGGGTCATGATCAATAGCTCGGGCGAAGTAGTATTTCGCTTTGTCTTTATCTTGTGACTTCAACGCGCAAAATGCGGCGTTTTCATAACTGGCCGGAATGAGATAGTAATAAGGCTGCTCAATGGCTCGATTAAACATTTGATCGGCTTTCTCGAAGTCACCCCGCTTGCAAAGAAAGGTGCCGTAGTTATTGAGCACGTTACCATTTTTGGTGTGTTGGCGTAGAGAGCGTTTATACATTTGCTCGGCTTTAGCATCTTCGCCAACCGTTTCATAGTAGTGAGCCATCGATAACTGAGCACGATAGTATTGAGGTGCGTGGGTTAAGGCTTGTTGCAAGTTATCATGCGCGCGAATCATATTGCCGCCTTCTAAATAACCTAGGCCAAGTGCGATACGTGATTCTGCCATTGCTACAGGATCGGCTTTAACGACAGGGCTACCATCTTCTTTCACCGTCACGCAGCCCACAAGTGCAAACTGAGAGATTAATAGTAGTGCACCGAGCTTTGTTGTTTTCATTCTTTGTCCCTACATCCCTGAATCTCCCAGCATGATATGAATTACGTAGCAAAAGCCTATTGAGGAAAAAACACTATGCGATCAGGTTTGCAAACTGGTATGAAAAAGCCGCCATATGGCGGCTTGGTTCACATATTACATTTAGGCATCATAAGCGCTTTGTTTACGTGCTTTGAGGTTAATCGTCTTTAGTAAAAGCGTCTTCACTGAAGTGATCAAGATCATAAGGTGTTTGCTGGTAAACGCAGTAGTTCAGCCAGTTTAAAAAGAGGAGATGTCCATGACTTCTCCAACTGGCAATTGGTGGATTATCAGGATTGTTGTTTGGATAGTAGTTGACGGGAATGGCTGGTTCCATGCCTTCGCTTAAATCGCGGATATATTCGTTATGTAAGGTATGCGAATCGTATTCAGGATGCCCAGTAACAAACACATTTCTCTTGTCTTTTGTTGTAGCTAAGTAAACACCTGCAACATCCGACGTGGCTAGGATGTCTAAGTCGGTATGTTCTTCTAAAAAGTGAGGTGAAAAGTCGGCATAGCGTGAATGAGGCGCTAAAAATGTGTCATCAAACCCACGTAACATAGGATGGAATTGATGATGAATCTGGTGATGGTACACGCCTGAAAGTTTTTCTTTACGCGTTTTTTTAGGTAGATCGTAGAGCAACTTCAGCCCTGCTTGTGCTGCCCAGCAGACATAAAGAGTCGATGTCACATGATCTTTTGCCCATTCCATGATGGTTTTTAGGTGGTCCCAATAAATGACATCTTCAAATTGAACCAAACCTAGTGGCGCACCAGTAATGATCATGCCATCGAAATTTTTATCTCTCACCATTTCAAATTGACGATAAAAAGTATCCAAATGTTCGGTTGGCGTATTTTTGCTTGGGCGGTTATCAATGCGCAATAACTCGACATTGACTTGTAATGGGCTGTTTGAGAGTAGACGCAAAAACTGAGTTTCAGTTTCTATTTTTTTGGGCATCAGATTCAGGATCAGCACTCGTAAAGGACGTATTTCCTGACTCGCAGCACGCGTTTCACTCATTACGAAGATGTTCTCTGTCCTTAGCACATCGGTAGCTGGTAATTGATCTGGAATTCTAATTGGCACGACTTTCTCTCCCTAAGTATAGTCAATCTAGACGTCTATACTTCTAAAGCTAACTTAATTAAGTTTAGATGTCGATACGAAATATGACTTTTCAATCTACTCTTTACATTATGGTAAACCGAGCTCGAAGCTGTCACACAATTGTGACTAGAGCGGAGTTTCTGATGAGATATGTTTGAAACGCTGGTCGTACTATTTGCTGGTAATTATGTGATCACGTTAATATGCGAAAGTGACTTCGTTGTAAGGAAGTCTCAGATTAATGAGCCATACTAAAAACAATCAGCTCACCAATATGCATTAAAGTGTGTATTTGGAAACATCGTCAGTGGAGGACATTATGTTCGGTATTTTTAAAAGAAAGACAAAAATTCAGAGCATCGCTCAAGAGGTTCCTAGCGTACTATTGCGCTTGTTTGGCGATAAAGATACTTATACGCCGAAAGAAATTGATCAAGCCCTTCAAGAGCTTGGTCATGATAAGAGCAAGGATCTAAGTCATTATCAGTATGCCTATGGAATGTTTGCCAATGAAGCTTCTTACGAGCAGCTAGGGCTGACGGATGAGTTAGGTAATTATGGTCACTTTCAACGAGAAGTGGGCAAGATGCTACTCAATACACCAGAGCCAATTGATATGCACATCTACTTTGAAATTGCTCGGCAGCACCAAAAAGCAGGCCTGTCGCTTACTCATCAAGAAGTGAGTGAAAGCGATGGCGTGTGAATGTCTCTATATTCAAGTGATCACGCTGTGAATCCTGCATTTTGAAGCTGCTTGAGTAAGAGGTATTCCATCGAGAGATGAGTTGGGTATAATGCGCGACCTAATTATCCGGACGTGTTGTCGGTTACATTTCTGTTGAGCGTTAATGCCTTATGTTCAAAATGCTTGTCTCTATGCCGCCAATGTTGGCGCTGTCGATCGCGATTGTATGTGAAGTGATTGCCACTTCCTATATTCCCAAAACAGAGCAATTTACGAAAATGATGCCGAGTACAGTCGTTCTGATTGGTTACGGCATTGCTTTCTTCTTGCTTTCCGTCACGGTAAAAACGATGCCTGTTGGGGTTGTTTACGCCATATGGAGTGGGGCGGGTATTGTTTTAGTTGCGACGGTTGGCTACTTTGTTTATGGACAGCGACTAGATTTGCCGGCGCTTGTTGGCATTGGGTTTATCCTCACTGGTGTGATGATTGTTAACCTGTTATCCAAGACTGTAGGACACGGATAACTAACACCACTTGTGATGCCAAATAAAAAGCCGTAGCGAGAAATTGCTGCGGCTTTTTAATGTCAATCCAATAGTTAACTTACTAGTACCTCAAGCATTTTGCTTTGTTGACGATGTTTTCGATTGCGATACATCACGGCGGCGAACGCTGGGAGGCTAAATGTGATAAACCCTAATATCAGTGCATATGCCCCAGTTTTTGCGCTAATTCCTGCTGGCACGTCAAAAGATACAACAATCGTCACCAAGCAACTTATCAAGCCTAACCCTGCCACTAAACACATTCCTATTTTTCCGCCCGCAACTCGAAATGGGCGCTCAATATCTGCGTGTTTGTATCGTGAGACCAAAAAGCTAACAAAAATACAGATGTACATCACCATATAGAGCTGAGTCATCAGGATATTCAATAGCCACATGCCTTGATTGACGTTTGGAACAAAAATGAAAACCAAAGAGAGCACGCTAACAATCGCGCCTTGCAAGAGCAATAATGAGACGGGGGCTTGGTTGCGGTTTTCTTTGGCGAGCGACATCGGCATGAAACTATCTTTTGCGGCAACATGTAGACTTTTAGTTGGGGCGATTATCCAGTTATTCAGGCTTGCAAGCGTGCCAAAAACAATAGCAAGGGCAATGACAGGCAGCAGGAATGAGAGGTGCAGATCATCAAAAAAAGCTTTGAAGGCAAGTATCACTCCTTCACTCAAACTAGAATGATCACTTGAGACGACCGAAGAAATAGACAGTGAGCACGCCGTCAGAGAAACCAAGATTAAGGTTGTGGAGATCAGCAGAGCTTTGGGATAGGCTTTTTGCGGATTTTCTACTTCGCTTGCATAAGAGGTCGTGATTTCAAGGCCTGTAAGTGACAGAACTACCGCAGTAAAACCCGCTCCGATCCCATCTTGAGAAAGGTCCGGCAACCAGTCAGATACGTGGCGAAGCGAGATATGAGACTCACCAGGATGGGTATACGCCCAGTACCCGCCTAATCCGATAATCAATAGAATCGGAAATATCAAACCTAGGGTGCCGAATACATTTGTAATCAGGGAAGAGAGGCGCAAGCCAAAGATATTAACTAAAGTTAACGCCCAAAAAATCACATTAATCATCACCAACATAAACATGTTGTTTTGCGCCAGGTCTGGGAAAAAAGGGTAGGCCCCCGTTGCAACAATGAATGAAATTAACGGTGGATAGTAAACAATATTTTCAGCGTATTGATACCACACGGTGGCAAAGCCAAAGTTTGGCCCTAGTGTTTCTTTGCCCCAAAGATATACACCACCTTGCTTTGGATAAGTGGTACTTAGCTCAGCACACACTAGCGCTGTAGGGACAAAAAAACAGAGTCCAGCAAGTAAGAAGAAAGAAATGGCATGGCTACCAAACAAAGCCGCCCCAGGAATGTTCCTTATGCTGTCGACCGAAGTTATGGTGATCATGATGATAGAGAAAACACTCAATTTAACGGCGGATTTAACGATATTGCTCATTCGATACCTTTAATGGATGAGCGCACAACTTCTAGGCTGTAAAAGTAGCGTGCTACAAGTAAGACTCGCGTATTGTAGATTCCTCATAAATAGTGGGTATATAGCGAAAAACGGTATGTATTTATCCGAAAATGAGCTGAAAACAACGCGCTTTATTTCCATGGGATATAAACGAGTGATATGTCGGATAAATAAACACTTATAGCGATAAATTAGAACCTTTAGGTAAAGGTTTGACTTTCCCCTAAGGTCAAGGAGTACATTAACGCCATATCGAAATGAAACGATGGAGAAACATAATGGGATGCTGTAACCAAGCGCCAAAAGGTGGCACCGGAAAGTTGTCTTACTTGTTCAGGGTAATGGTTATCATGTTTATTGTTATTTTCATGATAGCTGCATTATGGGGTTAAAAAAACACCATTATCTAGCGCATTGAAAACACAAAGTTATGTTTGTCCAAACTTTATGAAAGTGCGGTAGATTAATCACTCCAATCGATGTTAACGTGGTGATTCATCTTTGCTGCTTTTTCATCCCCCTACATATTTCTGCAAAGTTCTTATTGTGTAGTGTGTCGAAGAACCATAGAATCCGCGCGCTTTAATTTATGTTATTAGCGCTATCAATGATAAAAGTGCAGTCCATTATCATTGTTTTTATCACTTATAGATGGGCACATCTGACAATACTCACATGAATAAATACCAAAAGCCTGAATTCAAGGCTGAATTTCTTTTGCCTCGTTACTGGGGAACCTTAATTATCATCAGCGTAATGTACTTACTCAGTCTCCTTCCTTTCAAAGTTCAGTTAGCATTAGGACGTGGCATTGGCCGTTTAGCCATGCGAATCATGAAAAAACGTCAAGTTACGATTAGACGCAATCTTGAGCTTTGCTTTCCTCAGATGGAAGAATGCCAACGCGAAGCAATTTTAAAAGACAATATCGACAATACAGGTATTGCGCTATTTGAGACCGCGATGGCATGGTTTTGGTCTGATAAACGGGTAAACAAACACGTTACGATAAAAGGAATGGAGCACCTCGAGGCTTTAGAAAAATCAGGCAAAGGGGCATTAATGTTGGCCGTACACTCGATGAACTTAGAGTTAGGTGCTCGTGCTTTTGGCATTAAAAAGTCTGGAACTGGTGTTTATCGCCCAAACAACAATCCGTGTTTTGATTACTTTCAATACAAGGGGCGTTCTCGCTCTAATCGTACGCTTATTGATCGCAAGAACGTTAAAGCCATGCTTGAAGCGCTTAGAACGGGTGAGCGGGTCTGGTATGCACCGGATCATGATTATGGAAACCGACGCTCAACGTTTGCGCCATTATTTGCCGTTAAAAATGCTTGCACGACGACAGGTACAAGTCTGCTGGTTGATTCGACAGATTGTGCCATCGTGCCTTTTACGATGGTAAGAGGAAAAGACGGACACTATACTTTGACGATTAGTGCGCCAGTTGACGGTTTCCCGAAAGAAGATCCTCAAGGTGCGGCAGTTTTCGTGAATAAGATAGTTGAAACGTCAATCATGGCAAGTCCGAGCCAATATATGTGGCTTCACCGTCGGTTTAAAACCAGACCTGAAGGCGAGGATTGTTTGTACAAGCCCAGACTTATCCCTAGCTTGGCATAGCATAGAAAGAGCTTAAAAAAGCCCAAGGAACATACGAACCTTGGGCTTTTACGTTCTATTCTTTTTCTATTTACAGGTAGCGGCCTTTTAGGTGCGCTTGGAAGTGCTTAGCATTTAGTGTTTCACCCGTTGCTTCTCTTACGAGATCATCCGTTGTTAATAAGCTGCCTTTACTCCAGATGTTCTTCGACAGCCAATCGAATATCGGCGTCAGATCGCCAGAGCGAATAACCGCGTCCACATCTACCGTTTGCTTCATTGCGGCCATGAACTGGGCTGCATACATCGCACCGAGAGTGTAGGACGGGAAATATCCAAAACTTCCATCCGTCCAATGAATGTCCTGCATACAACCGTTTTTGAAATTCCCTTCCGTTGAGAGTCCCAAATACGCTTTCATTTTTTCGTTCCAGAGCTCTGGTACGTCTGTATGCTTGATGGCACCGTTCATAAGATCACGTTCAATCTCATATCGAAGAATAACGTGGGCAGGGTATGTTAATTCGTCCGCATCTACGCGAATAAAGCCTTTCTCTACGCGAGTGTAGATTTTGGCTAGATTGTCTTTTTCAAATTCATCCCCAGAAAAATGCTTGGAAGCCATGTGAGCAAGGTGGTCGATAAATGCGTTGTTTCGTCCTATTTGCATTTCAAAGAAGAGCGACTGTGACTCATGAATTCCCATAGAGCGGGCTTGACCAGCTGGTGTTCCTGCTAAATCTTTTGGTAGCCCTTGCTCGTATCGGGCATGGCCAGTTTCGTGGACGATCCCCATCAATGATTGGACAAACTCGCTTTCATCATAACGTGTTGTAATACGCACATCTGTTGGCACACCGCCACAAAATGGGTGGACACTTTCATCAAGCCGACCGTGTTCAAAATCGAATTGAAGTAGCTTCATGACTTCCAGTCCCAGCGCTTTTTGTTTTTCCGCAGGGTAGTGCGCAGTTGGCAAT
The DNA here is from genome assembly GCF_009361695.1 of Vibrio sp. VGrn 2. Lineage (NCBI taxonomy): Bacteria > Pseudomonadati > Pseudomonadota > Gammaproteobacteria > Vibrionales > Vibrionaceae > Vibrio > Vibrio sp. VGrn 2. The sequence continues at coordinate 201,645 of NZ_RBWD01000002.1, read as the reverse complement.
AAGATGTTGTCTGATTGCTGTTTTTCAAGCGCTTCGTCTATCAAGGAAGGTAGCCACGTTTTTACGTCAGCAAAAAGCGCGTCTAACGATGCAGACGTTGTGCCTGGTTCATAAATATCAAGCATGGCATCGTAAGGCGTTGTGCCGTTTGCTTCGGCTCTAATTTGCGCTTCTTCTTGCGATAGCTTGACGACTTCTGCCCAGTTTTTTTCAAAGCCAGACCAGTCATTTTCTCCTCGTTGCGTACGCCATGCATGTTCACATTTGGAGCCAGCAAGAGATTGAGCTTGAACTAATGATTCTGGTAGCAAGTTAGCTTGTTGCCATTCACGTTTCATTTCTCGTAGGATGGACTTTTCACTCGCAGATAGCGTCTCTTCTTCTGCCTGAGCGAAAAGCTCGCCCAAGTGTGGCTGAGTCATCAATGAGTGGATGTGTACATCAAGCTCTGCCATAGCATTGGAGCGTGCTTCAGCGCCACCAGATGGCATGACCGCTGCTTGGTCCCAACCTATGATGGCAGAGAGGTGCTCAAAGTTTGCCACTTTTTTGGAATGTTCAATGAGTTTTGTAAATGCTTTCATGTGACTACTCTTATTCTTTTGTTCTTTCCCTAAACACCCGATAACGGGTCCTTTACGTCGAGTTGCACGAAACAACCTGCGTTAATTTACTAATAATTAACAATTAATCGTCACTCATTGTCCATAAATTCACCCAGTTGTATAGCTCTCTTAAAAAAGAAGCTTGCGAATCTCGTGGATTGACGGTATTGATGACGGATTAACAATTAATTATCACGATAATATGGATATCTTGAATTTTGAGGCATTTATTATTGCCATCACTATTTTAACGCTAACGCCGGGTTTAGATACGGCCCTTGTTATCCGTAATACCAGTCGCGCGGGTTTAAAAGACGGATGTACAACCAGTTTAGGGATTTGCTTTGGCTTATTTGTGCATGCTTTCTTTTCAGCGGTTGGAATTTCGGCCATTCTGGCGCAATCTGCAGAGTTGTTCCAAATCGTAAAAATGATTGGTGCAGCTTATCTTATTTGGCTTGGTTTGAGCAGTTTAAAAGCCCTGATGTCGTCGAAGAATGGTTTGTCAGTGACTGAGCAGGTTCATGAAGTGTTTAATGGCAAACGCTCTTTTAGAGAGGGCTTTCTTTCTAACGTCTTGAACCCAAAAACGGCAGTTTTTTACTTGGCGTTCTTGCCACAGTTTGTGAATCCAGAAGGTTCTCCTTTGCTTCAATCAATGATGATGGCATCCGTGCACTTTATTATTGCGATGGTTTGGCAGTGTGGTTTGGCTGGCGCACTTAACTCAGCTAAGAGCCTGTTAAAGAATGCAAGCTTTATGAAGTGGATGGAAGGGGCGACGGGCGCTGTCTTAGTCGCACTTGGCGTAAAGTTATTGATTGAAAAGCCCGTGTAATGCGCAATATTTACCACCTTTTGATATTGCTCGTTGTGTTTATTACTGGCGTGGTTGGTGCCATTGTTTGGCAGACATGGCCACAGGTACAGTTTGCGCAACGTGGCATGACCTGGTCTTGGCACTGGGGCTATTTCGAGCCATTTTCCAATGGAATACAACAGACGCGAACTCAAGATACGAAACAGCTATTACTTCGACGTGTGTATATGAATGACGGTATTGTCGTTTTTGTCTCGACAACAATGGACAATAAATTTGAAGTTGATGTTGTAAAAGAGCAAAGTTGCGAACCTAAAACGACAACTTGGGCTTCAGTATCCGTCAACCATCAACGCATGAGACATGTGCCGATGGTTTGTGATGCACTGGGGCAGAGCTACTTTTATCGCTACATCGGGAAGCATCTTGAATCGATTGAAGTTGGGGTTGGAGATTCGTTCGTAACAGAGGCGTTTTCAGACTGGCCGCTATCAGAGCTGAAGTCGGATCAATTCAAGCAAAAAAATGCGAAGTTTTTTCAAGAACGTGGAGAAAAGGTTGAGCATCAATGGTTGAGAGATTAACCGCTTAACTTAAGATAAAATAAAGCCCGCTGAATACCAGCGGGCTTTATGTTTTTACCATTTCCAATTTACTTTCAGCGATTGACGGTTCATTACTGAACACTTGTCATGTCACTAAGCTTTTACTGCTTCAATTTGATCAGATTGCGATGCTGAGCTAAAGAACAGCTTGGTTTCTGCCAGCACGACGTGACGCAGTGCGATCAAACCGATTAGGTTAGGAATCGCCATCAGACCATTTACGATATCGGCGAGTAGCCAAATCATGTCTAGATGGAGGAACGCGCCTGATGCCACCAAAGCAACGAAAATCAGCTTATAAGGAAGCACCGCTTTTGTACCAAAGAGGAACACAACGCAACGCTCACCGTAGTAGTTCCATCCAAGAATGGTTGTGAATGCAAAAAACATCAAACCAATTGAAACCAGCATTGGGCCAAATGTATCCGCATTTAAACCTACCGCAAAGGCATGAGTCGTCATTGCTGCACCAGAAAAGTCGCTTTGCCATGCGCCAGTAAGGATCAAGGCTAGGCCCGTCATGGTACAAATAATGATGGTATCAAAGAAGGTACCTGTCATTGAAATCAGGCCTTGTTTCACACAAGAGTCTGTTTTCGCTGCCGCTGCTGCCATAGGCGCGCTACCCAAACCAGATTCGTTTGAGAATACGCCACGAGCGATACCTGATTGGATTGCCAGCATGATACTTGCACCTAAGAAACCGCCAGTCGCTGCTGTTGATGTAAATGCTGATACCAACACTAATTCAACGGCATTGAACAATTGGTCTGCATTCATGATGATCACGCTTAAACACGCCAACACGTAAAATACAGCCATGGTAGGAACCACTTTTCCTGCAACGTTAGCAATGGATTTGATACCACCTAAAGTCACGAAAGCAACCAAAAGAGTCAGTACAAAGGCAGAGAGCTCACGGTCAACACCGAGAGATATCTCACTTGCATCCAGAATCGCGTTTACTTGTGGAAACGTACCAATACCAAAACAAGCAACACCCAAAGCAAACACTGCAAACATGATCGCGAGGGCTTTTGAGCCAACACCGTATTGCAGATAGTACATCGGGCCACCAATCATTTGGCCTTTATCATCTACTCTTCGGTATTTAACCGCTAACAAACATTCGGCGTATTTAGTCGCCATTCCGAAAAGGGCGGCGAGCCACATCCAGAATAGGGCACCTGGTCCACCAAGTTTGATCGCGGTGGCAACACCAACAATGTTACCAGTACCAATCGTTGCTGAGAGCGCAGTACAAAGTGCTGCAAAGCTAGAAACGTCACCTTGTTTATCAGATGACTTATCTTTACTGAATACCATCGCTAGCGCTGTTGGGAGATGTTTAAACTGGATCAAGCCGAGGCTAAAAGTGAAGTAAACACCGGTACCCACTAGCAAAATAAGCAGTGGTGGACCCCAGACAAAATTATCGATGGTTTGTAGTAAAGATTGTAGGTCGTTCATGATTTCCCCTTAATAAAACAACTAATAAGGAGAAGAGGGAAAGGACGAGATCAACGATCTCTAAAAGAACTAAGCTATTGGTTGTAGGCGGGAAGGCCAAGCAAAATAGTTAGGTTGTAACTTTCCACTCCTCTGTCCTTTTGCCTGAGAGTTTCACCTTGCGTGAGTGCAAGACTTGCTCCTTCGGCGACCGATTTAACGGTTCTCTCCAGAGGTTCCTCCAACGACAGTCCCCGCTACCTAGGTAGCACCTGAAATAGTTAATTCTTCGGCGAGTTATGCTAATCAAATGTTACAATTTGATTAATAACCACTCTCCTGCAGTCTTCATCGGAACAATTACTCAATTAAATGAGTAAAGGTTAGTTAATGATGCTGGTCATCATTAACGTGTGAACTCTATCATGTTTTTGGTCCATTTCAACACCCTATATCAATTTATTTTCAACGAAATAACCCCACTTATTTTCACGAAGCTATGTTTACCAAGTTTTTTGTGTGAGCAACTGCATAAACAAAACTCATTGGGCTAGGGAATAGAACCAAGAACACACTTCAGAACGATAAATATGTTTCGATTATTACGGTATAAGTTATTCAATTGAGAACACAAGTTTGATTAAAATCGAAGCACTTATTTTAAAATCTACGCTAAGTTGACCTTATGGGGCGTATAAATGAGTTACAATAAATCTTTGTGAAACCGTCTATGGACCTAGGCAGTTTTTCATGAGTGGACAAGGAGGCGGTATGACCAGATTATTAGCCATTGCGGTGTTGATTGCAGTAGCATTTGTGCTGTTTCGTTATCGAACCAATGAAAAAGTCCAAAAAGCGACCGTTATAACATTAATTGGCGCCTTTCTGATTTATACAGCATCGATTATGTTTGCGGAATTGATCCGCTAGCAAAGTAAAAGAGTCCTTGGAGTAGTATACGGTGAGTTCTCAGAACAAGATGGAAGAACAAGACGACGTTGTTGTCATTGAAGAGCGTGACAAACGTACTCATATCTATATCGCGATTGCTGCGGTATTAGGCTTGGCATTTGGTGGCCTTGTTGGATCGATTGTCACTGCGAACAAGTGGGAATCGACTTATCATGTGCTAGAAGAAAAATACCAAGCGTTGACGCAAGATAAAACGCAGTTGGTGTCTCAAGTAAAAGTGCGCGAAGAAGCGCTCGACCAAGAAATACAAGATAAAGTCACTGAACTGCTCGTTGCGAAAGATGAAGCGCACGAGAAAGCGCTTAAGAAGTTACAAAAGCAATTGACTGAGGTCGAGAAAGTTAACTTGTCGCTAGAGTCTCAATTGAAACAACAGGCAGATAAGATCAATACGACGAAGTCGGAAAATGAGAAGTTGAGTCGTCAAGCGGATATGCAAGCGACTATCTTTGAACGATCGCGCGAGGTGTTTCAAAAAGAGCTGAAAATTTCGCAAGAATTGGAGTCTCTAGAGAAAGAAAGGGCGAAATTATTGCCTAAGATCGAGAAACTCAAAAAAGAGTGTGATGTATTTTTGGAAGGTAAATCTTGGGACGTGAAATCGGACGCGTGTGATAAACACGATGAAGCCAATTCACGACTAAGTCAGGTCGATCAAATGATTGAAGTTTATAAAATGGATCTCAAGCAAATCAAAGCAATAACTGAAGATATCGGCCTCTAGATCTTTTATACCTGATTTGGGAAAGTAAAAGGAGCTCTTTAAGAGCTCCTTTTTCGTTGCTAGCTTTAAACTCGGGAGCTAGCGTTTATTCTTAGATACGCGAGGCGTCATAGCCTGAAGCAAGCAGCAATTCTTGCTCATGTTTAATCAGTTGGGCGCGATCTTCAATCAGTTCATTGAGAGCTAGTGAGGGCTTGCCTGCTAAAGCCTTGAACGACTCAAAAGATTCCGCGGTGTCGATTTTTTCAATCATCTGACTGATGACATTACGAGCCGCACACGGGTTACTCGTAGTGGTAAAGTATTCCACTTGCTTTGCTGCCGATTTCATCTCTATCAACAGCTCAAGTGGGCTGCTCTCTTTTGCTACCGCCATGTAGTTATCCAGCACGCGCTTTGCATAAAGCAGTTCTTTGAGGGGGATATCTCTTCCACTCTCGATTAGAGATTCGCTAAGGATCATACTTGAGCTCATGGGCATTCCTTCTTATATACTACGAAGCTTTTGATGTTTCCCTGAGTCTAATTTATTGAAGTCACATTGGGAATGGGTAAAAAGCATTTTTAACGCATTTTTATTCACTAATAAAAACGCGAATGCGATGTTTATCCGGATCGGTAGCCACAAAATTTAAGCCATACACCGAAGTCATTGGTGGTTGAGCAAACTCAACGCCCATGTTTTTCCAACTGTTGTAAACGTGCTCTAACGTATGGCGGTTGCGCACTGCAAATGATAACTCGGTGCCACCACCTTTGATGTCGCTGGAAGGGGAAAGAACATCACTTTGCTTGAGTGTCAGTTTTAAGCCATTTGCGAGTGGCATAGAAGCAAATGTTGGAGACAAAAACGTGACCTCACAATCAAACAGTTTCGAGTAAAAAGCTTGGCTTACGTGGATGTCCTCAACATAGAGGACGAATGAATTGATAGTTAGCATGGTCTGTTTCTCAATTTACTAGAAGTATGAGGTTGAATCTAACGGAAGGGTAAGACAGGCTTTGTCAGTAGACCAAGTTAAAGTACCTTGTTTGAAATAGTGAGAAGTATCACTTTCAATTTTATTGGCTCAGGATCGAGCATATGAACATATCGTTTGCTTTGTATTTGATTCCATTTATCTTCTCGACATTTCCTTGTCAAAAGCAATCCCGTTCATATGTGTAAAACGATTAGTTCACTGTTAATTATTATTTTTTGTGTTACATGTTCATTAAGTATTTCAGCAAAAAATATAGAAAAGAAAGAAAGTCAAATTTTAACTATCAATGAAATTAATAATAAAGAAAAAATTCGTGATCTTACAGAAATAGAAAGAGTGAGCCTTTCAACTATCTATCTTCTTTACAAAAATGGAGTGATAACGGAGAGTGAAGCAAACCAAGAGTTTGGACACTTTCTCGAAAATGAAGACAGAAAAAATGCCTTATTGAAACTCGCTCACATTGATGACGCTCAAAAAGAGCTGCAGCAAGCCGAAGAAAGCAGTGACTGGGTGAAACTATTTAACTTAGTTAACCTGATGAAACTATGTGGAGTGTTGCTTCTTATCGCTGCTGTTGCTTATTTTATCGCTCAAACCTACGAACTTCTTCAAGATATCGGTAGGGTATTTTGGCGACTTATTTGCACATTACCCGCGATTTGTTACCAGATTCTATTTGTTATCATTGGCTTAACCCTAGCCTTAGTTCCAATGATTATCAGTATCTCAGAAGCGCAATATGTTGTCATTTTTGGTGTGTTGCTCGCTTATGTCGCACTAGTATGGTGGACTATTCATTACGAAGAGCAGTCAGAAATTCTCCTAGAAAAACTCTCCTTGGGTTTACCAATTGGTATGGTTTGGTCTTTTTATCATGCTATTTACTTTGGCTTTTTTGCCATCCGCGAAGAGATCGCATTTTTACAGCTAGTGACATTTGCATGGGTTGTTCTTGGTATTGCAGTGGGAATTTTTAAGTTATTTAACTTTGAAGACAAACCTTACAAAGGGACAAAGTGTTTTTCTTTAGCGTTATCATCGACCATTGTTACTTGCATAATACTATTCTTAAACCAGAGTTCAGATTGGATTACGCCATATTACAAATTTACTTATTATGGGTTAGTGCCATTGCTGTTGTTGTCCTTTTCTATTTCGGGTTTTTATCTACAAAAACCAAGTTGGGTTAAAAAAATTTCAAATATTATGATGTTTTCACTCCTATTTATTAGCGCACCCTTACCAAGTTTTGGTCTGGATAATTTGTACGCTATGATTAATAGTGGTGTATTTGCCTATGGTTTTATCACGATAACAACGATGGTATTTCGGGTCAGTTTTTTGTTTGGCTTGATATCAACAAGCCTCGTTGTTTACGTGTTGGCCTTAGTTATCGAACACAATCCTGAAAAGTTCATTCTCTACATATGAACTATGATTTTCTAGATACAAAGTGTGCGTTCCTCCATGTACTCTAAGAGTGAAGAGCCTTACAGAATAAAGAAAAGGAGCCAGTTGGCTCCCTTTTAACTGAATCAGCGGATATTAGTTGGTACGTTTCGAAGCGTACCAGTTGTTTTGATACGCCTTAGATGCAAACAATGCGTTTGCTTTTGCGCGTTCAATAACGGATTCATCGACTTCTAGCGGTTTCATGGTTTGGCTTTCAAAGTCGTACGCCAGGGTCGATACTTTTTCACCAGGAGAAAGCACAACTAGGTTGTCACGCGTTAAATAACCAAAGTTTTTGTCGTATTGCATCATTGCGCGTTCATCTTCGCGAGCCAGTGGTTTCGTTAAATCACGACCAATCATCGGCGTTTTGGCGTCTACGCCAATAAGAGACAACAGCGTAGGCGGCATATCTATGTTGTTTGCGATACGGTCATCTTTACGTGGTTGAATGTCTTTACCAATGATCAATGCAGGAATGTGGAAGTGCTTAACTGGAACCAAGTTAGCGCCAGACACGCGGGCATCGTGGTCTGCAATGACAATGAAAATAGTATCATCCCAGTAGGATGAGTTTTTCGCCTTTTCAAAGAACGTACCCAAAGCGTAATCTGAATATTTTACCGCGTTATTACGCGTCATGTGTTCGGAATCGTATGGCTCAATTTTACCTTTCGGATACTCATAAGGACTGTGATTGCTTGACGTAAAAACTAAGCTGAAAAAAGGTTTGTCGCTTTTTGAAAGACGTTCAAACTCTTCGTCTGCTTTGTTGTATAAGTCTTCATCACTGACCCCCCAAGAGCCAACAAAGCTTGGGTTATTGTAATTATCTTCTTCGACGATTTTATCAAAACCATTACCGTAGAAGAAGGTTTTCATGTTATCGAAGTTTGCTTCACCGCCATAAATAAATTGCGTGTGATAGCCTTGTGCTTTGAGTAAGTCTGCGATGGTAAAGAAGCCTGTTTGGCTTTTGCTTAGTTTCACCACTGCGCGAGAAGGGGATGGTGGAAAACCCGTGGTTACGGCTTCGATACCACGAACAGAACGAGTACCCGTTGCGTACATTTGTGTGAACTGCCAGCCTTCTTGCATCAGTTCATCAAGGTTTGGTGTAAGAGGCAGACCACCCAAAGAGCCCACAAACTGTGCGCCCAAGCTCTCTTGTAACAAGATAACCAAGTTTTTACGCTTTCCTTGGTACGTCGCTGGGTTGCTGTTCATGGTTGGTAGCAATGTAGGATCAAAGTCGATCTTCGTTGATGAAGCGCGAACGAGATCCAACATCTTTTGATTGTCCATCTTGCCGTAGAACTGCTCAGCGCTCTTTTCTGACTTCATATTGTTGACAGCAAATAGCAATGAGTAAGACGAATTCAGTGCTAAGTCGTTAAGCAGTGGATCGTTCGAAAACGCCACCATAGCAGGGTTGAGCGGACGGTGACCCAAAGACGAACGAGCGCCTGCAACACAAAGAAGCACAACGAAAATCGCCAAAAGAGGGCGCCATTTCCAATTGATTTGTTGCGCGCTATCGGTCAGTTTTTTGCTCCATTTCCAGCCTAAAACTAGCGTCAAAGCTGTGCCGATTGCACCAATAAACAGTTCTAGTTTGTAGCCAGTCCAAAGCATGCTCATCACTTCTTTCGGGTAGATGAGGTATTCAACAAACAGGCGGTTTGGACGTAGGTCATATTCTTGAATGAATGGCGCCGTTGCCAGTTCCATGTACACGAGAATCCAAAGCCCTAAAACCATCCATATGCGCAATATCCATTTCCAGCATTGCCCAATCTTGCCGTTTAATGGCATTAGGGCTGAAAGCAGTGCAGGGAGGATGAATAACCAGCACAGTGTTGCAATGTCTACGCGTAAGCCTTGGCCTAGGATGTAAATTAAGTCGTTGAAAGAGTCAATTCGATCAAGTTGCCAAAAGGCGAGCAAAACGCGTGAGATAGACAAAAATATAAGTGAAAACAAAGAAAAAGCAGCAATTGGCTGCAAAGGCCCCCACACAGAGCCCTTAGATAAGTTTTTCATATTTATTCGAATAGTTTAATTGTTATGTTGTGTTGTTTTTAACAAAGCAAGCGTGAAATAAACGTGAATTATAATGTGGGTTTATGGTCGAGTATTGTAAGTGTTGGTATGTCTATGTAAGTGTGGAATGAAGCTCATGTTCGGCTGGAACATAAATTAAACAGGTTATGGCCTGTATCGCTTTTGTTAGCACTTTGGGAAAGTGACGACAAACGTATTCCTACTATTTTCTCTGGGAATGAGCTCCAGTGTTGCACGGTGTAGTGCTGTAATGTCTTTGCAAATTGACATCCCTAAACCCGCACCGTCGCCATGTTCGGAATGACCCCGATAAAACTGTTCGAAGATTCTTTCACGAGTTTCTTTCGGGATTTCTGGACCAGTATCGGAAATTAAGACTTTGATTGTATTATTGTTCTCTGTGACGCTGACTTGTATGTCACTGTGCTCGCCGGAGTAACGAATCGCATTATCGACGAGGTTACGAAATAACACCTCTAACAACATTCGATCACCGGATATAGCGATGTTGGAAGATGATAAACTGATGTCTTGCTTATGCTTCAATGCTAACGGTGCCAAATCAGCAACAACGGTTTGCAACAAAGGGGTTAGCTCAACGGTGTCGAATATCCGTTCTGATAAGCTATCTACTTTAGCTAAAGTCAGTAGCTGATGGATAAGGCGGTCAGTGCGTTCAATGCCTTGCAGAATGTTGTGTAAATCTCCTCTCAGTTGCTCCGGATCATTACTTTCAAGTGCATTTTCTACGTTAAGACGAAGGATTGTTAGTGGGGTTTTTAGTTCATGCGCTGCAGCACGTGTAAAGCGTCTCTCTCTTTGCCAGGCTAACTCTAGTTCAGAGAGGAGAGAGTTGAGCGAATCGACAAGTGGTGCGAGTTCAACGGTGTTGTCTTTTACATGAATGCGATCTAATCGGTGTACGTTTCTTTGTGTGATGGCGGTGCGCAGGTCGTTAATCGGTCGGAAATGTTTATCGATCAACCAAAACAGCAAAAGCAACAAAGTTGGTAGTATCAGCAATTGTTCTATTGATGTGGATAGGGCAATTTCGTGGATGATCTCTTTACGTATCTTGTATTTTTCTGCAACCACGACGTATTCATTATCATGTTTTGTTTGTGGCAGTGAAATCTGAAATGTACGCCATTGTGTCCCGTCTTTTACGATATCAGCGTAGCCGTTATTATCAAAGGACGTAGAGAGTGCGTGCAAGGTTTGATCAGAGCTCCAGAGCAGTGTGTTGTCTCGATAGAATTGAAAAACCAAGTTTTGTTCATAAGGGTGGCCGAACGTTGTGACATTGTCGTCGTCAGACTTTGACATTGACTCAATGTTTTCCATCCACTCATTAAATAATTCTCGATGGTTAGCGAGAGTCCTCTCTTCCGTTGAAATTGAGAGCGTCAGCAACATTAATTTTGCGGATTGTCCAAGCCTAGCGTCATAAACTTCTTCGACCTCGTGCTTCGCAGATTGGAAACTGAAATAAAGTGAGATGAGTAAGAGAACACTTACCAACACGCCTACTGATAGAGTTAACTGACGTTTGATCGAGTACGATTTCTTATCTTTCAAGAATGTACCCCACACCGCGAATATTTTTAATGACCACTTTGGGCGCTTTTTTACGCAAATTGTGAATATGAACTTCGATAGCGTTGTCGCTTGAACCTTCATCCCAGCCGTGTAGTGATTGTTGCAATTGCTCCTTACTTTGCACGCGTCCGGCGTTCGTCATCAAGCTGGTGAGGATTTTAAATTCATTGCGTGTGAGTTTAAGCGGAGCGTCATCGTAGCGAATGCTTTGTTCCGATAAGGATAAAGATAACTGCCCAACTTGAATGATTTCTTCTGCACTACCGGATTGACGGCGAATCAACACACGCAAGCGAGCGAGCAACTCTTCGAGTGCAAACGGTTTTCCGAGGTAATCATCTGCGCCGCCATCAAGGCCTTGAACGCGATCGCGAATGTCGTCTCGTGCGGTAAGTATCATCACTGGGAGCTTAAATCCGCCTTTGCGAATATTACGCAGAACTTCCAATCCATCGATATCGGGGAGAGTGAGATCCAATATTACGGCGGTGAACGCTTCTGTTTTGAGTGCGCTAGTCACGCCAGAGCCTTTTTCCACCCAATCCACGGTGTACCCATGGCGACTTAATGAAGTCACCATGGATTGACCGAGTAGTTTGTCATCTTCTACGAGTAATAAGCGCATGGATTATTTCAAACTCCCAAGAGTCGCTTCAATTTCCAGTTTTCGACCTTTATCAGCCAAAGGTCGGTCAGGGCGAGGTGACGCCTGCATTGCGCGAGTCAAATACACTTTCGCTTCCTTGTCTCGACCTTCTTCTGCAAGGAAGTCTCCATAAAAATAGTTCGGATCGATGCCTTTTGGATTGATCTCTAACGCTTTTTTCAACATTTCTTCGGCTTTATCGTCATCACCAAAGCCAATTGGCCAGCCCGGAACTTTGTAATACAGAGAACCTAAACTGGTGTATGCAGATCCATCAAGCGCTTGCGGTGACGTTGCGATTACCCCTTCGAGTAAAGATTTGGCTTCTTTGGCGAGTGATAGTGCACCCAAGCCACCTTGAGCACCAGCCAGCGATGCTTTATTGATTGCCAGCCAAACAGTGAGTTCGGGATTGCCCGGTTCTCTGTCGAGATAAATACTGGTTTTGGCAATCGCGCGATGGAAGCATTGTTCCTTTTCGTCTCCATCGGGTGTGCTGTACTGACATTCCGCCCATTTCTTTTGAACCTGTTGCAGTGGAGTATTACTTGCCAACGCAGCGGTCGAAGCTAACGTTGAACAAACCGTCAAAGCGCAAAATAGTTGTTTGGTATTCATCGTCTATGTCCTCTTCAGTGACTGACTCGGTTTACGTATTGGTGAATGGTTTCTTGCTGCTTACGAATCGCAGAAGAAACCACGCTTGGAAGCAGTTGATTGATGCGCGCAAAAAGCTTTTCTGGCCAACCAATCCATTTCGCGGAAATTTCTTTTTCCAACATGGTGACAACGTGATCGGCTACAACTTGCGGCGAGTCCGTTTTGTTACCCAGTTGTCGATTCATTTCATTGACGGCATCGCTATTGAGCGAGGTTTCTGTCGCTCTTGGTGCCAAATACAGCGCACGGATTCCGGTTGCGAACAGCTCTCTGTCGAGCGATTCGGTAAAACGGTGCAACCCCGCTTTTGCCGCGCAATAGGAGGTATAGCCTGGGTAGCCAATTGAGCCGAATGTGGAACCTATATTGAGAATCACCCCAGGCTGCTTTAACCACGTTAACGCCGATTGGCACAGCAGCATCGGCGCAACGAGATTGAGTTGGATTTCGTCTGCAATCTGCGTTGGTCGTTTGTGACTTAACAACGAGAAATCGTTGCTGCCCGCATTGTTAATCAGTGCGTCCACTTTTTGATGTTGACGCGCTCGATCTTTTATCGCAGTTAATCCTTCTGGTGAGGCGATGTCTGCAACGACTACGTCATGACGTTCTGGATTCGACAGTTCACGCTGTAGTGTTTGCAAGCTCTCTTCGTTTCGCCCAACAAGAATGAGGCTGGCACCGCGTTTGGCTAACTCTTGCGCGATGGCTTGCCCAATTCCGCCCGTTGCGCCTGTCAGGAGAATGGTGCTGTTGTTAATGATCATGCTTCACCTCACGCCGCTTGTTGGGTTGAGAAAGAAGGCAAAGAGCGCAGCATTTGTCCGTAAAGGTCAAACACCATGTTTGCTGAGTCGATGATGATTTGTTGATCTTCCGCTTTGGTGATCTTGTTCATCAATGATTCAAAAAATTGCAGATGATCTTGGTCTAACACGCTATGTGAAACTAGGTAAGTCATTGCTGAAGAGGGCAGGTTGAGGGTTGACTGAATTTTTTCTGCCATTTGGCCACCAATGCCGACGCTGGTGCCTTCTAATACCCACACCATGCCAAACAGCGCGAGTGGGTTGTGGCGGTCAATGTTGTGGTAAAGGTAGGAAACCATCAGTTCAATCGGTGCACCTACTTGACCTACATCTTTGTTATTGCGCACTGCTTCGGCATCGCCGCCGCACGCTTTGATGTCATTTAAAATCCATTTTTGATGGCCTTTCTCTTCCTCGATGTACTCGGCAATGGCATCTCGTACCCATTCGTATTCGCCAGATAGGCGGCCTCCACACGCCATCAGCAAGGGAACAGTGTGCTTAACGTGATGGTAAGCTTGGGTTAGAAAGGCGATATACATATCTTTGGAAATGTTGCCTTGTTGAACGTCTGCGATGACTGGCGCAGTTAACATTGCTTGTTGAGCAGCGGTAGTGCTTTGTTTGAGTTGTTCGAAAAATAAAGTCATAACCTTCTCCTTAAGAAGCCGTTAACTAAGATGCAGTTTGGAAAGACGTAATGTGTTGCTGGAAGGGCAAATCGATGCGTTGGATCTTTTGCGCTTGCAGCGTTAATTCAGGCGTTGTGCTCGCTAATAACTGAGCCACATCATGTTCGATTTGATTTCGTTTGAGCTTGCCGTTATCCGTGTACCAACCAGAGATGGCTGGTGGGTTGTCCAGCAGCAATAAGGTTCGGATCTGAGCGTAATCGGGTAGGGTTCGGTTTAATGCATGAACCTTTGCTTCGACGTCTTCGCTATTGGCAATGACAGCGCATAATGTTTGTTGGCTATCGCCTGTAACGATCAGTGGCGTCATCGGCAAAAACGCCAACGCTTCTGATTCAATCCATTCCGGTGAGACATTTCTGCCGTATGCGGTGACGATAAGGTTCTTCTTGCGCCCCGAGAGAGTGACAAAGCCTTGCGCGTCAATTTGGGCTAAGTCGCCAGTCGCTAACCATTCTTGAGTAAACGGCTCATTCAAATAACCAAGAGCAACGTTGCCTTTGACGAGCAGTTCACCATCTTCCGCGATACGAATCTGAGTGTGCGGAAGCGGTTTGCCACACGTTCCTGCTTTAAATGCGGCTGGTGTATTCAAACAAACAACAGAGCCACATTCAGACAAGCCATAGCCTTCAAACGCAGGGATGTTCAGCGCATGCGCGGTGTTAATCAGTTGCGACGACACTCTTGCGCCGCCAACGGCGACAAATTTTAGAGAATCCACAAGAGAGGGCTGCTGTTTCGCGATGTGAATGAGCGCAAGCAATAAAGCTGGTGTTAGCACTAAGCTTTCTGGTTTGATGGTCACTAATGCTTGTGCAAACAAACGCGGTTCGAATTGGCTTGAACCGAGTAGGCCGGTTTGCTCTCCGGGTAAAATATATGACGTCACGCCCAACATGAGTGGTACATAAACACCGGTTATGTTTTCGAGAAGCGTCGATAACGGAAGCAGCACTAAGTGCGAGTGCGCCGCGCTGTTTACTGCATCGGCGAGCGACTTCGCCACCAAACACAAATGATCATTGCTTAAACACACGCCTTTAGGCTGACCAGTCGAGCCAGACGTAAATGTGATTTTTCCGGTTTCTGGTAGATAAGCTACCTGTGTACCTTCATCTCCCAACTGGTTACGACGCAGCAAAGGCAAATTTGCAATGGAAAACGGATGGTCTTGCTGGTTAAAGCTTTGCTTAGGATGAGAAGCCAACCATGCTTGCCAATCGCCAACTAAAGCATCGACGCCTGATTGCTCTAACGTATGTTCAACTTGTGCATCAGAGAAAAAAGTCGGAATAGGTACGACGACTATGTCTGCCGCCATCGCCGCCAAATCAACAATGGCCCAATCGATGCTGTTTTCTGCGCGTAGCGCGAGTGCTTTGATGTTCTGTGCAATAAGCTCGGCGGCAACGAGTTCGATCTTGTTTAACAATTCAGAGTAAGTCAGTTCAACCGTTTGATTCGCTTCGTAGCCGACAAGTGCTACTCGATCTGGTGTCGTTTTTGCCCATTTTGTAATGGCATCGAGGAGAATATTCATACATCACCTATATTCTGGCGTGGTGTTTAATCAAGTTGTTCTGGTTGTGTTTGCGGTTTTAACGACGTTTACTTTTCTATCTAGGCTTGTTTACGTTTTTTTTCTTGGACTAATCGAAGGCGCTCTAGTCCTTTTTGCAAATTGCCAGCTAACACACGCGGTTGATGTTCGTAGTACGAACCCCAAGTGGACTTGGCATAGGGGACTTTATTTTGATCGGCCTGCGCGATGATATGAGGCTCCAATCCTAGACGCGCCATCATTGCGTGAAGAGGGTCTGTCGCGGTGAAGATGCACCATTCAAAACCGAGATTGACCAGCATTTCTGCGATCAGGTAGAAGTGCAGAGATGACATGCCCTTAGCGAAAGATGCCAAGTGACCAAACTCCACTAAGTTCGAACGTTTTACGTCGCAGCTAAATACGTTAGAAACCAGCTTTTGGGCGTCGTCTTCTAAATACTGTTCAAGGAACAAAGGTTCATCTTCGGCGATGCGAAAGCCGCATACGGAAATAATTTGACCGCCGTCAATGAGGGTTAAATACGCCGGCATAAACTGTTTGAGCTCGGCAAAGAATGCTTCTTGATAACGCTGAGAAACATGCTCGATAACTTGGCTCCAAAGCGGATGCATTGGATAGACAATGTCTAAAGTAAAGCCATCTACAGAAATTTGTGCATGGTGTTTCATGAGCGCTTCCTTTGTTTGATTGGTTATCAACAAAATAAAACGCGAAACTTAAGAAACTCTTAAGGAATGAAATTAAGTAGAAACTTTAAGAAAATACTGAGGAGCAAGGCTCAGTATTGTTGCAATCCTTTTTACTAATGTGAATAAAATAAGAGCCAACCGATGTGATCGGTTGGCTCTAAAGTTAGGTGTCACGTATTTTAATGGTCGTGCCGGTTACATGGCTGCTTTTTTAGCTTCGTCTACCCATGCGTCGAACTTTTTCTGGTTCGCTTTAATCCAGCCATTTACATGAGACTCGATGTCTGCTGAGCTGTTCTTACCTTGGCTCATCATCATATTCTGCGCACTAACATCATTGATGTTTAGCTTGATGATTTCAAACAGCTTCGCTGCTGCTGGGTTCTTTTCAGTAAACTCTTTGTTCGCAACGATGCGCATAGAGTTCATCTCGAAGCCGTAGTTCTTACCGTTCTCTAGTGTGGTGTCGATGTCCTTACGCTCACCAGGAAGTGAAGAGAATGGCACTTCTAACCAAACAACATCTTTACCCGGAACTAAGACGCCGCTTACCCAGTAAGGTGTCCAAGTGTAGTAAAGAATCGGATCGCCTTTTTTGTAACGAGAAATCGTGTCAGCGATAATCGCAGCGTAGTTACCTTGGTTGTGCGTTACTGTGTCACGAAGCTTGAATGCATCCAACTGATGCTCAACGACCATTTCACAACCCCAACCTGGGTTACAACCTGTTAAGTCCGCTTTACCGTCACCGTTGGCATCGAAAAGCTTGGCCAGTTTTGGATCTTTTAATTGACCAATATTTGTGATGCCATATTTTTCAGCGGTTTTTTTATCGATCAAGTAACCTTGTGCAGCACCACTTACATATTGACCTTTGCGGAAAAACTTATCATCACCGCCAGACATTGTGTACTTATCGGCGTGAAGAGGGAACCAACCTACTGCTAAGAAAGTAGCGTCGCCTTTAGCAATAGAGGTATAGCCTACGTTGTAATCCACTTCTTTAGTTGGTTTTACATCGTAACCAAGCTCTTCAAGTGCACGGTTTACGATCAATGTTTGAAACGTTTCCTCTGCAACGGTTGATTGAACTGGTTGAACAGTCACACCTTCACCCGGTAGTTCGCTTGCCACACCATAAGTTGAAAATGCGATAGTACTTAGAGCTCCAACAGAGAGCGCTTTCTTCCATGAATTATTCATTGATGTTTCTCCTAAGTTTTAGATCGTCTTGGTTCGTCTTTGTTTTCAGTTTTAATAGGTATGAAACAGGACCTGTGTGATACCAGCGAAGCTTGGTGTTACCCGCATTAACCCCTAATACTTGGGTAATACGGTCTAATAAAATGGCAAGAATTACGATGCCTAAGCCACCGACGGCAGCAAGACCCATATCAAGTCGGCCGATACCACGAAGTACCATTTGGCCCAAGCCGCCAACCGCAATCATTGAAGCGATCACGACCATAGAAAGTGAAAGCATCAAGGTTTGGTTTACCCCTGCCATAATCGTTGGTAACGCCAATGGCAATTGGATGCGGTAAAGCATCTGTTTTTTGTTTGCCCCGAAAGAGTGGCCCGCTTCGATCAGCTCTTCAGGTACTTGCTGAATCCCTAAAATAGTTAGGCGCACAACGGGAGGCAGTGCGAAAATGATGGTTACTACAACGCCAGGAACGTTACCAATACCGAATAGCATAACGATTGGCACTAGATAAACGAACGCGGGAGTCGTTTGCATTGCATCGAGTACTGGTCTAACAAATTTGGCTGCGGTTTGGCTTCTCGCCAACCATATCCCCATCGGTAGCCCGATAAGCAAACAGAAGAAGACGGCGGTTAAAACTAGTGCGAGCGTTGTCATCGCCTGTGACCACGCACCAATTAGGCCGATAAAAACAAGGGATACAAGCGTTGAAAAACCGAGTTTTACATTGGAAAACTGCCACGCCAGCAAAAATAAAATGAGTACCATGATGGGCGCAGGTGTGGACACCAAAGCAGTTTCAAACGAGGTAAGAATAAAGTCGATTGGAACTCGAATTGCTTGGAAAACAGGGCGACCATGTTCCACCAACCAGTTCAACCCCGATTCTACCCAGCTATCAAGTGGTAGAACCGCATCTTGGAATGGGTTCATAATATCGAATGGCGCTTGCTCTACAGTTTCTGAGCTTAACCAGTCATTACTTGGAGCAGCGTCAGTACCTGCACCTTGTGACCAAGGATCATCTTGTGCAGGAGCGGGATTCGACCAGGGATCATTGTTAGTTTGCTCTGAAGACATCGTGTTAATCCTTATCTAGTGTTTGTAGAAGACGTGATTTAGTCACGACACCAAAGTAAGTACCTTGCTCATCAACGACAGGTACGGCATAAGGAACGCCTGCAACTAGCCCCAAAATGTCATTGATTGACTGCTCTGGCTGAAGAGTGACTTCATCCGTCAATTGAGCACTGGCTAGAGAGCGGTTTTCTTTGTGAGCCAAACGTAGTGAGTCAAGAGACACGATGCCGGAATATCGGCTAGATTTATCGACGACAATGCCGTAATCACGGTCATGATCCATCAGAATCTGCATCGCAGAGCCCGGGCCATCATTTTCCGATTTCTTAAAGACGGCGGCTGGCTTCTTGCGAGCGATATCTTTTGCTGTCAAGACACTTGCGATGTTTACGCCGCGGAAAAATGCTTCAACATAATCATTTGCTGGGCTGTGCAATATTTCATCAGGTGTGCCAACCTGAACAACCTCACCGTTTTGCATGATGGCGATACGATCACCAATACGCATTGCTTCGTCCAAATCATGAGATATGAAGACAATTGTGCGTTTATCATCGTTTTGTAGACGAATAAGCTCATCCTGCATCTCAGAACGGATTAATGGGTCTAAAGCGGAAAACGCCTCGTCCATTAATAGAATGTCTGGGTCACAAGCCAATGCCCTTGCTAAACCCACGCGCTGTTTCATACCACCGGATAATTCGTCAGGGAAAGATTCTGCATAAGGGTCTAAGCCAACTCTTTCCAAGGCGGAAAGGGCACTTTTCTGACGTTCATTAACATCAATGCCAGCAAGTTCTAAACCGAATGCAGCGTTTTCGATCACCGTCATGTGAGGCATAAGCGCGAAACTTTGAAAAACCATTGAGATATTGTTGCGACGAACTTCTCGAAGTTCGTCTTCAGAGATATGGGCAATATCTTTCCCTTTGAGATAAACACTGCCTTTCGTTGGCTCAATGAGTCGGTTTAGGAGTCGAACGAGAGTAGATTTTCCCGAACCAGAAAGCCCCATGATTACGAAAATTTCACCTTCGTTAATGGTGAGAGATACATCGTTTACGCCGACTGTTAAACCTGTCTGTTCAAAAATACCATCCTTATCGATACCTTTTTCGATAAGCGAGAAGGCTCTTTCTGGGTCTTCTCCAAACACTTTATACAGTCCCTTAACTTCCAGTATGGGATCCATGTTATCTGTCCTTTTTTGTGTGTTTATAACTGTTTAACGATTTGTACTCTAATTAATTTTAGTTCAACTTTCAACGAATGGGGTTCGGTTAACTGGATTTTATGTGCATACAATGAACAATGAAGGCGGTGTGGTTAAATAGTGTTTTTATTAACAAAAACAGATGCTTGTGGTTGGTTTTGTCTTTGCTTAACTTTTCCATGACATTGGTTTGAATTTATTTTGAAGTTTTTAGTACATTTTAACTCAGCCCATCTGCATAGCTATAAGGAGAAATAGATTAGAGGTCTATATTTAAAAACATTAGAGCTCTAATTTTTGGTTGGAGTTTTATTCTGCGAACTAGGTTAGGTGTTGTTATTCTTAGATTTATTCATTGATTGATTTCAATCTTGGTGATATTTATCGCTGTAGTTTAGGCAACGTATGGAATAAAAGATGGAAGCCGAACAGTTAGAGGTGCTCAACTTCATTAGCCAGTACCCACCTTTCGATGATCTACCCGAAGAGCAGTTAAAAAAGATCGCTCTAAATGCCGAGGTTGCATACTTTCGGCAAGGCACAGAGATACTCAATTTTGGAGACACGATCCGCGACTTATATATGGTGAGAAGCGGCGCTGTGGAGATCTACCGACGTAAAGGCGAACTCTATAACAGGATTGACGCTGGTGGACTGTTTGGACAGATGGGGTTGTTAATGAACAACCGTGTGCGTATGCCTGCCAAAGCGATAGAAGACACCTTGGTTTACTGTATTCCGGAGGATATTTTCAACGAGCTTTGTGATGAGTTTGAAAACTTTGCTGACTACATGGAACTGGAAGACAGCGCGCGTTTGCGAAGCGCAATATCCAGCCGCTCAGAAAGCAATGACTTTACCACTGCCAAGGCACGTAAAATCTTAGCGAGAGATCCGGTAACGTTGGAGGCGACGGCATCGATTCAAGAAGCCGCGATACTGATGGCGGAGGAAAATGTCACCTCTTTGCTTATTGTTCGCCCAGCAGAAGAACTCACAGAAGAAGATGATGAACAACTACTTGGAATATTGACTGATCGCGATCTATGTATTCGCGTATTAGCTCAGGGCATTGATACCAATATCCCCGTGAGTGAGGTCATGAGTTATGACGTGGTGTCTCTGGATTACAACGCTTATGTCTTTGAAGCCATGTTAACCATGTTGCGCTACAACGTGCACCATCTCCCAATTTTAAAAGATAAAAAGCCGATAGGAATTATTGGCATGACGGATATCGTCCGTTATGAATCTCAAAACAGCTTGCTGCTCGTTAGCTCTATCTTCCAACAAACCAGCGTTGAAGATCTCAAGCAAGTTTCTGAACAAGTGAAAAACTGTTTTGTGCGAATGGTGAATGAAGATGCCAACGCTCATATGATTGGTCGAGCCATGTCGGTCATTGGTAGTAGCTTTAAACAGCGTTTGGCTGAATTAGCAGAGCAAGAGCTTGGCCCTGCGCCAATTCCGTATTGTTTGGTCGCTATGGGATCGATGGCCAGGGATGAGCAGTTAATTGTAACGGACCAAGACAACGCCCTTATTCTCGACAACAGTTATGATGTTGAGATGCACGGGGAGTACTTTGAAAAGTTTGCCAAATTTGTTTGTGATGGTTTAGCAGCATGCGGCTATGCTTACTGTACTGGCGACATTATGGCAACCAATCCAGAGTGGCGAAAAACCCGAGCGGAGTGGGAGGAGTGCTTTGGCAACTGGATAGATAACCCAACTCCTGAAAGGTTGTTAAACAGTAATATCTTTTTTGATTTATTAGGTGTTCATGGGCGAGTGAAGTGGGCGGAACAATTAAGCAGCTTTATTGTTAGGCGCGCGAAAAGAAACAACCGCTTCCTTGCATGTATGGCTTACAACGCGATACGTCGTACACCGCCATTGGGCTTCTTCAAAGATTTTGTTATGGAGAAAGATGGTCGTCACCGCAATTCTATTAACTTGAAAAGAAGAGGTACTGCGCCATTGGCAGATTTGATTCGAGTGCATTCATTGGCAATTGGTTCCCGTTCGCAAAACTCGTTTGACCGTTTAGACGATATCAATGATGCGGGCATTTTACCTAAAGGTCGAGGAATGGACTTGAGGGATGCAATGGAATTGATTTACATGGTTCGAATTCGTCATCAAGCACTCGATATCGAAAATGGAGATGAACCAGATAACAACATTGAGCCAGAGAACATGTCAGAGTTTGAGCGCCGAAACTTAAAAGCTGCTTTCCAAATCCTTAGTAATGCACAGAACTTCATCAAGTTCCGATACCAGAGAAGTAGCAAATAATGTGGTTCTCAAAAAAGGCAGCAAAAGATCAGCCGTTGTTGGATACGTCTCGGACGCCAGAGTGGTCAACGTTATTCAAACAGCTCGCGAAAGAAGCAAGAGACGAGAGACTCAAACGTTATTACTCGACACCGATGGTTAATGGGGAAACACCAATTGAGGAAGTGCCATTTGTCTCGGTAGATTTTGAAACGACAGGTTTGAATGCGGAAGAGGATGCAATTCTCACGATTGGACTTGTGCCGTTTACCATTGATCGTGTTCAATGTAGTGGCTCTGCGCATTGGGTTGTTAACCCTAATCGTGAGTTAAACGAAGAGTCAGTCGTGATTCATGGCATCACTGATTCTGAAGTCAAAAACGCGCCCCAATTAACCCACATTTTAGGGGAAATATTGGATGCGCTGTCAGGCAAAGTTGTGCTTGTTCATTATAAAAATATCGAAAGGCAGTTTTTTAATAACGCGTTGCTGAATAGCATTGGGGAGGGGATACAGTTTCCCGTTGTCGATACGCTAGACATTGAACATGCGATACAGCGCCGTGAATGCAGTGGCCTATTCAATAAGTTAAAAGGTAAGAAGCCAGGCTCTGTCAGGCTGGGGCATGCTCGTGAAAGGTATCGCCTTCCTGCTTATCAACCTCATCATGCTTTGACCGATGCGCTGGCAACTGCTGAACTGTTTCAAGCACAGTTGCAATATCATTTTAATCGAAGCATGCCAATCTCTTCGATTTGGCAATAAGCGTTGTTTATGATGAAGACAATAAAATGCAATGAAAGGTAGGGGGCTTTGCGATTATTATGGCGGACTGAGTAACCGCTTATAAGAACTATGTTTTTTGAACATGTGCTTGGTAGTGATGGGAGGTTTCATCACTCAAACTCCGACGAAAGTAATTTAAATTTGGTCACGTATTTTTAAGGAGATTATCCGTGAGCACCGATAATAACGGTGGCATTCAACGCCCCGATGGAAAGGTAAACGCGATAGACACTGACTATCAAATTGGTCAGGATAACGTCGCGTTAAAAGTAGGCCCGTTTGGCCTTGATATTCATAACCGTGTTTTTGCAATTTCTGGTTTAGCAATCATCCTATTTGTTGTAGTAACACTATTATTTCGAGAACAGGTAGAGCCGTTTTTCGCAGATCTAAGAGCGGGTTTGTTACACCATTTGGATTGGTTCTTCCTCGCATCTGGTAATATTTTTGTCATTGTCTGTGTTGGGTTGATTTTTACACCGCTAGGTCGGGTACGAATCGGCGGTACAGAAGCGACGCCAGATTATTCCTATGCGGGTTGGCTGGCAATGCTCTTTGCAGCAGGTATGGGTATCGGTCTGGTGTTCTTTGGTGTATCAGAACCTATGTCTCATTTTAGTTCTGCTATTGGTGGCGTGAACGTTGAGAACGGTGTTCGTACTGACTGGGCCCCTCTAGGTGGTGCAGAAGGCGATGCAAGTGCTGCATCTGCACTAGGCATGGCGGCGACGATTTACCACTGGGCGCTTCATCCGTGGTCAATCTATGCGCTATTGGCTCTTGGTTTGGCGATTTTCTCGTTTAACAAAGGCTTACCACTTACCATGCGATCCATTTTTTACCCACTGTTTGGTGAGCGTGTATGGGGTTGGACTGGTCACATTATCGACATTCTTGCCGTTGTCGCGACAGTTTTTGGTTTGGCAACGTCTCTAGGTTACGGTGCGTCTCAAGCCGCAACGGGTTTGAACTTCCTGTTTGATGTTCCAATGACGAATACTACGCAGGTACTATTGATTATTGGCATCACCGCACTCGCTTTAATCTCAGTTGTTGCGGGACTAGACAAAGGCGTGAAAATCTTATCTGAGATCAACATGGGTCTCGCTGCGCTTTTACTGCTTTTTGTTATTGTTGTCGGCCCGACGATCGCGATTTTAACGGGCTTCTTCGAAAATATAGTGTCATATGTGGCTAATATTCCTGCCCTATCAATGCCATTTGGACGAGAAGACGTAAACTATTCTCAAGGTTGGACAGCATTCTACTGGGCTTGGTGGATTTCTTGGTCACCATTTGTAGGTATGTTCATTGCGCGTGTATCTCGTGGTCGTTCCGTTCGTGAGTTCATTATTTGCGTTATCCTTATCCCTTCTTCTGTTTGTGTGTTATGGATGACCGCTTTTGGTGGTAACGCTATAAGCCAATACGTGAGCGATGGTTATGAAGCCGTGTTCAACGCGGAATTACCGTTAAAACTATTTGCCATGTTAGATGTGATGCCTCTAGCTGAAATTACATCTTTCGTCGGTATTATTTTGGTGGTGGTATTCTTCATTACCTCTTCAGACTCTGGTTCACTGGTTATTGATACTATTGCTGCGGGCGGTAAGGTCGATGCGCCAACGCCTCAACGCGTGTTCTGGTGTACGTTTGAAGGCTTAGTTGCGATTGCATTGATGCTTGGTGGTGGCCTAGCGGCAGCTCAAGCAATGGCCGTGACCACAGGCCTACCATTTACGATTGTTCTGCTTGTTGCAACGGTTTCTCTAGTAAAAGGCTTGATGGATGAACCTCGTCCGAAAGCGGTTTCTAAGAAGAAATCGAAATAACCAACATCAGCAGTTAAATATTTGAATAAAGCGGCATGCGAAAGCATGCCGCTTTTTTTTGATTTTTGAATTTTTTGCAGAGAAATGAAGACCATGGAGGACTGTTTTTTCTGTTCGTTTTTTATACTTATTCTTTAAGTGATTTTTTAATAAATTAGACCTCGAACTATTTTAAGATTTGGTTAAATGGCTTATTTTTGTGATGCTTGTCACAAAAGTACCGATAAAAAGGCGGATTATTTGATTTTTAGTCGCGAGGAATGCCCATAATAAAAAGGAAATTTAATTAGACCTCAAAGGATATGTATTTCCACATGATCACATCAGCACCTTGGGTTCTTTATCCAGAGATTGGAGAAGACTCAAGTAAAAAATGGATTTTTCGTGAGCCTAAAATCTCTGATGGTGACGACATTTACAGCTTAATTGCAGACTGTCCTCCATTGGACATGAACTCATCTTATTGCAATTTCCTACAGTCTACGCATTTCAGCAAAACCAGTATTTTGGTTGAGCAAAAAGGCGAAATCGCAGGTTTCATTTCCGGTTATCAGAAACCAGACGAGCAAGACGTTTTATTTGTCTGGCAAGTTGCAGTCTCACCTCGCTTTAGAGGTCACGGTTTAGCATTCCGCATGTTGAAAGAACTTCTCACCCGAGAGGAATTGGGCGGTGTTAAATCGGTAGAAACTACCATCACGGAAGATAATAAAGCCTCTTGGGCATTGTTCAAAAAGTTAGATGCGATGAACGGCAACTCTGGCCAAGTAAGCACATTTTTGGATGAAGAAGCCCACTTTAAAGGCAAACACGATACAGAATATTTGTATCGCATTCCTCTCAAATAATCCTCAAACAATAGGAATTAAAAACGGTCTCATCATGGATATTTTCAAAAAGCAGGAATCCAACGTACGCTCATATTCAAACAATTTCCCAGTCGTTTTTCGTAAAGCGAAAGGCTGCTGGCTGGAAACAGAACAAGGTGAACGATACTTAGACTTCCTTGCTGGAGCGGGATCTCTAAATTACGGCCATAACAACCCAGTACTTAAGCAAGCATTGCTTGAGTACATTGAGATGGACGGTATTACTCACGGTTTGGATATGCACTCAGAAGCGAAAGCATCGTTTCTTGAAGCGTTGGATACTTACATCCTTAAACCAAGAAACTTGGACTACAAAGTTCAGTTTACTGGCCCAACTGGTACTAACGCCGTTGAGGCAGCACTTAAGTTAGCGAAAAAAGTAAAAGGTCGCGACAGCGTCGTTGCATTTACCAACGGTTTCCACGGTTGTACAGCTGGCGCACTGGCTGCAACGGGTAACCAGCATCACAGACAAGGTAACGGTTCTAGCTTAAGTAACGTCACTCGTATTCCATTTGAAGGTTACGCTGGCGTTGATGGTCTAGCATTGTTCGAAACCATGCTAAACGACAACTCTGCAGGTATGGATAAACCAGCCGCTGTACTTCTTGAAACTGTGCAGGGCGAGGGTGGTTTAAATGCTGCTTCAAACGAGTGGTTACAACGTTTGAGCAAAATCTGTAAAGCCAACGACATTCTTGTGATTGTCGATGACATTCAGGCTGGCTGTGGACGTACAGGTACTTTCTTTAGCTTTGAGCCGTCAGGTATTCAACCAGATATCGTGACGCTATCGAAATCGATCGGTGGTTACGGTTTGCCAATGGCCGTCGTTCTACTTAAACCAGAGCTAGACCAGTGGAAGCCAGGTGAGCATAACGGCACGTTCCGTGGCAACAACCATGCATTTATTACCGCGGCGAAAGCATTAGAAATTTATTGGGCAAATGATGACTTTGAAACACACATCAAGCAGTGTTCAGACAAAGTAAGTGCTGTTATTGATCGCTGCGTTCGTCGCTTCCCACAAATGTTTGTGCAGAAAAAAGGTCGCGGCATGATGGTTGGTATTGAGTGTATCAACGGTGATATGGCATCTGAAATCGCGAAAAACTGTTTCGAAAACGGAATGGTAATTGAGACAGCTGGCCCTGACGACGAAGTCGTTAAGTTCTTCTGCCCACTTACGATTAGCGAGTCAGAACTAGACCAAGGACTAAGCATCTTTGAAAGTGCAGTGGAAACCATTGCTGCGAAACATTTCAAACAAGCA
Organism: Vibrio sp. VGrn 2; assembly: GCF_009361695.1. Lineage (NCBI taxonomy): Bacteria > Pseudomonadati > Pseudomonadota > Gammaproteobacteria > Vibrionales > Vibrionaceae > Vibrio > Vibrio sp. VGrn 2. Next base: position 174,767 of record NZ_RBWD01000002.1, on the reverse strand, counting down.
TCTTAATAAGGATTATTAATTATGATCGTCAGAACACTCGATGAGTGTCGCAACAGTGAGCGACGTGTGGTTTCAGATAACTGGGAAAGTGTCCGTATGTTGTTGAAAGATGACAACATGGGTTTTTCTTTCCACATCACTACGATTTATGAAGGTACTGAAACACACATTCACTATCAAAATCACCTAGAATCGGTTTTTTGTATGAGCGGTGAAGGTGAAATTGAAGTCGTTGGTGGAGAAACTTATCCGATTAAACCGGGTACGTTATACATCCTTGATAAACACGATGAGCACTACTTGAGAGCTTATAAGAATAAAGAAATGGTAATGGCGTGTGTATTCAACCCACCAATTACCGGCGCAGAAGTGCACGATGAAAACGGTGTTTATCCTCTCGTTGACTAAAAGATAGAGGTGGGGTGCTTGTCGCCCCACGATCAACTATCTCTTCTTTTTTCTTTTAAAGTTACCAATCAAAAAAGGCTTATCATGACATTTACCGTAGAAAAAATCGGCGGTACATCAATGACAGCATTTGATGCTGTTCTCGACAACATTATTCTTCGTCCTAAATCGCCATACAATCGTATCTTTGTCGTCTCTGCATACGGCGGTATGACCGACGCGCTACTCGAATGTAAAAAAACCAGTAAGCCAGGTGTTTATCAGCTTATCGCGAAACGTGATGACAAATGGGAAGAAGCGTTAGCATACGTTGAAAGCCGTATGCTGCTCACAAATGAAAATATTTTCGCGGACCCAATGAATCGTATCCGTGCAGATAAATTCATTCGCTCACGTATTGCTGAAGCGAAAAACTGTATTGCGAACATTTTAGAAACTTGTCAGTACGGTCAGTTTTCGCTACGTCAGTATTTGCCTCAAATTCGAGAGTTTCTGTCGTCTATCGGTGAGGCGCACAGTGCTTACAACACGGCACTGAAACTAAAAAATATGGGTATTAACGCTAAGTTCGTTGACCTGTCCGGTTGGGACAATCAAGCGCCAAGAAGCCTTGATGAATCGATCAGTGATGCGTTTGCTGATATCGATGTGTCAAAAGAACTGCCAATCGTTACAGGTTATGCTTACTGTAAGGAAGGCCTAATGCACACTTATGACCGAGGTTATAGTGAGATGACATTTAGCCGAATTGCAGCGATCACAAAAGCGGATTTAGCGGTAATTCACAAAGAATATCACTTGAGCTCTGCAGACCCGCGTGTTGTTGGTCCTGAAAAAGTTTTGCCAATTGGTAGTACAAACTATGACGTAGCAGACCAACTTGCTAACCTTGGCATGGAAGCGATTCACCCAAATGCAGCCGCAGGTTTACGTGAGAGTGGTATTGAGCTACAGATTAAAAATACATTTGAACCTGAACACGAAGGCACTTTGATCTCTTCAAGCTACCGCCCAGAAGAAGACAAAGTCGAAATTATCGCAGGTAAAGAAAAGGTGTTCGCACTGCATTTGTTTGACCAAGCGATGGTGGGAAAAGCCGATAACGTTAGCTACGAATTAATGGAAATTATCTCTGATGCTCGCGTAAGTTTAGTTGGTAAAGAGATGAACGCGAACTCTATTACTTACTATCTAGGTGGCAGTACTGATAGCTTGAACAAAGTATTGTATAAAGCTGAAAAACGCTATCCGAATGCGTCGATTAAAGGCCGTATGGTCGCGCTGATTTCAGCCATCGGTTCTCAAATTGACACTAACAAGACACTAGCGAAAGGTGTACTTTCTTTGATGAACAATGGCGTAACGCCAGTTGCACTTCACTCATCAATGAGAAATGTAAACGTTCAGTTCGTCGTGGGTGATAAAGAATATCAGCGTGCGATTTGCGCGTTGCATGATGAATTCTTTCAGAGCAATAGTTTAACTAAATCGGTTAACGTAGCTTAGTTTATTCACGGTTAAAATACAAAGGAGAGCAGGTTTGCTCTCCTTTTTTGTTTTTCTGTGTTCTCAATATGGGCCCGCTTTGCATGGAGTAAACTACCGAGCTAAGTGTGTTCCCATTCCGAGATACAGATAAGCCAGCAGAACTCTGCTGGCTCAGTAACGCAATCTAGAGTGATTAATTAGATTACTTAACTTTATTCACTTCCTGTTTAAGCATTTCTAACTGCTGCATCTTTTCTTGCATCTGCAAAGAGTCGTAATTTAAAGAAGCAGGGTTCATAGTTGTACCGCGTTGCATTGGGTATTCAGGTAACGTTTTAAAGAAGTCGCCAACAACGTCTTGAATTGGTACAAACAACCACATGTTGTCTGCCATCCAACGTAGGTACATTTGTGACTCGCTAGGACCTTTTTCAAATGGGTCAGCACGTAAGTGAATGATCTTAGGCCAGTTTGGTACAGATCGCACGGCGTCGCTTAGGTTTCCTTCCAGAGTTGCAAAGTGAAGTTTCCAGTCATTCCAGCGTACTGCGTTTAGTTCACCATTTGAGGTGAAGTAGAGCAGAGACTCACGTGGTCCTTTGTCTTCTTTGCCCTCGAAGTATGGCATGAAGTTGTAGCCGTCTATATTGACACGCCAGTCTTTACCATTTGCTTTGTAACCTTCAGCAAGCTTTTCTTTCACGTCAGGAACGCCAGCTGCCGCCAACAATGTTGGCAACCAGTCTTGATGAGCCATCATTTCGTTGATTTTCGTTCCTGGCTTAATGACACCAGGCCAACGCACAAGTTGAGGCACACGCATACCGCCTTCCCAAGTCGTGCCTTTCTCACCGTGGAATGGGGTTGCGCCCCCATCAGGCCAAGTCATGGTCTCTGCGCCGTTATCTGTTGTATAAATAACGATGGTGTTGTCAGCAACGCCTAACTCATCGAGTTTGTCGAGCAATACGCCGACTTGATCGTCATGCTCTAACATGCCATCAGCGTAAATGCTAACACCGGATTTACCTCGGTACTTCTCTTGTAATCGGGTCCACACGTGCATGCGCGTAGAGTTATGCCAGATGAAGAAAGGCTTATCTGCTTTAACAGCTTTCTCCATAAACGACAAAGTGCTTTCGAGGAACTCTTCGTCCGCGTGTTCCATGCGTTTACGCGTCATTGGGCCAGTATCTTCAATCTTACCGTCGGCATAAGATTTAATTACACCACGAGGACCATAGTTTTTACGGAACTCTGGGTCTTTAGGGTAATAGTAGGTTTCGGGCTCTTCTTCTGCATTAAGGTGGTACAAGTTACCAAAGAATTCATCAAAACCATGATTGGTAGGTAGGTGCTTATCTTGATCGCCCAAGTGGTTTTTACCGAACTGAGCTGTCATATAACCTTGGTCTTTTAGTAAGTCAGCAATAGTTGGTGCCCAATCTGGAATCCCATGGTCGGAACCCGGCATACCAATCGTCAGCAAGCCAGTGCGAAATGGTTCTTCGCCAGTAATGAATGCTGCTCGACCCGCAGTACAAGATTGTTGGCCGTAATGGTCTGTAAACAAAGCACCTTCGTTCGCGATACGATCGATGTTAGGGGTTTTGTAACGCATCATACCTTGGTTATATGCGCTGATGTTCCAGTAACCGACATCGTCACCGAAAATTGCGAGTATGTTGGGTTTGTCTGCCGCCATCGCTGCGCTGGACGTTGCTAACAGTCCGACGCCTACTGCGATTTTTCTCAATTGGTTTGCCATAAAAAACTCCAGATGGTTGAGAGTAACGAGAAGCACAAGTAAACCTTGTGCTTAGGTGCTGCATAAGTTAATGATGTGTATAGAAAAATCCTCTTATACTCTTTATAACCATAAGTTATTGAGGGTATTAAACTATTTGTTTCTAAAGAAAAATACTTGACATTCTGATGGTTTGGGGAGGTTTTAAAAATAGAGATGGGTCACTAATGAATACCAGAGCAGGTTGCTGGTGAGACGAATAAAGTTTCAGCAAAAACACCGAGATACTCCCTAATCGGGGGACGAAGAATGGAGCACTCATTTTGAAGGCCTTTCACTTCTAATTATTTGTATAACCAAGGGGTTAGCGACTATATTGATTCAAGTTGCACCATCTAAATACTAAGGATAGTTATGAGTCAGTGGGCAGTTCGGTTTCGGTGTCTATTTCTGGGTATCGTCATGGTGAGTGGTTCGTTTTTTTCCCAGGCATCAGTGATAGAGAGTTCCCAAAATACCACGAAGCTTGGGTTGGAATATGTCGGCACGCAAACGTGCGCGGAATGTCACCAACGAGAGGTGGAGGCTTGGAAGGGCTCTCATCACGATATGGCAATGAAACACGCAAACTCAGAATCTGTTCAAGGTGATTTTGATAACCGCACAGTGACGCATGATGGGCAACCCAACCGTTTTTTTAGACAAGGCGAGGAGTATTGGGTCAATATTCAAGGCCCTGATGGTCAATGGCATGATTATAAAATTAGCTACACATTTGGCTGGGAACCGTTACAGCAATATATGGTGGAGTTTGAAGATGGTCGTGTACAGCTCATTCCTTTTGCGTGGGATTCAAGGACGAAATCGGAAGGTGGTCAGCGCTGGTTTCACCTTTATCCAGAGACAACAACGACAGATGAGTTTTACTGGACTAACACTGGGCAAAATTGGAATTTCATGTGTGCAGACTGTCATTCGACCAATGTAAAGAAGAACTATGACGCAATCAAAAATACCTACAACACGTCTTGGTCCGAGAGCAATGTTGGTTGTGAAGCGTGTCATGGCCCTGCAAGTGGACACATCGAGTTGGCGAAAAAGTCCGCATCTACAGGAGGCTCTTTCGATACAGATAGTCACTATGGTTTTGACCGAAATTTATCTAAAGCGGTAACCGAGTGGGTATTTGAGAAGGGCCACAGAACGTTACAACCAAAAGCAATCGCAGAAACAAATCAAGTTCAGACGTGCGCACAATGTCACAGCCGTCGAACGCAGTTAAATGAGACTGGTGATCACATTCAAGGCTCATTTTTAGATAAATATCGGTTAAGCCTGATCACTCCAGAACTCTACTACCACGATGGCCAAATTTACGATGAAGACTATGTTTACGGTTCATTTCTTCAGTCTGAAATGGCTGAAAAAGGCGTAACATGCACCAATTGCCACGATCCTCATTCGGCAAAACTAAACATCCCAGAAGAGGCAGTATGTTCACAATGTCATATTGCGTCAGAATATACCCCAGAAAACCACACCTTCCATGAAGCAGGATCCAAAGCGTCACAATGTACGACTTGTCACATGCCAGAAACGACATATATGCAAGTCGATCCTCGTAGAGACCACAGTTGGCACGTACCTAGACCTGACTTGAGCAAACACATCGATACGCCCAATGTATGTACGTCTTGTCATGAGGATAAGAGTAACCAGTGGGCGGATGCGCAGATAGCCGAATGGTTTCCTCACTCTCAATACCGCAATCAACAACACTTTGCTGTCGCGTTTTATGCCGATGCAATTGGGCACAAAGGGGCGGCGAATGCTCTGGCTTACTCTGCTCAGGATTCATCATTAAAAGACATCATACGAGCTTCTGCATTAGAGCGAATGGGCGGCAATACTGACCAAAATACGACTGTTTCGCTCGCAAGGGCCGTTAAAAATGAGAATGAAATGATTAGACTCGGCGCAGTCGCGGGCTCGTCTGGTTATGAGTTTCATGATCGATGGCGAATTTTAGAGCCACTGCTAGATGATCCCGTACTTTCAGTGAGGGCGGAGGCGGCTTCGGTATTAGTGACCAGCTATGCGCAAATGACGCCGTTACAAAAAGATAGGATTCAACCACCGCTTGAAGAGTACATGGACATTCAAAAGTTTAACGCCGATCGTGGTTTCGGCAGAACCAATTTGGCAAATGTATACCGCAGCTTAGGCGAAATCGATAAGGCAATTGCGTTATACCAAGAAGCGATAAGTATCGAGCCTTATTTCGAAAATAGTTACGTGAATTTATCGGACCTGTATAGACGCCTTGGGAAAGAAAAAGCTGCGCTCTCGGTGTTACAACAAGGAATGAAAGCTCAGCCTAAATCCAGCTCATTACCTTACAGTGCTGGTCTTTCTTTGTTACGCCAAGGCAAGGAAGATGAGGCCAAAGCTCTACTTAAACATGCCGCAGAACTAGGAAAGACTAACGCTCACTACTGGTATGTTTATGGTCTAGCTTTAGAAAAAAGTGAAGTTCTGGAAGCCAGTAAGGCATTGCAGACTGCGTTTAAAGTTGGTGGGAACCCTCAACATTTATATGCTCAATGCGAAGTTCTAGCGAGAAATCATAAAAAAGGTGCTGTCGCTTTTGCTTTCGATAGGTGTCTAAAAGAGCTGAGTAATTATGCTCCTAAGCAGGCTATTGATCAGCTGAAAGCATCTATTGCGAATCTGTAGAGATTAAACACCAATAGTAAAAAGTGGAGCCTTTATCGCGCCACTTTCTCTACTTAGTTTAGTCTACGTCTTTCGCTAGTCTAAGGCCCATGTCAGACATAATGACGGATTGGCTGGCAAAATCGCGGCGATAGTTTTCAGATTCGTCTGCGCCATAAGCAAAGCTGCCGCCACGTACAGACTTGTGTGCAAGGCTTTCTTTTTCCTCTTTTGCGTTTACCGGATTATCACTGGGCGCTGTTTTGTAATAACCTTCGTCAAAAGCATCAATCACAAACTCGCCTACGTTACCTGTCATATCGTACAACCCGAGCTCGTTTGGTTGCTTTTGACCTACCTTATGAGCCTTATTGTGCGAGTTATTCGCATACCAAGCCACATCGTCAATATTGTTTGATCCAGAAAAAGTGAAGCCTTTACTTAAAATTCCGCCTTTAGCGGCAAACTCCCATTCAGCTTCTGTTGGTAGACGGTAATGCTCTCCCGTTTTTTCATTCAATTTCTTAATGAAATAATTGGCTTGTTGCCAACTAATATTATTGACGGGTGTATTTGGATCTCGAAAGTAGCTCAGAGAGGAGCCAGTGACAGCTTCAAAGACCGATTGAGTTACCTCGAATTTTGACAAATAGAATCCATCAACGTTAACAGTGCGAGCTGGGCGCTCTGACTTTTTGGCTGATGGACTATCTGCGCCCATCGTAAACTGCCCACCTTCGACAAGAACCATATCTTGATCGATTTTCTGAGCGAGAGAGTGTGGTGGGGTTGTTGCACACCCATTAATTATCAGCGTGACCGACATGGTTGAGACAAAGGAAATAATCTTACTTTTGGGATGCTTCATTCGGCGACTCCGTCAACGACTTTGGTCAGAAAGTCTAGCAAGCAAAACCATAACAAACGGTTATACGCACTATAACAAGCGCCGAGAATAATTGAACATTATCATCACCCTAGGCGATTAACTCGATGATTAGGTTTGACATCATTGGGGACAGGTTAGCAACTAAGAAGGTGATGAATGCACATAACTCAAGGGCCGCAGTTCAACGGAAAAGCATCTAAGCGTTTACATGTGATGGCAAAGCCCATTGGTGCTGCTTGCAACATCGATTGCACTTATTGTTATTACTTAAGCAAACAAGATTTGTTGGAATATAAGCAAGGGTGCTCGCCAATAATGGATGACGAAACCTTAGAGAGCTATATCCGCCAATACATAGAAGGGCAGAACACACCTGAAATTATCTTCTCTTGGCAAGGTGGAGAGCCAACCATGCTGGGGTTGGATTACTTCAAAAGAATTGTTGAATTACAAGATAAATACCGCCCTCATGGTATTACGATCTCTAATGATCTTCAGACTAATGGCACGCTTCTTAATGATGAGTGGTGCGAGTTTCTAAAAGCGAACCACTTTCTCGTCGGTTTAAGCATCGATGGCCCTGAGATGATGCACAACGCTTACCGAACAAACCGAGCGGGAAGAGGTACATTTAAACAAGTGATGAACGCCGTTGAGCTATTGCATAAGCATGAAGTGAAGTTTGCAACGCTCACGTGTGTGAACAACTTGACTAGTCGTAACCCTTTGGAAGTGTATCGCTTCTTACGAGATGAAGTATGTTCCCCTCAAATGCAGTTTATTCCGATTGTTGAGCAGAAAACTTTCAGAACAACAGCGCCACAAACTTGGAAGCCCAATGAGCAACTGATGCAAGGTGATAAACGTCTGATTCCCGGTCACAAGGATTCGGTTGTCGAGCCATTTTGTGTGGCGGATGAAGCATGGGGTAACTTTCTTATCGCGATATTCAATGAGTGGGTCGTGCATGATATTGGTAACGTTTTTGTACAGTATTTTGAAGCAAGTTTGGAAACATGGATGGGAAGCAAAAACCCACTATGCACGCTAGGTGAAATCTGTGGCAAAGGTTTAGCAATGGAACCAAACGGTGATGTCTTTGCGTGTGACCACTATGTTTACCCGGAATACAAGATCGGAAATATTCACCGCGAAAAACTCGATACTCTCGCTTATAGCCCTGACCAGCAGAAATTCGGGTTTGCTAAAAGTCGTACACTGCCTCAGCAGTGTGTTCATTGCGATTATCAGTTTGCATGCTTTGGAGAATGCCCTAAAAACCGCTTTATTCGCACCAGAGAAGGTGAGCCCGGCCTTAACTATCTATGTGCAGGTTGGAAGAAGTTTTTTGCGCATGTCGACAAATCAATGGCGTACATTTTACGAGCGATGGGCAACCCTGTGGTACACGGCAAATACAGTGATAAGGCTTTGCACCTGAAAGCGTCTAATCGACCTGTTTTTGACATTAAGTTCTAAGATTCAACTGGTCCAGTTTTATAAAAGTAAGGTCTCATCAATGCACAAGATAACGCGTTTTACGAAGTCACTTTTAACGTTCACGATGAGTGTAGCGTTAAGCCAAGGCGCTTGGGCTCAAGATAAACCTCTGCTCAATTCAGATAAAGTTCCACCCGTTGAGATAGCATCTCAAGAAGAACCAATGACGCTAGCACAACAAGTCGAAAAGTTGTCTTATGATGCACAAAACAAAAAGTTGTCTTCAGAAAAGCGTATTGATGCTTTACGTGAACTGGCCAACTACCCCAGCCAAAACGCTTTGGTTGCCGTCGCTCGTGGTTTGAAAGATGCAGATGCTGGAATTCGTGAAGCGGCAATTGTAGGAGCTCAACCCTATATGATAGAGCATCGCTGGCGTCTGGTTTCCCCGTTGCTAAGTGATGATGATGCAATGGTTCGAATTACCGCAGCGATAAACTTGGTTCGAGATTACGCTAGTTTAAGTTCAGAGCAGCAACAGTCACTTGAAAGCGCGGTGACTGAGCTAACATCCTACTTGTCGCAGAAAACTGACAATGTTTCTAAATTACTCCTTGCCGATGTATATCGTTGGCATCGAGAGTGGGACAGAGCGGCATTGATTTATTCAGAGCTAACCAAGCTGATGCCAAGTAACCCGCAAGTCTGGTTAAGCTATGCGGACAATTTTCGAGCGCAACAAAAAGATCGGCAAGCTATCCAAGTACTTGATGAAGCAATCACACTTTTTCCTGATAACGCTGCTTTGCATTACTCGAAGTCATTGGCGCTAGCAAGACTTGGTGAGAAGCATGATGCCGCTAGCGAAATTGAAAAGGCCGCTAACATGGCAAAGAACAACAGTTATTTTTGGTACTTGAATGGTGTTCTGCAAGAAGAGTTAGATCTTAAAAAATCTGTGGACGCTTTTGAAAAAGCTTATTTGATCTCTGGCGCGCCGGAGCAGCTTTATGCAGTGTGTGATATCTACATTCGTTACGACAACCCCAAGTCTGATCAGTGTTTAGCGGAACTTAAGAAAGTGGCTCCGGATTACGTGATTGATGAGCTTAATCAGAAAAAGGGACGTCAAAGTACTTCAGAGCAGGTTGACGCCAGCTAACTCAACACTTTATCAGTAAGCTTCTTTAATTAAAGCGTGTTTCTAGTTACAAGGTCACTTTCTGGTGTCGTTGCATATGTTGCTCTGAATTGCGCTTGTTAATCGTGAACTATACTTTCATTTGGATTTGCATCCCGTACCTCAATATAAGGAATTAAAATGGCTATAAAGTTAAAGGTGATTGTCCTTGCGACAAGTTTTGCTCTGTCTAGCTATAGCATTTCTGCTGATGTGCAAGATCCTCTGCCGTCATGGAACAACACCGGTGCGAAGCAAGCTATTATGGCGTTTGTTACTAAAACGACGACTCAAGGCTCGGACGCTTATATTCCTGAAAGCCAAAGGATCGCTACGTTTGATAATGACGGGACGCTGTGGGCAGAAAAACCCGTTTATCTACAGCTGTTTTTTGCGATCGATAAAGTGAAAGGGATGGCCTCTGAGCATCCTGATTGGAAAACAACAGAACCTTTTGCTTCGGCAATAAAAGGTGACTTGGAGGGGGTTGGCAAGCAAGGCCTTGAAGGTGTGATGCAGCTTGTTATGGCGACTCACTCCGGAATGTCGACTGATCAGTTCCATCAAGAAGTGAAGGAGTGGATGAAAACGGCCGTTCATCCTACGACGGGAAAGCCATACACTGAAATGGTTTATCAACCGATGCTTGAGTTACTCGACTATTTGAGAGTAAATGACTACCAGACCTATATAATTTCTGGAGGTGGCATTGATTTCATGCGTGTTTGGGCACCAGAAGTATACGGGATCCCAACGCAAAATATCGTTGGGACGACATTAAAAGCGGAGTATCAGGTCGTTGATGGACAGCCGACTATTCAGCGCTTGCCAGAAATTGATTTTGTGAATGATAAAGCGGTGAAGCCTGTCACGATCCAGAACTTCATTGGTAAGCGCCCGGTGATGGCATTTGGTAATTCTGACGGTGACTTACAAATGCTAGAGTGGACTAAAGCGGGGTCTGGCCCACGATTTTCAGCGGTTATCCATCACACGGATGACAAGCGTGAATGGGCGTATGATAAAGACTCTCACGTGGGGAAATTAGACAAATCATTTAAAGTGGGTGAAGAGCAAGGTTGGTTGTTTGTCGATATGAAACAAGATTGGAATCAAGTTTTTAAAGAAGCCATGAAAAAGTAGCGACCCAGCCAACGTAAACATTACACCAAAAATTTTTTGATAGGGGGGTGATGAGCAAAACGCTCTTCATCTCCTCAACTTAACAATTCTGTTTGGTATCAGCATAAGCAAATATTGCGTGCGTCCGTATTGGTTATTTGATTGCTGTGTGGCATTATTGCTTAAAACCACTTAAGTAAATTTAAGTAATGACGCAAGAAGAGCGATTGATAGAGCTTAGAGCCAAGCTAGAGCTACAAAACAAAATAACGTTATCGGAAGTTTGCGAGTATTTTGGCATATCGCGAGATTCAGCGCGTCGAGACTTAGTTAAGTTGAGCCAACTACCGGGATTACAAAGAATCCGAGGTGGCGTCATGCTTGCCCCAATATCTTCCTCTACAGAGGCGTACTCTAATCGACCAATTAGTGACACTAAACATCGCCTCGCTCAAGCGGCCGCTAAGCTTTTGGATGAGCGTGACCACCTTGTTATTGATACCAGTACTATCTTATCTCTGCTCCCACTTTACGTAGAAAAAGCACGCTGTGAAGAAGATAAGCTCAACGTGGTCACCAACAGTACTGACGTACTGCTCGCTGCTGAAAAAAGTGAATCAATGGACGTCCATTTCTTAGGTGGACACTTTGACCCCTACGCCAGAGCGATCTTGGGTGCACAAGCTGAACAGCAAATGAAGCAATATCATGTGAATAAGGCGTTTATTGGTGTGTGCGCGTTGTCATCCCGAGGGTTGACGACAAATAATGAGCTAGAAGCAACCATGAAACAAACCATGATAGAGCAAGCTCAACAAGTCATTGTCGTTTGTGAATCCCGCAAAATTGGAAGCGACAATTTTCACCATGTATGTGATTTGTCAAAGATCGACATCGTTATTACCGATCATGCTCCTCAATCAGATTTTCAACAACTTCTCGACCACAATGATATTGAATGTATTGTTGTTTCACCGAAATAAGGAATCTTAGTATGGCTTACGATCCCGTAAAGACCGCCGTGATTGGTTACGGATATTCAGCAAAAACTTTCCACTTACCCTTCATTAAAGCACTGCCAAACTTGACGTTGAGCGCAATAAGTTCTCGTCAACATGAAGCGGTCCAAAATGATTGGCCAGATGCTCAGTGGTTTGCTGATGCCAATACTTTACTCGATGACAGTGACGCTGAGCTTGTGATCATCACTGCGCCAAATGATGTGCACTACGAGCTCGCAAAGCGCGCGTTGAACAATGGGAAACATGTCATTGTCGAAAAACCGTTTGTAACGCGCATAGAAGATGGGAATGAGTTGATCGCCTTAGCAGAAGAAAAAGGATTGGTTCTGAGCGTTTTTCATAATAGGCGTTGGGATGGCGACTTTCTCACCGTTAAATCGCTTATCGAACAAGGTAAGTTAGGTGATGTGAGGCTGTTTGAGTCGCACTTTGATCGCTACCGTCCTGAAGTTCGTCAACGCTGGCGAGAGCAGGCTCAAGATGGCGGTGGTATTTTATTCGATCTTGCTCCCCATCTTCTCGATCAGGCCTTGGTGTTATTTGGTTTGCCAGATGCGATAGACGCACAGTGTCGAATGATGCGTCCGGGCGCGACGACGATTGATTACTACAACTTAGTGCTTCATTACCCAGACCATATTGTGCATTTACATTCAAACTTATACAGCCCAGAACCAAACCTGCGTTATAAAGTATTGGGTACTGAGGCTAAATATGAAAAATACGGATTAGATCCTCAAGAAGGCTACTTAAAAGAAGGCCGATTATCGGAAAACGATGCTTGGTCGGAAGAGGACGAGGCGTTATACGGTGTCCGCTACGACGAAGACGGTGCGCAAACTATCAAAACGGAGAGAGGTGCGTATCAAGCTTATTTTGTTGGTGTAGCAGATGCCATTCGTTTGGGTACTGATAACCCGGTTCCTGCCGTTCAAGCAGTACAGAATATCGCTCTGATTGAGATGGCATTGGAAAGCAGTAAAACGGGTAAAACGATTCAGGTGAAATCATGAGCTTAACGCTTGAGCTCGTCGCTCAACAAGAGCATGAGCTTCAATTGAAAGAGTTTAACCACCAAGTAGCGTGGTCTATTGGTTTGGCTTTAAAAGAAGCGGCGGAAGCCTGTGACGCGGCTGTGGCTATTGAGGTCTACGGTTTTGGACAAACGCTATTTCAATACGCGATGACAGGAACGTGCGCTGACCATTTGGATTGGGTTCGTAGAAAGCGAAACTCAGTATTGAGATATGGTCACAGCTCTTACTACCTCTCGCTATACAATAAGCAAAAGCAACGTGATTTTGAAAATCAGCCACATCTCGATGCGCGTGAGTATTGTGCTCATGGCGGCGCGTTCCCAATTCGAATCTTGGGTTCTGGTTTAATTGGGGTTGTGACGGTATCGGGTTTACCGCAGTTAGATGATCATCAGCTTGTTGTCGATGTATTAAAGGCAATGGTAATGACCAGCACAGAGCTTGCTTAAAGTTGTGCGATATTACAGTGGCACGGCATTTATTTTGTGTCACTGAATTCTCTTATTAGCTCATTTTGCGTCCTATTATGTGAGAAAATATTTAATATTGCTCCCAACTTCCTACCTGAAAATTAAATCGATTTCATATAACCTATACGCTCATTCATACAAAAAGCCATCGAAGCTGGCAGTTGGCAAATGTCCTTTAGAAGAAAAGAAAAACTTAATCTTAGAAACCTTATTGTAATCTTGTGTGTTTTCAGTGTGCTTGTCACTTTGATCAATGCGTTTTATTCGATCTATCGAGTGCAACGAGATCTCATTATCAATAACACGTTAGAGTCCAACCGCGTTTATGCGCAAAAAATGTCAGAAATGACGGACTCTTTCATAGAAAGCTCAATGTCGCAGCTAAAATACAGTGCGAACTTGCTAAAAGATAAGATGCACGATGCTCAGTTTCTTGACGAAGAGGCGGAGAGGCTGAGAAAGCAAACCAAATCATTCAACTCTGTGGTTGTCGTTAATGCGAAAGGCGTCATTATTTCTGTATCACCAGAGACACTTCAGGTTAAAGGTGTAAAGCTCGTTGGTGAAAGAAAACGTCAATCTTTAAATGCTCAAGCGCCCGTTGTCACTGAGCCATTCATCTCACCCGCAGGAAATTATCTGTTAACGATCTCATACCCTATATTTTCTCAGTCCAATGAATATTTAGGCTATATCGGCGGTACTATCTATTTAGAGAAGGACAATATTCTTGCGGAATTACTTAGCCAGCATGCTTACAAAGATGGCTCTTTCCTTTACGTTGTGGACGAAAGCAATACGCTGATCTACCACCCAGATAAATCGCGGGTTGGTGAAGTGATCAACGATAATATTGCAATTAACGCCGTGACAATGGGTCAGCGTGGTAACAAAGAAATTGTGAACTCTCGTGGTGTTGAAATGCTAGCAGGGTATGCACCAGTTGAATCATCAGGGTGGGGAATTGTCGCTCAGCGCCCGAAATCAATGACGTTAATGGTGCTAGATGAGCAGATGTGGAGTGTATTTTTCAAATCGATTCCAATTGGTTTATTAACTCTGCTGTTGATCTGGTTCTTCTCTCTACTTATTTCAAGACCATTATGGCAATTGGCTGGCGCTGTTCGAGGAGTAGAAGAGCACTCCTCATCCATCGATGATTTGAAGCTGGTTAAGTCTTGGTATTTTGAGGCTTCACATTTGAAGCTCAGTTTCCTCAAAGCGTTTGGTATCGTTTCAAAAACCATTGATAAGCTGCAACTGGATACGCTAACAGACGCGATGACTGGGTTGTTAAATCGACGCGGCTTAGACAAAGTTCTAGGCTTGTTTAAGCAAGAAAACACCGCTTTTTCTATTTTAGCTTTGGATATTGATCATTTTAAGAGCGTCAATGATAACTATGGTCATGATGTGGGTGACAATCTACTCAAAGAATTCGCTCAGTTGATGAAAGAGCAAGCCCGAACGAATGATCATCTTTGCCGTTCCGGTGGGGAAGAGTTCATGATGTTCCTTGAAGCGACGGATGTTCATCACGCGGTTGATGTCGCTGAGCGGATTAGGCATAACGTAGAAAAACACGATTTCATGGTCGTTGGTAAGGTAACGGTATCACTTGGTGTTTCTCACTGGAAAGGCAACGATATGCCAATTGAAGCGGTAATAAAAGACGCTGACAACGCTCTGTATAAAGCAAAGCGCAACGGAAGAAACAGAACCGAGTTGGGTGAAGACGCACAATAGGTATAGTGCTATGCGCTGAACGTAAAACGCGCCAGTTACCAAGCTTTTGTTTTACTCGTTGGCGTAGCCGCTACCAATTGCTCTAAATGGCAAGTCGAGTTCTAACTCCGGAATTTGCTTGCCCACCCAAGCCGGGAACGTGTTGCTATTTGGCCCTGGAAATAACGTGTATTCTTCAGCCCAAGGGTATTGGTTGATAACGCTTTGTATTTTTGGGATAAGTTTATCGGCCTTTTCACCTTGTATTGAGAGTATTTTTTCTGGCTTCGCACCATACCAGTAGCGATCTGGTGTGCCCGTTTGGTATTGATACAGAGCGGGTTGTCCACGATTCACGCGCCACCCGACCACTTCATACACGGTATATTCGTTCGCATTTTCAGGCTTTATCGCAAACCAAGTGTGCACCGCAAACCAGCCTCGCCAACCAAATGCATCTGCGGCATAAAACTCAATTACGGCATGTTTTACATTGGAAGGGTCGGGCGCGATACCGGCAGGCTCTCTGCTTGCGGTACGCCAATCTCCTTGAGTGCATCCACCCATCAAAGCTGCGATTGATATCAAGCCAACTTTTAACAGATGAGTAAAACTGAGAGAGTTTTTCATTGATCGCTCCTAGACCAACCGATGTTGGAAATGCTTTATTGATTTTAGCTATAAAATAGGTGCAAGCCTTATTGTCAAATCTTCCCTTCGTTAAAAAGAAGGGAAGGCTAGCGCCACAATATCGGATCATACGTGATAATGAGATGAGTAGATTTGTAACATGTGGCATAGAAAATATTGTCTTTCTCTATTAACTCGCTTAGTTGCGTATGAAAAAGTAAGAGCTTGTACGTATATTGCTTACACTATTTGTTTCTTTTAAATTCAATAAAAACAACTGCTTGGGTGTTGTTGGGGGCGATTAAATAGGCTGGTTTATCCTCAGCTGCATTGTGATTTCCCCATTTTTAGCGGAATTTCATCGTACATCCTTTTACTGTATTTAGAGACTTGCGTACACCTGTGGCACAATGGGCGATTATTGAAGGAGTGCTGTTTGGTAATGCAAATGGCAGAAAAATAACTAGAAATTGAATAACCAATGTTTAAATCAAAAAGTATACTTGCATTATGCACGTTCGCATTTGGCTGTTTTGCCAATCAAGATAGTGAACCAACGTCCGTTGTACTGAACTATGGTGACTCTTCACTCAGTGCTGATATTCAAGCAAATCGAAAATTTCATGTGGTCCAAGATAATGAAAATGAGCATGTGGAGTTTTCTGGAGGAGTCACGAAAGAATATTCCGATTACATTGTGAATATACATATCATCAGAAAAAGCAAAATACGCAGATCAAGTCGAGAGCTGAATACCACCGTATTGATGAACAGCGATCAGCTTGAAAAGCCTTTAGTGGTTGGTATTGAAAATGATGAGTTCACCAGTATTACTTTGCGTTAATACTTGGTATTTATCGAATAGGAATGGTTGAACCGATGCTCTCAATACGTCGCTATCGCACAGAGGATGCTCCAATATTGTGGACACTTTTTTACCACACTGTACGAGTCATTAATCGTCGCGATTATACCGAATCACAAGTTTCAGCTTGGGCCCCATCAGATTTTGATCTCAACTCATGGCAACGCACAATGGATGCTATTCAACCCTATATTGCGGAAATAGAAGGGCAGGTCGTTGGCTATTGTGATTTGCAAAGTGACGGCTTGATTGACCATTTCTTTTGTCATCATGAATATCAAGGCCAAGGTATTGGTCGTGATTTGATGTCTTTTCTATTTTCACAGGCGAAAGTACAGGGGATAGAGCGACTGTACTCTGAGGTGAGTATCACTGCACGACCTTTCTACGAGAAAATGGGGTTCACAGTTAAGGTTCAGCAACGTGCTGAAGTTAGGGGAGAAACCTTAACTAACTTTATGATGGAAAAGTATATTTCACTGAAATCGTGAGCATTTAGTGAGCTTGAACACAGATATAAAATGTTTTCCAATGTGAAAACAAGTTCATTGATCTCGCACCAAAGTTTTGTTTGAAAACAGTGTGCATAATCTTCTCTGGAACAAGCCATTACTGCATTTTTCGTCTCTGAAGGCTTAGTCAGAGCCTAAAAGCCTCGGTATTGCGGTGGGTAATGGCGTTCCAAACGCCAAACGTGTCTGGCTAACCATCTCAGGAAGAGAAGTAGTACTATGCGCCCTTATCTCAAATACATTATTCCAACATTGATACCATTGCTTATTTGGTTAATGCCCCTCTCTGCATTCCCATTTGATGGCATTACTATCGTCCAGCAGAGAGTGATCGCAATCTTCTTGCTTGCTGCACTCTGCTGGGTGTTTGAACCTATTCCAATCTACGCGACTTCGGTCGTTATCATTGTGCTCGAATTATTGCTTGTTTCGAATAAGAGCATCGTGCTTTTTCGCTTGCAAGAAGGGCAGCCACATTTTGGTGAGCTGTTGCAATATAACGAGATAATGGCGACTTTCGCTAGCCCGATTATTATGCTGTTCCTCGGCGGGTTCTTCTTAGCTATGGCGGCGACAAAGTACAGGCTGGATGTCAACTTAGCGCGCGTGTTGCTAAAACCATTTGGGCAAAACCCAAAGTTCGTTATGTTGGGTTTGATGTTGATCACCGCTGTCTTTTCCATGTTTATGTCAAACACCGCAACAACAGCGATGATGTTGTCGATTCTAACCCCTGTGATTGCGGTATTTGGGCCTAAAGATCCCGGTCGAATTGCGTTTGCCTTGTGTATTCCTGTTGCCGCCAACATTGGTGGTATTGGTACACCAATAGGCACGCCCCCGAATGCTATCGCGCTGAAATATTTGGTTGGTGACAACTTAATTACCTTTGGTGAATGGATGGTATTTGGCGTGCCATTCGTCATTGTAATGATGGCACTAGCGTGGTTTCTGATTGGCTTTTTGTATAAAGCCGAGCAAACCACCATCGATCTGAACATTAAGAGCAAGTTTTTGAAAACACCAAAAGCGATGATTGTCTATGTCACCTTCGCAGGTACGATTATTCTCTGGTTGATGGGTTCTGCACATGGGATGAACTCTTACACAGTGGCATTAATTCCGGTCGCGGTATTCTCATTGACGGGCATTATCAACAAGGAAGATTTGAAGAAAATTTCTTGGGACGTGCTTTGGTTGGTGTCAGGTGGTATCGCTCTGGGTCTTGCTCTGGATAAAACAGGGCTTGCGAAGCTGGTGGTACACAGTATTCCGTTTGATCAGTTCTCGCCATATGTGGTCTTGTTTGGTGCGGCTTTCATGTGCTTGCTAATGGCAAACTTTATGTCGCATACGGCCACTGCAAACTTGCTTATGCCGATTATGGCTGCGCTAGGTACCTCGATGACTTCGTTAACGCCATTGGGTGGAGAAGTGACGCTGATCTTAGTCGTGACATTTGCCGCGTCACTCGGTATGTCGTTACCAATCAGTACGCCACCAAACGCGTTAGCTCATGCTACTGGGCATGTCGAAAGCAGCCAAATGGCTCGTATCGGTGCAGTGCTGGGCGTGATTGGTGTATTACTTAGTTTTGTTATGGTTTGGATTTTACATACCGTTGGGCATATTGGGTAACCCATGTACGAAACGAAACTAGATGCGTTAGTACAACGCTATTTTAACCATCTTGAACGCCGATTAACGGTCTTATCCGGATCGGTGCTTATTGAGCAAGCTGGCTACAACGATCGGTTGTACTACGTGCTTTCAGGAGAGTTGGCTGGCTATTATGCGGAAGATGATAAGAAGCCAATTCAGGTATTTTCTGCGTCTCAAGGTGCGTTTATTGGCGTACATAGTTTCTTTTCTGGTACATGGACGGCCTCTTCGACAGTTATTGCTCAAACCGATGTTGAACTGGCTTGGATACAGCGTGATACGCCCGCGGTGGAAGAGGCGACATACGGACCATTGACGACACAATTTATGCCTGTGATGGTGAACGAATTATCTCGGCGTCAACGGCGTGCAATGCAAGAGGCCTTAGCTAAAGAAAAAGCGTTGCAAAAGCTTCATACCGCAGAGCAAATGACAACGTTAGGGCAGCTTGCCGCGGGTATTGCTCATGAGTTGAACAATGCTATTGGTGTGGTAAGCAGTAAATCTGAGCGACTCGAGTCGGTCATCATGGAATTGCTTGAAGAAGTTCATCCGGAAGCGAGTCAGTTTTTTGATTTTGGTTTGATGCAAGGACAGAAAGTCTCTTCCAGCGAAGCGAGAAAGCGGGGGCGTCACTTCGAAAAATATTACGGCTTACCCAAGGATCTCGCGCGTGATCTCGCTCGTGCCGTTCCAAATAATTTCCTGTCGGAGCATTGGTTAAAAAGACCCGAAGAAGCGATACGTTTCTGGCAAATGGGGCGAGACCTTCATGATTTGCGTATTGCCTCTAAACATACTGTTGGCATTGTACGTTCAGTGAAACAATTGGGGCGTACGGATATCGACTTGGATGAAGCTTTTAATATTAATGACTCAATCAATCGAGCGCTGGCCCTATTGCAAAGTGACTTAAGACGCGTGAGCGTACGTTTTAGCCCAGCGGAGTTGCCGGACTTTGTCGGCTCTCAAACCGAACTCGTCCAAGTTTGGGTCAATATTTTAAAGAATGCGTGTGATGCACTTGGTCAAACCGAAGATCCGGGGATCGAAATACATACTCGAGAGAGTAAGGGGAAAATTTTGGTCACGATTGCTAACAACGGACCAGAAATCGATGAAGCGACACGCAGAAAAATTTTCCGGCCAAACTTCACCACTAAAAAGGGTGGGTTGTCGTTTGGTTTAGGATTAGGGCTGTCGATTGTGAAACGCATTATCGCCGGATATAACGGCTCTATTGTGGTAAAGAGCGACAGTGAAAAAACAATTTTTAGAATCAAGTTACCAGTAGAGGGTGAACATGGAGAAGCTTAATGTAATTTGCGTTGATGACCAACGAGAGGTATTAAGCGCGGTTCTACAAGATTTAGAGCCGTTACATCAGTGGTTGAATATCGAAGACTGCGAATCCGCAGGTGAGGTTCTAGAACTGATGGATGAGCTTGATGCAGAAGGCGAGATGATCGCATTAATAATTTCCGATCATGTCATGCCAGGTAAAACAGGAGTGGAACTACTGACAGAGGTATCAAAAGACAGTCGTTTTGTTCGCACACGTAAAGTGCTTCTGACGGGGCAGGCGACGCACACGGATACCATTAATGCGATTAACTCCGCAGGTATTGATCGCTACTTTGAGAAGCCATGGCAAGCGAGCCAATTGATT
Organism: Vibrio sp. VGrn 2; assembly: GCF_009361695.1. Taxonomy (NCBI): domain Bacteria; kingdom Pseudomonadati; phylum Pseudomonadota; class Gammaproteobacteria; order Vibrionales; family Vibrionaceae; genus Vibrio; species Vibrio sp. VGrn 2. The sequence goes on along the minus strand of NZ_RBWD01000002.1, from coordinate 154,186 downwards.
GAGTGCGTTAGAAACTTGGTGACTCAATATATCTTTGATATGGGCTTAGATTACACTCAATATCACGAACACTTAGATCAGAGTGTTGTTTTTGAGCGCCTACGTTAATCAAGGCTCTCTAAGGTTGTTTTCGTCACGGCCAGTTAGTGTCTGAAATTTACTGTGAGTAGTTCAGCATGCTTAACGTGGCCGTGCGGAATATCGTTAATTCTGGGATTATTTCGCCGAAGAACGGTTTAGCTCAATGAATAGCGACTGGCACTGGCAACAGAGAGTGGTTTAGAGAACCAATAACCTTGCAAATAATCGACGCCCATCTCGGAAAAGAAGTCACACATTTTTGCGTCTTCGATGCCTTCTATCACCACTTCAATATTATTTTCCTGACACATAGTGATAAGAAACTTCAAATACTCTTGAGAAGAGCGATTGGTCAGTGTCTTCCATGCCATCGACTTATCAATTTTGATTTGTGTCATCGGCAAGTCGAAGAAGCTATTTAATGAACTGTAACCAGAGCCAAAGTCATCGAGCGAGAGTGCAAAACCTAACTCCCTGAGCGTGCTTAGGGGGGCAATAGCCGTCTGGTTATTATCCAAAATAAACGTTTCTGTCAGTTCCAAAACAATAGACTCGGGGTCAACGCCTGCTTCATCCGCCATGGCTTTAATTCGCGTAGGGAATTCGCTGTTCATCAACTGAAGTACAGAAACGTTCACGTTAACACGAACTTGGTTTTGGTAACGTTCACGGTAGTTTTTGATGAATTCACACGCTTTGGCAAATACTTGATATCCCAGTTCGACGATCAATCCTTTGTTCTCCGCTACAGGGATAAACTCGTCGGGATAAATTTCGCCAAACTCTTTGCTACGCCAGCGCACTAGTGATTCGAAGCTCACCACTTTTGAGCTTTTGGCGTCAATAATTGGCTGGAACTTAACACTTAATGTCTGTTTTTCTAGCGCACTTTTAAGACCTTGCTCAATAAAGAAGTAGCGATCAACGGCATGCTGCGTCTTCTCACTGTAGACCGCGACGCGGTCTCTATTTTGTTCGCTCGCGTACTGACAAGTTCTTGCCGCTTTACGTAAAATTTCCTCTGCGGAGTGACTAGGGTCAATACAAGGATACAAACCAATGCTAATGTTGCTACCTAGGTATTGGCCTTCTTCAATCACCGCTTCATGGTAGGTTTGTTTTAAACTTTCGGCGTAACTCTGTAGCGCTTCTATTGAGCACTCATCGTGAATCAAAATCGCAAAGTCATCATCATGCACGCGATACACCGAGCTGTTTGGAGAGGGCAAGTGACTGAGAGTTTGTAGCAACTTCTCTACTAATCCATCGACCAGTTCGCTGCCATATTGATTCAAGTAAGATTTGATGTCTTCGATCTGAATATAACAAATAGACGCGCAAGAATCGGTGGTACGTACACTGTCCTCGATATCCAGCAAGAGATGGGCGCGGTTAGCCATGCCTGATGCGTTGTCATGAAATGCGACTTGATGGATGTAACTTTCCATCAGCTTACGCTCAGAAATATCGCGATGGCTGCCAACCATGTAATGGCCATGTTCTGTTTCTTTGGTCATGGCTACGCCTTCTATCCAGACGTATTGTCCATTGGGTTTACGCACTCGGTAAGTGGTTGTAACCCTCTTATTGTTGGTCGTGATGTGCGCATCGACCCTTGTGGACAGCCTTTCTCGATCAAGAGGATGAACAAGCTCTAACCACTGCTCTAAACTGATTCGGCCAGCGTTAATACCGAGCTGTTCATAGAAGCCTTTGTTGTAAAATACCATGGTACCAAACTCATCCATGTAGAAGAGGCCTTCGTTAAATACGTCGAAGATATGAATGAATCGTTCTTCAACGATTTTCAGGAACTCTCGGTCACTATCTGAGGCTTGTTGGTCAAATATGGTGGTCAAGATATTTCCTCCTCGAGCGTGTTAGCATCAGAGATGAGTGTGTGGGGGTGATAACATAGAGTTGATCTGTTGGCGTACATTACAATCACAAAAGTATCAGTTCAAATTGTTTGGCTATCATTTTATGCGCTACTAGGTTAATAACATACTAAGATTAGGCGGCTAATCATCGACATTTATAAAAAATAGTCAACAGTAAAAATCATTTATAAAATACAGTTATTGATGCTGTCCGCAATCTATAAATATTTATGAATAATTATCCTCAAGTTATTTTAAGACGTGTCGGTTAGAGGTTCTGCTCTTGAGTGTCATATCTGTATATTTGCTAGGCTAAAGACCATAATAACAAAAAGGGCTTAGTGATCGCGATGGGTTATTAATTGACAGGATGCTCATTAATAGTAATCAATTCTAATTTATTATCACGCCAATTAATCAAATCTCTTATAATACTGCCGTTAATATCGAGTAAGCTTTCTTTTTATGCAGTACGATCCAAAAAATTCAATCAAAATTGCGCTCGCTGATGTCGGCGTTGGTATGTTTGTTACCGCGATAGAGCACAACAAGCGCGTAAATTTAGCCAATGCAGGGCGGATATCTAGCCCAGAGGGCATTAAGAAGCTTACCGCGAGCGGCGTGAAGTATGTTTGGGTAGATCAAACATTATCTTCTCAGAAGTGTGTCTTTAAGCCTGTGGATGAATCCATTGTTGCCGTAGAAGAGGAGCGAGAGCCCAAGTCCTCTGACTTTTCGAAGGTTCAACGCGCTTATCGCTCGAGAGATGTTCAACATAAACGAGCCAAAAAGCTAATTGCGGAAGCAAAAGATCTGGCGCAGAAACTATTGAATCAAACTTTTGAAGGCAAAATCATTGAAGTTGATGAGGTAGAAGCTTGGGCAGATGATGTCATTGAAAGCGTTTTTATCGACTCAGATGCGTTGCAATGTGTTTCTGCACTCCGAAAAAAAGACTCCTACTTGTTGGAACACTCCGTCAATGTGGCTTGCCTTTTAGTATCATTTGGTAAGTACTTGGGGTTAGATAAGCAGACATTAAAGCAGCTCGCTATTGGTGGCATCATTCATGATGTAGGTAAAATTAAAGTTGATGACAAGATTTTGCATAAACCAGCAAAGCTAACACCTGAAGAGTTTGAACACATGAAGCTACATCAAGTGTTCGCTGGTGAGATTATTCTCCATGTCAAGGGCCTTAGTGATGTGAGTCGCGATGTCTGTTTGATGCATCATGAGAAGTTAGATGGCAATGGCTACCCTAGAGGCTTGAAGGGCGATGAGATTCCGATTCACGGCCGCATGAGTTGTATTGTTGATATTTACGATGCATTGACGGCCGATCGTTGCTACAAAAAAGGCATGAGCTCAGCAGAAGCGTTTAAAATCTTGTTGAGTTTAACGCCATTTCATTTAGATGCAGACCTAGTCTACAAGTTCATTAATTGCGTTGGGATGTACCCAGTGGGCTCTATTGTTGAGTTGAGTGATGGGCGTGTTGGTATTGTTTGGTCCTCAAATGACTCTCAAGCTTTAAAGCCAGAAGTGAAGTGTTTTTACTCACGCAAATATCAGCGTTATATCGATGTGGCGATGGTCGATTTGAAAAATAGCCTACACAAAATAGAAAGAGCAGTCGCTCCGTCATCGTTAGAAATCGATCCCAAGCCTTTTTATGATTAAGAAAAATAAACATGCTTTACAACCTTGCATGCAGAGCGTATTTTGATTGCATAACTATCTATTAATGGTTTCTAAATTATGTAGGGACTAGGTGGTTATTAAAGAATCGAGTTTCATGGATGGAAACTGAGCTAGGAATATCTCAATAAAGATTGAGGTATAACCCTCTACTTTTTGCGGGAAGGGATGCCAATGCAAATTGATACATGGATTTTTTACACTCTGGCCGTTTTGGTGCTTACTGCATCGCCTGGGCCAAGCTCGTTGCTGTGTTTAAGTAAAGGTGTGAGCAGTGGGTTTCGTATTGCCCTCATGACTGCGCTAGGCAGTTTATCAGCGATCACTATTATACTAACGCTTTCTTTTACCGGGTTAGGGGTTGTGATTGCCTCATCTGAGCTGGTCTTCAATATCATCAAATGGTGTGGTGCCGCTTATTTAATCTGGTTAGGCATTCAAGCGCTGCGCTCTTCTCAAACGGATTTTGACAAAACGGCAGCCGTCCAAAGCTCCTCGAATGCGCTCAGCGCGTTCACCAGTGGTTTTATTGTTGGCGCTAGTAACCCGAAAGCGATTGTCTTTTTTACCGCTTTGTTTCCTCAGTTCATTGATCCCTCTGCGCCTTTGTTGGCTCAATACGCGATTTTTGCATCTACATTTGTGGTGTTTGAGCTAAGTTGGCTAACATTTTATGCATTATTAGGTGTAAAAGCTTCAAACTGGCTGTTAGTCGCTGGAAGAGCCAAGTTGTTCAATCGCCTGACTGGCGGAGTATTTATTAGCGCGGGCGTCATGTTGTCGACGGCAAACCGATGAGAAAGCACGTGTTCGGTGCATGGTTGGGTTATTTCAATAGCGTAAGTTGCAATAACCTAATTTAGCGTTAGCTTATTTCCATTATGGAAATAGACGTTTTGTTTATTTTCATTAGTGGCAACAGGTAAGCCGGAGTAAAATCACGTTACTCTTTAGGGGTAGAATCCATGTTTTAGCTTGTGGGTTTGTGGTTACTTTTTCAGGGACATCTCAGATGAAAAGCCTTTCTGAACTACAACAACGTTTTCTAGACATTGCGACTGATGTTCGTCTTTCTCCAAAACAAAAGTCGAACTTTTTGGCCTTGGAGGCGGAAGCATGTATTCCTTACATGTCGATTTCCCCATCGCTAAGACAAACAATGGATGAAGGAATCATCTGTGATATGTTTGAAGGCCATGCACCTTTCAAACCACGCTATGTGCTGCCTGATTACGCTAAGTTCCTATCGCAAGGCTCTGAGTATCTAGAGTTGCTTCCAGCTGCCGATTTCGATGATGCGCTGAATATGCTCACCATCATTTACCATCATGTTCCATCGGTAACGAATATTCCGGTGTATTTAGGTCAGTTGGATGATGTCTTATTGCCTTACATAGGCGACCTGACAGAGAATCAAATTTACAAAAAGTTAAAACATTTTTGGATCATGTTGGATCGCACATTGCCAGATGCGTTTATGCACGTGAATGTCGGACCGACAGACAACATTATTTGTCGCACTATTTTAAAGGTGGACGCCGAGCTCAAGCAGATTGCGCCAAATCTTACTTTCATGTACGACGAGTCGGTCACGCCTGATGATTTACTTCGTCAAGCGACGCAGAATATTTGCGAGTGTAGCAAGCCTCATATTGCCAATTACCCTGTGCACTCGAAAGCCTACAGCGGTTCACGTTTTGGTATTGTAAGTTGCTACAATTCGCTGCCACTGGCTGGTGGTTCAAACACGCTGGTGCGCATGAACCTAAAAGAAGTCGCAGAACGAGCATCGGATTGTAACGACTTCTTAAACAGTGTTTTACCTCTATACCATCAATTAATGGTTGAGTTGATGGACGCTAGAAGTACGCACTTGCATGAAAAGTCCAATTTCTTTCAAGGATTTTTGACGCAAGAAGGGTTGATTGAAGAGTCCCGTTTCGCACCAATGTATGGCATTTATGGTATGGCAGAAGCGGTTAATCTTCTGTTCGAAAAAGAAGGCCAAACGGGGCAGTACGGACAAGATGAGCGTGCGAATGCCTTTGCTCATGATGTTTCAGCCACACTGGCGAAACTAGTGGAGTCAACCCCAGTGAAATATGGTTTGGATGGCAAAGCGCTCTTACATGCTCAAGGTGGTATTAGCTTAGATCTTGGCGTTACGCCAGGTGTGCGTCTTCCTTATGGCACGGAGCCAGACCCTGTCACTTATGTACAAGCAACAGCTGAGCATCACCAGTATTATCGTGCAGGTATCAGCGATATTTTGACGATTGATGAAACGGTGAAATCAAACCCAGAAGCGATGTTCAATTTGTGCAAAGGGGCGTTAAATGCTGGTTATCGTGAGTTTACCGCGAATGTGGCCTCAAATGATTTGATTCGCGTTACGGGATACATGGTTAAACTTTCTGATATCGCAAAATATGATGCAGAAGGTTCGAGAACCAATACGACGTTTCTGGGAGCAGAGGCGGCAAAAAATACTGGGATTTTAGATCGCTCACCACGTGTGGTGAGTCATGAAATGACACCGACCTACACGCAGGCGTAAAGGTCGGTTTAGGAAAGAACAAGATGTCTAGACGAAGTGGAAGCCTTTTGGCAAAAGTCACTCGTATCCTTCCTTTCTCTTGTGTTGATGGGCCAGGAAATCGTCTAGTCATCTTTCTACAGGGTTGTAACTATCAGTGTTTGAACTGTCATAACCCTCATACAATAAACCATTGTAATCACTGTGGTGATTGTGTGAGTGAGTGCCCGGCAGAAGCACTGAAGTTCGACGAAAACAACAACGTTGTTTGGCTTAAAGAGGAGTGCACCCACTGCGATCATTGTATAGAGATATGTCAGAACCAATCTAATCCAAAAATTACTGACTACTCTGTGGTAACAATGCTCGATTTGATACGCAAGCATCGCTTTTTCATCAGTGGTGTTACAGTATCCGGTGGGGAATCTACCTTACAACTTCCTTTCATTATTGAGCTGTTTAAAGGGATGAAGCAAGATCCTGAGCTACAGCACCTTTCTTGTTTCATCGACAGCAATGGCTCTTTATCAGTGACAGGTTGGCAGCGTGTGCTTCCTTTTCTGGACGGTGCGATGATCGATTTGAAATCGTGGCAGACAGAGACGCACCAGTGGCTAACTGGGCGTGATAATCACCGTGTATTCAAAACGCTTCAGTATCTTGCAAAGCATGAAAAATTGTATGAAGTTCGGTTACTGCATATTCCAGGGAAAAGTGATTTGGATATAGAAATCGTAGCGATTGGGCGCTATTTGAGTACTTTGCCTGAATCGGTGCTTATCCGTTTAAATGCATTTCAACATCACGGAGTCATGGGGGAGGCGCTAACTTGGGATGTCTGCTCGCGCCATGATATCGAACGCTTAAAATCAGAACTTTTACGTTACGTGAGTAACCCCATCGCAGTGCCGGCTGTACTCACGTAATGCAGTTTTGATTCGTTATCTTACTCACGTATCGCACGCGTCTAGCATGGCACAGGCATCGAGCAATTGTTTTTGTAGCCATTTTAAAGCCGGATCGTTCAAGCTCGCTTTGTTCCAGACGAGGCTGTAGGCTACCTGTCCATAATCGAATGGAAGGGATTGTTCAACCAAGCCTTTTGCTTGCATGGCCGCCCTTGCCCAAAGTTTGGAACAGGTGAACAAGTAATCTGAGTGCTGACACATCACCGCAGCTGAACCAAAATCCGCTACACGCATAGCCATATTTCGCTTCGAGTGCCTTTGTGTGAGGTTCTGCTCGAAATAAGGTTGTGAGAGATCTTTATCATGAATCCCAATGTGTCTTGCACAGAGGTAGCTTTCAACAGACAAAGGCTGTTTAGAGAGTGGATTTGATGGTCCCATTAAACAAACCATTTCGTCTTTCAGAATGGCTTGCCATACTAAGTCTTTGTTTTGCGTGGGCGGCTGACTAAGATCGTGTGGAAGCAGCAAAAAGTCCACTTGGCCTCTTACCAACGCATCGAAACTCATTTCCTCTTTTGCATGCACATTCAAATGTGCGTGATTACCGAGTTGCTGAGATAAATGTTGTAGAACTGGCGCAAAAAGCTCAAACGAACTTTCGCGCATAGCTAATGAGAAACTGCCCTGATAGTAAGCTGGATTAAATGAGCCCTGATGTAATAATCCATTCATGCTAGAGAGTATGCCATGGATCGAGGGGCCAATGTGCAGCGCAAATGCCGTTGGTACCAAGCGAGTACCATCGCGATAGAAAAGGTCATCTTTCAGCGTTTCACGTAATTGCCCAAGTGTTTTACTGACGCTCGAAGGTGTCACACACAGGCGCTCTGCGGCAAGCGTAACACTGTGAGTGGTTAACAACATATGCAATACAGTGAGATGTTTTAGGCTAATGCGTGAAAGAGCAATGTAGTCCATAAATAGCATGGTTTCTTATGATTTTTGGCAGTATATCAGGATGAAACAAATTTTTACTATTGTTTATCTCGTAAATGAGCATCTTTCGCTTTGAGCTCAATGTATTTAACGTGTTGCGTAAAAATAATTTGAGCTTTGTAAGATTAAAGAACTCTCTTGGATTTGTTAGGTCTTTGGCGTTTTTCTTTCTTCAATTTTAGAATTTCTATTTTATTTATCTTTCTAGTGCGAGGGCTGAATAGTTTGTGTACGAATGAAAAGCCGTCATTACCTATTAAAAATAGCCATTGTGTTGTTGATTGTTTGGTGATTTACTCAAGATCCTTAAGTAACAGAGGTATAAATAATTAATGGACGACCCCTTTAGTCGACAGAACCCTTCACCGTATGTCTTCCCATCACTGGAGGCGTACTCATGTTAGAACTTTTCATGCAACCAGAGGCTTGGGCGATTTTTGCCACTTTGTTTGCGCTTGAAGTTGTCTTAGGCGTTGATAACGTCGTTTTTATCTCCGTCCTATGTGAAAGATTGCCACTGCATCAACGTAAACTGGCAAGAAACCTTGGTATCGGCCTTGCTGTTATTGCTCGTATTGCATTGGTTTTTTCTATCTCTTGGATTATGCAGTTGACTCAACCACTGTTTTCCGTCGTAAACCAAGCGTTTACCGGAAGAGACGTGATCATGATCGCGGGTGGTGCATTCTTATTGGCAAAAAGCCTGAAAGAGTTGTGGAGCTGGCTAAATCACAATGAATCTGGCCACTCGACTCATGCTCGTACTGGATTAGCGGTAGTACTGCTGCAGATTGTTGCTGTGGATGCGGTATTCTCAATGGACTCGGTGATAACCGCCGTCGGTTTGACAAGTGATGTCCCGCTTATGGTCGCGGCGATTGTCTCGTCTGCAATCGTGATGGTAATGACTGCTGAAAAAATCAATAATCTGGTGACGCGCTATCCCGGCTTTAAAACGTTGGCATTGCTGTTCCTCGTTTTATTGGGTGGCTTATTGATGGCAGAAGGCTTCGCAATTCATATCAATAAAGGTTATGTGTACTTTGCGATGGCATTTGGTTTGATTCTGGAACTTTGTCATATCCAGCTAAAAAACAAACAGCGTCCTAGCATTAAGCGTCTTCGTCCGTTGCGAATTAGAGCAACGAGATTAGAAGCTCGTCAATAACAAACGACATTGCCGCTCACATGAGCGGCATTTTTGTATCTTGTATCGTCTATTTTAATTCTCGTTTTGCTTCGTTGTCGTCTCGATAAAAAATCGCATTTGTTGTTGTGTCGCAGATTTTTTATATAGAGCGCCCAACTAACACGAGTGAACGAAAATAATGAATAAAATGATCGATGCGTTAGCAACCAATGGCTACTACATCTGGGATGACTTTCTTTCTGAACAAGAGGTGGCTCAACTGCGAGATTGCATTCCAAGCAACTGGAAAAAAGCACGTATTGGTCGTAACGATGATGTTACTCGTATTGAATCTATTCGTAGTGACAAGATTCAATGGTTATCGCCAAATATGGGGCATGCTGTTACTTCTTACTTGGATAAAATGGAAGAGATCCGCCAAGAAGTGAACCGTCACTTGTTTCTTGGACTTTTTGAGTACGAAGCTCATTTTGCCAAGTACGAGAAAGGGGACTTCTACCAAAAACATTTAGATTGCTTCAAAGGTAACGAAAACCGTCGATTGACGACCGTTTTTTATATGAACGAATCCTGGACGGAAGAAGACGCGGGTGAATTAGTAGTATACGATTTGAATGACAATAAAATTGCAACCATTCCCCCACGCTCAGGGCGTTTGTTCGTATTCTTATCAGAGCAGTTCCCACATGAGGTGTTACCAACCAATGCCGAGCGTTTTAGTATCGCTGGTTGGTTCAGAATCAATGGTGTGCGAGATAATTTACTTGATATTGCTAGGTAGCTATTTGTCGGCCTAGTCTTATCATCCTAAAAAAGGGGGGCGTGTGTTCGCCCCTGTTTTGATTAAACGTCGGTTGAGAGTTCGTAACACTCTGTCATGTTTCGTTCTAATACCGCATAAACGTCAGAGCAGAGCTCCTCTTTGGCTATTTGCTCACCCATAATGTCGGCGATCTGTGTTTGAGTCATTCGTCCTCGATAGGGGCGATCTTGAGACAGGGCTTGGAAGACATCCGCGACAGCAATAATACGCGATGGTACATCGAGCTCGTCGCCTGTTTTGTGATATGGATAGCCCGACCCGTCTAAACGTTCATGATGATTGGAAGCCCACTCCGCTATTTTCGCGTTAGGGAAGACCTTATGCAATGCGAGCTGAGTATCAATGGTATGGCGTTTAATGCGTGTGTACTCTTGTTTGTTTAGAGAGCCTTCTTTGTGAAGGATTTCATCTGGTGTTTTTAACTTTCCAATATCATGCACCAGCCCTGCAATATATAACATTTCTTGGTCGTGCTCGTTTAGCCCAAGCTTAATTGCTAGATAACGAGATAATTCCGCTACTTTTTGTGAATGTTGATAAGTGAACGGGCTCTTTGCATCGACAATTTGAGCGATAAACATTCCCAAACTGTTCATATCTTGGATGGTTAATTGTTTTTGAAGCCAATCAATGCTTTTAAAATTTAGGCCTATGGTTTCAATATTTTCCGACTCCATCGCGAACCAAAACGCGTCGGTCATGACGAGTTTAACCATTGCTTCGGCCATGCTTGGATTAAACAAGGTTCCAACGTTTGCCATGATGCACTCAGCAATCAACTCTTCATGAAGCGTGACAATGTCACAGTGGCAGTTCATGACGTATTTTGAGCGCATAAAATCAAGGCGGTCCGATAAGTAGAGCAGGGCGGCCACCTCTTTTTCAAAAGGCGGTAAATCGAGCTCTTTTAGTTCGCTCCAATGTGTATGGTGGTAAAGAACTGGTGTCGCAAATTGGCGCAACAAACGACACTGCTTGAGGCTTCGGTACCCTCTTAAGCAGTGTGTTTTCACGTCTTGTGGCACGAGCTCTTCAAGTAACATTTTATGTTCTTGTGTTTCGGAGACTCCACAGTCGTGGATCATACCTGCGAAGTAACAAAACTCCGCTTTTTCTGGCTCCCAACCCATGACGCGAGCACATTGGTAAGCGATATAAGCGACACGATGGCTGTGGTGAGTATCGTCAACACCGACATAATCGAGTGCTCGAGCAACCCAGATAAGTGCTTGTTTTAGATCGACTTCAAAGCCCGTGTCCGTATGGGAATGGCAAGAATGATTCATGGTTTATACCGACATTGCTAATTAGCCCACGCGAAACCCAAATCAGAAGGTGATAGGAAAATTGGGTACGACAGCGAATAGACCCCAAAAAGGTGGGCGTTTAGACGTAGTTTTAATTATGGGGCGGATAATAATCCTAGTTGCATAACAATATCACCTGAAGCTCATGATTAAGAGTCAGTTATTTGAACTAAGTATTAGTTTTGAAAGATTATTGTTGCTTTTATTGACTTATTTAAAAACGACAATAAATCATGATGTAACGCATTCTTATTTGTATTTTTATAAGTGATGTTCGGATTAGATTACTGATATACCGTACCGTTATGTGATTAAGCAGAATTCATATTTTTGAGTTTGTATGAATGATAAGGCACCTTCAATAACCACTTTATGATCGGCAAAGCCGAAGAGGGGTGAGTTATTAAGGTAACGCTAATGGAAAGTCATAAAAAATAATTTTCTCTACAGCTCATGTGGTGTGGGGAGATCAAGATAACGGTATTGCTCCCTCAGCAGCATTTATGTGTTGATGGAATGACTTAATTAAAAAATGTGTGATTGCAAAGTAAGCATAGGTGATAAAAGTAGCTAGAATGATAGCTCTAAATGAAAAGGATTTCGTATGTTGAAGCATCGCTTATATCGGACTTACACCGCAGGGCTAAAAATAGCAGCTCTTATCCTTCCTATGCCGAGACCAACCTTGTTTTCCGGCCCTGGTTCGATGAATGAGCTATTAGAATCGATGACCGAATTGGGATTTAAACGCGTCTTATTAGTTACCGACGAAGGGTTAGTCCAAGTCGGTATTGTCGATAAGGTGCTCAAGGCGGCAGCACAACTCGATTTACAGTTAGATGTTTTCTCGAAAGTGCAGCCCGATCCTACCTATGATCAGGTAGAAAGCGGTCTAGAGGCTTACCATCGTTTTCATTGTGAGGGCATATTAGCTTTGGGTGGTGGCTCGGCAATGGACTGCGCAAAGGTCATTGCTGCGAAAGTTACCAATAAACGGCCAATAAAAAAGTTAGCTGGACTATTGAAAGTATGGCGAATGCCAGCGCCTCTGTTTGCTATTCCAACGACCGCAGGAACAGGAAGTGAGGTCACCATCGCCGCGGTCGTATCAGATCCCTCCTCACACATTAAAACCCCTTTGATGGATCCAAAGTTGGTGCCACTAATGGCAGCTTTAGATGCGAATTTAATGATTGGTTTGCCTCCTAAGATCACGGCTGATACTGGCGTTGATGCATTAACTCACGCTATTGAGGCGTATGTGTCGAGAAATGCTACTCAAGAAACTAGGGGTTATTCTGTTGCCGCCATTAAGTTAATTTTTAAGCATCTTCCTCGGGTCGTAGCACAAGGGGATGATGTTGAAGCTCGACATAAAATGGCCATGGCATCCTATTACGCAGGTTTAGCATTTACGAAAGCGAGTTTGGGTTATGTTCATGCGTTTGCTCACACATTCGGTGCGAAATATGGAATACCTCATGGCATGGCAAACGGATTAGCCTTGTTACCTGTGCTGCGCTTTTCATTATCAGAGATAGAGCCTCAACTAAGAAAACTCGATGCGTTGACGGCCGAAGGGCAGTCAGGTGAGGCGAGTGCTCAACACTTTTTGACGCACGTGGAGTCTTTGTTTGCAAGCATTGATATTAAGCAGAAAAGTGCACTCATTAAGCGCGAAGATGCTGATGCGCTTGTAGATTTAATTCTGAAAGAGGCGCACTGGAATTACCCTGTCCCTAAGTTCATGAGCAGGGAAGAATGTACTCAGCTATTGTTGGATATTAGTAATGTGTAAATTTTAATTTACATTCGTGGTTTTTTATCCTTACACTTTGCTTGATCTTCTGCTGAAGATCCTACAATATCGACAGCATTACAAATATGGTGTTGGTTTCGGTACGCCGTTGCCCGATCTAATACCGATAATTCCTAATAAAGTGTAAAGATAAATATACAATGAGTCGTTCTAAAGTATTCGGTAGTACTCTAATTATCGCGGGAACTACAATAGGTGCTGGCATGCTAGCCCTTCCACTTGCCTCTGCCGGCATTGGTTTTTCAACTTCAATCATCATCATGCTCAGTTTATGGGCTCTGATGGCTTTCACTGCCTTACTCATGCTTGAGCTTCATCAGCATGCAGAAAGTAGTGCAACTCTTCATACTTTAGCGAAACAGATCCTGGGCCAAAAAGGCAAGTGGGTGGCAAGTTTTGCGATGTTGTTTCTGTTCTACTCATTGTGTGCAGCGTACATCGCTGGCGGTGGTGCTCAGTTCGGAGATCGCCTCGCACAATGGTTTGACCTTGATATTTCAGGGTCTACATCAACGATAATCTTTACCTTGATTGTGACTTTAGTTGTGACAGTTGGTACCGGTACGGTCGATAAAGTTAACCGCGTGTTGTTCGCGATGAAACTTGTTGCGATGGTTGCTGTGCTTTCTTTTCTTGCTCCAAACGTTACGGAATCTTACTTATTGAGTATGCCGATTGAGCAAGGTCTTATTGTAGCGGCGATTCCTGTTATCTTTACTTCGTTTGGTTTTCACGGAAGTATTCCGGCAATTGTGAATTACTTAGATGGCGATACTTCTTCTTTGCGCAAAGCTGTTATTATTGGCTCGACGATCCCGCTCGTGATTTACATCTTTTGGCAGATCGTGACATTGGGTGTGGTTAGCCAAAGTACGCTTATTGAAAACGGCGGGTTGAGCGCCCTTATTGGTCAACTATCGCAGACGGTGCACCAATCAAACTTAGGCAACATTGTCGGTGTATTTGCTGATTTGGCACTGTTAACGTCATTTCTTGGTGTGAGTTTGGGTCTATTCGAATTTTTGGGTGATACCATCAAAGGGAGCAACGATAAGCCTAATCGCTTGGTTGCGGCACTCGTGACGTTTACCCCACCGCTGGGCTTCGCACTTTTTTACCCTCAAGGCTTTATTATGGCTTTGGGCTATGCAGCGATTGCCTTAGCGATTTTAGCCATCTTTTTACCTCTGGTTATGGTGATCAAGGTTCGTAAATCGGATGATTTTACAGGAGAGTACCGAGTAGCTGGTGGCCAAGGCGCATTAGTGATAACGGGTATCGCTGGCACAGGTATCGTATTAGCTCAGCTGTTAATTACGCTGGGTGTGCTTCCTGCTCTGGGCTAGTTGTTTAGAACGTTCTCTGAATAACCTCTAGTTACTGAATCCATCGTAATCAATCAGTATTGTTAAGCCAACGAGTTTCGCTCGTTGGCTTTTTTAATCTGGATCAAATTACCGTAAGATATTCGGTGAAAGAATTGGTAGAAATGTGCTTTTATTTCGTACACTTAAGTTGTGGTATATCGATAATTTAAGTGGAGAAAACCGCTCAAAATACCATTGAATTTACAACACAATGAGCTTCTCTTGTTTCTCTGCTTGGGTGTGGAGGTGAAGTATGGCGCACCGGAGTTTTTACCCGTTTGCAAAACCGCTTAATGAGCAACTGCAAACGCTAAAGGGCAGGATGCAGGCGCACTTGCCGTGTATTGATAGGGTGTCATTTGCTAAATATCACCCAGACCAAGATGTGCTCAAATCATTTGCAGAAAGTGAGTTCGACACTTGGTGTTTAGCCCACCATGAGTCAGCATTCCGTAAACTCCACCACCTCAATATTGCCTCCAAAAACGCGATTCCTCGCATCGTCGAAGACCTTCACGATATTAATCATTGTCCTCGGGTTCAAACCTTACTCAAACACGGATACCAGTCGTCGGTTGCGATTCCTTGTTACGACAATAAAGCATTTACAGGCTTTGTGTTTTTAAATTCCACTCAGCCCAATGCGTTTAGCTTAGAAGCGTTGAATAGTCTCAAACCTTATTTCGAAATGATTCAATTTGCGGTTGAATCAGAAGACCACGTCGTTAGCGCGATAGAAACGTTGGCGAACCGAATGCAATGTATGATGCCAGGCTACTCCCCTGAGTTTTACGCGCATACCAAACGAATGAAGTACTACAGCCAAGTCATCGCAACGCAGTTAGCGGATCGTTATCACCTGAATGATGAAATGGTCGAAGATATTGGTATTTTTGCTCAATTCCATGCGCTCAGTGATATTCAGCTGCCAGTTGAAATTGCTAGTCGCCGAACAAATTATACTCAAGAACAAGAGGCGATATTGATTCAACATATTGAGCGTTGCATCGACTCGGCCGATGACATAGTGGCTCGTATCGGAAATCCGGTTCACCCGAGTGTGACTTTGTTTTTGCAGATGGTTACTTATCAATACGAAAACTTAAATGGTACTGGTTATCCGTATGGTTTAACCAGTGGCGATATACCAATCGCCGCGCAAATTACGGCTGTCGCGAATGCCTTTGATTTTATGACGACGCACCATCCGTACAGACAAGCGTGGTCCATCCCATACGCATTGTTAGAACTTGAAAAATGGGTATATCAGGGATGGTTATCTCGAGAATGTGTTAATGCTCTGCGAGAGCATCAAGGTTATATAAAGCAAATCATCCACAAATATCCGGAGCACTATACAGGCTTGGGGTTAATGTGAAGAGCAGTAACGAAGTTGAAATGTTGACGAGGAGGAATATTTAAACAATACTGTTTTTATATACAGTAATAAGTTTGGAGGTGAAGTATGTTGTGGGAAACCCTTGAAAGAGTAAACCGCTTACGCCAACAAGCACTTGCAAATCCTGAGTTTGTTGAGTCAGCAAAAGAGCACGAACAAGCACTTCAGGAGCAAGAATACCATTATCAAACGAAGAAAAAGCGTTCAGCCAAAGACAAACAAGGTAAAAAGTCGCTGGCCGATATCTATAAAGAAGTAGAGTTTGGCGCTGACGCTCGTCATTAATTTATTCACTGCGGCATTTCTCATTTCTTCATGCGCCGCAGTATTCATTCAAATTTATGCGAGGGCAGTGGTAGACCGCTGCTCTCGTTGACCTGCGACAATCCACTAATGAAGTCATCCGCAACAAATAATCATTAACGCTTAGTAATTATCTCAATGATCTTGTTGATGTAATGATAATGACAACGGTTTGCATTTGTATCTTTGTTGTTATATAAAACCTCCCTTATTAATCGTTCTGTTGAATAAGAACGGCAAACGTGATGAACGAATGAAAGCGATTGATTAGCTTTCATTTGTGAATGGCTATTAGGTGAAGTAGGGATGTTGGAAGCTAAAGCACTCCAGTTTGAGATTGAAGGCAAGTCATTGCTAAAAGCGTTTGATGTGACATTTGAACCTGGGAAAACATACGCTCTTGTTGGGCACAATGGTTCAGGAAAATCCACATTGTTAAAGTTGCTGGCACAGCAACAGCCATACACCGCTGGTGACGTGGTTCTGCATGGAACGAGCATTAACGATCTCTCAGCGAAAAAATTCGCCCAACACATTGCCTACTTGCCTCAGCATCTTCCGGTGACCGACAGTATTTTAGGTCGAGATTTAGTCGGTTTTGGTCGTTACCCATGGCATGGTTTACTTGGTCGTTTGAGCAAGAAAGATCATGACATTGTTGAAGAATCAATGGCGATGACAGGAACACTAAAATACGCAGATCGCTTAGTTGATACGCTATCTGGAGGGGAGCGCCAACGAGTGTGGCTAGCCATGCTATTAGCGCAAAAAACCGAGTATTTGCTTCTTGATGAGCCTTTGTCTGCGTTAGATATTAGCCATCAAGTCGATATGTTGAGGCTCATCTCTAAACTCAGTAAAGAGTTGGGTTTGGGCGTTATTATCGTATTGCACGACATCAACTTAGCGGCGCGCTTTTGCGATCATATCGTTGCATTACATCAAGGTGATTTGATTGCACAAGGCAATGTTGAACAGGTGTTTACTGAACCTAAGCTGAGGGACATATACGGGATAGAGATGAAGATCTCTGACCACCCTGCGGGTTATCCGGTGGCGATGCCAAGCTAGAGGTTGAATAATGAGCAGTACAAACACTCGACTTAAGCATTTCTCTTTCGCTCTCTCACTTAGTGCGCTTTTGGTCAGTTCCTTTCAAGCAGTAGCTGAGGCGTCACCTCGGGTGATGTCGGTTGATTGGACACAAACTGAAACGATGTTGGCGTTAGGGGTCGTGCCCGTAGGCGTCGCTCAAGGGCAAGATTACGATGCTTGGGTAAAATCGCCACCGTTACCACCTCAAACTAAGGATGTAGGGTTAAGAACTCAACCCAATATAGAGCGTATTTACGAGCTCAGACCTGACCGTATTTTTATTGCCCCGTACTTCTCCTCAATGAAGCATCGCTTAGTCGATATCGCCCCCGTTACCACGATTGACTTATATGAAAGCGGGATTACAGATTGGTCGGTACTTACTCGTTTCACTCGGAGGTTTGGTGAAGAGCTAGGAAGAGAAGCGGAAGCTGAGGCACTTATACAACAATATGAAGAACGTTTCTCTTTACTAAAACAGCGCATAAACAAAGGCCAGCCGCCGCTTTTAATGATTCAGTTTATGGATACGAAGCACGTTCGTGTTTTTGGTCAGAATAGTCTTTACTCTCAGGCTATCAAAAAGATTGGGCTGAGTAATGCGTGGAACGAAGAGACAAATAGCTGGGGCTTCAGCTTAGTCGGCATCGATAAGTTAGCAGGTATAAGAGCCCAAATTGTTATCGTTGAGCCATTGCCTCACGGTGGCGAAAAGCAGCTCTCTCAAGATCCGTTTTGGCAATACGTTGTTCAACAGTCTGGTGAGAAAGTCATGCAAGTCGCACCTGTTTGGAGTTTTGGTTCTATGCCTTCAGCGCTTCGGTTCGCGGAGTTAGTTACGGCGAGTAAGATCGAGGAGTTAGAACAATGAAAGCCATGCCTTTAAGCCTTGTGGTGTTACTTTCGGCATTTACCTTTTCTATTGGTGCTTTCCAATTGTATCAAGCAAGTTCATTCTCACTGGCTCTTAGCAGTTTATGGAAACCTAACTTTCAATCTATCGATTCCGTCTTACTTCACTTTAGCTGGTGGCCTCGAGTCTTCACCACGATTATATCTGGCGCCGGATTAGCGGTTGCTGGGGTATTAATGCAACAAGTTCTGCGCAATCCTCTTGCTTCGCCAACAACATTAGGTGTGGCGAGCGGTTCAAGTTTTGCTTTGATGTTAGCTACGCTATTTGCCCCTTGGATGTTGGATATAGCACCTAATTTGGTTGCTCTCATCGGCGGTGTGACATCGATGGGGTTGGTGATGCTGTTGTCATGGCGACGAGCGTTATCTCCAACGGTTGTCGTCGTTTCTGGGTTAGTGATAAACCTGTACTTTGCATCATTAAGTACGGTTATTCTGATGATGAATACCGAAAAGCTGAATGGATTAATGATATGGGGAGCGGGCTCGCTTGTTCAGAGCGGATGGGGTGATTTCTCGTATCTTGCACCTCGAATCGCACTTGCTACGGTTATCGCATTTGTGTTTGCAAAGCCGTTAAGTCTGTTAGAACTCTCCGAGCAAGGTGCCAAGAGTTTAGGTGTCTCGCTAGCCAAACTGCGCTTTGTCTGTCTTGGGCTTGCGGTGTTAATCACTTCTTGGGTCGTTTCTGCAGTAGGAATCATCGGTTTCATCGGATTAGCAGCGCCAGCGATTACTCGATTGATAGGTATCAATAAAATCCAGCATAAGCTTTGGGTATCGATGCTGATTGGTGCCATGTTATTGACTTTAACCGATTTGGTTATTCAGCAACTGCCAGGGCTAATGGCGAGTTTTATACCAACGGGAGCAGCAACCGCTGCACTGGGCGCTCCGCTACTGTTATGGCTGCTACCTCGCTTATCACAAAAGACGCAGGGTCATACTCAAACGGTGTTAACTCGACATCGTCAACATGTTTACAAGCTAAACCCTAAAGCGATCTCATTGGCGTTGATCGGCACATTAATTTCCGTTGTTCTTTTTGCCACGGTTGCTGTGCAAAATGAAGGGTGGACAAACTTGTTTGCTAGCCAAAATTGGATTTTTTTGGAATGGCGCGCACCTAGATTATTTGCAGCAGCAATTGCGGGGGCAATGTTAGCGATTGCTGGCACCATGATTCAACGCCTAAGTGGAAACCCAATGGCAAGTCCTGAAGTGATCGGTATCAGTTCAGGGACAGCGATGGGATTGATCATCGCGATGTTTACTGGGTTTGGTTCGTCAATTTTCACTCTTTCTCTAGGCGGGCTCGTAGGCGCATTAGCGACGGTATTAGTCATTGTGCTGCTAAACCGTAAGTCAGGCTTTCAGCCGGAGCGTATTTTGTTGACTGGTATTGCTATTACCGCACTGATGAATGCAATACAGAGCTTTATTCTAGCCACTGGTGACCCAAGAAGTTATCAAGCATTGGCTTGGTTGTCTGGGTCTACCTACTATGTTTCGGTTGAAACGTTACTCCCATTGTCTTTATCTGCGCTTGTCTTTATAGGGTTGAGTTTTCTCTGCGTAAGATGGCTAGATATTCTTCCTGTTGGCGCCGCTTCCTCTAAAGCACTTGGGATTCGCGTTGATCGTTCGCGCGCGATACTGCTGCTTTTAGTTGCTTGTCTCACGGTCAGTGCGACATTGGTTGTTGGTCCTATTAGCTTTGTTGGGTTACTGGCTCCGCATTTAGCTCGCTTATTTGGCTTTAACAAAGCGTCACAACACATGTTATGCGCCGCGATATTGGGTTCCGGCGTGATGTTGTTGGCCGATTGGTTGGGACGACAAGTTCTTTACCCGCAAGAAGTACCAACAGGGCTTATGGCGTCTCTCATTGGCGGTTTGTATCTGATGTGGGGATTACGTCGTTTGTAGATACGAGCTACGCCTCAACCAAGAAAGTAATTATACAAACAAGCTCTCGCAGTGGCATTCGCAACCTATGCGAGTGCTTTATGCAAAACCTCTGGTTTGTCTTTTATGGAAACAACTGGCGATGCCGTAACTCGCTTTTCTTTCAGCGATCGCTGAAGTCATGAAGGGTTGGTTTGGCTGCCGACAAAAAAGGAGAATAATATGACTCGGCAGTTTATGCTGACACCAACGTCAATGGCGGTTGTATTAGCGTTATCAACGCCAAATGTCTTGGCTCAGGAAGATGAAAATATAGTTGTGATTGGACAGCAGCAAGACAGTGCAGTTGGTCCTGATTTTAGTTATCTTGGAGCGAAGAGTCGGGCAGCGACGAAAACTGATATTGCCATCAATGAAACCCCAAGAGCGGTATCTGTTGTTACGCGAGAACAAATGGATGATCGTGCCTCTATTAGCATTTCTGACGCGCTACAGTACACACCAAGTATTCAAACTAATTATTTCGGCGAAGATAACAAGCAAGATTGGTTTATTATTCGTGGTTTTAAACAGGCGAACAGCGGGCTGTATCAAGATGGTACCCGTTTATATTCTTCTGGTTTCTATAGTTGGCAAATAGATCCGTTTACGTTAGAAAGGGTTGAAGTGTTACGTGGTGCAGCGTCTGTTCTTTATGGGCAAAACCCTCCTGGTGGGGTTATCAATGTCGTCAGTAAGCGACCTCAATTTGATGGAGGCTCAGGGCTTGTATCTTTGGAGTACGGTTCTGAAGACCGTAAACAACTTTCTCTTGACGTAAACTCTGAGGTGAGTGAGCAGTTAGCTTTCCGCTTTCAAGGGTTAGCGAGAAAAAATGGGACGAGAATTAGTGGGGTAGAAGCAGAGCGCATTCTTCTCTCTCCATCAATGACGTACAAATTTAATGAGACGTCTGAAATTACCTTTCTAACGAGCTATCAAAAAGACGACTCAGATCCTTATCTGCAATTTTTGCCAGTTGAAGGAACGTTAACGCCAAACAAAAATGGAAAGATCAGTGATAGTTTAGCGATAGGCAATCCCAACTGGGAGACGTTTGAGCGTGAGCAGGTGTCTTTAGGCTATGAGTTTTCTCATGCGTTTAATGATACCACTTCGTTTGTTCAAGCTGCTCGTTACAGTGAAATGGATGTTAAGTTGAGACAAATGTATTCGTACGTTTACTCGGCTGATGTACCTGGATTGGGGCCGATTTTAGATCCATCAAATGAACGCAAGACCATACTTCGGGGCGCTTCAACAGAAGATGGATCATCCGATGCTTTTAATATTGATAATCGTTTGATGCACCAAGTAAATTGGGGAAGCGCTGAGCATAACTTGATGTTGGGTTTAGATTTTCAAATGATCAGTATCGATGGTAAGGACTTTGCGAATGATCCTATCGTTGCTGATGGTAATGCGCTCTTAAACACACCAATGGGAGCTTTGCCTGACCCTAGGTTTAATGTATTTAATCCTACTTATTCGGATAATATAACGTTACTCGATCCGAATACGCTACAGCCATTGAGCGAAACCGATAAGCAAAGAACGAAAGTTGAGAACCGACAGCTCGGTGTCTATTTTCAAGATCATATGCTGATTAACGATAAATGGACAATGTTATTGGGTGCGCGTTACGACGATACAAGTAATGAAGTACATAATGTTACCACGGGTGCTCGCACGAAAGTCGATAATGGAGAGTGGACGTTTAGCGTGGGAACGGCTTATATTTCTGATTCTGGCTTCACGCCATATTTTAGTTACTCTCAGTACTTTGATCCAATTATTCAAGAAGACAGCAATGGTAAGCCAGCGAAGCCGGAAAGCGGTGATCAATTTGAAATCGGTGTAAAATACCAACCGGATTCATTCGATGGCTATTTCAATATTGCAACGTATCGGGCAACAAAAGAAAACTTGGCTCGTATCTACTTGAGTGAATTGACGCAAATAGGAAAAATAGAAAATAACGGCGTTGAGTTTGAAGCTGTAGCCAATGTGACACCCTCTTTAACATTAATCGGAAACATAGCCTATGTTGATGCAGAGATAAAAGAAGACGTCAATAAGACATGGGTTGGCAAAACACCTTCTCAAGTCGCGAATACCGTATCATCAGCTTGGGCACATTATCGTTTCTTTGATGGACCTCTTGATGGCGTTGCTGTTGGCTTAGGTGCGCGCTATACAGGTGAGTCATACGGAGATAATGAAGAGAGACTAAAAGTACCAAGTTACTTTTTAATGGATGCGACGGTCAGCTATCGCATTGGAGATTACAAGCTACAAGTCGCAGCCAAAAATATCACTGATAAAGAGTACATAGCGACATGTGATGGTTTTTGTTGGTATGGCGATCGACAAAATATTATTGCCAGTTTAACTTACGATTGGTGATTTAACGGATAAATAAACACCCCTAGTGTAGGGGTGTTTATTTAGAAATCGGCTTTGCGGACAAAGTGTGGGTTTTTGTACTTTTTCTGCGGACCAAACGATGATACGACGAGCTTGTTCCATAACGTTTTGTCAAACTCACCCTTTGGAATCGAAGGGTAGAGGGTTTCCTCTTCTTCTCTTGCAAAGTTCATGTACTGTTTCTTCTTAATTTGATTGTACTTTTTGGCGATCTGGTTATGTTTCCTTACCCACTCCAGTTTGTAATTGTGGAGCACTTTTTCACCTTCTTCCGCACTCATTCGAGATAGGAATAATCGCTTGTACGAGACCTTTCTGTCCAACATTGTGCGCATGACGGTTTGGATATATTTACCGTGGTGCGTGACAGTAATATCTTTTTCGTCAATAGGAGTGACGCACCAGCCTTTAGGTAAAAAGTCTGGCTTCTTAAATTGCTTATTACGCTCCATTAGCGCCTGATGTAAAACTAAATCAGAGGTGCCGCGGAACGTTTTTTGCCATTTACCGATACGAATTTGAATCGAACCAGGCAAGCGATAGATGTTAGTAAACTTATCTTTGTCCATGGACTTGTGTCATGAGATTAATATGCATTATTAGAAAGTGAAAACAGTCTAGTGCAAAGGGCACCAGACTGAAGTACCGTACGATTTTACAACGACCTTGCGTGATATAGCGAGGGGTTATGTCAATAATAGGTAAGAAATAGAAAATTAGTTCACATTATGAAGAAATTGGAAGCTAATCAGGCTAACTTTTGAAGTTGGGCCGATTATGCCCATGCCTACCAAATAAAAAGAAGGCATGGGTATAAAAATCACACCGCTTCTTCGAGTTGCTTGGTTTCTTCTTCAATCTGCTGTAAATGTCGGTTTGCTTGCTGTAACTGATACATTTGGGCATAACGACCATTTTGTTTCAACAGTGTTTTGTGTGTGCCTTTCTCTACTAACTCCCCATGATGAAGAACAATGATTTGGTTCGCATCCAAAATAGTTGAAAGTCGATGAGCGATAACGACTAGTGTCATGTCTTGTCTGAGTACCGCTAAACTCTTTTGTATTAAAGCTTCTGTTCCTGAGTCAATATTGGCCGTTGCTTCATCTAATATCAATATTTTAGGTTTTACCACAAGCACACGTGCTAACGCTAAGAGCTGTTTTTGTCCAGCAGATAGATTGGTTTCACCTTGACCTAACTGCGTGTCTAGCCCATTAGGATAACGGTGAATTTGCTCTGCCAAACCTACCTTGTCTAACGCATCCCATATTTGAGTATCGTCAACCTCTCGACTAAGAGAGATGTTTTCTCTGACTGAAGCAGGGAGAATGTGCGGATCTTGCTGAACCATTGCCACATCTTTACGAAGGACGTCTTTCCCTAGTGTTTTAAGTGGACGACTATCGATGAGCAGTTCACCACATTGCGTTGGATAAAAGCCCATTAACAGCGACGCTAATGTGCTTTTACCGCTTCCGGTATGCCCGACAAGCGCGATAAAGTCTTGGTGGTTGGCCTTCAACGAAATGTCTTTTAGGACGTCCTGTTTACCATCGTAGCTAAATGTGAGGTCTTTAAGTTCGATAGCACCTGACCTTAATGGCTGATGGTCGTCCCCATAAGTTTGTTCTTTCGCATCAATCAATTCAAACACACGTTCGCTTGATACTAACGCTTGCTGAAGTAGAGCAAGCTGCTGAGTCATTTCAATTAATGGCTCAGTAACGCGCGCAAGATAACTGATAAACGCATACAGTACCCCCACACCAATCAACTCAATACCGTTAAAGCCAAAGATCGCAACCAAGCAAAGTAACGCGAGGCCAGCGAGCAAGTCCATCAATGGTCTTAGCAGATAGCCGTTTAGCCGAATCACTCGTTTAGATGCCACCAAATGCTCTGCGGTTAGCTCGTTGAACTGTTTATTAAAACGCTCTTCTTGTTGCATTAATTGAATGACACTCATCCCTTGAATGGATTCACTCAGATTCGCATTTATATCAGTCAATAGGTCACGCATCTTTCGGTAGCTTTCTGTACTTAGCTGCTTAAACAAGTACATAAAGCCGATGACGATCGGTAGCAATACAAGCACAACAAGTGTGAGTTTCCAGCTCATGAAAAACATAACGCCAAGCATCACCACAATCATGACCACGTTTTTCACCACGGTCGCGATCAAGAGCTCATAAAATTGCTGTAGAGATTCCGTATCGTTGGTGATTCGCGATACCAATTTTCCAGCAGGAGTGTAATCAAACGCAGATAACGGCTGCTTAATCACGCCAGAAAATACTTGCTTACGAATCGTTTTTATCGTGTTAGCCGCGACAATGCTAAATTGCAATGACTGAAAATACTGAAATGTTGCCGATACCATCTGAAGAGCGATATAACCTACTGCTAGCGAAATCAGAACATTCTGTGAATAGTCACCTTTAGCGATGTGCTCATCAATGAAATATTGAATCAACCAAGGGCCGCCAGCGCTGGCTAACGCTGCGATAAACAGCAAAGCAAGTCCTTTAATCATTGGCTTTGGTTGAGATAATGGGTAAGACATCAACCGTTTAAACGTACTGGTCTGGTTCATTCATTATTCCTCCATCGCCTGTTCTAGTTTTTGGTACTCGAACATTTCGGCGTACCATCCTTTATGCGCTAATAAAGCGCTATGTTGCCCACGTTCAGTAATGTGTCCGTGATTCAATACAATGATCTCGTCTGCTGCTTCCAATGCGGTGAGGCGGTGCGCAATAACGATTAGGGCTTGATCACGGTAGTGCGTTTCCAAATTCTTAAGGATTTGATGTTCGGTCCGTCCATCAACAGCGGAAAGTGCATCGTCCAAAACCAACACTTGGGCATTCAACAGCATAGCGCGTGCTATCGCAATACGTTGTTTTTGCCCGCCGGAGAGTGTAATGCCTTTTTCACCGACTTCTGTTTGGTAGCCTTCAGGAAACTTCTCAATATCGTCATGTATACAGGCTAACTTTGCTGCTCTGTAGACTTCTTCCTTTCCCGCGTTAGGGCTTCCTAAGGCAATATTGTCAAAGATAGACTTGGAGAATAGAAACGGGCTTTGATTAACCACGGCAAAGCGGTTGCGCCACTGAGGAAGTAGGGCATCTTTAATCTCAACATCCCCGAATGTAATTGAACCGTTTGTTAGGTCGTGCTGACGCAAAAGCAGCGTTAGCAGGGTTGATTTTCCGCTTCCGACAGGGCCAGCTACTCCCAACATTTTACCGGGTTCAAGTTCGATTTTTATTTCGGCTAAAGCTGGTGGTAAATCACTGGACCAGTGGAAAGCATCGATATCAATTTTTAATGGCAGTGGTTTATCTTCTAATGGTTTATTTCCACTGACAATCTCTGGTGTTTCATCAAAGATCTCTTGTAGGCGATTCCATGCTGCGGAGCCTCGCTCTAAAATATTAAATAAGAAAGCGAAGGCCAGCATAGGCCATATCATTAACCCTAAATACATCGTAAAGGCTGTTAGATCACCAAGCGTGATCTCTCCCTTATCGACAAGGTAAGCACCAGCAGCGACACTGAGAAGGAAAGAGAGGCCGATGGTGAGTTGGATAGCTGGATCAAATCTCGCGTCGACTCTAGCGACGGCGATATTTTTCTGACCGGTATCATCGACTACATCGTCAAAGCGCTGTTGTTCTTGATTCTCTAACCCAAAAGCTCGCAACATTCGCACGCCGTTAAGTGACTCTTGCGTCATGTCTGACATGGTAGAAAAGGCTTCCTGAGCAATGCGGAAACGTTGATGCAGTATACGGACAATAAAAAAGATGATGATTGCAAGAAACGGCATTGGAAGAAGTGCCATAACGGTGAGCTTCCAGCTAACTTGCGTTACCATGATGATTAAAACTGCAATACCCGTGATCAAGGAATCGGCTGCCGTTAAAACCCCTTCGCCGGCTGTCATTACGATGTTACGTACATCATTAGTACCACGCGCCATCAGATCACCGGTCTTATAACGTTCGAAAAATCGGGGTGGTTGTGTCGATAAGTGCCTATAGAGACGATTACGTAGAATGGTTCCGAGTTCCCAGCTTGCGCCGAAAAGCCAAATTCGCCATAAGATACGGCATCCATAAATGGCAAAGATCAGTGCAGTGAGTCCCAAGAGCCACAGAATCAGCGTATTTGTATCTAACGTGTTATCTACGACCCCATCAACGATGATACCGACCGCTTTAGGAGGAACAAGTTGTAGAGTTGATATCACAGCGAAAAGCAAAATCGATCCGACATAATGCTTCCACTTTTGTTGGAAATACCAACGTAACTGCCAGAATATTCTCATCACGCATCCCGCTTTAAATTATTGAATTTGTTATAGAACTATTATTGAGCGAAATGATGAGTTTACAAGCACAAATTATTGGCGGTCGGAAAACGATAGATTGTTTCGATTACGGGCGCGTGCGGTCGCTAATTACTTGTTTTCTCGCTGCAAGCTAACTATGAAACAACATTATGTGAAATAGTTGTTAATAATGGGTTTTAGGGCCAGTATTCTGCTAAAAGCGATGAAAGCACCAAAAGTGCAACTGTTACTTTCACTCACTAGGGGAACTAGCAGTCGTCAGTTTGTATTTTGTAGCTGACTTGGCCTCCTGGAGTTTCTGGGTAGTAAACTTCGACATAACACATATGGTCTGGACCAACAGGTTTGTTTGCAAAGCCGATAAGGAAATAGGGTTCGTCTGGGCTGTCTACCCCGTACCAAGTATTGATAGTGAGTTGAGGGTCGAAACCTGCCAGCTCTTTTGCGGGAATGACATTCTTAATGAATCCAAAGTAACCAATTAGGTCGTTATTGCCGTCATTATCTAGATCAATGTTATATTGTTTGTCGCCATCTACCGTCTCTTGAGATTGAATAACGGCTTTGGTGTACACAAAGTTGTTTGCAGTCATGAGCGCTTCCCTCGCGCCATATAGAACCGCCACTCGAGCATCTTTTTGCAGACCAAGAAATTTAGGAAGGGCAATAACACTAACGACACCAAGGATAATGATGCACACAATGAGTTCAATGAGGGTAAATCCTTGAGAGCGATGCACTGCCTTTTCTCCATGAGTCATGAATAGTTTGGCGGCTATTTTGATATAAAAATGCGCAGGTCAAGTATTAAAAAAGGATGGGAAGGAGTGACCAAGCTTGCAGATCTTAAATATAAAACAAGTTGCTTATTTGTTACATGCTGGTGGGAGGCGGCTATCGAATAAGGGGAGAGAGTTAAATTCGGGAGGATAAAATACCTCCCGAAATGATCAATTAAGACTCGTTTGCGACGGCTTGACCGCTGCGCTTAAATACAAATCGCCAAATGAATAAGACAACGGCAATATAGGTTAGACCAACACCTAACGCTTGCCAGTGCATGCCGTTATACATTGCGATTGGCATAAGCGAGATGATGAAAATGTCCGTAATTGAGCCTGGAACATAAGCGATAGCATAGTCGTCTAACACTTTACTGCGCATTTTGGGGTCGACAATGCGTAATAACGCGATACCCATAGCGACTGTACCTGTTAACCATCCCCAAGAGAAAATGCCTTTCTCAAACCAGTCATCTCCCATGATGCGAGGTGCAACCCAAAAGATAAGCCATAGCGTGAACGCGATACCACCAATTGCGAGCACTACCATTGGCATTAAATACTGCGCTAGAACCGTGATCTTAATCGCTGAAATACCAAAGATGATCAGGTAATCCGTACTAATACCCGCTGCGTGTTTGAATGCGCCGTCACATAGGTAATGAGATGCCTTGGTTTGCTTAGCGATAATTCGAACTAACATACCGCCCAGAAAGCCAGTAACGAAAGTCGGAATTT
Organism: Vibrio sp. VGrn 2; assembly: GCF_009361695.1. NCBI lineage: Bacteria > Pseudomonadati > Pseudomonadota > Gammaproteobacteria > Vibrionales > Vibrionaceae > Vibrio > Vibrio sp. VGrn 2. Next base: position 125,646 of record NZ_RBWD01000002.1, on the reverse strand, counting down.
GTACCTTATCGTGGAAAGAAGATAAGTAGTTGGCTGCTACATAAGAGAAAGCCGTTACCACTACAACCAGCGCCGCGTGAATCGCGAAAGAATCGACTGACAATGATGACATCGTATCTTTCATCACAGGTTCTTGATCGTCAGGCTTCACTAAGCCTTTGCGTTCGTGTTCGTCCATGCTGTCGAATGTCGTAAAGCTACGAATCCAGCCCATTTTCAACGCAAACTGAAGCATTAACATGCCCACAGAGATTGAAATAAAGATCCCAACTGTGGCGAACGTTAAACCGAGCGTGAAGCCATCTTCCCAACCAAGTCCCGTGAAGATTTCACCGACTACAGATGCTGAACCATGTCCGCCCATGAATCCAGCGGACATGGTTACGCCAAATCCAGGATTAATCTCAGGCCAAAAGAAGGTGGTAAGTACTAAACCAAACATTGCTGCAAACAGCCATTGCGACACGGATGCAATTTGGTTAAACGCCCACAATGAGCCTGCTCGTTGAGCAACCACTTTTGGTGACGGGACATCTGTTGCTAAACCCAACGCAGAAAAAAGTGCAGCAGTTAAGAGGCTTGCGTTTGCGGTAAAAGTATCTGTCCAAGGTAATACGTTAAGCAGAGCTGGGCCAAAAATAAGACCAAATAACCCAGCCAATACAGCTGATGGAATGTACATGCGTTGTAGTAAAGGCATATGTACACGAATTACTTTTGCTGCAATTAATAGTAAGCCAGCGATGGCTAAGTCAGTCAGCATTAGACCTTTTGGCATTTCTTGTCCTCCAGTAAATGCGTTCAAGGGGCTCATCCTTTTAACCAGCCTTGATGTAATAAATAACTTCCAGCACAAAACCACGAAAATAGTCACTCATGTGACATCGCGTCATGGTTGTTCTAGTCAGCACTCTATTGCGCTGTCGAATTTGTATTAACGGATCTGTTGATCCTTAAATCTATAAAGTGAGTGCAATTGTTGTGAGTGCTCACGAAGTGTTGAGAAATTTGAATAAATTCCTCGATCAAGTTTCTGATAGTTCACTCAGGAAGGGCGTGTATCCTAGTCAGTTTGTCAGCGCAATGCAATTGAGCGTCATCAATATTTAGTGCCTAAAAACTGGGCACTTGTAATTAAATATTTGATAAATAAAAATATTGAACAAGAAAAATAATTTGTCGATATGATAACTTTTTGTGATTTGAATGGGGATTTTGCCACTTTAAGGAGGGATTTTTTGGAGGAATCGAGAAAGTAGTAATATCAGTAAGAGCTAAAGTAGAGTGATTCGCGCAAATATCATGCGTTATGGGGGGGCCGGAATTTCGCCCCCAGAGCTACAAAGTGCTTGTTTAAATTCGATTGTCACCAGTACTAAACGCGATAATTTGACTGATTTCGGTCAAGCTTCTTCCACTTTCTTGCTGCCACTGAATAAAGGCTTTATTAGCAGAGTCCAAGGACTTTTTCGTGTCTTTGCCGCCTTCAATGATCTTGCAGTTGCGTAAATAAGCTTCGACATCGTTAGACAGAATAAAAGTGTCCACGCCCATTTGGCGTAAAGTGTAAGGGCCTGTATTTCCACCCAAACGACTACCATGCTTCTTCAAGTAGCCCCATAGATCCGTGATCTTTTCCCGAGGCCATTCAGCAATCATGTTACTGAACGAGCCATATTCGATTCTTGCTTCATGGATCATGCGAGCGTTGGCCGGAATTGACATGACTTTAGTGAGGTGGCGAATGATGCGTTTGTCGGTCGCTTTGGTTTCCCATTGTTCGTCTGACAGCATCAACAACGGCTCAATCTTAAATCCGAAGAACACTTCTTCGAAGTTCGGCCACTTGTTGCGAACCACGCTCCACGAAATCCCACTTTGGAATACCTTCATCGAAAAAGCGGCCAGCCAACGGTCATCGGGAATCGCTGCTAATTCCTCTTTACTTAATGGGTGAGACAATAGCGCTTCAAGCTGATCTTCTCCGCCTTTTCGCTTAGCAGCACGTTGATAAATCGCGTCAAATTTTTCGATACTCATAAAAGAAGTTAGTCCTAGTTTATGTCGATATTTGCGAAACATACTACGCTTAAGTGGCTGAATCGTAAATTGATGGAGTGTCACAAATGAAGAAGGTCACATTAACGTTTGTCGGGGAAGGTTCGGAGCGTATCGCGGATAAATTTTATACTTGGCTGGCTGATGGCGGATTAGAAGACAGCTTAATTGAAACTCTATCGGACAGAGAAGTGTCGGTGGTCGGTATTAGCGATATGGATAACGAAACGCGCGATGTAGTGATTACGACAGAAATGAATTAGCGCGTTGTACACGACCAAAACCAAAAGAATGCGATACAACAAAGCCCTTCGTCGGAAGGGCTTTGTACGTCTAACTCGTGTTCTTGTGTAGAGTGGATTTAATGATGAACTAGCGTTAAACCGCTTGGTAAAGCATCACCGAAGACGCGTTTTGATTCGCTTTCTGAAAGCTCTTTCACTTCTTTAACTAGTGATACCCAAGATTCGGGCACTTTACTTTGTTTCAGCTTCGTTAGAACTTGCTCTCGGTAGTCGTCAGAGATATCGAATAGTCGGTCGCCCGTCTTACGACAAATCATTACGGCTGCGAAAGCGATCATTGGCTCTTTCTGCCAGTTCTGCTCTAACAGCTTAGGCAACCACTGTTCTGCTTGTTCACGAGGAATGACGTTGTGCTGGCTGCCATAAAGTGGTGTGCGAGAAGCCAAACGTCCCATCGCCCACCAGTGCGCTTGTTCAAACTGGTTTTGGTTGATCGCTTTACTCAAGAACCACGTTGCCAATAGAACTTTATCTTCCACTTCTAGATGCTCCAGAGAGGCTGAAAGACGCACCATGGATTCGTAACCCATGTCTTGTGCCGCTTTGGCGGATTGTGGGTTTTTCATCGCACCAGGGTGTAAGTATTTCGCGATGTCTGCCAAAATGGTTTCTTGTTGTTCTTGGCTTAGACCGCCCGCGATACGTCGCCAGAATACCCACCAGTCTGTCCAGCCTTGATGGTTTTTGAACTGAATATTTTGTTGATACAGTCCCCAAACTTGCTCGATGCGCCATGAGTCGGTTGGATCGCCAAAGCCCGGACGCAATGCAAAGCCCGCCAAACGAAGCCAGTTTTTCTCGTGCTGTTCAGAACGACGGCGACGCTTACGACCTTGTGCAAAAGTATCGAAAAGTTGACGGAGTGTGGTGAAGTCCCATTCGTCACGTTTGCCGAGCTTCTTCTCAAGGTCTTTGGCTAAGGTTTTGATCTCTTTGCCTTCTGCGCTTTTCTTATTACCGCTGTAAAGGCGAGCGATCAGCTCCTTACATTCGTTCAGTTTAGGGTGAAGCTTAACTTGCTCGCTGTCATCGGTTTGCTTGTTACGGACTTCAAATTCGAGTTCCCAACGTTTGTTGTCGTCTTCTGCGCTGACACACTCCATCTTAAGAGTGCCAACTTCTGTTAGTTGACAAGCCAATTGCACTTCGACACGTTCTTTCTGGTTAGCTTGTAACTCTGCGCCTTCACCTTCAAGTGTCGTGATGTAAGGCGGTAGCGGAGCAAACAAGTCTGGGTCAACATCAACCATCACGCCATTTTGAATGGCGGTGTTATTGGTTAAGGTATCGTGGGTAGAAGTCAGCAGGTTAAAGCGAACGGGTTCACCTAGGGTAAGCGAGAAACGACGACCGCTTAAACGGATCTCATGGCCTTCTTCTGTTCCTTTTGCAAGTAAACAGAGGGCTTTACCCATTTTGTTTTTTTCTTGAAGATGCAAGAAGTAAGAACGCGCTGCACCACCACCAATTTTAAGCTGTGCACCACGACGTGCTTTACCAAATGCTACAGCACCTAATGCAACAGACCAATCTGGATGTGGGTTATCTAATACCGTAACTGGTGCGCCGCGCCAGTCAGAAAGTAGGGCGGTGACACGTTCAGTCACCAGATCACTGTTAAACACGCCTCCGTTCAACAACACGCCAACTGGAATCGCGTTTTGTTTATCGTTTTCAATGCCAAGAGCGGCACGAGCGACTTGCTGGTGCTGAGTTAAGAACTCGGCAACGTGCTTGCTCACCGCTGGGTCAGCAACGTATGGAAGGCCAAACTCGACAACCGCGCTGCGGCGTTTGTCTGGTACTTCACTGAAATCAGAAAGCGGGAAGAAGCCATCTAATGCGATTTGGTGCACTTCTTGTTTGCTTAGAGCAATACTCTTTGTGCCCCCAAGTAGCTTAGAGCCGCTACCTAACATGGTGATTTTCACTTCTTCAGGTGCACTCGCTGAAAGTAGGTTTTCTTTCGCCTTGCGAGTTTGCTGAATTAGCTTTGTTAGGCTTGCTGCAGTGAGCTTCTTACTTTGATTGAAGCGGCTTTCTGCAAGGTGTGCTAATGCTAAGTCGAGGTTATCACCACCCAGCATCAAGTGTTCGCCAACGCCAATACGATCAAGGGCTAGCTCATCTTGAGTAGAGAAACTTGCTTCAATCAAGCTTAAGTCGGTGGTACCACCGCCCACATCGCACACCAGAATCAGCGGTAACTCTTTGAGCTCATCAGCTGCGGTTTTCTGATGGCGTGCGTACCAGTCGTAACATACGGCTTGTGGCTCTTCGAGCAGGACGATTTTCTTTAAACCTGCCAACTCTGCGGCTTCAAGCGTGAGCTTACGAGCCGTCTCATCGAATGATGCTGGAACAGTCACAATTACATCTTGGTCTTCTAGCTTGTTGCTAGGATGACGGTAGTTCCATGCTTGACGAATGTGGTTGAGGTAGCTTGCGCTGGCAATGACGGGTGAAACTTTATCCACGTCTTGCGCACCAGCCCAAGGAAGAGTGTCTGAGCTACGATCAACTGCTTGGTGCGATAGCCAGCTTTTTGCACTGGATACCTGACGTCCTTCCACCTTCGCGCCTAATTCACGAGCCCATTCACCAACGATGACATTGTTAATGTCGCCAGCAACAGGTTCGTTGTCCCAAGGAAGAGTGAGGTCAGAATGGGAGATTTGACCTACAGCTGGATGATAGCGGAAAGAGGGCAGAAGTGGTTTACGAACGACTTCGCCCGGACCAATCAGTTGGTCGATGTCAAATAGGGATACTTCGGATTGTTCAAGGTTGTCGGTGATTTCACAGTAGGCCACCACAGTGTTTGTGGTGCCAAGGTCAATACCAACAAGGAAACGAGGAGATGCCATACAAAACCAAACCTTCGTGTATTTAAAAACGGCACCCGATTGGATGCCGTTTGACTTCTAATTATTGTTCTTCGTTTGAGTCACTTTTCGCGTCTTCGCGCACATCGAACTCAACATGCCATTTTTGCCCGTTATCAGCGGCAATGGCTTCTAAGTAAAGCGTACCAAGCTCTGTGACGCGAGAGGCTAGGGTAACTGGAACCACTTCACCTTCACGACGACCTTCAGATACAGGCAGCGTTACTTGAATTTCTGGAAGCTCTTCAAGCTCTTCTGGTGCCCAGTAGTCAAGGTGAGTACCTGCTAGGTCGTCACGACGAACGGTTGAACCGAAGAATTGGAAGTTAACTGGCTGGCCGATGATCAAACCAAACTCTTGGCTTGGTACGTCAACGCTTGAGCCTTCTTCCATACCAAATGGTGCTACACACAGTGCTTCCATTGGAGGCGCCATACCCGGAATCGCAGGCATCGCACTTTCGATACCCACGTAGTACGCCGAAGCAATACCGCCGCGGATACGAACGCCTTGACCACGACGCACAGAGCCGTAGTAAGCCGCACCGCTAGCAACCGCAAGGTCTAGATCCACACCTGTTAGGCGTTTCGCCATTTCTGCGTCTGCTTCAATTAGCCATTCGTTAATCGTGTCTTCTAGACGAGTGGCTAGAAGTTTTGATTTCAGCACACCACCGTTGAATAGGATTGCCGTTGGTTTGATGAAGTCAGCCGATTGCGCTGCATCCGCGCCTGGCATACCTGGCATGTTTGCAAATGGGTTGAAATCTTGAGCTTGCGCTGATTCACCACCGCTTTGCGCGTGTGCTTGCTTAGACAAGAACGCTGCAATGTGGCGAGTAATACCCGCATCTTGTGCGTAAGGCAGACCCATTTGCGTTAGTGCGCCACGGTTACGTTGAACAGGGTGGTCCGTAATCGCAACTTGAGGGAAGAAGCCGTCAACCAATGTTTGTTGTACTTCTTCTTGAGTCAGTTCTGTCTTCAACGTTGCGCCAAGCAGTTTAGAACCGCGGCTTGGTACTACGATTGGTACTGACTGAAGTTCGCTGTCGTTCAATAGCGCTTCTTTCGCGTCACGACATGCGTGCGTCATCGCCTGAACTTGCCACGGCTGTAGCTCTTTGCCTTCTTGCGCTAGCTTCATCTTCAAGCGGTACGCAAGTGCAAGGTCCATGTTGTCACCGCCAAGTAGGATGTGTTCACCTACCGCGATACGGTTCAAAGTTAGGTTGCCGTCGTCTTCAGTTACTTCAACCAAAGAAAGGTCGGTTGTACCACCACCGATATCGACCACAAGCACAATGTCGCCAACTTCAACTTCGTCGCGCCATTTGTCGTTGCTGTTATCAATCCAGTTGTAAAGTGCAGCTTGTGGCTCTTCTAGAAGCGTTAGGTGCACAAAACCAACGTTGCGTGCTGCTTCTGCTGTTAGATCGCGAGCAGCAGGATCAAAAGAAGCAGGAACCGTAATGATAACGTCTTGATCGGCAAGGTTGTGATTTGGGTTTGCGTGATTCCAAGCATCTTTTAAGTGCTCAAGGTATAGCTCGGTTGCGCGAAGAGGGGATACTTTTTCCACTTCTTCTGGGCTACCCGCTGGTAGAAATGCGTCACGACGGTTTACACCACCGTGGCAAAGCCAAGATTTCGCACTTGCAACAAGACGAATTGGTGTTTTTGAACCTAGGTTACGTGCAATTGCACCAACTAAAGCTTTTGGCTCACTTGACCACGGAAGAACACGTGATTGCGGGTTCATTTCGTGTTCGTGTGGTTGATAAAGGAAAGAGCCAAGTTGGCTACGAGTCTCTACCGTACCCGGCGCAGTCAGCTGTGGGATAGGCATTACTTCAACGCGAGCATCTTCGTCGTGCGTATCAACAAAAGACATCACGCAGTGTGTGGTACCTAAGTCGATACCGACGCTGAATTTAGGCGTCTGTTGTTCTTGAGCAAACGCTTGGTTATTCGTTTCTTGAGAATGATTTTCTTGGTTCATGTGTTCCATTACAGCTCAACCTCGGCTGGAGCAATCACAGATGCATCGTAGTTTTCAGCCAGTTTAGGCAGGTTCATAGACGTTGCCTTCCAACCTTTGTGAACTAGAGTGCCGTGGAACGGCGCGCTGCCTGTCACGTTACCAGTTAGGCGGATTTCTTGTGGGTTGAAGCCTTCTTCAACCGTAATACGAGTTTCTTCGTCTTCGTTGCGAACGTGCGCAAGTGTCACGTAATCGTTCAATACTTTCTGCCCACCAGTATGAATTACGCGAGCTGCTGCGCCTACTTCTTCATCAGAGAACGAAGTTAGGTCTTCTTGTAGGAAGTCGATCAGACGAGCTTCTTGTTGCATGATAGAGAGTAGCTGCATTGCAGAATCAGTAGAAGCTGTTGCGAGTTTCGATTCAACTTCAACGACTTTTTCTACGACTTTCTCAACTTCAACGACTTTTTCTACTTCGACGATCTTCTCAACTGGCTTCTCAACTTCGACGATTTTCTCGACCGGTTTTTCTACGACTTTCTCAACCACTTTTGATTTGCGAGAGACCGCGACTAAAAGAAGCAAAACGCTCGATGCGGTTAGGCCAGCGTGAAGCATATCGAACGTTTGAGGAATTAGGTTCAAATCAATGTTCATGACGTTTTTTCTCTTTCTATTGATTATTGGTGCTCAGTATTGGCTCATATGTGTTCACTAAAACGATCGTCTTTGCGATCTTGCACCAAGTTTAGACATTAAAATGATGACGGATGGTAGCATATTCAAGGCTTAAGGCTGTAATAATTCGTGACTATACCGTACGAACAGCGTGAAAAATCGACGATCGGACTGCCCAGCATAGGTTGTTGCTTGATGTTTGTGCGTTGCTAACGCAGTATTTCAATAGATCCCGAAGTTTAACTTACGGAAGTATCAAAATTACGATATGACACAAAGCACCGCTCACAAGAGCGTTATCAAACGACATTCAGACTCTATTCTAGCTTTTGCAGCGACGTTGTGTGTCACTGCTGGTGTGGTCGGTGCTGCTTATACGATGCAGCAACGGTATACGCAGACGACGTTTGATACTTTAGCTGACCGACAAGCAGAATCACTGAAAGCAAACGTCGAAAATGATTTAAAGTTCATTGGTGCAGGTGCAAACTTTTTTCATTCGATTGAACGCACCTATTGGTCTTCGTTCCCAATGTATGCGGAACAAGTAATCAATAGCTCGCGAAGTCTAATTGGACTTCAATGGATGCAAAAGGTCGAATTCGAAGACCTTGATGAGCATATTTTAAAGACCCGTCAAACATTTCCTAATTTCCAACCGTTTACCGTTCCTAAAGATGGCCCCAAAACCTACGGGTACATTTTTGAACACAAAGAGCCAATTTTTATCGCATCGGATATTTATCCAAGAACACCAGAAAACCTTTCTCTATTAGGTTTCTATTTTTCACGTAAACGCTTCGATCTCATCTTGGATGATATATCCACAAATGGGCGAGCAAATGTCTCGGATAAAGTTCGCTTACTGCAAGATGGGTATGACAAGTCCATTCCTAAAACTGGGCTGCTAGTGTTCCATCCAGTGTTTGACTTCGAGAACAAACATTTATTAGGTGTAGTGACAGGGGTGATTCGAAGTACGGTTTACTTTGAGGATTTGATCACGAAAACCGCGACTGAGCTAGATATGTCGGTGCGCGTAGAAGATTTAGGCTTTGACGCAGCAGATGACCCCGTTCTCTTCCAAAGTTCAAACTGGGATAACATTCGAGGAACGGTTATAAGCCGTACTATTCAACTGCCTAATCGTGAGTGGCGGATTGATTTTAAACTTTCTGATGCCGTCTCTGCTTGGGAGCGTTCTATTTTAGCGGGCACGACATTAGCCGGGTTGGTAATCGCCTTTTTGATTAGTTGGATTGTGAATTTACAGTCGCGAGAAAAAGAGCGCTTGGCGGTCATGTTAGAGCTTAAAACCGTCGAATTAAAAAGGATGGCTGAGCGTGACCCTCTAACTCAGTTACTCAATCGCCGAGCGTTTAACGATCATTTGCTTAGCCAGATAAACAAAGGTGTTAGCTTCGCATTGGTTGGTTTTGATATCGACCACTTCAAAGTTATCAATGACAAGCACGGTCATTTAGGGGGAGATGAAGCATTGCAGCATGTGACTAAGCTAGTCAGTGCGAATCTAAAGCCTGGAGACCGATTTTATCGTGCTGGTGGTGATGAGTTCTGTATTATTTCTAAAGTCATTGATAAAGAAGTACTGGAAGCTTATCTGGAAAAGTTGCGGAGCATCGTGGCAAATACGGCTTTTGACTATGGCGATGCTTCAATCATTTGCACGTTAAGTATCGGCGCGGCTGTCCATAAAGATGAAGATCCTGAAAGCTTGTATCACAAAATGGATAATCAACTTTATTTGAGTAAAAAAAACGGTCGTAATAATGTGTCGATTGGCGATTAAATGGGCGCGCAAATTCGAGTTTTACACCGTGTTACGGTAGAATCCCACGCTTTAAAATTTTATGTTAGGAATCAAGACAAACTATGAACCATAACCGTATTGTATGCTTCGATTTAGAAATGTGTTGCTGGAACGAAAATGGTGTCGGCAGCACGGGTGAAATTATCGAAGTTGGGTTGGCTGAAATAGATTTGTCTAGAGGCGAGATAGTCAAGCGAGCTCAATACTACGTAAAACCTGAACATGATGAAGTTTCGCTGTTTTGTGCCGAGCTAACAGGTATTACGCCACGTAAAATTGAAAAACAAGGACGCCCATTAGAAGAAGTGCTTAAATCCATGGTTAAGAACTTCGGTGGTCGAAACAAGATTTATGCATCATGGGGCCGAGATGACCTCATCCTGCTTGAAGAGTGTAAGCAAAAAGGTATTGAAGCGCCATTTACGGAGTTCATCAACTTAGCGACGCTTTATCGCATTCAAAATCGTCTTAAGGATAAGCGTATTGGTCACCGAGCCGCTCAAGAAGCAAAAGGCATTGATTGGGAAGGGCGCCAACATTCTGGTTATGTGGATGCGTACAATTTAGCTAAGCTCGCTCTGACTATGCTTTAATGGTCCGCTATAGATAGGCAAACTTGTAATCAAATCGTCATTCAACCATTGTCGTTTTGTCATGGAATCTGTTTAGTGTAGAGCTCGTCAAACACATTCATATCTTGACCAGTATTTTAATAACAATGTCGTTGGCTTATCGAAAAAACGCGCGTAATGCGCGTTTTTTTATGGCTATAGAACTCAATCTTCGCCATCATTTCACGGTAGACTTGAAATAGCTTGCGCGACTTACATGTTTACCTTGTTTCCTTACTGAGATTGCAACTTTGCTCGAATGAACTCACTGTGATCAACGTAGAGTAGTTCTGCTGTTTTGCGGATCACTGCATCTTCTAGTGGATCAATTTCGCCATCGGCATACGCCACTTCCCACATGCTTTTGATTAAGTTGTAGCGTGTTTCTTGAGTCAATTCTCTCAGTTGAGAAGTAAAATCGTACAGAGACGCGGAGTCTTTTATTTTCTGTTGCGCTTGCTCTAACAAAGCATTTGATTCTTCTTCATTTAATGACAGAAGCTTCATCAATAATGAACGCTTTGTTTCTTGCTCTTTATCATCGACGTTATGGTCTGCGCCAGATACTTCACACAGCAAGCACGCGATAGCCATATTCGGAGAGAGTGTGTTGGTTTGGCTTAAATCAGAGCCTTCAATGAGCTGTTTAAATAATGAGGTGAGAGAGTTAAACATATTGAACACCGAGCTATTGTTTATTTGGTTAACATGGTCATAAATACGGTAGATCTCAAGGTGTGGTATCAAATTTAGCACGCCGTTGACAGTCAAGAGCTTTGCTCATCTACCCAAATCCCTCGTACTTTTAAGTTCAGTCAAAATGACTTGCCTTCAAGAAAGGGCAAGTCATTTTGGGAGCGAGATTTAGCCTTCTGCACGAGTTGGTGGAAAATGTACCTCTTCACCATCGCTCGTTAGAATGCTAATTTGACTCGGCTTTCCTTCGTCATCAAGACGCAGCTCACCAATGGCGCTGTGGTTAACTAAGCGATAAAAATTGTGCGTACTTGGTGCGCGTTTGTAGATCTTTAGCCGCTTACGTTTTGTAAACCAGTTTAAAGGCGAACGAGGGCTATATAGCAGTCTATCTAGACCATCACAAATATTGAGCAATTGGGTTGGGAACTGATTTTTAATCCCGCTACAGGTGATTTGATAGATATTCGGACTATTTTTTCGATAGCGGAGCTTAATATCGTATGCAAAAGAGTAGTGCACGTCACCAGAGAGAATAACGAAATTGGTCGGCGTCTTAGTATGTGTAAAAATACTAATAAGCGTATTCGCACTTCCGGGGTGCGCCATCCAGTTTTCAGCATCGACCATTAATGGTTTACCAAGCATCGTTACTACTCGCTGCAGTGCTTCGATAAATTTCACTCCGAACATCGGCGCGGCAGAAACAATGATAACTTTGTCTTGATGAACAAGTTCTTGGTGGAACTCAATCATTGCTTCCCAGTCCATTAACCCAGAGGGCTTGTTCATTTTAGACTCAGAACGCCAGCGTCTGGTTCGCGTATCTAGCACGACAACTTTTGGCGTCGTCGGAATGGTGTAATGCCAATTCTCAAAGCGATACAAATATTGAATAAATGCATCTTGAGTTTGTGAGGAACGCTCGTTGAAAAAGCGTTGAGCGATACTCATAAATTCATCATTGAATTTTTCTGGCGCGTTTCCCCACCCTTGGCAGAGCCAGTAGGCAATCAGGCTGTTGCCTATAATACGTTTTGCAAAGGCGTTGCTGTACGCGGCTTGTTCCCAGCCTATGGTAAGGTTCCAATCGTCGGTGACATCGTGATCATCAAAGATCATGTAGGTTGGAATGTGAGCAAGTAGGCGTTGAACATTATCTAGACCTGAGACGAATTTATCTATTTGAGCTTTTTCTTCTCGCCATTGCTGTTGCCATTTGGGGTCGAGAGTTGCTCCGCCGACAGTAAACTCATTTTCTAATAAGCGATCTGTCCGAATGAGCTTCCATAAGGTTGGAGACCAAACCAATAAGTACATTGCAAAGCATTCGGCAAAGCTTATTAGATGGTTTTCACACTCTTTGGCGCTGAATATTGGCGTCCCTCTGTGCGGGAAAAACGTACTCAGTAAACTGCCATCATTCACATAATGAGGCAACAATTTGTCCCGACCATAATAACAAGCTGAGTGCTGGTAGAGGGCATTGGTATTTTTTATCGGCGCTTGCTCGAATTCTTCGCCCGGTAAACCGAGTAGGGCAATGACTTGTTCGATGGCGTCCAGAGTAGGGCCTGCAACATGGTCTGCGTAGATTTGGTCACCACTCATGATGAGCATATCTGGTCTTTCTTCGATGGTTTGAGATGCGATTTTATGATCCGCAGCGACCAATGTATCTTTACTGAAGTGGTGGGGATTCCGGCACGAGCCATGCAGAACATAATCTGCTTTTTCGCTGATTAGGAACTCAACGCCCAAATTTGGACAGTTATCTCGTTCATAAGTCAGATGAGGAAGCAGTTCCGTTACTGAGCCGTGTTGCGTTTGTATTTGATAGCGTAACGTTTGATGGGTCGGAAACTCGCCCTTTAATTGCAACAAACAGCACCACGCATTGAGACCGATTTGAAGCTGTTCTTTTTGCTCACTTAAGGGGGCTTGATGAAGGACGGAGGCGTTTTCATCCGTAATTTGCACCATACCCTCCAAGCGTTGGGTGGTGACTAACCAAATATTGATTTCAGTTGCGGTCACTTTGCGCAAAATCGGACCTGCAACGATAAGAGGAAGTGAAGATGTTTCAGTCGTATTCATCAATGCTGGCAAAACGGCTCCTTATGTGTCAGCTTCTTCTTCTAATATTTCGATAACTTGTGAACTGCTAAGTTCATGTCCCATAAGGAATAAACCTAGCATGGCATCGGCTTTTGACGCGTTATCACTGTCTTCATCCAAAATCTGCTGAAGTCGCGTTCTGATTAGATCTATTTCGTGCTCGACGAAGCCGCGTCCCTCTTCGTCTCCCTGACCATCTTCTGGAGCATTATCAAAGTGCAAAAATAACATGTCACCATCAAGTTGAGTCCCTATCAACCTTTCAGGCAGCCATGCTTCTCCCATCACAATGTCTGGGTCCGTGTCTGCGGGTAAATGATTCAAGGTAGAGATAAGTTCTGATGCTTTCACTTTTTTACTTCATTATGTTTGATTTAGAACTAAGCTAGAGTTTTAAGAGCTTGTTACGATAGTAAAAATATTCACAAATAAGCTCATCTAGTCGTGCAATATTAATATAATCTTGGGACTCAAACTGTCACGAGGATGACAACATTTGTCATTGTAACGGCTATCATCAGAAGAACATAAGCTTTAAATGGCAAATCATTGATGTTTGCCTGCTTCTCAACCAACATTTTTCGAACTCATGAAGAGATTAATTCTAACAACACTCACTTTGCCTTTAGCTGCGATGGCTTCTTCTGCGTATGGTGTAGAAGAGCAAACATGGGGAATTGCAGCGATGTATCGCACCGCATCGATCCCGTTTTATACCCCCGATAATGACTCGACGGTGAGTACATTTGTACCAATGATGTTCTTTGAAAACGAGCATTTGTATATCAATGGCATTGAAGGCGGCGTTTTTCTGTATGACGAGAGTGATTCTGACTGGCGCGCGAGTGCGATCATGCGATTGAGATTTGTTGATATTCCCATGTCGCTACAAAATGCCAATGAAGGGGACAGAGTCGACTTTGGTGGTCAAGTTCGTTATAGCATTAACGACAACTGGCGCGCGGAAGTAGAACTAATGACGGACGATGAACTCCAGTTTCACTCTAATTATCGCCTTGCCGCTAATTATGCGTTTGGTGATTGGGAGTTAGAGCCATCTATCACGATTCGATACAAAGACGCTGACTTCAACAGTGAATATTATGCGTTTAAAGATGTTACTGGGGAAAGAATTGGAGCAGGACTTGACGCCAACCTCGGCATCAAAGCGCGTTATCATGTGACTTCCAACTTGTATTTATTGGGGGAGACGAGTGTCACTCGCTTAGATGATAATGCTTACAACAGCCAGCTTGTAGAAGACCGATATCAAGGTGAAGTGTTTGTCGGTTTTGGTTTTTTCAACGATAAAGGCAAAGCTCCGAAATCAACACTGAGGAATAAACCATACCTACGTATCGCGCATGGTTGGGCGACGCCTTCAAATATTGGTGAAATATTTAGCTTTGAGAGAGAAAAAGACCCATACAACAATCAACTTACTTCACTGTTTTATGGGCACCCGCTAACGGACGAGTTGTTTGGTTTTCCTCTTGATATTTATTTAACGCCAGGTTTGGTTCATCACTGGTCGTCCAGTGTACAGTCCGCGAGCACAGAATACGTGATGGCGATTAAGGCTTATTATACCGTTAATTGGCCAACGACTTGGCGATTTGGTGTTGCGGAAGGTATGTCATACGTCGACAACATTACCTACATCGAAGGAACCGAAATGGAAGACAAGGGTTATACACCAAGTAAGCTACTGAACTACTTAGACTTCTCGTTTGATGTAAATATAGGTGACTTATTCAACCAAAAAAACTGGGAAAATATGTGGGTGGGTTATTCATTGCATCACCGCTCAGCAATTTTCGAAAGTGCGTCCCAGTTTGGGCGCATTAAAGGCGGGAGCAACTACAATACCATTTACTTCCAGTTCGAGTTTTAGAGCATCGTAAGATGCATATAGGTCGGATTTGCAACTGACTTCTTTATCACCCATTATGAGTAATGATGAATAATACAATGCTGCTTTCAACGCGAACCTTCGTGTATCGTGCCAAAGTTAAGGCTGTTTGTGATGCATCTGATGAATCGGATGGCATGAGCACCATGAGTATCGACTCCTCATTCAATATTCAAATTGAGGCGATAAACTGTACCAACGATGAATTTGCCAAGCGTTTTTTTGTCGTCCACGGGGAAGGGCATTTAGAGGGGGATGAATGGTTAGTGTTGTACGTCAATTCTCTTGAGGTTGACGTTGGAGACGATCTCGAAATTCCGAGTGATGTCGCGTTTGATGCGATGATTGAGAATATGATAAACGAAGCCGAGCAGTCTTTGGAAAAGCTCTATCACGAAGCGCTACACAACTTAGAGAAAGTGAATCGCTCTGGGAGAAATAAGATAATTTCTAAACACGATTAGGGTATTTTGATCGACAAGGGATTGGCGCGAACCAATCCCTTGTTATTTACATTCTTCTATCTAGCTTGGCCAATTTACGCTATCGCTGCAAGTTGGCTCTGCGCTTCAGAAATGCCTTTCGCAGCGAAATCTTCACCCATGTTTAGCGCTTCCGCATAAACAAATTCCACATCAGTGATACCAACGAAACCTAGCACGGTACGCAGGTATGGTGTGACGTTGTCAGTTGGTGAATCTTTATGGATACCACCGCGAGTCGTGATGACAATCGCTTTCTTACCTTCGATCAGGCCTTGAACGCCGTTTTCAGTGTATTTGAATGTCACGCCAGCACGAGCAATCAAATCAATCCAGTTTTTAAGCTGAGTTGGAATTGTAAAGTTATACATTGGTGCGGCAATAACCAAAGTGTCTGCGGCTTTTACTTCTTCAATAAGGGTATCCGACAGTTCGACAACCGCTTGTTGTTCTTGTGAAAGATCTTCCGTTGCGCGAAGTGCAGTGGCAACGGCGAAGTCCAAAACTGGTAATGGGTTTGCAGCCAAATCACGAACAGTTAGCTTGTCTTGGTCTACATTTTTGATGAAGTCTTCAACCAGTTTGTTTGATTGAGAGTAATCGCCAAGGATGCTTGATTTTAGAGCTAGTACACGAGACATAATGGTTATTCCTTAAATAAGTGCTTTTGACTATGGGAGCCATTATAAGCGAGGCACGTTGGTTAAAAAGTATAGGGATTCGCTGAACATGTTCGAAAAATTTGAATGTGGTTTCGGTTATCTTGTTGCAGATCTTGTGTGATACAATCCGCGCAGTTTTTGTAATGAAAAGAATAGGAAACGCTTTGACTTCGTCACAGCCCCCAAAAAAGAATCCCGCTGAAGAGCAAGCGACACCGTCAAATGGTGTGCAAAAGGCGACAGCGAAACAAGATAAAGCACCTCAGGCTCAAGTGAATAGCGCGGCGTCTCTACGTAAAGCGTTAAGCCAGTGCATGATGCGTGACCGCTTCCGTTTAAGTAAACGCATTTCTGGTGCGAGCAAAATTAAGAAAGATGCAGCACGTAATGCTGTGTTTGATGAAATTGCACTCGACATTGCCAAATCAATGATGGTTGCGGAACAACGCAGCAGCTACAAGCCAACGATTGAATATCCAGAAATTCTGCCCGTCAGCCAAAAGCGTGACGACATCGCTAAAGCGATCGAAGAAAACCAAGTGGTTATCGTCGCGGGTGAAACCGGTTCTGGTAAAACCACTCAGCTGCCAAAAATCTGCGCTGAGCTTGGTCGCGGTAAGTTCGGCCTGATTGGTCATACTCAGCCTCGTCGTCTTGCGGCGCGTTCGGTTGCGAACCGTATTGCCGAAGAGATGGAAACCAAACTGGGTGAGTTTGTTGGTTACAAGGTTCGATTCAACGATCAGATCTCTGAAAATACCCAAATCAAATTGATGACGGACGGTATCTTGTTGGCTGAAATTCAGCATGACCGTTTCTTGAATCAATACGACACCATTATTATCGATGAAGCGCACGAGCGCAGCCTTAACATCGATTTCATCTTGGGTTACTTGAAAGAGTTGCTACCACGCCGTCCTGATTTGAAAGTAATTATCACGTCGGCAACCATCGACCCAGAGCGTTTTTCAAAACACTTCAACAATGCACCAATTATTGAAGTGTCAGGTCGTACTTACCCAGTAGAAACCCGTTACCGCCCACTAAGCGGTGATGACGACAATGATCGTGACCAGCTTGAAGGCATCTTCGAAGCGGTAGATGAACTGTGCGATGAAGGTTTAGGTGACATCCTGATCTTCATGAACGGTGAGCGTGAAATTCGTGATACCGCAGATGCACTGTCTAAACGCAATCTGAAGAGCACCGAAATTGTGCCGCTTTACGCGCGTTTGTCGGCGGGCGAGCAGAACAAGATTTTCCAACCTCATGCCGGTCGCCGAATTGTACTGGCAACCAACGTGGCAGAAACCTCGCTAACTGTTCCTGGCATTAAGTACGTTATCGACCCGGGTACGGCGCGTATCAGTCGATACAGTTACCGTACTAAGGTTCAGCGTCTTCCAATCGAGCCAGTTTCTCAGGCGAGTGCGAACCAGCGTAAAGGTCGTTGTGGTCGTGTGGAAGAGGGTATCTGTATCCGTCTGTACTCAGAGGAAGATTTTGAGTCGCGCCCAGAGTTTACCGACCCCGAGATCCTGCGTACCAACCTAGCATCGGTTATCTTACAGATGACGGCACTTGGCTTGGGCGACATTCAAGCTTTCCCATTTGTGGAAGCGCCGGACAAACGTAACATCCAAGATGGTGTTCGTTTGCTGGAAGAGCTTGGCGCGATTAATTCTGAGGTAAAAGACCCGAAAAAACGCCTGACTTCCATCGGTCGCCAATTAGCTCGTTTGCCAATCGACCCACGCTTGGCGCGTATGGTTTTGGAAGCGCCAAAATATGGTGCGCTTAAAGAAGTGATGATCATTGCAGCAGCCTTGTCGATTCAAGATCCACGCGAGCGTCCTTCAGACAAACAACAATCATCAGATGATAAGCACCGTCGTTTCTTCCATGAAGAGTCGGACTTCCTGACGTTTGTGAATTTGTGGGAATACATACAAAAGCAGCAAAAAGCGTTGTCTAGCAACCAGTTCCGCAAACAGTGCAAGCAAGATTATTTGAACTACTTGCGCGTTCGCGAGTGGCAAGACGTGTACTTCCAAATTCACCAGTCGATGCGTGAAATGGAATTCAAACTGAACGATGAGCCTGCGTCTTACCATGGCGTACACAGTGCGATCTTGGTTGGTTTGTTGTCGCACATCGGTATGAAAGACCAAGAAAAGAATGAATATCAAGGCGCGCGCAATGCTCGTTTCCATATCTTCCCTGCATCGGGTCTATTTAAGAAACAACCTAAGTGGATAATGTCAGCCGAGTTGGTGGAAACCTCGAAACTTTGGGGCCGTATCATTGCCAAGATTCAGCCGGAGTGGATTGAGCCATTAGCCAAACACCTTATCAAGCGCAGTTACAGCGAACCGCATTGGTCGAAGAAACGCGCGGCGGTGATGGCGCACGAAAAAGTCATGCTTTACGGCGTGCCAATCGTACCGAAACGTTTGGTGAACTACGGCAGTATCGATCCGACCGTTAGCCGCGAAATCTTTATTCGTAGTGCATTGGTTGAAGGTGAGTGGGAAACCAAACACGCGTTCTTTAAACAAAACCGTAAGCTTCTGCAAGAAGTGGAAGAGCTTGAACACAAATCTCGTCGTCGTGACATCTTGGTGGATGATGATGAGCTGTTTGATTTCTATGACCAACGTGTTGGTACCGAAGTGGTGTCTGGTAAACATTTCGATACGTGGTGGAAAAAAGCATCGAAAGAAGATCCTGAACTGCTGAACTTTGAAAAAGAGATGCTGTTCAAGGGTGATGCTAGCCATGTGACCGATTTGGATTACCCGAACTTCTGGCATCAAAATGGTTTGAAGCTCAAGTTGAGTTACCAATTTGAACCGGGCGATGATAGTGACGGTGTCACAGTGCATTTGCCGTTGCCGATTTTAAACCAAGTTGAGCCAGCGGGCTTTGACTGGCAGATCCCTGGTCTGCGTCATGAGCTTATTGTTAGTTTGATTAAATCGCTGCCGAAGACGATTCGTAAGAACTTTGTACCTGCGCCGAACTATGCCGATGCATTCTTAGCACGCGTAACACCAATGGAAGCGCCGCTGCTAGACTCGCTAGAAAAAGAACTGCGCCGCATGACGGGTGTAGAAGTGTTGCGTGAAGACTGGAACTTGGAACAGGTGCCTGAACACTTGAAAGTCACGTTCCGAGCGGTTGATCATCGAAATCGCAAACTGAAGGAACATAAAGATCTTCACGAATTGAAAGAGAGCTTGAAAGACAAAGTTCAAGAAACGCTTTCCAAAGTGGCAGATGACGATATTGAACAGCAAGGTCTGCATACGTGGAGCTTCGGTGAATTGCCGAAAGTGTATCAACAAAAACGTGGTGGCTACGATGTAAAAGCGTATCCTGCACTTGTTGATAGCAAAGACAGCGTTGAAATCAAACTCTACGAAACGGAGTACGAGCAGATAACGGCAATGCGTGCTGGTCAGCGTCGTTTGATTTTGTTGAATGTGCCGTCTCCAATTAAATATTTGCACGCTAACTTACCGAACAAATCGAAGTTGGGTTTGTATTTTAACCCTTACGGCAAAGTGCTTGATCTGATCGATGACTGTATCGCCTGTGGTGTCGATAAGCTTATTGAAGAGCAGGGTGGCTTAGTTTGGGAGCCAGAGAAGTTCGAAGCGTTGAAAGAACACGTTCGTGCTGAACTGGGTGATACCGTCGTAGAGATCGCGAAACAGGTTGAGACTATTCTGACAACGGCGTTCAGCATCAATAAGAAGCTAAAAGGCAAAATCGACTTCACTATGGCGTTTGCTCTGTCAGATATCAAAGCACAAATTGAAGGCTTGATCTTCAAAGGCTTTGCGACGGAATGTGGCTGGAAACGCTTGCCGGATATTCTTCGCTACATGCGTGCGATAGAGCGTCGTATGGAGAAGTTGCCAATCGATCCAAACAAAGATCGTTTACATATGCTGAAGATTGAATCTGTGACTCAAGACTATAAAGAGTTGCTGAACAAGATCCCGAAAGGTGTGGCCATTCCTGAAAACGTAAAAGAAGTGCGTTGGATGATTGAAGAGCTTCGCGTGAGTTACTTTGCTCAACAATTAGGCACTCCTTATCCTGTTTCTGATAAACGAGTCAAAAACGCGATTGATGCTTGCTAATCAACCAGTAAAATAGCGTCAGATTTGCAATTATCGCGTATGAGGTTACTGGTACACTAATTGCTAGTAACTCAATAAGCGTTATTTTTTAGTTCTGGGAGGCAATGGTTCGCCTCCCTTTATTTGTAGTACCAACGACTGAGTTATGCAGACGTGGGAATAATAAAGAGTAAAGGTAGATGATGAAAAAAACTCTATTAGCAGTGGCGCTACTTGGCGCATCTTCTGCGGCAATGGCAGATTCTTGGATTTACGGTGGTGCAACAGTAGGTCAGTCTGACTACAAAGGTGAGACGGATACATCATACTCTGTTCACGTTGGTACAGGCATCCTACCTATCATTGGTATTGAAGCAGGTGTGACGCAACACGGTGAATTTAACGTAAATGGTCAAGACACTAAGCTAACGTCTTACTACGCAGCACTTAAGCCAAGCATCGACTTTGGTCCACTGCATGTGTATGCAAAAGGTGGCTTCCACCAGTGGGACAAAGAAGTGAAAGGCGGCAAAGACGATGACGATTTGGATCTAATGTACGGTGTAGGTGCTGAGTACTTCATTTTTGGTCCGATGTCTGTTGGTGCTAGCTACATGAACTACACGGCGGGTAAAGACGATATCGGCACGTTCTCTGTTAACGCAACACTGCATTTCCTATAAGCGTCTAGCTTTCTAACACCCATATGAAAAACACCGACTTTATGTCGGTGTTTTTTTGTCTGGAAGTCACAAAACAAAAGTTGAACATAAATTATTCACTTTTGGATCTTAAAATGCTCATGCTTTCCAATATATAGTGGCGATTAAATGCGCATATTTGCGTAATGTTTCGCTTAGGAATCGCTCAGGAAGGGATAGTATGAAAAAAACACTCTCGTTATTAGCTCTAACGTTGTGCTCAACATCAGCAATGGCTGACTCATGGATTTACGCTGGCGGTCAAATTGGTCAATCTGATATCGATAGCGAAAACGATACAACCTACGGTATTCATGTAGGTACTGGTATTTTGCCATTCATTGGCATTGAAGCAGGTTACTTTAATCACGGCAAGGTGGATTTATCACTGAGTGGCAGCAGGGGTAGTGCTGATTTTGATTCATTCTATTTAGCAGCGAAACCAAGCATCGACTTTGGGCCGCTTCATGTCTATGCCAAAGGTGGCATCAATGCATTCAATGTTGATTATGACGGCGGACTGAGAAATCTAGATAAAGATGATGGTGTCTCCTACATGTATGGTGTCGGTGCCGAATACTTCTTGCTCGATAATGTTTCTATTGGGGCAAGCTATCAAGCGTTTGGCGTGGATATTGACAGCGATAGTGACACCGTGAGCAGTGTGACGGGGAATATTACCTTCCATTTCCTATAATAATCAGTCTCTATGAAAACTTTACTGACTTGGTTTCATCGCTATCTTTGAAACCAAGTCAGTGTTACTTATCTCAATTTACGCGCCCATCAATGATAAAGCCACAGAGCGCAAGTATTTCCAGTGCTTTTCGAACGATCAAATTACGATAAAATCAATCGTTAGACCTCATAATTTTTGTGTTGATATTACTTTGTTCTCATCTGCCTTTAACTGAGCCAAAAATGCAATAAATGGCGATTTTTTGCAAAAATATGTGATTACTGCTAAACTTCGCCCCGCTTTAAAACTTTAGAGTTCAAATTAATGGAGGGCGGTATTGGAGTACTTCTCACCTGAGGGGCGTTTCAAATTCACGTTAAATTTGTATTTATGGATAATGCATTTAAAAAATATAGTATCGACACAACAGACTATCAGGTTGGACAGGACAACGTTCAAAAGTGGGGATTCGACATACATAACCCCGTTTTTGGCATCAGTGCGGGTCTCGTTGTTTTCTGTCTAATTTCACTTCTTCTTGTTGAGCCAACCACTGCTCGTGATGTATTAAACGGTCTGAAAAACGGAATTATCGAACAGTTTGATGCGTTCTTTATGTGGTCGACAAACTTCTTCTTATTATTCGCTGTTGCTCTTCTTTTTTCTCCGCTGGGTAAAATCCGCTTAGGTGGCAAAGAAGCAACGCCGGATCACTCAACCGTTTCTTGGTTGTCGATGCTCTTTGCTGCTGGTATGGGTATTGGCCTTCTGTTCTGGAGTGTGGCGGAGCCGACCGCGTACTTCACTGATTGGTGGGGAATGCCACTGAACGCAGTGCCATACACAGAAGAAGCGAAATCTCTCGCGATGGGTGCCACCATGTTCCACTGGGGTGTGCATGGTTGGAGTATTTACGCACTCGTTGCACTAGCACTTGCGTTTTTTGCTTTTAACAAGGGTTTACCGCTTTCATTGCGCGCGGCGTTTTATCCAATTTTTGGTGACCGAGCATGGGGTTGGTTAGGACATGTTATCGACATTCTTGCCGTTTTATCCACGCTGTTTGGTCTTGCAACGTCGCTGGGTCTCGGTGCTCAGCAGGCGACCAGTGGTATTAACCATGTCTTTGGTCTAGAAGGCGGCATTGGTACACAAATGATTGTGATCACCTTTGTTACCTTTATCGCGGTGCTATCAGTAATTCGTGGTATTGATGGTGGTGTTAAGCTACTGAGTAACGTCAATATGGTGGTTGCGTTTGCCCTGCTTATTTTCATTACCTTTATCACGTTTGATACGGCGTGGGGTTCGCTACGCGACACAACAATGGCTTACATTGAAAATATTATTCCGTTGAGCAACCCCCACGGTCGTGAAGATGAAACTTGGATGCACGGCTGGACGGTATTCTACTGGGCTTGGTGGGTATCTTGGTCACCGTTTGTTGGTATGTTTATCGCGCGTGTGTCTAAAGGTCGTACGGTTCGAGAATTCCTGTTCGCAGTGATCGTTATTCCTACTGTCGTTACCTTGATTTGGATGTCTGTATTCGGTGGTATCGCGCTTGACCAAGTGGTGAATAAAGTTGGTGAGCTAGGCGCAAATGGTCTAACTGATATTTCACTGACTCTGTTCCATGTTTACGATGCGCTTCCGTATAGCTCAGTGATTTCAATGCTTTCTATCGTGCTGATTCTGGTGTTCTTTATTACATCATCAGACTCTGGCTCACTGGTTATCGATAGTATCACTGCGGGTGGTAAGATTGATGCACCAATTCCACAGCGTATTTTCTGGGCTTGTATTGAAGGTGCAATTGCAGCTGTTATGCTTTGGGTTGGTGGTAAAGAAGCCTTGCAAGCATTGCAGTCCGGTGTGGTTGCAACGGGATTACCGTTTACCTTTGTTCTGTTGTTGATGTGTGTAAGCTTGGTTAAAGGGTTAAGAACCGAACTGTCAGCTTACAAATAAACACTATCCACTATTGAATTTAAATGCCGAGCCTAATGCGCTCGGCATTTTTTATTTCTACTTTTCTTTTTCAATAATTCCGTTACAGTTTGGGCTTATTCCCACCTCATTTAACAGCATTATGTCACTGGCTAAACTCATTCTTATTCGTGGACTTCCAGGTTCAGGTAAAACAACCTTAGCAAAGCAATTGGCGATAGAGCTTGGTGCTAAGCATTTTGAAGCTGACATGTATTTTGAAAATGATGAAGGTGATTATCACTTTAACCCAACTGAGTTACCCCAAGCGCATGAATGGTGTTTTCAGCAAACTCGAAAGTGGTTGAACAAAGGGAAAGTCGTGATTGTGAGTAATACGTTTGTTCGGCACTGGGAGATGAAGCGTTACTTGGACTACTGCGTGAAGAAGCGCATTGAGGTGGAAGTTAAAGTGTGTCGCGGCGCGTATCAAAGCATTCATGATGTGCCACCAGCGACCATCGAAAAGATGCGACGCCAGTGGCAAGAGTGATCGTTACCAGAATCGAGAAACTACTGGCCTCGTCCATCAATCATTACAACGAATGTTTTACTCATGATTGAAAGGTCCATTGAAATCCAAGAGTAGAACGAACCTAAGCTTAGTGCGTAACTGTGGTCAAAACCAACTTTACGTCTTACATCTTCAATGCATGCATCATAGCCTTGGTTAACTTGCGCTAGGCCTGTAATTCCTGGTAATACGCCATATGTGCGTTCTACAAAATAAGGGATTTCATCTTCCAACTTTTGGTAGAAAGCAGGGCGCTCTGGACGTGGCCCGATCATGGACATTTCACCTCTCAACACATTAAACAGCTGTGGTAGCTCATCTAAACGCGTCTTACGTAAAAAACGTCCTACTGGTGTGATTCGAGGATCATTTTCGGTTGCCCAAACTGCACCGGAGCGTTGCTCCGCATCAATATACATGGTGCGAAACTTCATGATTTGAAAAAGATCCATTTTTTCTGGTGTACAGCGACCAACACGCAGTTGACGATAGATCACTGGGCCTTTTGATGTGATTTTTATAGCTAGCGCGATAAATGGGAATAGTGGTGCAGTGACGAGCAAAATAAACATTGCAACCAGTACATCAAACGTTCTTTTCGCGTGGCATACATTTGAATCGTAGCGTGAGTTTTTCATGATGCTTTCCTTATTGGTTGACGCGTTTCCAACGTCCATTTTCCATTCCTAGCAAATACTTCATACCGCCGATGAAATTGGCGAGATGACCAATGACGATGTAGCTAATCAGTTTAAAAGGCTTGACTGTGTTAAGTGCAGGCACCAAGTAAGTGACAAGTGCGATACCATAAACACAGGCTTGAGCGAGCAGCATTATTTGAAACAGCGGGTTGTGTGCCAGTAGCAGTGAACAAACCAAGCAAACAATCATCAAATAGGGTGTTGCTAAGCGCAGAACCTTTCCCGATAGAAATGCAAAGGCAGTGCCACGATAGCGAGGTAGCAGTAATTTCTTTAATTGCATGAGCTGCTGCATGTTACCCGCTGAAATTCTTAGGCGTCGCTTGAAGTCTGCGTCGTCTGAGCTTTGTTCGAGTTCAAGAGCCAGCATGTTAGGTTCGTAGATAGCGTTATAGCCTCGCAAAACGATTCTCATAGGGAGAATAAAATCGTCATTGATGGTGCTGACTTCAAGTGGTTCAAATAGGTGGGTTCTGAATGTATAAAACGCACCGTGAGAGCCAATCGTTGAACCTAGCAAGGATTCTTGGTGCTTCACTCGAGACTGGTATTGCCAGTACGCTGCTTCACCTTGGTTATCGGTACTCATTATTTGATATGTCGCGTTAACCACTCCAACCTTCTCATTTTGATAATGCTGACTAGCTAGCAACAGAGAATCGCAAGAAATCAATGCCGATGTATCACTTAGTGCGGTAATGTCCGAGTTAACATGACGCATTTCTTCGTTGAGTAGGGCAACTTTACCGCGATTGACTTGGTGGTCATTAATGATGAACAGTGTATCGGAGCAGATTGCTTCTTGAATCGTTGCTTGAGCAATCTCGGCTGTGTTATCTGTGCAGCCATCACATGCGATCACCACTTTCAATTTATCTCTTGGGTAATCTAAGCTCGCAAGGTTGCGGATCTTTTCTGCTATCCATTGTTCTTCATTGTAGGCGGGCACGATGACAGTAATAGATGGTAACTGACTGTCTGTTTGAGAGGCTTTGTAAGCTCGCTCTACAAATGGTGCTGTGGTTTTTTGCTGTTTTAAAGGAAGCCATTTAAGTAGCAATGGATAACCAACATGATGATAGACAATCAAAAATGCGGATAAACCAAAACCTGTAATCCAAAGTAAATCATTCATAGCTAGCCTCCTTGGCCAAACGTGAGTAGCGACTCACCATGTCTCTGATATCAAAATGTTTGAGAATAAAAGTTCGAGGAGAACCATGGGTTGATTTCAATTGCAGCGACAAAGCTTCCGCCAAAGAGAATACTCGGTTGGCTTCAACCAATGTGCTGTTAATCGGGCAGAGCGTCTCTTTCACGCCACCAACATCGGTTGCGACACAAGGAATGTCACATGCTTGAGCTTCTAGTGTTGAGAGGGGGAAACCCTCTTGAAGCGACGGTAAACAAAATAAATCGAGGCTTTGGTAAAAGCTGGGCATATCATCGACCAAGCCTAAAAAGGTAACGCGATCCTCAAGTTTTAACGTTCTAACTTGTGCTTCCAATTGAGCTCTCTGAGAACCATCTCCAGCAATGGCTAGGTGTGTGTTTGGCGTAAGATGAGAGAGGGCTTCGATAAGCACTTTATGGCCTTTAACAGCTTCTAAACGTCCAGCTACTCCAATTACGGTTTTGTTGGCTGGAAGCCCAAACAAGTTTCTCTTGGTTGCTTGATTACCGCTTTGAAATTTCTGGCAATCGATTCCATTGTGAATGGTGCAGA
Organism: Vibrio sp. VGrn 2; assembly: GCF_009361695.1. Lineage (NCBI taxonomy): Bacteria > Pseudomonadati > Pseudomonadota > Gammaproteobacteria > Vibrionales > Vibrionaceae > Vibrio > Vibrio sp. VGrn 2. The sequence goes on along the minus strand of NZ_RBWD01000002.1, from coordinate 98,982 downwards.
CTTTGCGGTAATTCAGTTTTGTCTGGATTTGTTCGGCGACAAAGTTCGCATCGGCAACCACATGTGGACGAATCATTTTTAGCAGTAGGGACTGCAGTCGAGCTGACTTTCTGTTATTCAGATGCCAGGCGTCGTGCTCAGTATGGATAATTACTGGCACCTGCGCTAAGCGTGCCGCAATCCCACCATATAAGAGTGGACCGATATGGTGAGTGTGGACCACATCAGGCTTAAGTCCTTTGAGCATGGAAGTCAGCGTACTTATGGTTGTCCCGCTGAATCCAGGTTTCTTATTGAGAAAGTGCAGTTGGCCTTGGTAGGCCGAGAGTTTTGACCAGCATTGCAGTGCTTGCGCTTTGCTTCCCTCTAAACTTACGACAAACACGGAATGATTCGGTTGCGCAAAACGAAGCATCTCTAATACGAGCGTTTCCAAACCGCCAGGAGCTAAGTGCTGCACGACGTGTAATATCACTTTTTTATTGCGTTGAGTGCTATTTTGTTTTTGTCTGAATTCCATTCTCAAACCCTCGTTGAGTTCTTTGTTTATTTAGGAATTGCAGACTGCGTGCCAATAAATTAAGTTTTTAAAAACATAAGGTTAATGGCAATGCATATGAAGGGCGATGTTTATTCTCAATTTGAGATTCATATTAGTGGAAACCTTACACGGAGTTAGAATAAGCACAAAAAGAAAAGCACTCGCTGAACGAGTGCTTGTAATGGAGTGTTAACGGCTGTTAGCTTCCGTATACCACTTTAGGTAGGGTGGTGATCACAGGAACGCCAAGATGCTTTTCTAATGCTCTTTTAGAGCGGATAGAGTTATCTGCTAACTCAAGTATCGTCGCTAATCCAATGCCCAAACCCGCGCCACCGATAAACCCTAAAATGACAAACACAAAACTAGGTAAGTTAGACGGAATGGTTGGTGTGAAAGGTTCATCAATGATTTTCACGCGTTTATTCTCTTCAAATACGCCAAGTGAACCAGTTAATTGAGCCATTTCATAACGCTCTACAAGGTCATCATACATTTCTCTTTTTACCGCGACATCACGAGCTAGGCGGTTAATTTCTGTTGCGGTGCTACCAAATCGATGTGCATTACTTTCTAACTCTTGAATCATTGTTCGTAAGCTATTGGTTTCTTCTGTGAGGGCTTCAAAGCGTCCGCGCATAATTTGCAGTTGGTGAAGCTGAGAGACCAGAAGAGGCTGAGCTTCTCCAAGACTGTTTACGGTGGTATTGCTTGCGATATCCCAAAGTTGGGCGCTGTTTAATTCCGGTTGTTTAGAGTTTAATAGTACTGAGCGCTCTTGCTCCAAGCGGTTTAACTCTCGTAGCTTGCCTTGAACCATGCTATGCGCCTCAGTGTACTTGGCGCGAAGCAAAGTGAGCTCACTACGAATGTCGATGATTTGTTCTTCAAGCTTACCGATAACCGGGTTGGTTTTAGAAAGCTGTTGGTCCAAACTACCTAGGCTTCGGGTAACACCAGCAAGCTCCGCTTCTTTTTCTGCCAAGGTTTGTTTAAGGCTTGCCAGACGAGTCAGGCTTTGTGCTTGCATTTCAGGCGTCGCGTGAGAGTAAGTATTCTTGTATTCCGCGAACGCTTGCTCTGCTTTATCCAACTCTTCTCTGCGTTTATTAATATGGATGGTTAAAAAGTGACTTGAATCTTTAATTGAAGATCGTTCAGGAGCTAAAAGCTGTTCGACAAAATGTTCGCTGACGGAGAGTAACATCGACTCCATGCCATTCGGTTTGCCACTTCGTAGTTGGATTTGAATGAAGTCCTTACCAAGCTGCTGAACAGACAAACGCGACGCGAGATCTTTAATGATGAACTCTTGCTCTTTGGCACTCATTTCGTCACTAATCAGCGCTTGTTCTTTGGCAACTGAGTACAAAACATGTCGGCTTTTTAGCAAGGTACTGAGTGCGCTCAATCGATCTTTCAGCATGGTTGAGACGGCAAGATCTTGAAGGAATGGGTTCATTTTCGCTGTCTCTTGGATAAGCATACTCGTATGAGCGACATAAGTCGTCGGAACCAGTTTACTTACGATGAAACCCAGCACAGGCAATACAAGCATAGGAATAACGATCATGTAGCGACGTCTCCAAGCTCCATGTAACAGTACACTGAGGTTTTCTCTTAAATCGTTCATAGCGCCCTCACTAATTTATCAACTTGGTTGGCTCTTGCTTCCCAGCTTTGCTGTTGAACAAATGACTTTGAATCTGTCGGTGGCGGTAGGAGGTGATCGAGACTGGCACGCACGTCTTCGACATCTTGAACCACATGGAGCATATGTTTGTAGGGCATTAATGCGGGAAAGGGTGTGCTGATAACAGGGGTTCCTGTTGCCAAGTACTCAAGAAGTTTAAGCGGATTACATGCCTTGATTTGAGCGTTATCAACAAAGGGCAACCAACTGGCATCCCAGTGTTGAGAGTAACGTGGCAGAGTGTGATGCGCTCTAGGGCCCAGGTAGTATATGTTGCTTCTTTGTGGAAGTGGATTATCACTGAACTCGTTGGGGCCGATGAACACGAGATCCCAGTCAGGCGCTTGGTCTGCGACTTGGGCAATTAAGTCGTAGTCTAACCATTCAGACAAACTGCCATAAAAGCCCAGCACTTTGCGACCATTATTAGGTAAATCTTCAGCCTTAGGTGCTGGCTCAGAAAACAGGCTAAAGTCGACACCGTGAGGTAAAGTGACGGTTTTACCAGATGGAAATTGAGTGGCGAGTTTGTCACTTGCTGTAAAAATCACATCAGCCGCGTTAACCAGTGTACGTTCATGCTTGGCAACCGTGTCGTGGTCAACACCAGCTAAAGCGCTAAAGTCATCGCCACAATAGTAAATTAGCCCACGTGAATTCATTTCCGCACAAACATCTGCGGCCGTCGGGAGCGATGTCCAAAATATAGGCTTATCAAAACCAAGAGCGTGTAACTGTTTATTGAGCTGGTATTTCATCATCTTAGCCGCTACTTTTCTTACCAGCGCAGAACTTGGAGCAGGAATAGTGAGTAGGTTAATGGTGTGAATATTTGGGTTTATTTCAGACTCTAACGTTGGCTTATGCGATCCAGCGTTATTAAACACACGAGTGAGCTTGTTTAACGCACGTTGCATGTCTTTAGCGGTCAGCCTAGGTTGACGCAGACCGATTGAGTTAACCCAAAGGATGCGGTGGCTCGTTGCTAGTCGTTTGACAATGTGTTGAGTGGAGGAGGGTAGCCCGCCAAAATCTTCTCCAAATACTACGATGTCTGTCATGTGGCTCTCCTTGAGTCTTCGTTATTTGATTACTAATCAGAGAGTAATCACAATACGTGCCAAGGATTTATTTGTTATAAAACAGGTAATTAGACTTTCTATTGGTATTTGAAATTAGGGTTTCTCATTTTGACAATCACTTTGAACGATTCGGCTAACGACAACCGTTAATGCTGCCAGAATGTAAATTGGCCAAGTGAAACCTTGAGTGAGGAAAGTACCTGATACGATGGTCCCGATAAGCCCACTTAAGACTGCGTTTGCTCCAACAGAGAGGGTGTAATCCGATGTTGGCGTCAGTAGTGAAATAGAATGCAAAGAGGTTCGAATCAATGACACAATCAATGTAATGAACACGGCGAGTCCAACAAACCCCGTTTCTGCTAATACGCCAAACCAAGTACTGTGTACGGCGTGATTGATGCCATCCCAGTGAGGGCTATAGAAATAGTAATTGAAGTAGAAATTATCAAGCCCAACCCCAGTTAACGGATGGTGGAGAGCCATTTTAAATGCGGCCTCCCACGCGTAAAGTCGTCCCATCGCAGAGGCATCTATACCATCCTCGGCTGCGCCACCCGATTCTCGCCCTGAGATACCAGCAAATGCGTAGAGTACGATGGCTGCTACGGCGCCTAGTACTAAGACTAACGTTTTGCTTTTGATGTGCTTAAAGGCAAAGTACGCAAATACCGATAGAGAGCCTAACAAGCCTCCGCGGCTTTGTGTCTCAATAATCGCAAAAAACAACACCAAACAGGTAACAAGTGCGAAGAGCCGGAGATGCTTAGGTGAACGTTTCTCCATTAACTGACTAACGGTAAAGGCGAGGGGAAACATTAATACCAGCGCCAAGTCGTTCGGATCGCCGAGTACTGAACCTATGGAGCGTCCAATCGATACGCGCGTCCCTTCGACTAAATCAATGCCATTCGCTGCGTTTTGTAATGCGACTAAACCAATCAACAATCCGGCGAAAATTATCGCTTTCGACATTTGTGCTAACTGAGCCGGTTTGGTAATAAGCCAGGTGATCGCCAATGTCATAATGATGATTTTCCAATAGGTACTTTTGAAAACTGTAATGGCAATGTCACGACTGGATGCAAAGACGATGCCGATGATCACCAACCCCCAAAATATGCACAGCCATTTTAATGAAGGGTGCCAAAAAGCAGTAAGCTGGCGACTTATTAAAAGGTGGAAAGCAAGTGCGGCCAGTGCCCCCAATGATAGTAGCAATGGGATCTTAAAGTTATAGATAACGGGAAACGCTTCATGAATACGAAAGAATGAAAAAATAACGAACAGCGTGACAAGCCAAAACGTTTGGTTGAGAACGAACAGTAAAGCCAGCGGGGCGAAACATAATGCGACAATCAAAATAGGGTGAGGCATAACAATCCAAAGCAGGCCGATACAGACGGTAATCGTCAGCGCTGCGATGGACTGCTTTCTTCTCACCTTGCTTTCAGTCATAACGAGTATCTCTTCACCTGTCCACGCCATTTCACCATGTATCGAGTGAGCGCATTTAGCGTCTCTTTACTCATATAGCGAGTGGCTATCCCTGCCAGCAAAGTGCATGTCAAAATGCAAATTGCGATGGCGATGCCTATTGATTGTGAGGAGTGAAGCAGGAACAGTGCCACACCGGAGATAATCTGCAGTAAAACCATCAGACTTAGGTGAAAAGGCAACGGCATGCATTGTTGGCCTACCACATAAGTAAGGCCAAGCTTACACAGTTGAGCGTAATAAAGCGCAATGAAAACTCCATAGATACCCAGGGACGATAGGCCAAACAGCAAAGCAATTGCAACGCATGCTGAGACGACATTAATACCCAGTAACCAGCGAGTACGACGCTTGTACAAAATGGAAATATTAATGAGCTCGCTCCACTCTTTTAGCATAGCGATAGGCAGTAAGAACAAGCTGAACAGTACCGCCTCATGATAGGTTTCTGGTAACAGGTAAGTGATCATCACCATTGCTAATGTGCCGACTGCAACACTTAAACCTGTAATGTAAATCATGCCTAGATGAGTGATGCGCACAGCTTCTGTACTCTTACGACCTTCTAGGTAATTAAATCGACGTGGCATCCACCACATACCAAATGGCTGAACTAAAATACACATGCCAACCGCAAATTTTACGGCTATCGCGTAAATCCCTAAGGTCGCAAGTGAGGCGTTCGCGCCGATGAACCAGCGTTCAGCGCCATTGAGACAAAACGCAACCAATCCAGCCATCATCATTGGCAGACAGTAATTTAGGTATTGTTTCGCCACTGTCATACTTGGCAGAGTCATGCTGTAGCGGTTAATGATGTGCAGCCAGACAAACTGAGTAATAGCAGCCAACAAGCCACCCCATAAAACAGAAATAACATGTGGGTGAACAGACAGCGCCGTGATGATGAAAATGACCTGAAAAACAGTGGTAGTCACCATGACGTTAAGTAGGGTTCTTGCTTTGTCGTCCTGTGTTCTCAACCAAGCTGTGCCGATTGCGATACTGCCTTCTAGAACGATAGCAAACATAACAATAGCAAACTCGACTCGCGTAAAAGGTGCAGGAATAGGCGCGAGCATAATGATAGCGAGTAGGCATAAAGCCACGATGCCAGCGATGAATAAAGCAAGTGAGTACAGCTGGTTTAGAAGGCTTGTGCGCGTATTTTGATCCTTTTCAACCCCGACGAATCGATACAGCGCTTCATGTAAAGCGAAACTGACGAATAAGGTTGTGACAACGCCAAAGGTGGTAAGCAGTTCAAGCTTGCCCATTTGTTCTGGTGAGAGAAAGTGGGGCAATACAGGCAGCATGATTAAGCTGATGCTTTTGTTTATCACTAACGCGATAGCGAACAGCGACATGTTGGTCATTGCTTTAGACATGGTCATATCCTTTGATGTATCGCGGTGTTTTGAGTTTACAATCGCCATTCGGTGCGGATTCTGCTGCAAGGTGCTGAGCGATTGGCAGATAACAACGTTCGGCCGTATAAAGTTGAGAAACGTTGAGTGCTTCGATACCCATTGTCACTTTCATCCATGGAGACTCATTCAAAAGGCGAATTGCGTTATGTAACGACGCCACATTGTTTGGTGTGTACTTGATGCAATTGCGGCCATGCGTCAATACGCGATCCCAGTAGCTATCATCATGTGGGATGACGATGCACATGCCTGCTGCGAGAGCTTCTAAAATGGATAATCCAAAAGGTTCGTTAACACTGGTGGAAACAAACACACCACACTGAGAGCGTAGGTCATCGAGGTTATCTGGGCATTCATGCCATTCAACACCTTTTGTGGTGAAGTCTGGTGTTGAATATTCCACACCTGCCACATTTGGTTTGATGTAACACACGGTAGATTTGATCTCTTTTGTCTTATCAAGTGTTAAAGCATCAAGAAAAAGATCGATGTTCTTCCATTTTAGTAAGCTGGCCGCCCAGAAGACGCGGTTTGAAATCGGATTTGCTTGTTTTGGCCAACGGTCTCTCGATAGTCCGTTAACAAACGTAGACGCATTCAAACCACACCAATAGCGTTCAGTGGCTGGCTTCTCTGTTTTGAGGTAGACCTGTAAGGCCTCTAGCATCGATTCTCGGGTGTTTGCCAAGTAATAAATTGCGGATGCTTTTACCAAGCAGTAGCCGGAAGATCTTGAACGACCAACTGGACCATGAACCATTTGTACCACAGGCTTTTTGCTGATTAATCTTAGTAAGTACAAAGGCATATCGTTACTTGGGCAAGATAGACCTAAAAAGCTATCTATCTTTGGTAGTTTCATGCACGCAAAAATCAGTTGGATAAAGTAATACGCGTTCATTAACCAGTAAGTGAGGCCATGAGTGGAGCTCAGTGGTGATGGTTTGATTTTGATAATCTGCACACGAGGCGTATCGCTAAGTAGTGACTCCCAATGCTCTGGATTCGTGGTCAGCAGATAACCAATTACGTTCAGTTTATCGCACTGTTTGAGGAGCTCTGCATTCGCAATTTTAGAACCACCTTGCATTGGGATGGCGTCGAACATTAATACACGTTTCATGACTGGCCTCCTCAATTGATGCTCAACCAGCGTGAAAGAGGCTTCATGCAGTGAGTCATTGGCATTGGTGTAATACTGTTGTTCTCAAGCTCACCTTCATAAATACGTTCAATGGCGCTTATGGATGCTGCAGTCGTGAGGTTTTGGCTAGCATGAAGATAGGCGTTTTCAGCTAGCTTGTTTCTTAGAGCTACATCTTGCATGACTTGTTGGATAGCGTTTAATAAGCCTGCCATTCCGCGATTCTGGTACAGTAGCGCAGAGTGATTATGCTCGAACAACTCAGGAATACCTCCCGTTTTAGGAGCCACGATAGGTAATTGGGCTAAAGCCGCTTCCCCTAATACGAGACCAAAGGCTTCCTCGTAGGCGCCGCTAATAAAAGCGTCTGCATTCCCAGACATCCATGCACCAGCATTGCTTTTTTCCCCGACAAAGTGGACTCTGTCTTGGATACCGAGATCCGAAGCAAGTTGTTGCAATGTTTCTCTTTCCTCGCCATCGCCAACGATAACAAGATGAGGATTATCGTGATGGTAATTGTGCATGCGCATAGCGCGAATAAGGCGGTCGAATCCTTTTCTTTTAATCAACGAACCTACCGAGAGAAAGGTAAATGCTTGTGGAGGTATTCCGAGGTGAGCCTTGATATCAATGGGCGTATCAGAGTCCAGAAGCGATACACCGTTGTGCACAACATAAAGTTGGTCTTCTGGGTAACCGTCCTGAATAATTTCACGGCCGACATCTTTACTAACGCAAATCAATTTTGGGGAGAGGTGTAGCCCAAGAGAGAAGCGATCTCGCAATGTATAGTGACAATGAAGTTGAGTGACAAGTGGGATGTGATTCATGCGTGCAGCCAAAGACATCCATTGACAAGGACCACCGCTATTAACGTGTACCAAGTCGATATTGTGTTTTTCGATCAGTGCTGAGCCCTGTTTGATAAGGCTATTCCATCCGCTAATATCCCAGCGAGGTGCACTCCAGCCACCAACGAGATTGAAAACAGAATGTTCCGCTTCAATTCCGAGCGATTGACACTTATCGATTAGTGGCTGGCAGTTTGACCACACGAATAGCTCAAACTTATCACGGTCAATCCCTGAGATGAGATCCAGAAGTACCACTTCACTGCCGCGAATCCAGTTATCACCATAATGAACATATAGAATGCGTTTTGGAGTAGTCATAAGTCACCTCTGTCTCATCATTAACTTGTGTTAACTGCTGAGTTGCAACAGAGATGCCAAAATATGCCATTAGTTTATGTGTTTGAATATTATTAGATATTTGTGCTTGGCCTTAAGGGGGTAAGCAATATTCTCATATTGAGAACCAATATGGCTTATTGCTCCGTTTCAATTTGATATTTTCGTAGCAATACAGGAATAACGTTTTGCGCCGAGAAATCATCAATAATGGTCTGCCGAGCGTTCTGACGAATGTGAGATTGCTGCACTTCATCAAGAGACATCCAATGTTTAAGGCATTGAGCGAGAGATGGGACGTCATCGACAATAAAGCCATTTTCGCCAGTTTGGATAATATCGGGCAAGCGACCCACGCGTAGGCTCATCACTACTATTCCTCTAGCCATTGCTTCAAGCGCCGCCATAGGCAGGCCTTCATAGCGAGAAGAAATAACAAGTACGCTAATGTTTTTCCAAACGGTCTCCATTTCAGTTTGATGACCGAAAAATATCACATTTGAAGGGGCAATGTGGGCGAGTGATTCTCTTTCGGGTCCATCACCGTAAACACTAAAATGCAATGTTGGGCAGAGCTTAGCCACTTCGATAAATTGGTCGGCACCTTTTTCTTGGCTCAATCGGCCGACGAAAGCGATTTCTTGATAGTTGAGATTACGATCGGGAATCGAAACAAAGTTATTCAGCAGTTCCGAAGGGAAAATGACTTTGCGCTGAATGCTTGGGCTGACGGAAAAGCAGTGGTTAGAGAGGTAGCCTGAACTTCTATCAAGCCAATCATAGAGCCACATTTTGCCCGAGGATGATTCTCCTGCATGATAAGTTGAAATCAAGCGAGGAAATGTGCGCGTGAGTAGCTTGGCACAGCGCGCTAAGATTGACGCTTTGTAACCGTGGGAGTGAATGACCGATGGTTGGTGATTGGCGACCGCGCTTGTTAGGTGTTTGATCTTTAATGCCTTATGTGGCTCACCAGACAAATGGTTCAAGTAACTCACAGGGATGGTGGATTCTTCTGCTTTCTCTACAATCTGTGCTGGTGGCGAGTACTCAGTCGTTAAGACAACACGTGCTTTGTGCCCAAATGTCATTAATCCACGAGCAAGCTCTATGACGTGACTTTCGATACCGCCAAACAGGCGGCTATCAAGAAAAATCCAAATTTCACCAACGTCAGGTTTCTCAAGATTGTTCGAGATTAATTTCATCCGCTTCCCACGCTTGTTTTTTTCGGTAAACCGTAGATGGGCTTAGCTCCAGCATTACGGCGGCATTGAGAACGTTGCCATCACAGTATGCGATTGCGTTTTGAATCGCCTCGCGTTCCACTTGCCACATAGGGCGAATGGTTCCATCAGAGTTAAAGTACGGCGAGGCAGCCGCTGAGGATTGTATGTTAGGTTCCGGTGTCGGTATTGACGGTTCTCTAGCGGGGGCCAACTGTTCCTCAACATACACAGGTTGGGATGTTATTGTTGGAGGGGGGGCTGGCTCTTGAGTTACATGTGCGGGAGTGGATGTTCTCACCGTTTTAGACTTTCTAGTCAGTTGAGCGGGTAGGTGATTCACCGTGACTTTTTCGTCATTATTAAGCACCACAATGTTACGTATGATGTTTTGTAATTGCCTTACATTACCCGGCCATTCGTAATGCTTGATGATATGTTGAGCTTCGCTGTCGATTGTTGAGAATTTCTTTTTGTCCTGTTTGGCATAAGTGGTCAAAAAGTGCTTGGCTAGCGTGACAATGTCACTTCCTCGCTCGCGTAGGGGGGGCATATCGATAGGTATTACGTGTACGCGGTAATACAAATCTTCACGAAAACGACCTTCTTCCACTTCTGTTAATGGATCTCGGTTGGTGGCACAAATGATTCGAACATCCACCTTCATCTCTCGAGTGCCGCCAAGCGGTGTGTAGGTTCCTGTTTGAAGAAAACGGAGCAACTTCTTTTGCATCTCAAGTTCCATTTCACACAGTTCATCGAGAAAAAGCGTACCACCGTGAGCCAGCGTCGCAGCACCTTTTCGGTCTGTTGTGGCTCCGGTAAATGCGCCTTTAACGTGGCCAAAGATCTCACTTTCCATTAAATCTCGTGGGATAGCCCCGCAGTTAATAGCAATAAAAGGCTTGTCTTTACGATCGCTCTGACGGTGCACGGCTTCAGCACAGACTTCTTTACCTGTGCCGCTTTCACCCACAATAAAGACACTAGCAGATGTTGGAGCAACGGCATCAATGGTTTTATATACCGCCTGCATTGGGAGACTTGAACCGATAAATCCGTGATAGTTATGGCGATCAAACTTGGACTGAATGTTTTCTACTAAATCTTCCAATTTGGCGCGTTTGAGGTGTAATGCAACAGAAGTTTTTAGGCGATCGGCGTTAATAGGTTTTTCTAAGAAATCTTCCGCACCTTTTTGAATTAGGTTAACGGCTAAGTCTACGCTGCCGTGCGCTGTAGCAATAATAACTGAGGTAGGAATGTCATTCTGGTTGATCCAATCCAACACGTCTTCACCAGACATATCGGGCAGTTTCAAATCGAGAATGATGAGCTGAGGTTTGCTTCTTTCAATAAATTGAATTGCTTCGCGACCTGTTTCGACATGAAAAATGTCATAAGGTTCGTCTTTGACATACTGCTTATAAAGTATGGCTAATGAAGTAGAGTCTTCTACCAGTAACACCCTTGGTCTCATAGTCCTATCCCAACGTAGTTCGTTTCACTTTTATGATTTTTGTCAGCACTATTATTTCTATTTGGCGTGATGAGCGAGTTATATGGCTTAGTGCTCTCTAGTGCTGAATATTCTCAATTTGAGAAAAGCGTTATCTAAGTATTAGCACAAGGTGGGAAATTTGCGAAAAATCCATACTTTTTAATTGATTAAGTTAAATTGTAAATGTCTTAGATGATATCGGCATCGCACTTTAATAAGTGCGATGATTCATAAGATAATTTATCATTGAAACTGTTACTCGAATCCTTGATCTTTTCGCTTTTCTAGCGCGTCAAAAGATTCATTTGCCAGCTGGGATAGAGACTCACAGAGAGCCAATGCTTCTAGTGTTTTCCCTTCCACACAATATTTCTCAATCATTCTTGCTTGTCTGGAAAGCGTTCTGTTACCTAAAGCAAGGGCAGAGCTGCCGAGTGTATGAACTTCGAACTCTAATGTTTGGAGGTCTTTCGCGCTTAATGCTTGCTCTATTTTCTCCATGCGCTCTCGTGACTCTTCAATATAGTGTTCAATCAGCGTAGGGATGATTTCGGCGCACGTATCTTTGATCATTTGCTGGAGAATGTGTTCATCCACCAATTCTTGTTCGATAGTCGGTGTGTTATTTGCAGTCATATTGGCGCTCCCTATAACATAAACAGTTCACTTTTCTTAATTTGTTGAGATATCTTTTCTTTCCACTTTTTGGGTAAAAAGCGTAGCTTGGAAACTTGGCGGATCAACTCATCTTTCAGGCTTGGTGTATGCTTCATGTTCAGCACGGAACCAATCAAATTCGCATCGCTAGCATCAAGTAGTTTTTTGGCTTGTTCGAGTTGGGTTGCCGTCGTAGAGCCATAATGTGCGACTAATAAGGTGGCATCACATACGCCCGCAATCACTTGAGGGGCAATATTGCTTCGGTTGACACTCAGAAGTGGAGATGTGTCTATCACGACGCGCTCGTACTGCGTTAACCACTCTGCAATATTGCGCTTCAGCATCGTCGGGTCTCGGTACGCCAATTGAGTGCTGGCGAGAGATGGAGCAGGGAGACCGACTAAGGTTTGATGCGTATTTTCTCTTGTGATCAGGTGGCCAACTTTTTCTGTATCATCAAACTCGTGAATGGTGCGATAAGCGGGCTTGAACAAGTTAAGATCCACATACAAAGTATTGTGTCCAGCTAAAACCAGACGCTCTGCTAGAGATGAAGCCACGGAAGTGACGCCGTCTTCAGACTTACAACCCACGACACAAATTGTTTTGTGGCCTTTCTGTTCACTCTGAAGATAAATTTGCTCAATCTCAGCGTGAGTGGCAGGAATAGTCATTACAACGCTCCTATTAACACGATGGTTGTGGTGATTTGTAAAATATCTCTTAATCCGGCTCTTGCTTTTTCAGCAAAGCTTTCGTCTTTATGTGGAATGTAAATAGTGTCGCCTGCACGGATGACTGGTAAATCATAAATGTTGGCGGTTTTGCTAAAGTTCACCAAATCAAATGTTCGAGCTTGGCCCTGACAGCAAGACATGTTGACCACACTGATTTTTTCAAGATACGCATTGTTTGTCGGGCCTCCTGCTTCGGCCAGCAAGTCAAGTACCGTCATGTTGTCATTAAATACATAGCGCCCAGGGTCTCTTACTTCACCTAATACACGCACGGTGGATTCTTTGGAGCGATCCAACCAGTTTTTGTTTTTTTCCGGAATGTAAATGGTATCGCCGGGACGAACGTGGGGCAGAATAGACTCATCGCCCGTTTCAAAGTACATCGACAAATTCAATTTACTCACTTTGGCATAGCCTAGGCCACGGTGCGTCACACGAATATTGTGAATATCGGCATCCATTGTTGGTCCATCGGCGGCAGATAAAATATCCAGAAAGTGCATCTCTTCGGTAAAGCGATAGCGGCCTGGTGCATTGATTTGACCGAAAACATATATCGAGGCATCAGAGCTTTGGCTTACCCATTGCGATTTGTTGTCTGATGGATCGTCAGGTAATGCATGGACTCTTACTACCGTACCAGCTGAAACTCGGGGCAGATTCGATGTTGGTGAGCCATCTAAAATGTATTGATCTAAATCGAACTGTGTCATTTGACCATTATTGGCGACTTCAATTTTGGTGGTGTCAGCTCTACGTGTTGGGCCGCCAACATGCGCAAGCAGATCAATTAAATCCATTTCGTCTGACCATTCAATACGTCCCGGGCGGACGACTTCTCCCATCACAGCGACCGCTCGACTTGGCGCCACTTTTAGCCATGACTTCTCGTTGAAATCGGTTTTCTCAGGCACGAAAATCGCGTCTCCAGGTCCGACATTCGGTGGTCTAACCGAAGACAGCCCCTCGGTATGCGCGGTTAGGTCGAATTTGATGACCTTACCATCGGCTTTTATGACACGAATTTGGCGAGATTCTGCATAGCGAGTAGGTCCGCCTGCATTGGCGAGAATATCCATGAAGCTAGCATCTTGCTTTCCTTCATACGCGCCAGGGTGGGCAACTTCACCCATGACATAAACCACATTTGCACCCGCTTTGATTTCTTCTTCCTGTTTTGGAACAAAAATGGTGGCACCCGGTAGGATTTCTGGTAGTAAGCTTTGATCACCCGTATCCAGATACTTTTTTAGATTAAACATGGTTGGGTTGTTATTTGTGATGACGCGAATTTGCTCAACACTGGCATATCGCGTTACGCCGCCAGCTCTCATCACGACATCAACGAGCGTGGTGTTCGGTTTGTAAGAGAATGAGCCGGGAGCATTCACTTCACCAAAGACTTTGATGGCACGAGCGGAGTCTGCGCTATCGCCTGAGTTCGCGAGTTTTGCTGCATCAAATTCTTGCTCAATATTCCCAACGAGTGGAGATGCTGGAACAAACAGTACATCCAGCGATTCCAATTTCGGGAGCTGGCTATTATCACCAGTATCAAGGAAACGTTTGTAGTCAAACTCGATGTTTTTGTCGCCGCGTTTAACGATCATTTTATCGAGCTGAGCACCAGCGCGAAGGCCTCCAGCTTCGTATACAAACATTTGAATGTTGGAACCTGAAGGTAAGGTATATTCCCCGGGTTTGACCACGTAGCCTTGGACTGACACTAATAACTGTTGTTGTTTGATAAAGACTCGAGCGTTGTTTACGTCACGATACACGGTTTTTAGCGTTTCAATAATCACGTCTTGGAGTTGTTGCTCATTATATCCAGCAACAAATACAGGGCCGACTTCTGGTAAGTTAATACGCCCACGGCGATCAACTTGAAACCCTTTGTTTAAAGACGCTTCTCCAGGTAGGTTAATCTGAATTAAATCGCCGACCTTAACAGTATTGTTTTCATCAGCTGACGAAGTAGGTACCCAAGCGACCAAGCACAAAAGAACTAAGGTGATAAATGGTTTCATCGTGTTCATAGCGTACCTCCTGCAGATAGATTGCGATTTACTGAGGTATCGCTATCTGAATTAGGGCTAATAACCTCGATGCTTACGCGGCGGTTGGTTAAACGCACGGCAGGTGTTTCACCTTCATAAAGCGGTAGGCTATCTCCCACAGATTTGGTGGTTACGCGTTCTGAAGTGATGCCAAATACAGTCAGGTAACGCTTCACTTGTTCTGCACGCGCTTGAGCGAGTTTCTGGTTGTAATCTGGTGCTCCAGTGACATCTGCATGCCCAGTCACCACAAGAGTTAGGTTAGGGTGGTCACGTAAAATGTAGGCAGCTTCTGCCAAATGTCCCATGTACTTTGGATTAATTTCTGCTGAATCGACAGCAAATTGATTATCAATATTGAGGAGTGCATAAATTTCAGCGACGACGTTCAAATCGCTACGCAATGCTTCAATATCATCGGGTGGCGTACAAGTGGTTTGGCTTAATACATAGTCGAGTTGCTGTTCAAGTTGGTTTAAACGTCGACGTTGAATCACCAGATCGTTAGATGCATCGAGTAGAAGTCCGCCTTCTAGCTCACGTGCGATTCTGTTTTGCTTCTCAAGCGCTTGCACTACTGCTGCAGGAAAGCACCAGCGTGCGCCTTCTTGAATCAACGCGTCTAGGTGTAGCTTGGTGAGTTGCCAATCAAACCTCAATCCATGCTCTGGACCTAACGGCTCATCGGGCATGACTGGGGAAAACTGATAATTTTCAATTGAAATATCTTGATAGTTTTCCGCCAAGCCACCTTTTCCGTGATCTGGGTAGTCAAACGACGAACAACCAAACATGCCGACAACAAGACCGCTTACTACATATCGTCGTATAAGATTTACCATGCCAACCTCCGTTTAAACCGGTATTTTTAGTGTCCTTTTGAGTTAACGGGAATAGCATGGTTAATACGAAGCAAGCTCATGATTTCTAAAGGTTGGCCTGATACGTTTTCAATACTCATACTTCTTTCACGTTCAACTAGACGCTTATATAAGTAAACAATGGCACCAATCCCTGAAGAATCAAGAAATTGGACGTGCTGTAGGTTAATTTCGACTTCTTTGTGATGATTGTCGTGAATTACTTCATCAATGTGATGTTGTGCTTGTCGACAGCCACTTGCGTCTAAGTCACCAAAAAACTCAATGGCTAATTTGTCTTGATTAATTTCTAGTTTGCGTAATTCCATGACTCTATCTCCGTTTGTTTTCTCTACTTGGATATAGAGCAGGTAACGTGCCAGATTTAAATGAGTATAAAATCAGATAGTTATGATTTTTTGGTGGTGTCATTCAAATTGAGAAGGAATAGGTTCTCAATTTGAGAATCAAAAACGCATAGACAAACGGCTTGTTCAGGAGAGATGTCGAATTAATATCGAGCGCTAATGCAAGAGTCTCATCGAGATTAGGTTGTGACTTGATTTGAGACTCACTCATCCCATTGTGAACAATGTGTAAATATTAAATGCAAAATCTGTCTAAAGTTTATGATTGTCCTTGCAAATCATTACTTAAGTTGATTGTTCTGAGTCGAAGAATGACTAGTAACAAATAGGTCATCGAGAGGAGTTACGGTTCAATAAAGGCGCTTTTTTGTACAAGGTCTTCTTATGCCATTAAAAATGACATTAATCGCGCTGGCTGTTATGACAGCGTCTTCACAGCTTCAAGCTGATACTTCTCTCACGCCTCCAGTTTCTCTTGCGCAAAGCTATCAAGATGGTATCGATGTATCTGAATATTGGTATAGCGAAAAACTCGACGGCATTCGCGCCTATTGGACCGGACAACATCTCGTGACGAGAAATGGTAACCGAATCTACGCTCCAGATTGGTTTATAGATTCACTACCTGACTATCCGTTAGATGGTGAGCTATGGGCGGGACGAGGCAATTTTCATCTCGTACAACAAACGGTTTTGGATAAAACGCCTGTGGAGTCAGCTTGGCGAAACATTGATTTTATGATCTTTGATATGCCGTATTCTGCTGGTGATTACCGGAAGCGTTATTACAACATCAAAGACTTAGTGCTCGAAGTAGACCAACCTCATATCAAATATGTCGAACACCGAGCGATCCAAAATGAAGCTCACCTGTTTGCGCAATTGGATAAGATTTCAATATCCGATGGTGAAGGGGTGATGCTACGTAAGGTATCAAGCCGTTATCAAGCTGGACGCGGTAGTGATTTACTTAAACTGAAACGATACGCGGATGATGAAGCGCTAGTCGTGGGCTATAAGCCAGGCACGGGGCGTTTATTGGGTATGATGGGGGCGATGTTAGTTCGCTTACCAGATGGTACAGAGTTTTACATTGGTAGTGGGTTTACCGATGAAGTGCGTCGTCAGCCTCCGAAAATAGGCTCAACCGTCACGTTCAGGTACAACGGTTTTACTCATACCGGTAAACCACGCTTTGCCCGATTCTTGCGTGAGAGGCTGAAGGAATAGAACGCTCTGCACTTACTAGTTGCCAACGGTTACGCCGCACCGCTTGAAGAGACCCTGCCAAAACTGAACGTGGTTTAGGGTTTCTTGTCTAAAGGTTTTGTGTGCTTCTTTTATGCCATATTGATGACCATGAAGTTGCATACGCTTTTCTATCAAGGTGGCGCCATCATGAAGTTGCTGATAGGTACTGTCTAAATAGGCTAAGTAAGGTTGCACTTCTTCAACGTAAATGGATTGAAAGACATTTCTTAGGTAGCGGAACTGGGTCACGTCTCGGTTTGGTCCGCACAACACATTATTCTGATTCTGCTCAAGTAGCTGAGTTGTCGCTTTTAACCAAAGGGATGTGTTTACCATCGAATAGTAAAGTCGTCCGAGTAAACGAGATTTCTCTAACTCTTCTTGATACTGCACAATCTCAATATCGGGCAGACGTGAAATGGCGCGATGAGGCAAGCCGTACATTTCACTGAAAAGGCGATAGACGTCGTTAATACGTGCAACATCATTTGGTGTTTCTTGAGATAGCCAATCCGACGCCGTTAGCTGCTTTTGCATTGCATCACTCGCGAGTAGCAAGTTGTCAAGATGAGTACCTAAATGTTGCCACTTAGTCGAATAAAGCTCTGTTAATGTAGTACGTTCTTCATCGCTGAGCTGAAATTCGGATAGACATCGATTCATGACTCGTAACAGTGAAGTTTGGTAATCAAAATCATGAAAGGCATCCTGCACCTTTCCAAGTTGCGAGTTTTTCTCGGCAAGTAGATTGAATAATCCACACTGGCGTAATTGGTAGCTTTCTAGTAAACCAATCGATAGCCTTGGAAGTGGCTCGAATAAGTCACGTTTTGCAGGTATGGTCACAGTAGGTTGCGATTCGATTGGAAGAGTAGGAGCGTCCAACACATTGGCGACACGTTGGTGATACTTGTCAAACATGGCGTTTTCTGGGTTGAACCAGCTATCGCAACCGTTAAGAAACAAGACTAAGAACAATAAAATAGACCGCACAAATATCCTTTTTATAACTTCGTATTCGTCACCCAGAGAGCAGGCTCAAGTGGCTCACAAGCTTGTTATAAGTATACTCAACAGCGTTATTATTCGATCAAAAAAGCCAGCGTGTGCTGGCTTTTTCTTATTATCACTGAACTGAAAAGTTCAATTGCACCTCTGGTTCTTGGCGGTGCATCCAGCGCATTCTTACCCCTAACATAAGTGCGGCAGAAGAAAGGCCGATGATAAAGCCTAGCCAGAAACCTTGCGCACCCATTGGCTCGACGATCCAGTCTGTGCGGCCAAGGACGTAACCCATTGGTAAACCAAGAATCCAGTAGGCGATAAAAGTACGGTTGAAGATGGCTCGCATATCTTTATAGCCACGCAGTGCACCTGCCGCGATTACCTGAACTGCGTCCGTACATTGATAAACAGCAGCAAATACGAGCAGTTGCATCGCTAGAGTGATGACCTCTGGGTTGCTAGTGTAAAGTTCGGCGATCCATTCACGAGACAATACGGTTAATATCGCTGTAAGAACAGATAAACCTAGACCAACCATTATGCCCACTCGTGAAGCAACGCGAGCGCCATCTACGTTTTCTTCGCCAAGTCGATGGCCGACACGAATGCTCACTGCGGCACCGATACTCATTGGAAGCATAAATACCAACGAAGAGAAGTTAATCGCAACCTGATGCGCAGCAACGATGATTGGTCCTAATGGTGATACCAATAATGCAACGACAGCAAACAGTGTCACTTCAAAAAACAGCGCTGCTGCAACAGGAAAGCCGAGCCTGAACAGACGAACTTGCGCTTTCCATTGTGGTCGATGCCATTCACCAAATAAGTTGATGCTTTTAAGTCGATCTGATGTCATCACATAAAGCAATAGTAGGGCAAACATGACCCAGTAAACAATCGTGGTTGCGACACCACAGCCAATACCGCCTAATTCCGGTGCGCCAAACTTGCCATACACGAAAATCCAGTTTAGGGGAATGTTAAGCAGTAAACCGATAAAGCCAATGACCATTGCTGGTTTCGTCAATGACATACCATCCGTAAAGCTTCTAAGCGTTTGAAAAAGCAAGAAGGCAGGGACTGCTAAGATAACAGCATGAATGTACCCCACTGTTTTTTCTGCCATCAGCGTTTCAACATCCATAAATCCGAGAATAAATTGGGTTTGAAGCAGCACTGCAATAATCGGCACACTGATCAACAATGCCAAAACGACGCCTTGTTGAATTTCAAACGGGATTTTTACTCGACGACCAGAGCCATTTAACTGTGCGACAACAGGGACTAACGCCATTAACAAACCCACACCAAATAAAATGGATGGAAGCCAAATACTTGAAGCGACAGAAACCGCAGCCATGTCGGTGGCACTAACGCCTCCGGCCATAACGGTATCAACAAACCCCATACCAGTTTGAGCAACAGATGCGATCAATACCGGGGTCGCCAATTTGATGAGACTTGATGCTTCTTCTTTATAGCGATGCACGAAAAATACTCCAGAGCGGAACAATAAGTTGAAAGAATGAGAGCGCTCGAGGACAAAAGATGTGGTGAACTGATCTGATGGTTGATTTTAGTCACGATAAGGTGAAAAAATGCCTCGGAGAAACTCCGCGCAAATGATAAACAATTGTATGTTTATATTCCATAGTTAGGTTGCGAATAGTGGATAACACTAACTTAATGCTCGCTAAGCTCAGGATACGCTAATACTGAGAGCTGTAATAAATCATGTTAATGTTAGAAGCATGTATGAGAACAAGGCTCCATTTTTCAATAGGTCGTTGATCTATAATCTACAGGTTTTATCTCGATACACAGTGCTGTGCTTAAGGCTCTGTCATCGATTGCAGCTTGTATGAAATCAATAGGTAAAAAGAATGTTTACAGGAATAGTTCAGGGTACGGCGAAGGTCGTTAAAATTGATAAAAAAGAACGCTTTCAAACGCATGTTGTCGAGTTAAGCGAAGAGCTTTGTAAAGGATTAGAAATAGGTGCATCTGTCGCTCACAATGGCTGCTGCCTGACCGTGACCAAAATTAATGGCAACCTTATCAGCTTTGATTTAATGCAAGCGACATTGGCTCTCACCAACTTAGGCGAGCTAGTTGAAGGTGACAGCGTAAACATTGAGCGAGCTGCCAAGTTTGGTGATGAAATTGGCGGACATAGCATGTCTGGCCATATTAGTTTGATGGCTGACATTGTCGAGATCATCGATACGCCTAATAACCGCACTATTTGGTTCCAACTGCCGCAAGAATCAATGAAATATGTGTTAGCGAAAGGCTATATCGGCTTGGATGGTTGTTCTTTGACGATTGGTGAGGTTGAAGCGTGTCGTTTTTCAGTACATCTAATTCCAGAAACCTTGCAACGAACACTCTTTGGAGTAAGACAAGTAGGGGACCGCGTTAATATCGAGTTTGACCCTCAGACTCAGGCCATAGTTGATACTGTTGAGCGAGTTCTCGCAGAAAAACAGCTTTAGAATGATAAAAAGGAGCCAAGCGCTCCTTTTTAATTCAAGTGACTTTGTGTTTCCAACGCTTACATGCTCGAGTTGTTATTCGTAATTGTCATCGATAAACAGTTCGACTTTATCTTGCAGCTCATCTACTCGCATATTTAAGTGAATGGCATGGCAACAAGCTGGGCAATCATCATAAAACTCTTGGTCACCATTACTTGCATCTAGTGTAATGCCGATTGAATGTCCACAATGGGGGCATTTGACATGCCTTTCGGTATAATTTTTCATACAACAACTCCTAATATCGCAGGGCTTTTAAACACTCTATTCTTTAAGGAAGTACAGCCCTTCACTTACTTTGCCTACAAGGAAAATAGGCACAATCCAAAGTTAAGTCTCCTTTGATATTAGGTGGAGTTGTTGCTAATTGAGTCGAAATAAGTATAAAACTTGACCCCAAACTCAACCTTGAGCTTAGGGTCATTTTCTGTAGTGATGTGCCTCGAGGTTTTACATCTTGAAATATGCAGTGGCTTCCAAATTAATAAGAAATAATTTTATTAATAACTTGTTGAGCCTGCTCCAAGTAATGGCCGCCAAATAAATTGCAATGGTTGAGAACATGGTAAAGGTTATAGATATCTTTACGCTCTTGATAACCAGCAGAAAGTGGCATAACAGATTCATAACCTTGATAAAATTCCGGTTGAAATCCACCAAAAAGCTCAGTCATCGCAATATCACACTCCCTGTCACCCCAGTAGCAGGCGGGATCGTAACAGATAGGGCCACATGCCGTGAGAGCCGCATTCCCGTTCCATAAATCGCCATGCAGCAAGGAGGGCTCTGGAGCATGGTTTGCTAGCAGTTGTTTTACGACATCTATAAAGTCGTCGATATCAACTAAAGTGACGCCTTTTTCTTTAAGGAGCTGTAATTGCCATCCTATGCGTTGTTCAGCAAAGAAGACACACCACTTCTTGTGCCACTTATTGGGTTGTAGAGTGGATCCGAGATAGTTATCCGTATCAAAACCAAATTCCTTTTGCTCGCCCCATTGATGAAGGTGAGCTAATTGCTGTCCTAATTTAAAGCTGTTTGGGCCATCTTCTAATGGCTTTGTTGGAAGGTAGTTAAGAATTAGGAATGAGGCGTTTTTGGTTTTACCAACCAACACAACCTCTGGAACAAATAGGGTAGATGTTTCACGCAAAAGATGCAGACTTTCTGCCTCAACTTCAAACTTAGACAAAAACTCGCGATCGTTAATTTTCACGAAATAGCGCTGTTCGCCGTCATTGATCATGTAGCTTTCACTGATATCCCCGCCAGACAGTCTTACTTTTTCCGTGATCTGGTACTCGAATAATAAAGTATCAGAAAGCTGTTGCGATATTGCTTGCCACATACAAAACCTCGCGAATCTATTTGACCACCAACAGTTTAGGATAAAAAGCAAGGTGTTGGCGCTACGTTGAGCATACTTCGTAAAGAAACCTTCCTCTCAGTGTAGTCAATTTGTATAAATGTGAATCAAATCGCTTATAAGCCTCTGATTTGTCGGCATAGCATATGGAGATGAACGTATACAACAGGTATTATTATTTTTTTGACGTTAGTTCCATTGGTGACATGAAAATACTGATATGTGATGACTCGGCGGTTGCAAGAAAGCTCATTGCGCGCTCCATCGTACAAGATACATCATTGCACCTGATCGAAGCTCAAGATGGGTATGAGGCGCTAAATATTCTTGCGGAGCAAAATATCGATATTTTGTTTCTCGATTTAACGATGCCGATCATGGACGGTTTCGAAGTCCTCGAGTCATTACCTGTTAGTCATTACCAGACTAAAATCGTCATTATTTCTGGAGATGTTCAACAAGAGGCAAAACAGCGCTGCATAGAGCTAGGTGCTCAAGCTTTTATCGCTAAGCCTCTGACAGAAGAGCAGGTGATGCCGCTCTATGAACAATTGGGGCTGCACTATGCGTTCAAGCCTAGCCATTCGATTGATCCTAAAAGCCAGATTTGCGAGGAGTTCTCCTCATTAGCCAAATTCCGCGAGATTGCAAACATTGCACTTGGTAAAGGGGCTGCGATTATGGCAGACCACTTACACGAGTTCATCCAACTTCCTGTTCCACATGTTGGTCCGTTATCCTATGGCGAACTTCATATGACGCTTGTCGACGTTGTTGGGCGTGATGGCTCCGTCGCGGTTGCGCAGAGGTTTGTTGGTGGCGGTATTCATGGTGAAGCTCTGGTGTGTTTGCGTGGTAGAGACATCAATCAAATTGGCGAGAAGTTAGGCTATCTGCTTGAGTTTACACCTCATAATGAAATCATTTTGAATATCTCGAACTTACTGGTTTCTTCATTTCTCACATCGTTAGGGGATCAGCTCGACAAGCAATTCTCACTTCGTCAGCCAGGCATTGTAGATACGTTAACGCCTTACTGTGAAGAGCAGGGTGAATTAGGTGAGCTGTTTACTATCGAATACACCTACATGGCAGAAGCGCTCGATTTTGAGTGTGAGGTACTGTTTTTAATTGATAAACCATCCGTAGAAATTATTTATGAAATCATGGAGCTAATCTAATGTCCGATATTACGCTGGACATAGCAGACTTTCATTGGGTCACACAAATTCTCGATACGATGGATTCAGGGCTTATCGTGTTGGATCAAGAGTATAAGGTCTGTGTGTGGAACAGTTTTATGCAGTCATACAGTGGCGTTCTGTCACAAGAAATCCTTGGCCAATGTTTATTTGATCATTTTGAAGAGCTGCCAAAAACTTGGCTAGAAACCAAGATAAAAACCGCCGCCGATCTGGAAACTCGTTCCTTCTCTAGCTGGGAAAACCGACCGTACCTTTTTAAATTCAACAACTTTTCTCCGGTTTCAAACAGCAGTGATTTCATGTATCAAGACATCGTAATCACCCCGTTAATCGGGCTCTCAGGAGAGGTCAGCCACATTGCTATTCAAGTGAATGATGTCTCTGAAACGGCAAGAAATCGCATTCATTTGAAAGAAACAAATCAACATTTGTCTGAAATCAGTCGCAAAGATGGTTTAACAGGTTTATTTAATCGTGCTTATTGGGAGCAATCTCTGAAAGAAGAGTTTGCTCACCTAAAAGTTATCGACGGACCATGCTCATTAGTAATATTTGATATCGACCACTTTAAAAAAGTGAATGATACCTATGGTCACCCGACGGGAGATGAAGTCATTCGTCGTACTTCTTCGTTATTAAGAAAGACAGCAAGAAGCAGTGATGTGTGCGGTCGTTTTGGCGGAGAAGAGTTTACGGTATTGCTTCCTCATACGAATCAAGAACAAGCTTGCTATTTCGCGGAGCGTTTACGTAAAAGAATTGAGCAAGAGATCGTGAAAGTGGAAGATTTTTTGATTAATTACACGATAAGTATTGGTGTTTGCGAGTATAAACCTTATTTTGAAACTCACACTCAATGGTTAAAGAGTGCCGATGCTGCGTTGTATCGTGCAAAAGAAAACGGTCGTAACCAAACTTGTTTGCATGAAAATGACTGAAATACAAAAAGGTTTGAAGAAACCCTGTATCCGAACGCAGTGAGGCAAAGCGCAATTGTTTGAAAAACATCCAGTTGGTTCGTGAATGTTTGTTAATATGAAATAAGTTAATGAAATTTTCTCGGCATGTCTTACTATTGAAACTATTCCGCTTTCAGCTTCGAAGGCTTGCAATAAACGGAGAAAAACAGTGGTTTTAGAAACCGATGGATATCTCGCTCTTATCGAGCACTTGTCGCTAAATCTAGATATTTTCACGACTGAAATTGGCGACACTGGATCCGAAAGCATCGAAGATGTCGTCACCGATATGGTGGCTTCAAACATCATGGCGATCTTTGAGCAAAACCCAGAGCTTCACTCAAGCGTACGCTTCAAATTACTAAAAGAAGCGGATGCGGTTGTTGAAGATCTTGGTGAGATATTGGCTGGTGTATGGCATAAAAAAGCGACTAATGAACAGATCACGTTCCTTGATGAATACATCGCTTTGGTTAAAAACCTATTCGATACTGCCGTTGCTACTTACGATTGATATTGTTTGATACCAGTCATCTCC
The DNA here is from genome assembly GCF_009361695.1 of Vibrio sp. VGrn 2. Classification (NCBI taxonomy): domain Bacteria; kingdom Pseudomonadati; phylum Pseudomonadota; class Gammaproteobacteria; order Vibrionales; family Vibrionaceae; genus Vibrio; species Vibrio sp. VGrn 2. The sequence continues at coordinate 74,126 of NZ_RBWD01000002.1, read as the reverse complement.
AATTCTAAAAGTAAGAAGAGTTACATTGTAACTCTTCTTACTTGCCAAAACTTAGATGCCCAGTATGGGTTGTCGATTCTTGAAATGATCACACCTTTAGACGTTGACGCATGCATGAACTGCTTGTTACCCAAGTAAATCCCTACATGATAGGTCGTCCGTCTTGTCTTAAAAAACACCAAATCTCCTTGTTTGGCGTCCGTCCAATTTAATTCCACACCTTGTTTCGATTGTTGTCTCGTTGTCCTGGGTAACGATAGCTGATAAGCCTCGACAAAGGCTTTTTGCACAAATGCCGAGCAATCAATACCAGATTTTTGTGTGCCGCCTAAGCGATAAGGTGTGCCATGCCATTCTGTATAAAACTGGAACAAGTCAGGGTTATTGTCCAATAACTGATTTGTAGGTGTTGTCACTTGCACTTGCTCGCTAGGTTCAGGCCCAGAAGAGCAGGCGCTTAGTAGCACACTGATTATCAAAGGAAAATATACTCGACGCAAATCACCACCTGTCATCTCTACGACTCACAACTGAAATATTAGTGTCATAACCAATCCATAGTATGGGCTGCAAATCACGGTTTTGTCTCACAAATGTGACGGAATTACTGCAAAGCCGATTCAACCTTAAGAAAGAATAAAAATTGATTATGGCAAAGCGAAAACGCTCACGCACATCACTTTCACTGATTCAGGCTGTTAGTGCAACATTCTTAACTATCATAGCTCTTGTTATAGCCCTTTCTGTCTCAAGTTTCAAAGGAATGGAACAGGTAGGAGAGCAATTTGAAGACTTGTCGCAAAAAGCGTTACCAATCGCGATGGCGAACGCAAAGTTAACTAGGAATGTATTGGAGATGGTTAAGCTACTCAACCATGGTATGCAAATTACTGAGCCAAAAGAGTTGCCTCTAATAAAAGAGCAAATCGATTCACTTGCGACTCAAAGCAAAAGTTTGGTTGGAGAAGCTTCTGGTGTTGCTGAGCAACTCTCTGAGGAGTTAGATACAAATTTAGCGCGTTTACATAACGTCACGCAGTCCATTTTACTGAAGCAATCTTCAGTGATAAAAATTCAAATGGATATTGATGCAGGAGTTGGTGGGTTCCGCTATGGGCTCAGCTCTATCGGCCCGGAAATGAATCGAATCAGCTCGTTTCTTAGTGCCGAAAATCCTGAATCGAGTGATGCCGCCAACCGATTTATTGCTTCAGCGAGCTCAATGGAAAGCACCTTCTTAGTAATGATGATGCATTCTGAGCTGAGCAAAGCCGAAAAAGAATATCGAGAAATGCGTAACCGTATTGCAGGTATTAATCTCGCCTATGAAGATTTCCAGTCTTTACATCCAGAAGTAAGCGAATATGCAAGCCTAACGGCACCGTACGAGATGGTGAAGCAAGGCTTTAGTGAAAAGGGCGTGCTGCGTTTGATCCTCGCCAAACTAGAACAAGGGGAAATGCAACGTTCAGAGTTTAAACAGGCTTCGATTCTTGCGGATGAAACCATGCGGTTGCTTGATCAAATATCACAAGCTGCTGGTGAGTTGATTGCGGATAAAGAGAGTGTGGTCAATGACACTATTCAGTCAGTGAGTGTTATGATCGTTTTTGCAGCGTGTGTGATTTCTTTCATTATTCTGATCACTTGGTTCAGTCTGAAGTCATGGACAAACCGAGGGTTAAGGAATGTACTAACGCGTCTTTCAGCACTTACCGAGCATGACTTCCGTGACAATGCACAAGAGGTTGGTCCTTATGAGCTAAAAGAAGTGGCACGAAAACTAAACCAAGTGATTGATTCAACAAACAACTCTATCCAAACAGTTACACGTAACTGTGAGACGCTTTATCAGACGGCCGAAGTAAGCCACAGTGCAGCTGAACAAACGAGCGATGGGTTGACGACACAAAATGAAGCGTTGGCGAGCATGATCACGACCATTACGCAACTTGAAGCCTCCATTCGTGAAATAGCAACAGTGACAAATGCCTCGTCACAGGACTCGATGCTTGCTACCAAGCACACTGAAAAAGGCGTTCAAGTTGTGGAACAAAACCGTGAACGTTTGGAATCACTTGAAAGCTCTTTGGATATGAATGAGCAATCTATGTTAGAGCTAAACCAGCGTGTTAAGCAGATTCGTGAAATGGTCGACATGATCAGTGGTATTGCTGACAACACAAACTTGCTTGCTCTCAACGCAGCAATAGAAGCCGCTCGAGCTGGTGAACAAGGGCGTGGGTTTGCAGTTGTCGCGGATGAAGTCCGCAAACTAGCAAGTGATACTTCTCAACAAACAACGAACATCCGAGCAATGATGAGCGAGCTTATTACCGCAGCAGAGCGTTCTCGCCAAGCGGTAAGTGATTCAAGAGAAGAAATGGCCCACGCGCTGCAGTCCAGCAATGAAGTGAAATCAACATTCTCGGATATCAACCTCGCGGTTAAGCACATTCAAGAGCGTGTTGAGCAAATCTCTGTTGCCACGGAAGAGCAAGAACGTGCGACGGCAGATGTATCTCAATCCATTACCCATATTTCTGACCTTGGCGAACGTACTAAGCTGCAGCTTGAGTCTATGGTTGAGAGTTCTGAGCAAGTGGCGGAAATTGCAGGGCGTCAACAAGCGATGTTGCATAAATACGAGCTACATCAGTCCGCATAAGTGACATGTTTTCATCTTCTAAAAGCAGAACTCCGGTTCTGCTTTTTTGTTGCTTCTACTCATCCTCTCATTGCTATTCAAATCGCAAAAGTGAGTTATATCGCATCTTGCTCATTTCTTAAGGGCTGAGTTATCACTACGTGGTGTTAATGCTATCTCGGTGAAACAAGATGGCTAGAATGTTGTCCGAATTCAAAGGAATGGATAATGCAACTTCATGCGATTCCTTCATATCCAGAACAAGCCAAAGCTTTCTGCTTAAACAACGAGGAGTGGTTTTGTGATCGATAAAGTTTGTCCCTTCGTTCTGCGTAAGCAAAACCAAGAGCTCCTACTTTTTAAACATCCGTTGGCGGGTATTCAGCTCGTCAAGGGCACTGTTGAGACGTTTGATGAAAGTTACATCACAGCCGCGAAGCGGGAGTTAGCTGAGGAGTCTGGTATCACACATGTTCGTTCCGCACGATACTTATGCTCATGGAACAGTGGCTTTCAAAATCAAGTATGGCACTTTGTTTTGTGCGAGTGTGCTGACCTAGCGGATTCATGGATGTTTCATACGCAAGACGATGGCGGACATGATTTTGCGTTCTTTTGGCACCATATAGGGAGCGATATTTCCTCACAAGCGCATACCGTTTTTCAGAACGCGCTGGAAAAAGTTCGAAAACTGATAGACCAAGGAGTGGTGTAAGTGAAGTTGCGAGTTGGAGGTTTAACAAAGACGAATTTGTTAAAGCGCCTGAGTCAAAAGGGTGTTAAATTGAATCCCTTCGCCCAACAACTATTCGATGATGACAAAGTCGAGTGCTCAGATGAGGTTCAATCGTTCTGTTTAACGATAAAAACACCGTCTGACTTCGGACTTTATTTTGGCGCGACCCTTGGAGAAATGATTGAAGCGGCGTCGACACAAAATCTATCACCTTGTCCTTTAGCTGTTGCGCCATACCTCCGTTTGCAAGAAATTGATTTGGAGAAGGAAGAGTACCTTACTGTAGTGTCTTGCCTGCTTTCGAATGACAAATCTTATCCACGTGGTTTGTATTTAAGGGAGCTCGACGACGGATTCTGGCTACGAGGCTTTAGATGCTCGGAAGATTGTATCTTTCCGCCGTCGAAAAAGTTTGTTTTTGTGTCTGAAATAGTGAAGGAGAGTAGAGTGTGACATGCCTTTATCATCGCGCGCCTGACAACCTTTCTCACCTTATCACTTGGGAAAACTAGCGGATTTGAGCGAAATGCCAAAGCTAACACTATGCTTCTATCAGGAGCGAATAAATTTCTTTCGCACGCCTCACGTACTGTTTAAAGGCACTGTCGATCTCAAAAATGGCTATGAGATTACAAATGTTTAACTGACTTCTATATGCTTTGCGCATTCATTCAGATAAGGAAACGATAATGGATAAATTCGTCGTGTTTCTCTTATGCCTTTTTATGACAGTTGGCGGTGTGGTTCATCTTTATGACAACATTGCTAACGGTTTTTTGCCTTATGATTTTGCGCCACGCTGGTTGAATATTTATTGGAGCGCATTGGGGTTGTTAGACTTACTAGCAGTGTATCTGTTGGTGAAGCACCGTCGTTCCGGGTTAGTACTTATGCTATTGATTCTGACGACCAATGTTATTTTTAGCTCGCACGCTCACTATGCATTAGAAATATTGGACAACAATGCCGCACTTCAAATGAAAACACTCTTTTTAGGTTTTTCATTCGGCGTATCTATCTGGTTATGGAACGCGCGTAAACATCGACAATCACGCCAGATATTTCGTTAACTTTCACTTTTCATCACTCAATTAAGGATAGTAAACAGGGATTCGTTATGAACGATTTTAAAGACTTGGCCAGTTTCGCTGGTTTCAGCGTACTGACAGGTTTAAGCTTTGGTACCACTTTCTTCAGTCTGGCTTTTCTATACAGCTCAATAGAAGCACAACAAGCAATGAATACTAATGCTTTGGTGTGCACGGTGCTTGGTGTGGTTGGTTTATTTGTTGGTATTACTCAGTTAAACAAAAAACGTCAACTAACGGAGAGTGAATCCATTAGCTAGCATCGTAAGGATGAAGTGGTGTTTAACTGGTTGGTGTTTAGGTTTAGTCTATTCGCTTTGTTTACGCACTTCATCCCCAAAAACTTTTCTTCAACTGTTGCGTCTTCTTCGGTTATAGCGAAAAGGTTGCGTTAACAGCTTGTCTAATCGTTGTTCTGCTTCATTCCTAATTTCCGGTATACCAATTACGACATCATCATGGCCAAGCTCAGGCTGAGCTCGATATGTCCCAAAAAGTCGATCCCAAACAGAAAGGAAGAAACCGAAATTCGAGTTGGTTTCTTTTGCTATCACGGAATGATGAACGCGATGCATGTCTGGCGTTACTATGACGTTTCGCAGTTTATGATCCGTTGATAAAGCCAGTTTTGCATTACTGTGATTAAACATCGCACTGGCATTGAGCACTATTTCGAATACCACGACAGCGACAGGAGAAACGCCTAAAATAAATACGGTGGCAATTTTGACACCCATCGAGATGATGATTTCGATAGGATGAAAACGTGCGCCAGTGGTGACATCAATGTCGAGATCGGCATGGTGCATTCGATGAAGCTTCCACAGTGGCTTTACATAGTGAAAGACCACATGCTGAACGTAAATGACGAAATCAAGCAGAATAACCGCTAGAAGCACGTTTAACCAAGCGGGTAGGGAGAGCAAATTAAATAGTCCCCATTGTTGCTCCTGAGCGATAATTGCAGCTTGAAAGGCGGCGATAGGCATGACTAACGCAACAATCAAGCTATTCACAGCAACCAGTGATAAGTTGTTGACCCAGCGAAACCCGCGTGAAGCGGTAAGTGTTTTTCTCGGCAGTTTGTTTTCCCAAAGGGCACAAAGTAATAATACGCCGAGAAAAAAGCCTAATCTTATCCACGAGGGATCTTGAAACGTCGTTTCTGTCACTGTCATTTCCTTATTTATTACTTTATCTATGACCGAGATAAGGGTGAAATTATTTCAACAAACAGTAAGGTGCTTTGAAGGGCTTATCTTGAGGCGAAACCATAATGTCAGTAGAATCGCGCTCTACTTTTTACTTGGCATTACTTACCATGAGAATTCACGCTTTCCACCGTTTATATCAGTACCGACAATCTATCTCAACCAAGCCTTTCAACGCGCGTGGATGTAAAGTGGTTCGTTGCCAATATTGCCAGGTTTCTGAGCAACACTGTTTGTGCGATCTTCAGCCAAACATCAAGGCTAATATTGCATGTATGTTGATTGTTTCTGAAAACGAAGTATTTAAGCCAAGTAATACCGGTCGTCTAATTGCGGATACGATTCAAGAGACTTACGTTTATCAATGGAACCGAACAGAGCCATCTGAGGAGATGCTGGAGCTACTACAGGATGACAACTACCAACCAGTGATTGTATTTCCTGCAGACTATGTGGATGACCCATCTCGTTTAATTGAAGATCTGGAGCCTGCGCGATTAATAAACGAAGAGGCTCAGAACAAAAAATGGTTGTTGATTTTTATCGATGGTAGTTGGCGTGAGGCCCGAAAAATCTTCCGTCGCTCTGAGTTTTTACAGTCTCTACCAGTCCTATCTATCGAGCCGGAGTGTTTATCTGAATACATCATGCGTCGTTCTGAGAACGAGCAGCATCTTTCGACAGCTGAAGTCGCGACGTTAGTTTTGAAACAAGCCGGTGAGAATAAAGCATCGGAATGCCTGCAGTTGTGGTTTGAAGCCTTTAGAGAAACCTACATGTTGACCAAGACCCGAGTCAAAAACGATCCCAACCGACCGCATTTAAAACGTTTCAAAGAGTGGGTGAAAACCGAGAGCTGACTCTAAGGAATGAACTTTTGTTGATGGCATGTTGTTCAACTGGCTGCGGTGAGGGGATAAATCTGCATTCGGTCACGGTTTGCAGGCGTACAGATATGGATAATGCCACTAGTTTATACTTTTGACTCCAGCCATTTTTGGAGTCGTTTAAGCATTTTTTAGGAGAGAAATACATGTATTACGGCTTTGATGTCGGTGGCACTAAAATTGAATTTGGTGCATTTAACGAGAAGCTTGAGCGTGTAGCGACGGAACGTGTACCTACACCAACAGACAACTACGAGCTGCTGGTTGATACCATTGCGGAATTGGTTAACAAATACGATGCAGAGTTTGGCTGCGAAGGTACGATTGGTCTTGGCCTACCAGGTATGGAAGACGCCGATGATGCAACGGTACTAACAGTTAACGTTCCTGCGGCAAAAGGCAAACCACTTCGTGCTGATCTGGAAGCTAAAATCGGTCGCAGCGTAAAAATTGAAAACGATGCAAACTGTTTTGCGCTATCAGAAGCATGGGACGAAGAGCTTCAAGATGAGCCTTCCGTACTTGGTTTGATCCTAGGTACTGGCTTTGGTGGCGGTTTTATCTACGATGGTAAAGTTTTCTCTGGCCGTAACCACGTAGCAGGTGAGGTGGGCCATACTCGTTTACCTATCGATGCTTGGTTCCACTTAGGCGAAAACGCACCTCTGTTGGGGTGTGGTTGTGACAAGAAGGGGTGTTTAGACAGTTACCTTTCTGGTCGAGGCTTCGAGCTTCTGTATGCCCATTACTACGGTGAAGAGAAGAAAGCGATCGACATCATTAAAGCGCACGCAGAAGGTGAAGCGAAAGCCGTCGAGCACGTTGAGCGTTTTATGGAGTTGCTGGCTATCTGTTTTGCAAACATCTTTACAGCGACTGACCCATATGTTGTTGTGCTGGGTGGTGGTCTTTCAAACTTCGAATTGATTTATGAAGAGATGCCAAAACGCATCCCTAAACACTTATTGTCTGTGGCTAAGTGTCCTAAGATCATCAAAGCAAAACACGGTGATTCAGGCGGTGTACGCGGTGCTGCGTTCCTAAACATCAAGTAGTGACTGAAACCTTACTCGATATAAAGTAAGAAGAAATCTAAAGCCCCGTTTAGACCATCAAGGTAAAACGGGGCTTTTTACTTATATATCGAAGTAACCCATATACCCAAGTAACTTCTATATGCTGGGTATAGAGCACGAACAAAAATAGCATGCATAAAAAAACTCGCGACGAATCGCGAGTTTTCTGTTTACAGCTAAGCTTATTTGTTCTTTTTGCCTACGCCTAGGTTTTCTTTTTGAGCTAGGGTGATTTTACTAAAGCCTAATTTTCTGAAGTAGTTATCGCGGTAGTTTCGCACCGCTTTAGTGTCAGACACTGCTTCAATTTGTTGCTCCATCTTTAGGAACTCAGTGATATCGATACCTTCCGCTTCTGCAACCGCTTCTTGAATGTTGCGGTGCTGCTGGTATGAGAACGTCAGTTCTTTGTCTTGGTCTTTGTAAGTGTAAAGAATGGTGCGAGCCATAGCTGTCTCTCTGAAAAGGTTTCTGTATTAAACAAAAAGGCCAGACTCGCTGACCTTTGAATTTCTAGTTTGGGCTAGATTCTGCCTTGAAGTGGGATAATTGTCACGCTTTCTCCCGCTTTTACTGTATCAATAGCTGGGGAGATTTCGATTAAACAGTTTGCTTCACTCATTGAGCGCAAAATACCAGAGCCTTGCTTGCCTGTTGTACGAACGGTTAAACGGCCAGTGTTATCCAGTTCATAGATTCCTCGACTAAACTCGGTACGACCTTGTCGAGAGCGAAGATTCTCAGTCGCGATGGCATTCGCTTTCAGAGGCTTCCAGCCTTGTTCGCCTTGCATCTTACGCAGTGCAGGCTCGACAAAGTTAATGAAAGAGACCATCACGGCAACAGGGTTGCCCGGCAGACCAAAGAACGGCTTGTTGTTGATTTGACCAAACGCTAGTGGCCGTCCCGGACGCATGTTGATTCGCCAAAAATCGATTTGACCAAGTTTATCCAAGGCAAGTTTGATGTAATCCGCATCACCAACGGATACGCCACCAGAAGTCATAACCACGTCCGCTTGCGCCGATGCGTTTTCCAACGCTTCAATCATTAACTGTTCGTTGTCTTCCAGAATACCGAAATCCAAGATCTCGCAGCCGAGCTTTTCAAGCATGCCCATGATGGTAAAACGGTTGGAATCGTAGATAGAATTCGCTTTTTGCTCTGTTCCCGGCGCTTGTACTTCGTCACCTGTGGAGAACACGGCAACTTTCAATTTGCGGAACACATTCGCTTCACCAAAACCGAGAGAAGCGATCATGCCCATTTCTGGAGAGGCTAGGCGAGTGCCTGCGGTAAAGACGTCACTGCCGATAGCGAGATCTTCACCTGCTTGACGAACGTTTTGGCCTGCTTTGATATTCGCACCATTAAAGGTGACCTTGTCACCTTCTTGAGAGGCTTGCTCACGCATGACCACTGTGTCGCCGTTAAGTGGTGTTGGTGCGCCGGTCATGATCTTCACCGCTTGACCAACTTCCAGAGGCTGATCGTAAGCATGGCCCGCCATCACTTCAGCAACCACTTGGTAGCTATCGCGCTCAATATCATCACTGCGGATGGCATAACCGTCCATCGCGGAGTTGGTGTATTGCGGCACACTTACTGGTGAAATGATATGTTCCGCGAGAACGCGGCCATAGGCGTTTTCAATCTTGCATGCTTCTATTTCCGAAACCGTGTTCACCAAAGAAAGGATTTTTTCTTGGCCTTGAACCACAGAAAGGAAAGCAGGAGAAAGTGTGTCGCAACATGCGGCGTCTTTCTCTTTAGATTTTGGTGCTTTTGCATCTTGAACGTATTGGAGAACAAATTGAGCGATGGCATTCAAATCATTGATGTTCATTTGTGGCAGTTCAGAGTCCAACTCCGCACTGTCGGAAGCGATAGCAATGATGTTTTCATCGTGAGGGTAAAGCCAAGGCTTACCCACTTCTTCACGGTGCAATTCAATTTTAGGAAACGCGATGTTTTTACAGCCTTCGACCAAAACTACATCGAGGTTGTCTTCATCAAAACGTGTTAATAGGTATTCAAACTCTGCTTCGGCTTCTGGCGTTTCTGTCATTAACGCAAAACGGTTGCGAGAAGCAATCAGCATTTGAGACGCGCCAGCTTTGCGTAAACGGTAGCTGTCTTTACCCGGCTTATCGACATCGAAGTTGTGGTGCGCATGTTTTAGCATGCCAATGCGTAAACCTGCTTCAGTCAGCTTTGGCAATAGCGCTTCAAGTAGCGTGGTTTTGCCTGTGCCTGAATAAGCTGCAAAACCAAGAATAGGAATATTTAGCGTGTGTTTCATGATTCTAATTGTCCAAATTGCGCCAGTTCTTCCGGAGTGTTCAAGTTGACGAAACAGTTTGGTGAGTCGCTAAAGTCAACGTAACTGGTGTTGCACTCTTTGTAGAGCAGAATGATTTTTCGGTCGCCACGTTCTAAAAATGCGGTGAGTTTTGGCAGTACGCGCTTGTGGTAGAGCGTAAAAACAGGTTGCTGATGGTCACCATCATGAGCGACCAAAATATCACTGTCTTCTTTGGCGGCTTGGCAGAAACGCTCGACAAGGTCGGTGTTAATTTGTGGGCTATCGCAAGGTACAAATCCAACCCAGTCAGTTTCAGCATGCATCAAACCCGCGTGAATACCGCCCATAGGTCCAGGGAAATCTTTGAATTGATCACTAAATACGAAACCAAATTTGCTGTACGCATCTTGGTTTCGATTGGCATTAATTAAAATGCGTGGTGTTTGTGGAGATAAACGTTCAATAACGTGTTCGATGAGTGGCTTCTGATTTAATTCAATCAGACCTTTATCTTTTCCACCCATACGGCTGGCTTGGCCACCAGCCAAAATGACCCAACTAGTTTGTGTTGGTTGAAGCATATGCATTCTCTTGGGATGTTTCTTTTGGTATGACATACAACAGGGGAGACTCTATCAAAGTCTTGTCTTTAATCCACCACTGTTTTTTACATAAGTCGGTCAGTGCGTTGGTTTGATGGCTTGTCACCACGATACTGGAACCACGATCCAAAAGATCTTTCGCCATCACCACCAATCGTTCAATGGATTCTTGGTCTAAAGACGCACTTGGCTCATCCATCAATAAAATCGACGGTTTTAAGATCCAAGCCCTTGCCATGGCAACGCGCTGTTTTTCACCGCCGGACAACACGGAAATATGTTCGTCCGCTAAGGTTTCTAAACCTACCATGCGCAGCGCGTGAATAACTTGAGCTCGCTTATCTTTTGGTGTGTCTTGTTGATATTTCACTCCATAAACTACGTTCTCATAAACAGTGCCGTCAAAAAGGTAAGGAGATTGATGGAGATAAATCACATCGACACGACCATTGCGACGCGTCAGTCTTTTCAGCCACGTATCTTTTGGCGCAACAACATCGCCAGTAGAAGGTTTGAGCAAGCCGGCAAGGATTTTGAGTAGGGTAGTTTTGCCCACACCATTGTCACCCTTGAGATAAATGGCATCATTTGGGCCGATGGCTAACTCAGGGATGTGGAAAAGCACACGCTCTTTAAAGCGCATGGATAACTGCTCGGCGGTGATTTTTATAGTCATAATGCGCCTCTACATGGGGTTAATGGTGAGTCGTTTGTTTGCTTCATGTTCTATGTTCTGAGGTAGCCTTTGCCTCTCATGCTTGATAAGAAGAAGTTTAGTGCCAACGCTAAAGATAGTAATACAATTCCTAATGCAACTCCTTGCGCAAAAGCACCTTTGCTGCTTTCCATTGCGATAGCGGTCGGAATATTGCGCGTTACGCCCATAATGTTTCCGCCTACCATCATTGAGCAGCCCACCTCGGTTACGATACGTGAGAACCCTGCAATGATAGCTGCGAGTAGAGGAAAGCGGGTTTCCCAAATCATCGTAGCGGCCACGCGCGGAATGGAGACGCCTAGCGTGATGGCAGTTTCCACAGCGCGACGGTCGCTAGATTGCAATGCACCATGCATCATCGATACCAAAACAGGGAAACAGATTACCATTTGGCCGAAAATCATCGCCTTCTGAGTGAACAGCATTTGCCAGTCTCCCCAAGGGCCAGCGCGTGATAGCAACATATACAGCAAAAGGCCAATCACGACGGTAGGAACCGCTTGCAGAGTATTCACGATCGACAACAAAAACCATTTACCGCGAAAGTCGGTATACGCCAGTACAAAGGACATCAAAATAGCCGGCAATACCACTAAAGATATTGCCGTGATAGAAACACTAAAGGAGACCGCAACGATCTCCCATAGGTCTGCATCAAAATTCACCAGTAAGCGAAGCGCTTCCAGTGTTGTATCAGCAAGATTCATATTGCGTTATTTGCTCTCAGCATTCGCAACAAACAGTTGTTTACCGTTTAGGCGGAAACCATTGATAAGTTCCTGTCCGCGAGGGTTCACCAACCAATCACTGAATGCTTTCGCGCCTTGGTAGTTGATTGTTGGGTAACGCTCAGGATTAACAAGAATAACTTGGTACGGGTTAAACAGTTTTTCATCGCCTTGGAACAGAATTTCTAGATCCAATTTGTTTTGATAAGCCAACCATGTGCCGCGGTCTGTCATTGTGTAGCCTTGCATTTCAGACGCCATGTTTAGAGTTGGGCCCATACCTTGACCTACGCTGCGGTAGCCACCAAAGTTTGGTTCGATTTTAGTTTGAGCCCAGAAGCCCATTTCTTTTTTGTGCGTACCAGAATCATCGCCGCGAGAGATGAACGTTGCGTTTTTGTTCGCGATCTCTTTGAATACATCTAACACGCCTTCGTCATTTTTGATTTTTGCTGGGTCAGCTTTCGGGCCAACAATTACAAAGTCGTTATACATCAGTTTACGAGGTAGAACGCCGTAGCCTTTCTCAACGAATGTGCCTTCGGCTTTTGGTGCGTGTGTCATCACCAAATCTACGTCACCGTTTTCGCCCATTTTTAAGGCCTTGCCAGTACCCGCAGCGATAACATCGACTTTGTAGCCCGTGTCTTTCTCAAATTTTGGAAGCAGGTAATCAAGTAACCCTGAATGGTAAGTACTGGTAGTGGTTGCTAGGCGAACGTGCTCGCCATCTTGAGCGGAAAACGCAGAGTAACTTACAAGCGTGATTGACGTCGCAGCCAGAGTTAGCGCAATTTTTTTCATTTTTATGTATTCCTTTCCAATGATTATTTGGCATTTCTCCCGATGTATTGGGAGAGGCCTCTTGGGCGAGAGCGATTAGTTCAAAGTGCAAGTTGTCTTAGGGTGTTGGAATAACAAACACCAACATCCTGAGATCACTTGAATACGCCCCGTAGCCACCTTATAGCAAACAAGATGCCAACCTTTTACAAGCGAAAAGTGCTCGATTTATGCACTAAATCATGGGGTTATTTGCACAAAAGTTTGCGTTGGTACAAAATGTCGCACTTTTTGTAGGGTATCTCTGTTTAAACTTGGTACACTCTGTCCCATCCGAAGCCATCTGGGGTAAATATGTCTACTCAATCCCATATTAGTACAAACCAACAATATAACGCCTTTTCCGTACTGGTCGTTGATGATGAATTGGGCATGCAAGCCATTTTGAAAAAGGCATTGGGGAAGCTTTTCTCACATGTCGACACTGCTGGCAGCATCGAAGAAGCAGAGCAACTGCGTAATTCTCGACATTATGATCTGATTTTACTGGATATTAATCTGCCGGGGCGCTCTGGGATTGATTGGGAAGAAGCGTTTGAAGATGATGAAAAACGCGCCGATGTGATTTTCATGACGGGTTATGCGGATTTAGAGATTGCTATTCGCGCACTTCAACTTGGTGCTTCTGACTTTATCCTCAAGCCCTTCAACCTAGAACAAATGCTAAAAGCGGTCAGTCGCTGCATGGATCGTCGCTTGAACGAGCGCATGCAGTACGCCATGAAGCGCGATTACCAACGTCACAATACCTCCGAGATCATCGGTGGTTCAGAAAAAACGCGTCAGCTTAAGCAGCTTATTAACCAGTTTGCACCGTCGCGTGCTTCTGTTTTGGTGGAAGGTGAGTCGGGTACGGGTAAAGAGCTGGTTGCGCGAGGTATTCACCAAGCGAGTGGGCGAACGGGCCCATTTGTGCCAATCAACTGTGGCGCCATTGCGCCAGAGCTACTTGAAAGTGAGTTATTTGGTCATACATCGGGGGCGTTTACCGGTGCGAAAAAATCTCGTGAAGGTTTGTTCCGTGTTGCGAACGGTGGCACCTTATTTCTTGACGAAATTGGGGAAATGCCACTTGCAATGCAAGCGTCGCTGTTACGAGTTTTGGAGCAGCGAACTATCCGTCCTGTTGGTTCAGAAAAAGAAATCAGTATTGATGTCCGTATTGTTGCCGCCACCAACCGAAACCTGCAAGAAGAGGTCAACCAAGGAAACTTCCGCAGTGACCTGTATTACCGTTTGAATGTGCTCAAAATCGAAGTGTGTCCGCTGCGAGAGCGTAAAACCGATTTGTTTGAGCTCGTGCCATTTTTCAGCAATATGCTGACGCGGGAGCTTGGTATGCCTGCGCCAAAATGGGCGCACGAGGACATGGAAGCCATGAGTGAGTACGATTGGCCAGGCAATATTCGTGAACTGAAAAACTTGATTGAGCGATGCATTTTGCTCGGTAAACCGCCAGCGCATTATTGGCGGGAGCTGAATGGTGGACACTCATTGCCTAATGTGTCGATTACCGTTTCTCATTCTGCTGAACTACCGACGTTTAAAGAAGGTAGAGAGTTCACTGGTGAGGGGTATCCAAACAACTGGACACTGAAAGAAGTCGAAAAAGCGCATATAAAACAGGTCGTTAATTTGCACGAAGGCAACAAATCAGCCGCTGCCCGTGACTTAGGCGTGGCGCGTAAGACCTTAGAACGTAAGTATAAAGAATGGGATTCTGAGGATGAGGAATATGCCGACTAACGGCTCACAGCACAAAGGATTGTCGAAATGGACGCACCGTTTTAAAACCATGGTGCGTTATCGCTTATTATTTTTAACCTCCGCACCTATCTTTCTGACTTTGATAGCCCTGATCGGGATTACCATTTATTGGTCCATCCATTATACGTGGCAAAATGCACTGCTGGATGTTTCTGAACGTCTTGGTGTTGCGAATAACAGCGTAACGTTGTTACAGCAAAAGCAATCGAATTACGTACGTGCGTTTGCTGACTCATACGATTTTCGTATTCGCATCAATCAAGGGATACCGCAAGATGAGCTGCAAAAGTGGGTCACTGAGCAGAAGAAACGATATGCTTTAGATTTTCTCTCTTTCCAACGCGTCAACTCGATGGAAAACAAATTCCGCTTTATGGATCTCACTAAGCGAGAATCGTTTTTTGATGTACTCAATAAAGAAGAACTCGAACGCCTCGATCCTGAACTCGCTAAACGAGCGGAAGTGCCTATTCTTGCTGATGGTGGCATGGAAGCGCGTGGGTTAGTCAGTCGAACCGTGATTCCTGTGTATAGCCAAACGAATGATTTGATCGGCTTTCTTGATGGTGGTTTGCTTCTCAATAACAGCACTGTATTGGTAGATCAAATTCGCGACTTAATCTATCTCAGCGATAATGATCGCCTTCGTCCGGTTGGCACATTGACCGTATTTCTTGATGATTTGCGTGTAAGCACCAACGTTCCTCTAGACAGCGAGCATAGGCTAGGGCGCGCTATAGGCACTCGCGTGAGCGCAGAAGTGTATAACCAAGTACTTTCAAAAGGTGAGCAGTGGGTTGACCGAGCCTATGTGTATGACGCTTGGTATATTACGGCGTATCAACCGATCAAAGACCAATACGACAACGTCATTGGTATGCTTTATACCGGTTACCTAATGTGGCCATTCGTTAAAGCCTACATGACCAACATTGCAGAAATTAGCTTGATTACGGTTATGTTATTGCTGGTTTCCGGCGTGATGGTATATCGCGGTTCTTATGATCTGTTTCGACCGATCGAACGCATCCATAAAGTGGTGAAGCAGGTCCAACAAGGAAAAGAAAAACGGATTGGTCCATTGGGCTTAGATGCAGATCATGAACTTGCGCAGTTAGCCAGACAGTTTGATGATATGTTAGACGCGCTAGAAGAGCGCAAAATTGAACTGAAGAACTCCGCAGCGCAACTTGAATGCAAAGTTCAAGAGCGTACGGCAAGCCTTAGAGAAAAAACCCAAGATCTAGAGCTGCATATTCAATTGCTCAACCAAACTCGCGACAAACTCGTTGTTCATGAAAAACTGGCAGCACT
The DNA here is from genome assembly GCF_009361695.1 of Vibrio sp. VGrn 2. Classification (NCBI taxonomy): domain Bacteria; kingdom Pseudomonadati; phylum Pseudomonadota; class Gammaproteobacteria; order Vibrionales; family Vibrionaceae; genus Vibrio; species Vibrio sp. VGrn 2. The sequence goes on along the minus strand of NZ_RBWD01000002.1, from coordinate 58,204 downwards.
GGGAGAACTCACCGCGGGGATTGCTCACGAAATTAATAACCCAACCGCCGTGATTCTTGGCAACGTGGAGTTGATCCATTTTGAATTGGGTGACGATGCAAGTCGAGTACAAGAAGAGATTGATGCTATTCACGCGCAAATCGACCGTATTCGCAATATCACGCGCAGTTTATTGCAATACAGTCGCCAAGGTGGTGTTCAAGATGAAATCACTTGGCAACATGTCAATCCTATCATTGATGAAAGCATCACCTTGGTTAAAACGGGCACCAAGAAACGCGACGTTGAGTTTGTGACTGATCTACAAGCGCATACGTCCGTTGAGATAAACCGTCACCACTTGCTACAAATCTTAGTTAATTTGCAAATGAATGCCATTCACGCAATGAACGGCAAAGGCACGTTAACCGTAGTCAGTGAAGACTGGATTGAAGAGGGCGAGGTGAAAGGAGCCACGATTCATGTTATCGACGAGGGTTGCGGTATTAAGCCAGAAAACTTGAGTCGAATCTTCTCACCATTTTACACAACGAAGCGAGAAGGTACAGGGTTAGGGCTGTCGGTCTCCCAAAGTATCCTCAGCCAAACGGGTGGTGAGCTAAAAGCCGAGTCGGAATGGGGAAAGGGCAGTAAATTTAGTATTTATTTACCTAAAAAAGCCGAGCTGATCCTAGAGGTGACGAATATCGCTTAGTCACTTTTTGGAAGTATTAATGAAAAAAGAGCCAGTGATGATGCTGGCTCTTTTTGGTATTCAATGACGCATTTGTGCTTGAGCTTTTTGCTTTGAAGAAGCACTGCGATGGTTTCACTAGCGATGAATTAATAAAAACAACACTTGCAGTATGTAGCATGAACAAGTACCGTTGCCCGGTTTTTCTAAATACACCCCAATTGCTAAGGTAAAGGTTTTGATCTCCACAGCGAATATTACTCAACAATTCGGCGCTAAGCCGCTATTCGAAAACATTTCAGTTAAGTTCGGCGAAGGTAATCGCTACGGCTTAATTGGAGCTAACGGTTGTGGTAAATCAACCTTTATGAAGATCCTCAGCGGCGAGCTTGAGCAAACCAGCGGTAACGTGAGTTACGATCCAAACGAGCGCGTTGCAAAACTAAACCAGGACCAGTTCGCTTACGAAGAATTTACGGTAATCGATACCGTTATCATGGGTCATAAAGAGCTATGGGAAGTGAAGAAAGAGCGTGACCGTATCTACTCACTTGCTGAAATGAGTGAAGAAGACGGCATGAAAGTGGCTGACCTAGAAGTTCAGTTTGCGGAAATGGACGGCTACATGGCAGAAGCCAAAGCGGGCGAGCTTCTTCTTGCGGTGGGTATTCCAATGGAGCAGCACTTCGGCCTAATGAGTGAAGTGGCGCCGGGCTGGAAACTTCGTGTGCTTCTAGCGCAAGTTCTATTCGCAGACCCAGACGTTATGCTGCTTGACGAACCTACCAACAACTTGGACATGGATACGATCCGTTGGTTGGAAGACACGCTAAATGCGCGTAACTGCACCATGATCATCATCTCGCACGACCGCCACTTCCTAAACTCAGTATGTACGCACATGGCTGACTTGGATTACGGTGAACTGCGCATTTACCCAGGTAACTATGATGAGTACATGACAGCAGCTTCTCAAGCTCGTGAACGTCTATTAAACGACAACGCGAAGAAGAAAGCACAAATTGCAGAGCTACAAACGTTCGTTGCACGTTTCTCAGCAAACGCATCGAAAGCAAAACAAGCGACATCTCGTGCTAAGCAAATCGACAAGATCAAACTGGATGAAGTTAAAGCGTCTAGCCGTCAAAACCCATTCATTCGTTTCGAACAGTCGAAAGAGCTGTTCCGTAACGCTCTGATTGTTGAAAACCTAAGCCAAGGTTTCGAAGAGGACTTGTTCTCAGACTTCAATGCAATTTTTGAAGTGGGTGAGCGCGTTGCGATCATCGGTGAGAACGGTGTGGGTAAAACAACACTTCTAAACACGCTTGCTGGTGTGCTTGAACCGCGTGCAGGTGAGTACAAATGGTCTGAAAACTCAAATATCGGTTACTACGCGCAAGACCACGCGCATGACTTTGCAGAAGACATGAACCTAACGGATTGGATGGGTCAATGGCGTCAAGAAGGTGATGACGAGCAAGTCGTTCGTGGTTTCCTTGGTCGTATGCTGTTTGGTCAAGACGACATTAAGAAGTCAGTAAAAGTACTATCTGGTGGTGAGCAAGGTCGTATGTTGCTTGGTAAGCTGATGATGCACAAGCCAAACATGCTGCTAATGGACGAACCAACCAACCACATGGACATGGAATCGATTGAATCTTTGAACACCGCGCTTGAGCAATACAAAGGCACGTTGTTCTTCGTATCTCACGACCGTGTATTCGTAGACTCGCTAGCAACTCGTATTATCGAAATTCGCGATGGCAAGATCACGGACTTCAAAGGCACGTACTCTGAGTTCCTAAAATCTCGTGGCGTTGACGCGTAATTACTCGTAAAGCGTTTAAAAAGCAAAAGCCTCGTATTTAGCCAAGCCGTTCTCTTAAATTGTTGAAAATTTAGCAATGAAAGACAATAAGACCTATAATTCAGTTAGTTAATGGATTATAGGTCTTTTTTTATGGGTAAGATATCTTTCCGAGAGGATTCTAAGGGCAAAGAACGGATACCCTTAAAAGAAGCTGATATTCAGGTGAATACTTGTAAAAATCCTAAATGCTCTCAATTCGGATTAGAGCCAGAGTTGAGGCGCAGTATTATACATAATTTCAATGACGGTCAACCTAAAAGAGATCCTTTTTATGCTATCAGCGGCTTGGCTGCTGACACTCCAGGGTTAAAGTGCAAGGCATGTAATGTTATCTCCCCAATCAAGAGCAATAAGGGCGTAAATCAAGAGTACAAGCGTCTTAGTCTGTACCTAGAGAGCCAAAAGCACGCTTGCCCTAACCATGAATGTAGTAATCATTTACTAGATGTAAATGCAAACCCAAAGTCATACTACAAATTTGGCTTGACCAATGGTTCTCAACGATTTCAATGTAAGTTATGTAGAAAAACCTTTTCTACAGGCTCAAAAGAAGAACCCAGAGGAAGTCTGAGAAGAACAAGCTGATTTACAGCCTACTCGTAAACAAAGTCCCAGTTAGACGCTGCTGTGAAATTGCGGGTATTTCACCAAGTACGTTTTACAAGAAGGTTGATTGGTTGTATGAGCAAGCACAAGGATTTGTTCAACTTAGAGAAAGGAAGCTTCTAGAACAGATATCTATTGATAGATTGTATCTAAGCACTGACAGACAAGTACAAGCTACGAACTTGGCTCAGTAGAACCGACAAGCGCAATACTGAAATACTTGGTATCGGTACGGCAGATAATCGCTCAGACTACGTTTTAGGCTGGCACTTCAACTTTGATGCATCTCTTAAGCCACAGGATATTGAAAGTGAAACCCTTGCTTTAGGCGACTATGATAAGGCAATACCTTTTAGAAAACACGCTCACCTTTGGCTTTCTCAAGATTATGATAAAGCTATTCAAGAGTCACAAGGTAGGAAAAAATCTAATCCACAAGGTTCATTAATAGGAGAGATCGAAGATAAATATTTAGTGGAGCAAGATAGAGTAAATATTGACTCAAGTGAACTATTGGACAATACGGTAATGTTGCCAAGCTCAGGCATGCTTGTTCGTAGCGAATACACCATGTATGCCCATTTTAAGCTGATGTCAGACCTATTGCGAAATGTTGAGAAAGTCAGATTCTATCTGGATCAAGAGTCAGGAATAAAAAATGCCTTTATGTACTCGTTCCAAGATAGAGTAAATACTGGAACGGCTGATGCGTTTTACGTAAAGGCGACAAAAGACCTGACCGTTGATCAAAAGCGAATGCTAGAGAGACAATGCCATCACTATATAAAATCAAAGTTTGGAGTTATCTACAGCCAACTATCATTCAAAGAAAAGCAATCCATAATACAGCAGCTTGTTATTGATGAAATCCCCAGAATCAAACGCATAGCTGGAAGCAAAGAAGACTGGCTAACTTATCCAGTGGTAACTCGTTCTGAGCCAGAAAAGATGGTAGCAGCACTTACCGATATTTCTCGTTATTCACTTGAACATCAAGCTAATCTATACAAACTAGCAACTCTTCATGGAATAGATCGCTTTTTTATGCAAGCGAGAAGGCGAGTTAACTTACTGGAACGCCCATTTTCTGTAGGGGCAAATGCTAGGCGTGTATGGTATGGATATAACGCTTATAACCCAGAAACGATCATTAAAGTCGCTGAACTTTATAGATTATTTTACAACTACATACATGATGCTAGAGGGGATAAGAAAACCCCTGCAATGAGATTGGGGCTGGCTAAAGGTAAGGTTACATACGAGAAAATAATCTATTTTGACCGATAGTTAGACCAAAAAACGCACAACCTGTGATATCATATAACTTCCTAATAATTATAAATAAAATGGATGAAACATGAATTACCTAGATAACTTCCCACTACCAGAACATCAAATTCCAGAAGTATTAAAATCACTTCTAATCCTTGAGGATACATCAAACCCAGCCAAAAACATCGATATTACAAACCGATTTGAGCATAACAAATACGAACGTAATTATGAGTATTTACATATGATTATGGCTGCGGTTCCTGAAAAAGATATTGACTCACTAGAGACCTTAAGTGAATCAACAGATGGTCTTGTGGCATCATCAACCCCGATATGTCGTCACAAAGGCGATTTGTTCGATATTAAGTACTCTATCTCAGGCTTTGACTACTTAGTTGCCTCATGGGGAGACAGTCTTCGCTTTTCATTTAATCTTGCAGAAAAAGTTTGGATGACAATGGGATTAACGCCAAGGTTAATTGGTGATTCCGAGCAGAAGATTATCTTTGATGACCTAACATTGCCTCAACATTCCGTGGCAGAGGGTATTGTTTCTAGTGAGTATCATTTTACCAGTAGTAGAGACGTAAAATGGACAATGAGAAACGATTACCTACGTAGGTTCTTATGGATGAATGGTTGTTGTGGAGTAAGAGTTTTCTTCTATGAGGCGTTTATTGAGCGAACAAAAGAGGTTGATGAATTACTTAACAAAAGTCCTCAATTCAATAAGGACTTAGGTTGGTGTGAAGTAGACATCAGAACTCATGATGAAAACATTTTGTTGCAGGTATGGGCTACTGTAGAAGCCATTAAGCCTGATTTATGCGATGAATTAGACGTTCACTCTCTTATATGGGCTGGACACACTAAGCCAATGACCAAGAAACGCACTCAGGACATTAGGCTTAACGAGTATTTATATGTATCGGATGAGTTTCTAGTTAAATATGAAAAAGACAATTTGTTCGATGCTGTACCATTCCGTAGCGGAAGTGAATTTTATTGCTCTCCATCTTACAAAGGACAGTGGAGCTTTAGAGACTGTGTAAGGGTTGGAAGGAACTTTGTAAAAATGCCTTTTTACGAGCTTTATAGAGGCGTACCAGATCAAGAAATTTATCATGTTTATCAATACGCAATACCTAATCATATCGCTGAAGGATTTGATCTTAACCAGGAACACATTGTCTTAAAAGCAAATAAGTTACTTATAGAATTAATTTCATTAGGAGAAAACCTAGTTTTTATCGGTAACAAGCTTAATTTAAATCTATTTCTAACAGATATTTTTGAATTCAACCGAGCAGAATATGAAGCTGAAGGGATTAGGAATTACCCTATCATTCAAAAGTTATCCCATGTTGCACCTAGTGACATGTATGAGCAAGATTTCCTATCAAGATGTAAAACTATTAATGAAATAATTAACAAAATAAAAGTCGGAACCTTACGAAAGATTCTCAAGGCTATGGGAGTTAATGCTAAAGATGTATCTAACTTAAAAACATTGAAGCTTCTCCAAGGAGTTTTAAATCTGGTTGAAGCTCTAAATGCTCAAAACGAAGACGCTGACATGCTAAGCGAAGCTGCGAGTCAAGGTGATTGGAGAATAAATAACTCAGCTATGGCTTCATTATTTATAAACAATGATCTTAGGAATGCAGAAGCTCATGAATCAGTAAGTAAGTCTATAGATTCATTGACAAAGTTAGGTTTGGATGGTGCGTCTTTAGATTCGGGGTATGCTCCAGCGCTAGATTTTATGATGGATAGAATTATTGATGCTTTTTCCTGTATTAATAAAAATATTGAAAAGATACAGCAATAGAAGCTAGAAGTTAGAAAGGTGCTGAAAGTTTTCAGCACCTTTTTTATGGCATGTGTAAATGTATCTTCAACAAATTAAGCGAACGGCTTGGTATTTAGCGAGGCTTTTTATATTGGTCTTAATCCTTAAACTGACCGGTTATATACGCATATATGCCGACGACACCAAATGTAATGATCATTGAGAGCATGATGCCACTGGGCGTGAGCAAAAAATTCCACAGTTGGTCATTGTCCATAGTTCACATCCTTTGTGAATGAGCTGTAGTTAGCATCAATTAAAGCAAGCGTTGTTATTGCTACAACACATGTTGCTATTTCTGACTTATATCGTTTAATTAAGCCTTCATAACGTGATGATTTACTTATCCCAATTGTTATAAGTTTACACGAATCGACGGTTTTGTATTATTTTCTCGTTAACGAGATGCACTTTCGCCTTTCACATCAAACTCAATCTTGTCGGCTCCGGTAAATACTTGGAAGCGTAAACCTTTTGCTCGCGCAATCGTCGTAATGCCAAATTGTTTCGCAAGATCTAACCCCATTTGAGTAACGCCAGAGCGAGAAAGCAGAACAGGAATGCCCATTTGAGCCACTTTAATCACCATCTCTGAAGTAAGGCGACCAGTTGTGTAGAAAATTTTATCTTCACCTGTTTCTTCTTTGAGCCACATCTCACCTGCAAGCGTATCCACTGCATTGTGGCGGCCGACATCTTCCACAAATGATAATACCTCATTGCCTTTGCAAACCGCACAGCCATGCACCGCACCTGCTTTTTTGTAGGTGCCGTTGTAATGAGTCAACGCTTCCAATGCGGAATAGATTTCTGATTGTTTAAGCGGAACTTGAGGCACTTGGTAATTCTCAAGTTGTTTCATCACGTTGCCATACATGGTGCCTTGACCACAGCCAGATGTGACGGTTTTCTTTTTCAGAGCGCCTTCTAAATGTTCGGTATTTTCTTTAGTAATCACTGCTGCGGAATGCGTTTCCCAGTCAATAATGACGGATTCAATCGCTGCTGGATCGGACAGGAAGCTTTGGTTTTTCAAATAACCCAGTACTAACGCTTCTGGACGCGAACCTAGCGTCATGAGCGTGACTACTTCTTTCCAGTTCAGCATGACCGTAAGAGGGCGCTCGCACGCGATTTGCTTCGTGAGCTTTTCGCCGTACTCGTCGTACACATCGACTTCAATGGTTTGCAGGGGATTTTCACTGGTTTTAATAATATTTGGTTTCAGCACAGTCGTGTCCTAGTGATTAAGAGCGTTAGGTTGCTACGCATTTAGCTTGCTAAGTGGTTAGCAAAGCAAATCTCGTTCCAAAATAGCGGTTCCCACAAAAATTGCGAGGTTTTATGTCAACAATGCATTAAAACTGCGAGTTCGCAGTAATGACACATCCGTACATTTGAGTTTCGGCTAGTTTGGTACTTATAGCCAGAGGACATGAATAGGCTAAGCTTTATCAGTGTGGCTCGTTTATTGCTTATAAGTCAATAAAATGGTCGAAAGTAAGGTCAAAGTGTCCTGATTGCTTTCAGACCAAAATAGAAAAACTGGGTGAGTTATGTCGGATAAGAAAGATTTCGAGAACAATTACGAGAAGACTGAAGACGCATGGCCAATTGGCGTAGAGCTTGTTGAGCATGAGATCAGTACAGGGATTTGGGTAACAACCCAATGGCAGTTGACGGGATTTGCGCTAAATCCGACGGAAGAGACTCCCGATGTTTGTCTATTGCAATTACACAAAGACCAGCGTACAGACTACCGCTTTAACTTAAGCTCTCAGCAACCTAAACTTTTTTTAGTGATGGATAACGTCGAGTCTGGTGAAAAACCAGCGATACAGCTACTAACGGCTTCACAATCTGTCGCGGCGCAATATATGGATGGCGACAACCTTGTACTATCCAACGATATGCCGTTAGCCGTTCAGGCTTGGATGGAAGCCTTTATCGGTCGCCACGGTGAGCTGTTAGAAGTAAGACGTAAGAAACGCAAAGGAGCGGGCAGAGCAAATGGCAACTAGTTTTTTAAGCCGTTGGTCGAAACGTAAATTAGAAGAATCTTCCCAATATGATGAAGAGATCACGCCGATAGCAGAGACGGAGCAATCCGAAGATTGTGTCACAGCGCTTTCAAACGCTGACGAAAGCTCAGACGCTTTGAACGTCAATGAGGTTAGTCAGGCTCCAGACATTACCGCGAGTGTAGAGACTGAAAAGCCCGAAGAAATGTCTGTGGCGCAACTGCTGGTTTCTGAAGCTTCAGAAAGCGTTAAGAAAGCCGCGCTGCGCAAAATGTTCTTGTCCGAAGAATTTAACGTGCGTGATGGCCTAGACGATTACGATGATGATTACAGTAACTTAAAGTCACTTTCTAAAGACGTCGCAGAGACGCTACGTGATTGGGTTAAAGAAAAAGTGGAAGAAGAACCAGACGCTGCAACGACGCAAGGATCTGAACTTAACGCTGACGATATCGCATCTGAAGTGGTTGAAGACACAGAACCAAACGCCGAAAAAAGTGCCGGAATTACCCAAGATGAAAATGAACTGTATATAAATACAGTGCCTGGTGGAAGTGATACTTTTGCTGAGGAATCACCGCCTAACGAGGTGAGACAAAATATACCACACAAAGAATAGGTACATTTTGACTAAACACTCAATGAACCGGCTGGGACAAAATGTCTCAACCGGTTTTTTTATCCCTACCATTTGTCGGTAAAATATCTAAGTTGTTGAATTTTAATTGATATTTTATTGGCATGACATTTGCTTTTTGTTGCTCAATACCAATCTGGTTGAAGTTAGTACGGACGCACTGCGTAGTATTCATCGCCTATAGATGGCGGAATAAGAATGCTCATTGATAAGTTAATCAGCAGAATCTCCGGCGCTAACTACACTAAGAGATGGAAAAGACTATCCATGTTCATAAATGGAATTGAGCAATGCTGAAACAATTATTAGAACAAGCAACTTCCAATAACGGTAAAGCGAGGCTGTACGCTTTCGAAAATACCGTAGAGTTGACCAATCTTATTCCACCAACCGTAAGCTATGAAAGCGGCGGTAATACTTTGATTGTGGGCCCAACGGCAATCATCGAAAGTGCGGCAGCGCAATTGTCGCAAATGAACAGCCTGACGCTGCTTTCTACCGATGGCGAAAAGGGCACAAATCCCGAGCTTTATTACGCCAATTCGGTTCAGGTTTCAGGGTTCTTAGGTACGTTTGAAGTTCTGATTGAAAATCATGGTTCGACCAACAATCTTGCCAAGGTCGCGATCAATAGCGATTGTTTCGATATCGTACTCGATCTTTGCCTTAACAGCTGCATGTCGGAAGAAGTCCCAGTACCGGGCTACTACCCAGTAGGTCGTGGCTATCCGAAACTGGCTGAAGCGTTGGAAGAGATTCCAACCTTAATGGGGACGTTCGATAAACCGAAATTCTTCCGTTTAGATACCGATTTATGTGCACACAGCTCTCGTGGCGTAAAAGGTTGCGAACGGTGTGTGGATGCTTGTCCGGCAGGGGCACTATCTAGTGAAGGCAGCGACAAAACGGGCCATCGCATCGAGATCAACCCATACCTATGTCAAGGCGTCGGTACTTGTGCTACAGCGTGTCCGACAGAAGCGATTCATTACGCATTGCCAAACCCCGAAGATACGCAAAAGTTTATTGAACGTACGCTAGCCAACTATGAGCAAGCGGGTGGTTTAGAGCCTATCGTATTGATTTGCAGTTCTCGCCACGAGAGCTACAACGTGATGGCACTAAAAGCACTGCCAGATAATGTGATTCCAATTGTGGTGGAAGAACTGCCTTCGGTTGGTATTGATACTTGGTTCGCTGCGCTTGTGAACGGTGCCACTCAGGTGCTGTTTGCGGCTTCGCGTTTTATGCCTCAAACCATTATTCGTGTGCTTAATAGCGAAGTAGGTATTGCTCAAGAGTTGCTCGACCAGCTTGGTATCGCCAAAGAAACCATCGACATTCTGTATCTAGAATCACTACGTGAAGGTGCTCCGACACTTTGTACCGAGTCTTTTGATTTGGCATTAGGTGATTTGCAAGGTAACAAACGTCAGCGTCTATTTACGGCGTTGGATGCGTTGTCATCATCGCGTATTCCAGTTGAGAACATTGTTGAACTGCCAGCAAACGCACCTTACGGCACGGTTTCTTGTGAAAGCAAAGATTGTACGTTGTGCATGAGTTGTGTGGCTGTGTGTCCAACACGTGCATTGCATACGGACGGGCAATCTCCGTCGCTTAAATTCGTCGAGCAAGACTGCATTCAATGTGGGCTGTGCGAGAAAGCGTGTCCAGAGAAAGTGCTGACGCTTACTTCTCGTATGAACTGGGTGAAAGAAGTACGCCAGAAAGCGGTTGTGATTCATGAAGAAAAGGCAGCCGAGTGCATTCGCTGTCACAAGCCTTTTGCTCCGCAATCGATGATCGACATGCTGCAAAACAAGCTTCGTGGTCATTCTCATTTCACTGATGAAGCCGCCATTAATCGCATCGCCATGTGTGAAGACTGTCGTGTGATCGACATGTTTGAATCGATGGCTGCAGATCCAATGAATCAATTGAAATACTAGGAGCTCGCAGTGGATACACAACAAGAACAAACACTGAGAACAGACATTTATCTCGTTCTATCCGCACTTTTTCGTAGTGCGCCAAGTGATGAAATGCTGGCGTTCCTGAAATCGCTAGAAATTGAACCGTCTGAGAGCGCGATGCAAAAAGCTTGGCTCGCACTGCAACAAGCCGCCAACGAAGCGCAGCGAGAAGCGTTAGAAGAAGAATATCAAGATCTGTTTATTGGCATTGGACGTGGTGAAGTCGTGCCATTCGGGTCTTGGCATCGCACTGGCTCGATGATGGAAAAACCGTTAGCGGAAATTCGTCGCGATTTGGAACTTTTAGGCATCGAGCGAGAAGAGAACGTGAAAGAGCCTGAAGACCATATTTCTGCACTGTGCGAAGTGATGGCAATGCTGACGGGTGAAGAGGAAGAACTTCAACAAGCGGTGTTTAACAAACACATCGCCCCTTGGTTCCAATCTTTTACGCGCCAACTAGAGAACGCCGAAAGCGTGAACTTCTACAAGCCAGCTGCGCAGCTTTGCGATGCGTTTTTAACGCTAGAGCAAGTGCGCTTTAGCGTGAACACCAAAAGCAGTAAGAGCAAATTAAAAATTGATGTGAAAAACGTCACTGATTACGAGTAATCGAGCAGTACTTGGTCATATCGATAGAGAGGCATGAGTCTCCAAAGATCTACCGTAAGGTAAGGAAGCAATTATGAAAGATAATAAAGAAATAAACACAAGCCGTAGGGATCTCCTAAAAGGCTTCACAACCGCTGCCGTTGCTGGTGCTGTTGTTGCGGGAACCACGAAAGTGGCCGTTGCTTCAGAAACGGTTGAGCCTTCTGAAAAAGACGTGAAGAAGAAAGGGTATCGTGAAACTCAACACATTCGCGATTACTACGACACACTTTAGGAGATAACGGATGAAACTTGTCAAACGCTCCGACAGTGTGAGCAAAGAAACGAACCAGCTTGGCGTGTCTCGTCGTGCATTCATGAAAAACACTTCGCTTGCCGCTGGTGGCGCAGTGGTTGGTGCTAGTCTATTCGCACCGGGAATGATGAAAAAAGCGCAAGCAAAATCCGTCGATCCAGAAGCGAAAACAGAAGTGAAACGTACTATCTGTTCTCACTGTTCAGTGGGTTGTGGTATTTACGCAGAAGTTCAAAATGGTGTTTGGACGGGTCAAGAGCCTGCATTCGACCACCCATTTAACGCCGGTGGTCACTGTGCAAAAGGCGCAGCACTACGTGAACATGGCCACGGTGAGCGCCGTCTTAAATACCCAATGAAGCTTGAAAACGGGAAGTGGAAAAAGCTTTCTTGGGATCAAGCGATCGAAGAAATCGGTAACAAGGTGATGGACATCCGCAAAGAGTCTGGCCCTGATTCGGTTTACTTCTTGGGAAGCGCAAAGCACAGCAACGAACAAGCGTACTTGTTCCGCAAAATGGCATCACTTTGGGGCACTAACAACGTTGACCACCAAGCGCGTATTTGTCACTCAACAACCGTGGCGGGTGTAGCAAACACTTGGGGTTACGGTGCGATGACCAACTCTTTCAATGACATGCACAACTGTAAGTCGATGCTGTTCATTGGTTCAAACCCAGCTGAAGCACACCCAGTAGCGATGCAGCACATTCTGATCGCAAAAGAGAAGAACAACTGTAAGATCGTCGTAGCGGATCCTCGTCGTACACGTACGGCAGCAAAATCGGATCACTATGTATCACTTCGTCCTGGTTCTGACGTAGCATTCATTTGGGGTGTGTTGTGGCACATCTTCGAAAACCAATGGGAAGATAAAGAGTTCATCCGTCAACGTGTATTCGGTATGGATGAAATCCGTGGTGAAGTAGCGAAGTGGACGCCAGCAGAAGTTGAGCGTGTAACAGGCGTAAGCGAAGAAGACGTTTACCAAACAGCAAAACTGCTTTCTGAAAATCGCCCAGGCTGTATCGTTTGGTGTATGGGTGGTACTCAGCATACTACCGGTAACAACAACACACGTGCTTACTGTGTGCTTGAGCTAGCACTTGGTAACATTGGTAAATCAGGCGGCGGCGCAAACATCTTCCGTGGTCACGATAACGTACAAGGCGCAACCGACCTTGGCGTACTTTCTGACACGCTACCGGGCTACTACGGCCTTTCTGAAGGAGCTTGGCGTCACTGGTCAAAAGTGTGGGAAATCGATTACGAATGGATCAAAGGTCGTTTCGATGACAACGCTTATAGCGGTCAGAAACCAATGCACAGTGCAGGTATTCCTGTATCTCGTTGGGTGGATGGTGTACTGGAAAACAAAGAAAACATTCGTCAACGCGAAAACATCCGTGCAATGTTCTACTGGGGACACGCAGTGAACTCTCAAACACGTGGTGTTGAGATGAAAAAAGCGATGCAGAAGTTGGACATGATGGTGATTGTGGACCCATATCCAACGGTTGCTGCGGTAATGAACGACCGTACCGACGGCGTTTACTTGCTTCCTGCAACAACGCAGTTTGAAACATACGGCAGTGTTACCGCTTCTAACCGCTCTCTACAATGGCGTGATCAGGTTATTGAACCTTTGTTCGAATCAAAACCAGACCACGAAATCATGTACCTGCTTTCGAAGAAACTGGGCTATTCCGATCTTCTGTTCAAAAACATCCGTGTTGAAAACAACCAGCCGGTGATTGAAGACCTAACGCGTGAATTCAACAAAGGCATGTGGACGATTGGTTACACAGGCCAAAGCCCAGAGCGTTTGAAAGCGCACCAACAAAACTGGCATACGTTCCACAAAACCACATTGGAAGCGGAAGGTGGCCCTGTCAACGGTGAAACCTACGGTCTACCTTGGCCATGTTGGGGTACACCGGAAATGAAACATCCAGGCACCCACATTCTGTACGATACGTCTAAGACGGTTGCAGAAGGTGGTGGTAACTTCCGTACGCGCTTTGGTGTGGAATTCGAAGGCGAGAGTCTTCTTGCAGAAGACAGCTACTCGAAAGGCTGTGAAATCAAAGATGGTTACCCAGAATTCACTGACAAGTTATTGAAACAACTTGGTTGGTGGGACGATCTAACCGCTGAAGAGAAAGCGGCAGCAGAGGGTAAAAACTGGAAGACTGACCTTTCTGGTGGTATTCAGCGTGTCGCGATCAAGCACGGTTGCATTCCATTTGGTAACGCGAAGGCGCGTGCGATTGTTTGGACGTTCCCAGACCGCGTACCGCTGCATCGTGAACCACTATACACACCACGTCGTGACCTTGTAACGGACTACCCAACTTGGGACGACAAAGATGCGATCTTCCGTGTTCCTACGTTGTATAAATCCATTCAAGAGCAAGACAAATCTGGCGAGTACCCAATCGTTCTGACTTCTGGTCGTCTGGTTGAATACGAAGGTGGCGGTGAAGAGACGCGTTCAAACCCTTGGCTTGCTGAGCTTCAACAAGAAATGTTTGTTGAAGTGAACCCGAAAGACGCGAACGATCTTGGCTTCAGAGATGGTGATGATGTTTGGGTTGAAGGTGCAGAGAAGGGACGAATCAAGGTGAAAGCGATGGTAACACGCCGTGTGAAACCTGGCTTGGCGTTCATTCCGTTCCACTTTGGCGGTAAGTTCGAAGGTGAAGACCTACGTCCTAAATACCCAGAAGGTACACAGCCTTACGTTGTTGGCGAATCGGCCAACACGGCAACCACTTACGGTTACGACCCGGTTACCTTGATGCAGGAAACCAAAGTAACCCTATGTAACATTCGTAAAGCGTAAGGAGTCTGACAATGGCACGAATGAAATTTCTATGTGACACCAAGCGCTGTATCGAGTGTAACGGCTGTGTTACTGCATGTAAGAACGAAAACGACGATGCGCTTGAATGGGGCATTCAACGTCGCCGCGTGGTAACACTAAACGATGGTGAAGCCGGTGAAAACTCCATCTCTGTTGCTTGTATGCACTGTACCGATGCGCCTTGTATGGCAGTTTGTCCAGCAGACTGTTTCGAACATACCGAAGACGGCATCGTTCTTCACAATAAAGATCTGTGTATCGGTTGTGGTTACTGTTTGTTTGCTTGTCCGTTTGGCGCACCTCAGTTCCCTAAACAAGAAGCGTTTGGCGAACGTGGCAAAATGGATAAATGTACTTTCTGCGCGGGCGGCCCAGAAACAGAGCCAGGCTCTGAGGAAGAACGTCAAAAATACGGTGCGAACCGTATCGCAGAAGGCAAGTTACCGATGTGTGCATCGCTTTGTTCAACCAAAGCACTACTTGCGGGTGACGCAGAGAAAGTCTCTGACATTTTCCGTCAACGTGTGGTAGAACGCGGCGCGAAAAACGCAGGTTGGACAGACGGAAACGATCTTTCTTACGATGCGACGAAAAGCTAAGTAAGGAGAGGCACATGTTAAACACGCTTAAACGTGCGTCTCTAGCAATGCTGTCAATGATGACAGCATTGCTGCTGACTTTCGCAATGCCTGCTTCAGCAGAGGAACAATCTTCTAAAGTTATTCAACAGGAGATCACGCAACTCGCCGGGGCAGACTATTGGCGCGAAGTCAGAGAGGGGCAAGAAGGCTACACCACGTCTCAATCGCCAGAACATGGCGTATTGATCAGTAAACCTGGAGAGACTTGGTACATTCTAAAAGAGAAATGGATGTCTCCCGCTGGTGCTGTCGCGATTTTCGGCAGTATTGCAATGGTAATCATGGCTTACGTACTCGTTGGCCCTTTAATGCTTAGCAAGCCGCGTACTGGCAGAAAGATGAAACGTTGGTCTCGTTTAGACCGCGCGCTTCACTGGAGTATGGCGTTTACATTCTTAACGTTGGCATTCAGTGGTTTGATGCTGGTTTACGGTAAGCACTTCTTAAAACCGTACGTTCCTACTGAGTTCTGGGGCTTTATCGTCATGTTGGCGAAGCAGTACCACAATTACATGGGACCATTGTTCTTCATTTTGCTGATGCTCGTGCTCTTTAAATGGTGGCGCAAGTCGATTCCAAACATGACTGATGTTCGTTGGTTCATGAAAATGGGCGGTATGGTTGGTAAACACAAAGGCACACATCCGTCAGCTGGTTTCTCAAACGGTGGCGAGAAGGCAATCTATTGGTTATTGATCTTCTTTGGTGCTATCGCGGCAGTGAGTGGCTTAGTTCTAGATTTTCCTATCTTTGGCCAAACTCGCCGTGACATGGAGCTTTCTAACTTAGTTCACGCGATTTCGGCACTGATTCTAATCTGTGGCTTTATCTTCCACATCTATATTGGTCTATTTGGTATGGAAGGTGCGTTAGAAGGCATGGTGACTGGTGAAGTTGACGAGACATGGGCGAAAGAACACCACGATCTTTGGTATGAAGAAGTGAAGTCCAAAGAAGCGATGGGCGAAACAGATACGGCACAAACGGAAGCAAAAGGAGCGAAAGCGAATGAACAAACCTCATAACGGGATTTGGGTTGCGTACATCCTGAGCTGTCTGACCCCGTTTACGTTTCTGATCTCAGGCGTTATCGCAATTATCTATGCTGGTTACCGATTAGATAAGGGAGAAGACAGCGACGTAGTGATTTCTCATTACTACGGTTTAATTCGTACCTTCTTTCTCTACCTGACGTTTTTTGTTGTGTTGATCGTCACCGTCGCGACTTCTAACGGTGTACTCGTTGGCGTGAGTGATTATTGGTTGCATAGTACTTTGCTTGAAACCATCGCTTACTTTATTCCTTGGATAGGGATGGTGTTTGCTGCATTAGCCATCTTGGTGTGGTTTATGCGAATGTTTCAAGGGATGCAACAACTGCGCAATAACCAACCACACAGACCATCGACAGGTCCAAACCTTTAATCAGTATTCTTTAAGCAAAACCGCCGTAATAGGCGGTTTTTTTGTTGCTGTCATGTCTCAAATATGAAGCGCAGAGTCCCACAGGTGATACTTGATGCAACTTATTGAGTGAATTTACGTAACTGGGCAGAAAATCATAGTTAAGTAAGAAACATGTAAAAAAATCGCGTCGCGATGAGACATTAGTCTCACTCACGCTATTGTTCATTTACTCAGGATTCATCGTCCCGTTAAAGTACGCTGCGCTCAGAAATTCAAAGAGTTGCATACGTGAAAATTGCCATCAATACATTCAGTCTACGCATACAGAGGAATCTCTATCGGAGGATGTTTGATTAAGGCATCTTGCTCTCACAAATAAAAAGAGCGAAACGAGCATTAAATGATGCGGCAAGGTAAGAAAAGGACAAACACGTTACGGCTATGATCCCTCAATTCGTCATTCCTATCACGAATCGCTTTGGCGAAAGTTATCACTTCTCTGGTCAGTTACTTACTAGCGGCGAACCTAAAACATTCGTGACCAAACAAGAGGCAATAGAGTTTCTTGAGAGCTTTGGTGAGCTTGACCTTCGCTCTGTCGAAGACTTGTTCTATTTGATTGGTCAATTCAAGCCAAACATACCTGACGGTGAGCTTGCTTCCCAACACTATAATTCAACGTTTGCCAATGCTTTGGTGAACGGTGACTTGCATGTCGCTCGAATTGTACCGACCGGAGAAAACTACGCACTCTCCTCTGCGGTTACGCCTCCACCGACTCAAAATACCGTCAATGCAAAACCATCGAAGGGAAAGGGGAAGTCGAATAAAAAGAGTGGAAGAAGTGCCGCATCTGCTAAGCCTCAACAACAAAGTAGCGAAAAACATGAGAAAGCCGGTGATCCTGTATCACTTGTGACGGGTGAAGAAATTCTCGAACTCTATGATATCGAGCTACAACAAGGTACTACTTGGCAGCGTACTTATCGCTCTTCGCAGTCGGATGTAAATCATGGAATGGGCTTTGGTTGGAGACATGCATTTCAGTTTGAATTGCACGAGAAGACGGATGAGAAAGACAACGTTATCGCTTGGGAGTTTGTTGACGATAAGGCAGATATCACAGAATTTGAGCCAGTAGATACTGGAGCAACAAGTTACCAGATATACGCTGGTGCGAGCTGTTATTTCCTAAATTCAGCAACTCGGATCGTGACGCTCGCTAATGGGCATCAATATCGATTTGAACAGAAAGATGATCGTTGGCTTGTTAAACAAGTCAGAAATGGTACGTTTTCAACGTTTCAACTGCAGTATTCTCGAAACCATCGATTGATCGAGATTGCATACAACAAGCGTCCGGTTCTTGAATGTCAATATGATAAGCAAGGACGCCTTGTAGAACTGCTTAATGCAAAGTCCCAAAAAGTTCTGACAACTTATACCTATGATGAGCACGATGATTTGGTCAGTGCAACTAATCATTTGGGCTTGAAGGAACAGTATCAATACCGCGGCCATTTAATTGTTAAGCGTGTACGACCAACTGGCTTTACTCATTATTTTGAATGGGATGGCGAATGTGCTAACGCGAAATGCATCAGGAACGTTGGGGACGCAGGAATTTATGACTATCGCTTCCATTATCAGGGAAATCATTCTTCTTATTCTGACTCGTTAGATCATCAATGGTCTTTCTTGCATGACGAGCAGGGTAACTTACTCGAGAAAATAAGCCCCACAGGTAAAACTTGGCGATGGCAATATGATGAATTAGGACGAAAAGCACAAGCTATCTATCCTGATCAGTCAACAGTCAATTATCAATATAATCAGCATGGTCAATTAGTTTCTAAGTTTCATTCCTCTGGCAAAGAAGTTCAATATGGTTATGACGGCTTAGGTAAGTTAGTTAAAACGGTTTCACCTGACGGGGATATCGAGAAGGCTTACTACAATAGCCTCGGGCAAAGAGTTTGGGATACCGATCAGTTCGGCTGTGTCACGGAATATGATTACGATAAACACGGTCAAGTCGTCAAAAAAGAGTCTGAAGATGGTAAGAAAAGTCAGTGGTGGTGGGATAAACAACAAAGACTTATCGCGAATGAAATAGACGGTACATTACTTCGTTACAGCTATAACGAAGAAGATCTGGTGAATGGCGTCGCTTATCCCGATGGGTGTATTGCTCAACTCGCTTATGATCAATTTGGCAGGCGTACATCAGTTCGTTATTTTAACGACGAAGACAAAGTCGGTTATAGCGAAGAATATTCTTACGATGAGCACAGCCGTGTTGCTCAGATTCGAACGCCAGCAGGCATTACCTCGTATCAGTGGGGAGCACTCGCGCAACAAGAAGCAGTCATCTTCCCCGATGGCAGCCATATTTCTTATGAATACGATAAACAACGTAACCTGACTAAATTAGTTCGGAGTGACGGCTTAGAATTCGAATTCCTGTATGACGATGAAGGCCAGCTATCAGGAACTGTTGGGTTTGATAATCTACAAAGCCAATTTGATTATGACGATATGGGGCGGATCCATCGTAAGCAAGTCGCCGATAGGACCGTGCTGTACCGCTATGACGCTGCGGGTTATCTCAAGCACGTCAAAGCAGGAAATGGTAGCAGTATTGTAGAGAACCACTTCAATTATACGTTTGGTGGGCGACTTACTTTCGCATCCAATCGCCATCAAACATTGCAATACCAATACTCTTCATTCGGGCATTTAACAAAGCGCATTCAAGGTCAGTTTGAGATAGCGCAGGAGTTTAACAGAGTTGGCCAACGCGTATCTCAGGTACTGCCAGATAATACGGAGCTGAACTTCTCTTACGATCGATATGGGCGTTTTTCAGCGATTCGGTTTGGAAACCTAGATTTACCTCAAATCAAATTTCATTACGATGAAATGGGACGAGTTTCCCAAATTGAAACGGCACATTTTAATGAGCGCATCATTTATGATGGTGTTGGTCGTTTGGTTGAACAACATTGGCCGGATAGAGAGAAAAAGTACGTTTACAATGCGCAAAACCGTATTTCATCAATCATTGATAATACGGCAGGAGCAACGCACTATCAGTACGATACCTTAGGGCAACTGAAACGAGTTAATGCTTCCGGAGAAGTGATTAAGTTTGAATACGATAGTTTTGGCAATCCTACTTTGCCATCTTCAGAGGTATTCGCTGATCGTATTGAAGTACACGATGATGTCCGGTTCAAATATGACGCGCAAGGAAACCAGACAAAACGTGAAGGGCAAGGACACGTTCAGACTCGCGTATTTGATGCGTTAAATCAGCTCATTGAAGTTCACACCGACGATGGTATCAGTCAATATGAATATGATGCATTAGGGCGCAGAACGAAGAAAATTACACAACAAGGCGTTACAGAGTTCTTGTGGGAAGGTGAACGTTTAATTGGTGAACGCTCTTCAGGTGCTTTCCGCTGGTACCTATATCAACCAGAAACCTACATGCCAGTGGCACTGCTAGAAAATGACGTTATTTATTGGTACCAGTGCGATCAAGTTGGTAAACCAGAGCGACTGATCGATTGCGAAGGGAATGTTGTATGGAGTGCAAGTTACGATGCTCACGGTTTTGCTCATGTACATATTGAAAATGTAGCAAATCCATTGCGTTTTCAAGGGCAGTACTTCGATCAAGAAACCAACTTACATTACAACCTCGCTCGGTATTACGATCCTAAGCTAGGACGCTTTATCCAACAAGATCCGATATCTATTGCTGGTGGCATTAACCATTACCAATATGCAGTCAACCCAATTCAATGGATTGACCCAACAGGTTTCCTATGTGAAGAAGGGCTAAAACGCTTGGGTCAAATGTTGGCAGAGTATCAGGCGCAAAGCGATGTTCCCCAAGAGGTTTGCGATCAGATTTTAGAAGCAGCAAAAGAGTCATCCGTCGGAGAAGATGGCGTTCGCTCGCAAGTCAAAATCCGAAAACCCAATGGTAAAAACAATATTCGATATGAATACGATTTAGACCATATTGATTGTGAGAAGAGCGAGATTACTTTTTATCGTCATATTAACTATTCAGATGGCAGCAGGCACGAAGTTCAGTATGTTGTTGGGATTGAGGAATTTGTCAATGCGCATGTTTTTGACTCAGAGAAAGTTGGCGGGGAAGAAGGTTGCACGATCTTCACTGAAGACCTTGTGCTGAATAAAGCAGAGTATAAAGAAAACTCTGAACTCAATACGAGTGATTATGAGCTAACAGAAAAAAACAAAGCAAAAATTGATGAATGTTTGAAAGACCGTCAAGAGGCTATGAAGGCTCGAACTGGCGAAGATGGATATAACGCTCAAATCGCCAAGATTAATCAGCAATCTGCAAAAATTGGTGAGTTGGCCGCGGATGATTTTGTTCGAAATAAATGTCCCAATGCTAAGCTGCTTCATCCTAAAGATATTGGAACCTCAATTTCGAAGCCGGGCGACTTTGATATGGTTTATGAGGTGGAAAAGCCACCACCAGGTGAAATTATAATTGTTGAGGCCAAAGGAGGGAGCAGCCCGCTGGGCAGCCGCAAGATTGGAAATATGGCATATCAGCAAGGGACAACGGAATACACTGCAGAAATCACCAGGCTAATGTCGAAAAATAAAGAAGGAACGACTGAAAAAATAACAGCAAGAAAAATTCAACATGCAGCTTCGTTCGGCATACCTATTCGATATATACATACTCAAACAAGCATCCCTGAAAGTGGAAATGCCTCAGACGTAATAGTAGATGCGGCAGAGTTTAAAATTGATTCCAAAGGACTAATTTAAAATGCAAAGTAAAGTTGTAGAACGCAAAGCAAATCCTGAGTTGAGTGAAAGTGGAGTTTCTTCTGAGAAAGAATTTATCAATAAGATATTAGATCAGCGCAAAGAAGGTCTTAAAATCAGGCGAGAAAACTTGGTTAGTTTTGGTGATTTTGCCATTGACCAGGTTCGCTGGTATACATGGTTTCAAACTTCACATGAAGACGAACAAATTTGTACATTACGTCTTTACGAAACTTCATTAATGGGGGCTTGTTATCATAGACTTGCTATGAATCCCAATGATGAACTAACTATAAAGATTCTCGACTATCCTGAAGTAAAGTGGGACGGGGAAGGTATTTTAAAAACGGGGTGCATAAATCCTAATAGATGGATTGATATGTATTTCATATCGACAATTGTGCGTGATAGACCAAGTTTAGACGCATTGGCGAACTTTCCAATTTCTTTGATGAGGCAGAGCTCTACCAAAGCGGGTGAGCTGTCTTATATGTTAGTAGACGTCATTCAGTCGTTCCATCACCGTACAGCAGACTACCCTGATAAACTGGTGGCCGCGATGGACGCAGCAGTTGCTCAGGGTGATGATTGGGCGTTAGAAATCGCCATGGGTATTTTGGAAACTTTTGCTGCCCTGACAACTGACATCGGTTATGACTTTGAAGAAGTACTCATTAAGAACCTTCAGTTCCAAGAGAAATACCAAATGAGGCTCGATAAGCCAGAGGACTTGATTTCTATAGAAACTTTCATCTCTTTCCCTTTGCTTGGTATGGCTTGTATGTGGTACGACAAAGGCAATCGTTTATCTATTGAAACCGGTTGGCTTCCTCCTTATCTCGTCGAGGGGCGCTGGTTAGAGGATGTAAAAGCAGGGAAGATCACTCGATAAACGCCTTTAGTTAGCAATTCAAGTATATAAGCCACCTCTCATGGGGTGGCTTTTACGTTTATCGTAGAAAGTTTGCTGTTTGTTGAGCTATATGGTGCGCATTATGTTGGTGCACTAAAAACCATATTGGTGCATTTATTAGCGTGTTAAGCACCATTTCAAGAATGCCTAATTTTATTAAAGTTCATACAAAACAATAAATTAAAGTGTAAGTGTTAGAAATGTAAATTATGGAATGAGAATTGCTCTGTTAGACGCTCTATAAATTAAGTTCACCAAATTGGTGATGAGCCTAACTTTGATGCACAGGATAAGTGCGCTACAGATCAACGGAGACAATCATAATGAGTGTAACTGCCAATCAGGTACACGGCGCTGTACAAACTCTCACGCAAAGTTCCGACACACTTTTCTTACTACTTGGCGCAATCATGGTTTTTTTGATGCATGCTGGTTTTGCTTTTCTTGAAGTAGGAACCGTGCGCCAAAAGAACCAAGTTAATGCTTTAGTTAAAATCTTGGCCGATTTCGGTATTTCCGCCATTGCGTATTTTTTCATTGGATACTGGGTCGCTTATGGCGGCACCTTCTTTGCTGATGCAGAGACATTATCTCAAGGCAATGGTTACGAGTTGGTGAAGTTCTTTTTCTTGCTGACCTTCGCTGCAGCGATTCCCGCTATTGTTTCAGGTGGTATCGCAGAACGAGCTCGCTTTTATCCGATTCTAATCGCAACATTTTTTACTGTCGGCATCGTATACCCGTTATTTGAGGGAATAATCTGGAACGGAAACTTTGGTGTTCAAGCTTGGTTTGAAAGTACCTTTGGTTATGGCTTTCACGACTTTGCAGGTTCAGTCGTTGTACATGGTGTTGGCGGCTGGATAGCGTTGGTTGCCGTTGTGTTTTTGGGCATGAGAAAAGGCAGAGTTCGAGCAGGAAAGCATACCAACTTTGCACCTTCGAATATTCCGTTTTTGGCTTTGGGAGCTTGGATCTTATGTGTGGGGTGGTTTGGCTTCAACGTCATGTCAGCTCAAACCGTGTCAGGCATAAGTGGCTTGGTGGCTATGAACTCATTGATGGCAATGGTCGGAGGCATTGTCGCGTCATTGTTGGCTGGTAAGAATGACCCCGGCTTTATTCATAATGGCCCACTGGCTGGCTTGGTTGCTGTATGTGCGGGTTCAGACTTAATGCATCCTATCGGTGCTTTAGTGACAGGTGCGATTGCTGGCGTGCTATTTGTTTATCTTTTTACCTACCTACAAAACAAAACCAAGATTGATGATGTGCTAGGGGTTTGGCCTTTACACGGTTTATGTGGCGCTTGGGGTGGTATTGCTGCGGGGATCTTTGGTCAAAGCGCGTTGGGTGGGCTAGGTGGCGTGAGCATTATTGTTCAGCTTCTAGGAACGCTTTTGGGCATTTCTATCGCAGTGATTGGGGCACTTGCAGTCTACGGCGCGATCAATGCCAGTATGGGACTAAGGCTTTCGGAAGAAGACGAATTCAATGGCGCTGACCTAGCCATTCATAAAATATCCTCTACCAACGAGGATTGAGGCCAATGTGGGAGCGGCGTAAAGCCGCTCTTTTAGCAATTGCCTTTTTTTGCTTGGCCAGGGGGACAGAAATCTCCATTACCACGATGGTTATCGTCATTGGTGCTGACTCTTACTTTTACGTCGTCCACTTCGCCTTCAACATTGGTTAGTTGGCAACCTGCTAAAGTCGTAAGTAATATAAGCGCTAGAGATACTTGGCTCATTGCTGTTCCTCTTAAATTGTAATTCTAATAGTGACCATTACGACCATGGTCTAATCCATATTACTACTGTTGCTATTCTTTCAGTGTTAAGCTAATGAAAAAACAGCAAGGATGAGTTATGAATTTCCCTTATAGAAATATTGTAGTACTTACTGGTGCAGGTATCTCGGCTGAATCTGGTATTCAAACATTTCGTGCGCAAGATGGCCTTTGGGAGAATCACCGTATTGAAGATGTAGCAACACCTGAAGGGTTTGCTCGCGATCCGGACCTTGTTCAAGATTTTTACAACCAACGCCGCAAGAAACTTCAAGACAATGCGATACAGCCTAATGCAGCGCATGAAGCATTGGGTCGTCTAGAGGCTGAGTTAGAAGGTAAAGTGACGGTCATCACTCAAAATATAGACAACCTTCACGAAAGAGGCGGCAGCCATAACGTCATTCATATGCACGGTGAGCTTTTAAAAGCGAGATGCAGTGAATCAAACCAAGTTATAGAACATAGTGAGGACATTAAGACTGGTGAGCTTTGTCACTGCTGTCAGATCCCTTCACAAATGCGACCACATATTGTTTGGTTTGGTGAAATGCCACTGCGAATGGGGGATATCTACGCGGCTTTAGAAGAGGCAGATTTATTTATTTCTATCGGAACTTCTGGCGTCGTATATCCCGCAGCGGGTTTTGTTCATGATGCAAAAATGCATGGCGCACATACCATTGAAATTAACCTCGAGCCTAGTGCGGTAGAAAGTGAATTTGAGGAAAAACGCTACGGAAAAGCAAGCGTCGAGGTTCCAAAATTAGTTGACGAGATACTGGCTCTAGAAGGAAAAGAAAGAGCGTAATAATTCTCACAGAGGAGAGCTTTTGTCTTGTCATTAAGAACAAAAAAAGCGGCTCATGAGCCGCTTTTTCATATCTTTAAAACTAACGAATTAGTTGTTCACTTTTAGCTTTTGGAAGTACTCATCGTACATTACGCTCGCTTCGCCAACTTCATCTTGCCAAGTACCGCTGTCCATCACTTCTTGTGGTGGGAAGATGCTTGGATCGTTAGCAAATTCTTTCGGTAGCAGTTCGTGTGCCGTTTTCACTGGAGTAGGGTAACCAATCTCTAGTGCGATCTTAGCTGCGTTTTCTGGGCGAAGTAAGAAGTCAATCATCTTATGAGCCGCATCAACGTTCTTCGCGCCAGTTGGAATTGCCAGGCTGTCCATCCAGAAGATCGTTCCTTTTTCTGGCCAGATGATGTCGATGTTCGCGCCTTCTTGACGAGCCATGTAAGCAGAACCGTTCCAAAGCATACCAAGTGAAACTTCACCTGCTAGGTAAGGGTTTGCAGGAAAGTCTGAGTTAAATACTAATACGTTTGGCATTAGTTTCTTCAACTCTTCATAAGCCGCTTTGATTTCATCCGGGTTAGTGGTGTTCGGTGAGTAACCAAGTTTAGTCAATGCAATATGGAATACTTCGCGAGAATCATCCATCAACATTAGTTGACCTTCCCACTTGCTATCCCAAAAATCATCCCACTTAGTAACAGATGATTTGTCTAGCATGTCAGCATTGATACCAATACCTGTCGCACCCCAAATGTAAGGGATAGAGTAGTTGTTGTTCGGATCGAACGGCTTGTTAAGGAAGTTAGTATCAAGATCGGCAAAATGAGACAATTTCTCTTTGTCGATCTGTTGCAGCATGCTTTCTTTACGCATTTTAGAGACGAAATAGGTAGACGGTACTACCAAGTCGTAACCAGAACCTTGGGTTTTAAGTTTTGCGTACATACTCTCGTTAGATTCATATGTAGAGTAAATAACTTTGATTCCAGTTTCTTTTGTAAAGTCTTCAAGAACTTCGTTTGGAATGTATTCCGACCAGTTGTAGAAATACAGTTCTTGATCAGCAGCCATTGCAGGGGTAGCGATGAGCGTCGCTGCACATAGAGCGCTTGCGTAGAATTTACTTTTCATTTGTTTTCCGTTTTGTTTCGCGATTGGACAAGTCAATACTAGCTGGAGTTATCAAGTTGATCCAAATCGCAGTAAGCACAAATCTGTTTATTTAGCTCGAGGGCTGTATCTCCGCTTTGTGAGAAGATAAAACTAGACATCGAGCCAGATAAACCTAGCAACGCATAATTATATCAGTCAATTACAAAAATAGGCAGCGTATTGCTGCCTATTTTCTTTTAGTCGATGACTTGTTACACAAGCTCGATTACTGTCCCGCTTTCAGCTTTAGGAAGTAATCTTCGTACTTAACGGTTAGATCACCAACCGCATCTTGCCATTCCACTCGATCAAGATCTTCTTGAGAAGGAAATAGCGGTGCAACATCTTTAAACTTAGCGTTCGATTCCTCTACCGCTGTTAAGTAACCAGTATCACGAGAGATTTGCTCTGCGATTTCTGGACGTAGTAGGAAGTCGATCATCTTGTGAGCTGCTTCTACATTCTTCGCACCGGAAGAGATAGCGAAGTTATCAACCCAACCGATACCGCCTTCTTTAGGAAATACGAGTTTAAGGTTTAGGCCTTCATTTTGAGCAGCTGCAGCGCTGCCATTCCAAAGCATACCAACGCCCACTTCACCAGACATGTAAGGTGCGCCTGGGTTGTCAGAGTTGAAAACTAGAACGTTTGGCATCAACTTTTGTAGCTCAGCGTACGCTTCATCTATTTGTTTAGGGTCTTTTGAGTTGCCTGAATAGCCAAGTTTACGCAGAGCGATATGGAAGACTTCACGAGTGTCGTCCATCAGCATTACTTGACCTTCAAGCTCAGGCTTCCATAGATCTGCCCAGCTTTGGAAGTCGTTTGGATCGTACATATCTGCGTTAACCGCTAGACCTGTAATCGCAACAACGTGTGGAATAGAGTAGTCGTTATTTGGATCGTAAGGCTTGTCTAGATAGTTCTTATCTAGGTTGCCGAAGTTTTTAAGCTTAGTCTTATCGATCTTTTGTAGCATACCTTCATCGCGCATTTTTGCTACGAAGTACGTTGAAGGTACCACTAGATCATAACCTTGGTTATGAGTTTTTAGCTTTGCGTACAAAGTTTCATTCGACTCGTAAGTCGAGTAGATCACTTTGATACCAGTTTCTTTGGTAAATTGCTCTAGGATATTACTGTTGATGTAAGGCCCCCAGTTCATAAATACCAATTCTTTATCGTCCGCTGCTGCTGAACCTGAGAACAGAGAAAGCGCACATGCACTACCAGCTAATAGAGTAGCCCATTTTTTCATTGACGTTAGCTCCAAACCAAACGTTGTCCAAATCATTTTGGACGGTAGATAGAAAAACAGAATGGCATGTAACCATTCTGTTTCGTGATGTTAACGGATGTGGATTTTACTTTACTTTTTCTCTTGCGAGCAACTGAGAAATTACGACAAGAATTAAAGAAACCACCAACATGACCGTTGCAAGAGCATTCACTTCCGGTGAAATACCCACCTTAACCATCGAGTAAATTTTCAATGGTAGGATTTCATACGTTGGACCTGTTACGAACGAACTAATAATTACGTCGTCCAGAGACAGGGTAAAGCTAAGCAGCCAGCCTGCCGCAACTGCTGGTTTTGCAAGAGGAAGGATGATCTGCTTTAAGATAACCCATTCACTTGCGCCAAGATCTTTTGCTGCTTCCAACATCTTCACATCGAAGCCATTTAAGCGGCTGTATACTGTTACCACCACAAATGGCAAACAGAAGGTGATGTGGGCAATCAATAGAGTAAAGAAGCCCAGCTGTGCGCCTAATACTAGGAACAGAGCAAGTAATGAAATCGCCATGACAATATCTGGAGACATCATTACGACAAACAACATACCGTTTACAGCACCTTTGCCTTTGAACGAGTATCGGAATAGGGCAACAGCTGTTAAGCTACCAATAATAGTAGCCGCTGTCGCAGAAAATACCGCCACGTTCAATGAGTGCCATGCAGCCTGCATTAGGCTGTCGTTGTTGACTAGGGTTTCATACCATTTCGTGGTGAAACCACCCCATTTCATACCAAATTTATTGGTGTTAAATGAGTTTACGATTAGTACAACGATTGGCAGATACAAAAATGCATAAACCAACGCCATAAAGCTAAATCTAACTGTGCGTCCCATTAGTCTAGCTCCACTTTCTTATTCAATAATTTGCCTGCTCGGTAGTAAGCGTAAAGCATTACCGCCATTGCGAAGGTGAGGGCGATACTGGTCGCAGCACCAAATGGCCAATCACGAGCGTTCAATACTTGGCTCTTAATTACGTTACCAATCAGTAGGTTCTTCGCACCGCCTAGAAGATCTGAGATGTAGAACATACCCAGCGCAGGCAGTAGAACCAACAAACAGCCACCGATAATGCCAGGCATTGTCAGAGGTAGAATTACTTTAGTAATGGTTTGGAGCTTGTTCGCACCGAGGTCTTTTGCTGCCTCGATGTAAGTGTTGTCCAACTTCTCGATTGCCGAGTAAAGCGGCAGAATCATGAAAGGAAGTAGGATGTATACAAGACCAATCATTACAGCCGTTTCGGTATACATAATACGCAACGGCTTGTCGATGATTTCCATTGCCATCAGCGACTTGTTCAAAATGCCCTGTGTACCGAGAACAATCTTCAGTCCGTAAGTTCGAATCAAAGAGTTCGTCCAAAACGGTACGATCACCAAAAACAGCATAAACGGACGCCATTTTTCAGGCATTTTCGCTACGATATAAGCAAACGGGTATCCAATGACTAAACACAACAACGTTGCCACAATTGCCATGTAGAACGAGTGCATCAGCACTTTCGCATACAGTGGGTCCAGCAGACGCAAGTAGTTGTCGAAAGTGAATGTCATTTCGATTAAGTTTGCTTCATCACGCGTTAAGAAACTGGTACCAATAATCATCACGTTTGGTACCAACACAAACAGTGTTAGCCAGCCTACGATTAAGGCAATGATCGCGTTCTGAAGATTAATCTTCTTGCTTATCATTGAGTACTACCTCCCAGCTCTCAACCCAAGTGATAGCGACTTTCTGGCCAAGTGAGTGGTCCACATCAGGATCATCTTCGTTAAAGAATTCGCTTACCATTACACGCATACCTGAATCCAATTGGATAACAGAATCTAACGTCATACCTTTATAAGTACGCTCAGTTACGTGACCAACAATGCCTTTTTCTTCAGACTCTTTGATTTCTTCGATACGTAAGTCTTCAGGGCGAAGTAGTACTTGTAGTTTGTCGCCTTTCTGTGCTTCCTTATCGTAGTAAACGACGGATTCAACACCTTCAATTTCTGCGCGGATGCGTTTGTCATCGATGCGCTCTAGCATGGTTGCATTGAATACGTTGATCTCACCAATAAAGCGAGCAACAAACAGGTTCTTAGGCTCTTCATAAATCTCACGCGGAGATCCATCTTGTTCGATAACGCCATCACGCATCACGATAATGCGGTCTGACATCGATAGGGCTTCTTCCTGGTCGTGTGTTACAAAGATAAAGGTAATACCAAGTTGACGCTGAAGCTGCTTCAACTCGATCTGCATTTGTTTACGCAACTTGTAGTCCAGCGCCGATAGCGATTCATCGAGCAGAAGTACTTTTGGTTTATTAACAACTGCACGAGCAATTGCGATACGCTGTTGCTGGCCACCAGAAAGTTGGTGCGGTTTACGCTGTGCCATTTTTTCTAGACGAACCATACGTAATGCTTCCATTACTCTTGGTTCAATCTCTGCTGCAGGCGTTTTTTGCATACGAAGACCAAAAGCGACATTCTCATATACGGTCATGTGTGGAAACAGTGCGTAACTTTGAAATACCGTGTTGACGTGTCTCTGCTCAGCAGGAACCTGTGTTACATCTTGGTCATCCAAAATGATTTGACCGTTATCCGCCGCTTCAAAACCAGCGATCATTCGTAAAACTGTCGTTTTACCACAACCAGAAGGTCCAAGAATCGTCAGAAACTCACCATGATTAACATCCAGATTTAAATTACCGATGATTTCCTTACCATCGAAACTTTTACTAATACCAGATAAACGAATAACTGGCTTTCCTGCTTGCGGTTTTGCGTTCAACGTCTGTATTTCCCCCCACGTTCAAGCTGGGATAATCCCAGCTGATGTGACACTAGCCATTCACTTTTGAGGCGCGCATCATAATCACCAAAATTGTGAAATTAAAGCATTTTCTTATCTTGAAACAGAAAAAATTTTGCAGGCAAAAGTCATCATTCCTTACCATACTGTTTTTATAAGATTAATTGGCATTTAAACACAGTTTGATAGCACTAAGCTCTGTTCAATAATTGTTTTCAATTTCATAACCTTGTGAGTGGTTAATTATCAACCATACAGTTGAGATTGCAAGGATAGTACGTGAGTTGTGATGTTAGATGTGGAAAGATTTCTTTATAATAACGGCCACATTAATTGACTGGAATTCCAGTGAAAATTTTACAAGTTAATCTTGGATAAACTATGAACGACGATTTTGAGAAAGATTTCAATCTTGGGGGGAGTGTAGAGCGAGCTTTGTCTGGCAACTACGAGCTTAAAGCTGGGGCTGTTTTCAATGAGGCTTGGCGAGCAACCATCCAGCACTTTTTATCCTTTTCTCCTGCTATTATTGTATTGCTTTTTGTCCAGTTAGGTATTTTCTATATCGCGTTACAACTGCAGTTGGGTGATCTGACCGTTATTCTTGATGCATTTGAGAATCCAGAATCATTCACTAACGATATTGTGTCTTCTATTTATGTCGCGAACTTTAGTTATGAGGTGATCAGCGCCCCAATTTATGCAGGGATCAGCTTGATGGCGATGAGCCATATAGCGGGCTTAAAGACTAAGTTACGCCATGTAGGTAAAGGGCTGCAGTTTACTATTCCCGTGATCCTAGCAACGCTGATGAGCCTAATGCTGCAAGGCGTAGTTGGTATGATCTTCCCTCTACTGTCCCTGTATCTTTCTTTAGCGTTTAGTCACTCTATCTTGTTGATTTGTGAAAAAAGAGTGCCACCAATGCAGGCGCTACTGTTATCACTTCGCGCTATTAACAAGAAGATTTTTGTTGTCGCAGGGCTTTACTTAGGCGTGATGTTGATGTTTATTATCGCTGCGATGTTCTACGGTATTGGCTTGATTTTTGTGTTGCCATTCTTCTTTCATTTGAAAGGCATACTCTACCGCGAAATGTTTGGAATTAAGCTCAAGATCGTTGCAACACAGAAAAACGACAATGATCACGATGGTAACTCACAGGTGTTTGATGCCTAATTCTTTAAAATCAATAAGTTTACGAGTGGCGGCTACCTGTATAGCCGCCACTTTCATTTCTATTGGACCGTATTTACACTACGAGCAACAGTTTAAATATGTTGAGAATCCTGATGTGCTGTCCGGGACAATTAAGCATGTCGATTTGTCTCATTTGCCACACATTGGTGATATCCCTGACTTCAACGCAATAAAAGACACCAAAGAGAAAAAAGCGGCGTTTTTTGATTTTTTAAGGCCTAAAATAGCACTTGAGAATCAACGAATTCGCCATGAACGAGCGTTTCTTACTTCTTTAAAGGTGGGCCAAATCACTCAAGAGCAAGAAGAGTACGCTCAGCGACTAGCGGCTCTGTATTCTTTGCCTTTGAGCGACAACAAAGTCGATCGCGCGTGGTTGGGAGAAATGCTTGTGCGAGTGAATGTCTTACCAGAAGCGCTGGTTCTAACTCAAGCAGCAAATGAATCTGCGTGGGGCACTTCTCGTTTTGCCACTCAAGCGAACAACTTGTTCGGCCAATGGTGTTATAAAAAGGGTTGTGGAATTGTTCCTGCGCAACGTGGCGCAGGCAAAGCTCATGAAGTTGAAAAATTCGATTCTGTACAGCAGTCGGTTCATGGCTACTTTATGAATGTTAATCGAAACCCAGCGTATGCTGAACTGCGTGAAATCAGAGCTTCTCTAGCCGAAAAGAACAAAGACCTGTTATCGGTCGCAACGGCGTCAGAGTTAACTCATGGATTGCTAGCATATTCTGAACGTGGCATTGCTTATGTACACGATCTTCGCGCTATGATTCGTCATAATAACGCCTACTGGACACAATAAAATAACGGATAAAATGAAAAAGTTAAGCCTAAGTCTATTGGGAAGTGCGGCGCTAATTCTTGTATCGCCAATAACCCAAGCTCAAGAGTACATGTTCACATACTCAAAGTTATACACCCAACTCAAAAACAACAATAAAGAAGGGCATGACGACGTGAAAGTTGGCGTCTTCTTTGTGGACGCGAAAACTAAGCAAATTTGTACAATAGAAAAAGCTTGGATGGAAAAAGAAGAGCACTATGAAGAGTTTGTTATCCCTGCTTCACAAGAGTTGCCTCTGCCAGTCGATAAAAACTTAAAGTCAGCGAATCCGTTGGTTTTTGTCGATACTCCAAAAGATACTCGCTGCGATTACTCACTTGTCGTGATGACCAAAGAGCCATTACAGGGTAATGTTTCTTACGAGCAACTTAAGCCTCTTCTACCTCAAATGCAGACGATGCTGGAAGATTTAGGCGGTATGTTTGCGGGTTGGTTTACACCTGAAGTTCAAGGTGTGACGATGGAGTTTGCAAATCAACTGAATGATAAAGTGATTTTCTCAAACGGAACCGAAAAGCCAATTGTCAATGGCAAGATACAAGTCGCACTAAGTGAAATAGGGCAAGGTGGCACAATGACACTACCAGAACCGACGATGCGAGTGCTACCTTATCTGCCTAACGCAAAGAAGTGAACACTGAGAGTTTAGAAAGGGCTGCAATTGCGGCTCTTTTTTCATTTGTGAGGGTAACTAAGCTACCTTTCGTGTCCTTTTCTTAATGTCTCAATAAGACAAGCATTTAATCCTGCGTAAAAAGCTCGTATAATCCACGCCCCAAAGAAACCCATGTTAGGAAGTCCTAGTCGATTTATCGGCGATGTGAGAGCCCGCAATGAACCAAATAGATACAAGAAAAGAAACCCTAGAATTCAACAAGCTTCAGAAACGCCTGAGAAGACATGTTGGAAATGCCATTACTGATTACAACATGATTGAAGAAGGCGATGTTGTGATGGCATGTATTAGCGGTGGTAAAGATTCATTCGCGATGCTTGATATCCTGTTGAATCTTCAGAAAGCTGCGCCAATCAAATTTGAAGTGGTTGCGGTAAACTTAGACCAAAAACAACCGGGCTTCCCTGAGCATATTCTGCCTGAGTATTTCGAAACACTGAATATCCCTTACTACATCGTAGATAAGGACACGTATTCAGTCGTAAAAGAGAAGGTGCCAGAAGGCAAAACCACTTGTGGTCTGTGTTCACGCCTACGACGTGGTACGTTGTATTCATTTGCAGAGAAGATTGGTGCAACTAAGCTTGCGCTAGGTCATCACATGGATGACATCGTCGAAACAATGTTCTTGAATATGTTCCACGGCTCTCGCCTTAAAGCGATGCCACCAAAGCTGCGCTCTGATGATGGTCGTAACGTGGTCATTCGTCCATTGACTTACTGTCGTGAAAAAGATCTGATCAAATACGCTGAACACAAGGATTTCCCAATTATTCCGTGTAACCTTTGTGGTTCTCAAGAGAACCTTCAGCGTCAATCTATAAAAGCAATGTTGATTGAATGGGATAAGAAGACGCCAGGGCGTGTGGAAGCGATCTTTAAATCAATTCAAAACGTAAGCCCAAGCCAACTAGCAGACCGCGAATTGTTCGACTTTGTTAACTTACCGCTAGACCGTGAAGGTAACCGCGAAGAGTATGAATTTAATGAGGCTGTCGTTTCTTCGACGAATATTGATGAATCAATGTTCATCGATGTTACGAACATCTAACTCGTAAAAAGGAGGTCAACTAGACCTCCTTTTTTGTATTCAACGCTTTAACTGTCCCCAAACAAAAATCCCCATTTTATTAGGGGGATTTATTAGCGTCTGTTTGAAAGCGCTCAATATAGCAATGCTAAAGAGAGATTAGGTTGCTGTATTTGGATCGAGAGGGCTAATGTAGCCTTTTGGTTTTAGAGCCAATACATCGCAATTTATTTTATCGATCACGTGCTCAGCTGTATTACCAATAAAGACAGCAGAAAGCCCGGTTCGCCCTGTGGTGCCTAAAATAACCATTGCAGCATTCAAGCGCTCTGCTGCTGCTGGAATGACATCTTCAGGTAAGCCTTGCTCAACAATCGTTTGCTCTTCATCAAGGCCGTGTTTTTGGCGTAATGCTTTCATCGCAGTTAAGTGATGACCTCGAACGGCATCGGTATAAGTCGTTGGATCAAACTCAGGAAGTTCAATGGTAATGTTCGCCGGTGTAACGGGATACGCATTAACAAGGTATGGTTTGGCATCCAGTCGGGTGGTGACTTCTTTTAGTCGCTCGACCATGGCATCGTTGAGATCAATATGAGTTGGATTTTCAGAGCCTACGTGCACCGAGGCAAGAATGCTTGCTTGTTCTGGCCAATCTGCATTTTTAATCAGAAGTACTGGGATAGGGCATTTACGTAACAAGTGCCAATCGGTCGGAGTGAAAATCACAGATTCTAACACGTCATGCTTACGTGTGCCTTTAATGACTAGGTCATGGCTGCCTGCATAGACCTCAGCGATAATTGCTTCGTAAGGACGGTTGTGCCAGACGACACATACATCAAAGTCAAAGCCATCGTTTAGATAAGGTTGAGCAATTTTACGCATCCACTGCTCACGTTGATGGATAACACCTCGACGCATAGCATCTCTTTCATCCACTGATAGCATTGACGTCATGTCATAAGAGAAATCGTAAATGGATAAAAAGAAAGTGATTCGGCTTCTAGATACACTTTTTTGAGCTAATTGAACAGCTCTTGCAAGTGCGGGCTGCTCATCATTATTGATGTCAGCTACAACAAGGATCTTACTGTATATACTCATAACTAAGCCCACTTCTATTGCAAAACCAGATACTGAATATAAATTAAATCAGTATTTTGGAGTACTCACCGTACATTTTTACTGTAGCTTAGTTTGGGTAACTTTTTGAGGACTTTCGAAAGGAATTTATGAGAAACATGATGTAGCTCATTTTCGAGCTACATCAATAATTGGGGTGTATTATTCTTTAGTTACACCAGCAAGTTCCATCAATGCATCGTGGTCTAAGATAGTGATATATTTACCTTTTACACTTAGGATCTCGGATTTCTGGAAACGACCCAACAAGCGACTGATTGTTTCCACTGTAAGACCAAGATAGTTACCAATATCACCACGAGTCATCGTTAAACGAAACTCTCTAGGGCTGAAGCCACGTTGAGAAAAACGAGTTGATAGGTTGTATAGGAAAGCCGCTAGACGTTCTTCTGCATTCTTTTTAGAAAGAAGCAAAATCATTTCCTGATCACCTTTAATTTCGTTACTCATCAAACGCATAATTTGCTGGCGAAGCTTAGGCATTTTACCTGATAGGTCGTCTAAAATTTCGTATGGGATTTCACATACCATCGACGTTTCAAGCGCTTGAGCAAAGCTAGGGTGGGAGTCACCTGTAATGGCATCGAAACCAACTAGGTCTCCGGCCAAGTGAAACGCTGTGATTTGCTCATCACCTTGCTCTGTGATCGTATAGCTCTTGATGGTACCAGAGCGGATAGCGTACAGAGATTTTAGCTCGTCACCAGCCTTAAAAAGCTCTTGTCCTTTTTGGATAGGCTTCTTACGTTCGATGATTTGGTCAAGCTGATCAAGTTCTGCCTCATTCAGAGTGAACGGGATACACAGCTGACTAATGCTACAATCTTGGCAATGAATGGCGCAACCGCCTGATTGGATACGCTTTGTTGCAGGTTTTTCAGAAATCATAACAACCTTTCACTATTTGATATACATCAATATTTTAGCATCGCTTAATCCTAAAGGGTAGCAAAAATGTCACCTCAATAGAGTTTAACGTTATATGAAACCGAGTAACTCCATGGCTCCTACAGCAGTGTACGAACCATACCCAATAAGGATTAATGCTGAAATATTTCTAAATATTAACGATTTTTGTAATTTCTGAAAATGGTTGGCACCATATCCAATAATAAGCATTGCCGGAAGTGTTCCGAGGCCAAACGCGAGCATAATAAGACCACCGTTTATTGCGCTGCCTGAAACCGCCGACCAAGTTAGCGCAGAATAAACCAAGCCGCATGGTAACCAACCCCAAATGAAGCCAAATGGTAAAGCATGAAGAGGGTGCTTTAACGGCAGCAAACGCTTACCTGCAGGCGAGATAAAGCGCCAAATGTGCTGCCCTAACTTTTCTATTAACAGTAAACCTTGCCACCATTTAGCAATATAAAGCGCAACCAGAATCATGAACAGTGCGGCAATCAGCCTTAACCAAGCAAGAGAATGCGTTAACCCACTTAGCTCAGATAAACCTGATATAGCCCCACCCACCAATGCACCTATTAAGACATAACTGATCAATCGTCCGAGGTTATAGAAGAGAGGGATAAGAGGGGTACTTTTATTTTTAGTAGAAGAGCCCATGGTAAGCAGAGACGCGATACCACCACACATTCCCATGCAATGACCGGCCCCGACGAGGCCGATCATCAAAGCACCAATAAAGTCAGGAGTCATAAAGGTTGCTATTTTTTATCACTATTAGATTTGTCTTCTTCATCAAGAAGAATGTTATGTCCTTGTCGTTCTAGATCTTCAAACTGATCACTTCTTACTGCCCAAAGAAAAACGGCAACAGCAACACAAACGAGAACGATAGCGATAGGAATCAATATATAAAGACTTTCCATGTTTGCTTTCTCTACTTATTTCTCTTTGAGCAGGCGCAAAGAGTTAGATACAACGATAATTGAGCTTGCAGACATGCCAACTACTGCAATGTAGGGAGCCACTAAACCAGCGACAGCTAAAGGCAAAATTAACAGGTTGTAACCCAAAGACCAAGCCAAGTTTTCTCGAATAATCTTTCTTGTACGCAGTGCAAGCAAGCGTGCCTCTAGTAGCTTTTCGAGATTATCCCCAAGTAACGTCATATCAGCAGAAGCTTTAGCGACATCTGTACCACCGCCCATTGCAACTGAAAGATGAGCTCCGGCGAGAGTAGGTGCGTCATTGATGCCATCGCCAACCATCATAGTGATACTGTCTTCATCAAGACTCTTAAGATACGCGAGTTTGTCTTCTGGTTTTGCTGACGCAACGACGTGATCGATACCAATTTCATTCGCTACAGGTAGAGCGTTTGAGAGAGAGTCACCTGTTAGCAGCGTTGTCTTAATTCCTGCGTCAGCAAAACGTTGAATAAAGGCTTTGCTTTCTTTTCGGATAGGGTCGCGGTAGTAAAAGCTAGCGATATGCTCGCCATCAACTGAAAGATAGACCGCGTGGCTTTCTTCGTTTTCCTTGCCTTGAACAAAAGCCGCACTGCCTATCTTCACGACTTTTCCATTCCAGATCCCCTCAATCCCTGAACCAATCACGTTTTGCACTTCATACACAACAAAGTCATCATTGGCGTAACTTGCAAAAGAGCGAGCGATAGGATGGTTTGCATGAGCTTCTAATGCTGCGGCTAGAGAGAGACAATCTTCTTTTGGAAGATCACTCAACACTTTTGTATCACAGATCTCAATATCGCCTTTCGTCAGAGTACCTGTTTTATCTACAACTAAGTGGTTGATCTTACATAGCGTCTCGAACACATGACCTTTACGAAGCAAAATGCCAAAGTTTCCCATACGAGAGGTAGCACAAGTTAGAGCAGTTGGAGTCGCAAGAGATAGGGCGCATGGACAGGTGGCTACCAATACGGATAGCATGATCCAAAACGCATCATCTGGTTTTGTTTGATGCCAGTAAAACCAAGTACCAGCAGAAATAATAAGAATTGCTCCAACAAAGTAACGAGCAACAACGTCTGCAATTTCTGCGATTTTAGGTTTGGAGTGTTGAGCTTCATCTTGTAAACGCACGATATTGGAAATCATTGAGTCGGCTTTGGAACTCATGACCTCTAGCTCAAATGACTCATCACCGTTTAGTGTTCCTGCATAAACCGCATCGCCTTCTCGTTTCACAACATGTACGGATTCACCCGTTAGCATGGATTCATCAATATGAATACGACCCGAAATAACTTTGCCGTCAGCTGGGATATGTTCACCAGGAAGGACGCGAATACGATCACCAACTTTTAGAGTTTTCACTGGTATTTGCTCGCCATCCAGCGTCGTGGCGATCGCTGGGATCAACTTTAATAGGTTACCACTCGCCGCTGCGGCTTTGCGACGCGCTCGCATCTCTAAAAATCGTCCAACCAATAGGAAGAAAGTGAACATTGAAATCGATTCGAAGAAGACTTCGCCCTGTTCTGTAACGGTTGCTATTAAGCTGGCTACATAGGCAAAAATAAGTGCAATCGAGACAGGCACATCCATACCGAGGGTTCGGCCTTTGATGCTTCGCCACGCATTTAAGTAAAACGGAAGAGCCGAGTAGAGTAGGACTGGCGTAGCAAAGATCAAACTTACCCAACGAAAGTAATTTTTAAACTCCGGTTCTAGGTCACCAAAAACTTCTAGGTACAATGCGACGGCTAGCATCATAACTTGCATGGTAGCTAAACCAGCAATACCTAATCTGTATAAGTATTGCTTCATCATTCGATGATAAGAGGCTTCTTGCTTATCAGCTTCAAATGGTGCGGCTTTATAACCCAATTTATGAATGACAGATAGGAGCTCACTTAATCGCACCTGAGTTTTGTCCCAGGCTAGTAATGCGCGGTTAGTGGTTGTATTCACGCGGATAGACACTAACCCAGCCGTATTAGAGACTTGCTTTTCGATTAACCACGCACAAGCTGCACATGAAACGCCTTCTAAAGAAAGAGTTACTTCAGAGACATTTTCACGATTTCGCACAAATTCTGATTGTACATCTTCATTATCATAATGAATTAAAGCTTGGAGTTGCTCTGGTACTAAATCTGCTTTTTCCGCAGGCGCAGTTCTATATTGATAGTAGGATACTAAGCCGCTGTCTACGATGGTTTGAGCAACCGTCTCGCAGCCAGGACAACACATCTTGCGGGATTCACCGAGTATATCAACTTTAAAATCCGTGTTGGCTGGTACATCTTCACCACAGTGATAACAGGATTCACACATATGCTTACTTCATTAACGGTGTTGACGAGGCTGGAAATTCAACTTTACCTTGGATCATCCATTGTTGGTCATGTGGTTGTAGTTCGACAAACCAAGGGCCTTGAATAGATTCTTCTGCCGTTAGCCGGTAATTACCAGATGCATCCGCCGTAACGAGCTTTGTAAAGTCACGATCAGGAAGAGTACGATGAGTGAAAGTGGCCGTTAGAGCAGGGTAATGAGATAGCTTCCCTTTAGCGAAAACAATCACAACATTGTTATTTTTAGAGGAAATCTCAGCGTTAAGACCTAGGTCACGAGCGACATTCATTTTACTAATGTCGATGTTAATGCCTTTGCCTTTTTTATAGTAATCCTCGGCGACTAAAGAAACAGAGTTGTTCGAGAAAACGACCACAGTAATCACAGTCCAAACTACGACAGTAAGAGGAAGGATGATTAGGAACCACGGCCAAAATTGTTTATACCAAGGCTTTACCATAAAAAAGTTCTCAACAGCTAAATGAAAAAATGTAAGGCGTTAAATTTAAAGGAAAGACAGCCCCTATGAAAGGGGCTGTTATTGCTATGTTACTTAATATCTCAGTTACTTACTCTCTGAGTTACTTAAGCTCCAGACATAAGAGGCAACGAGCTGAACTTTATCTTCACCCAAAATGTCTTTCCACGCGGGCATTACACCTGAGCGGCCGTTCATTACGGTTTCGGTTACAGCTGCACGAGAGTCGCCAAATAGCCAATCTTGGTCTGTAAGATCAGGTGCACCGACTGCAGGGTTACCCTTACCATCAGTACCGTGACAAGCTGCACACACGACGAAACGTGCTTTACCTGCCGCTGCTTCACGAGCATTCACTTTACGACCAGATAGGCTAAGTGTGTAGCTTACAACTTCTTGCACACCTTGCTCACCAAGCGCATCTTTCCATGCTGGCATTTGACCAATACGGCCATGCATGATGGTTGTTACGATTGCAGCTGGTTCACCGCCGTATAGCCATGCATCATCAGTTAGGTTAGGAAAACCTTTCTGACCACGAGCATCAGAGCCGTGACATTGAGAACAGTTTTGCAAAAACAAACGTTGGCCAACTTTCAATGCTTCAGGATCTTGCGCAATTTCAGGTATTGGGCGCAAACCACTATCATTGTGCGCAAGTTTACGGAATGCTTCGCCGAAGTATGCATCTGCGTCATCCAGTTCTTTTGCGTATTGGTTTAGTTGCTTGTTCTCTTGTGCTTTAGCGATGGCTTCTTTTGACTCTTCCAGTGAACGTACTGTTTGAGCAGAACTCTGCCAGTTTAAAAAGCCCTTGAAGCTACCTAGACCTGGGAATAGGGCAAGGTAAACTGCTGCAAACACAAATGTACTTACAAACAGATAAGTCCACCACTTTGGTAGAGGGTTGTTTAGCTCGCGAATACCATCGTACTCGTGGCCCATGTCTTCCCCTTCCTCGACGCCCATTTTATCTTTAGCGCACCAAGTTAGGAGAATCGCACAGCCTACCAGCGTACCGACAGTAATCACGATAATCCAGAGACTCCAGAATGTAGTCATTACTTCTTCACTCCTTGGTTATTTGGGGTCGTTTGTTCTTCGTCAGCAAACACCAAGTTGGCATCTTCTTCAAAGCGTGCTTTACGCTTTTTACTAAATGCCCACCATACGATGCCGATAAAACTAGCGAAGAGTACAACGGTATAAATACTATGAATTGTAC
Organism: Vibrio sp. VGrn 2; assembly: GCF_009361695.1. NCBI lineage: Bacteria > Pseudomonadati > Pseudomonadota > Gammaproteobacteria > Vibrionales > Vibrionaceae > Vibrio > Vibrio sp. VGrn 2. The sequence continues at coordinate 17,032 of NZ_RBWD01000002.1, read as the reverse complement.
CGAAATCCATATGATCCCCTTACTTCATTGCATGACCAAGAGACTGAAGGTAAGCGATGATTGCATCCATCTCTGTTTTACCTTCTACTTCTTTAGCCGAATTCGCGATCTCTTCATCAGTGTATGGAACACCGAACTGATCACGAAATAGCTCAAGTTTCTTCTGAGTTAGCTTACCGTCTAAAACGTTTTCAGCTAACCACGGGAAACCTGGCATGTTTGACTCAGGCACAAGCTCACGAGGATCTAGTAGGTGAACGCGGTGCCATTCATCAGAATAACGACCACCAACACGAGCTAAATCCGGACCTGTACGCTTAGAGCCCCAAAGGAATGGGTGTTCCCAAACACTCTCACCAGCGACAGAGTAGTGACCGTAACGTTCAGTCTCCGAGCGGAAAGGACGAACCATCTGGCTGTGACAAACGTTACAACCTTCACGGATGTAGATGTCACGACCTTCCATCTCCAGGGGAGTGTAAGCACGTAGATTCTCTACAGGTTCAGTCGTTTGCTTTTGGAAAATCAGAGGAGTGATCTCTACAAGAGCACCCCAGCTGATAGCAAACACGATAAAAATAGCCAACAAACCGACATTACGTTCTAAGATTTCGTGGCGATTATTAGAATTATTACTCATTCTTAAATCTCCTTATGCCGGATGTGGGATAGCTTTTAGGCTTTCTTTTGGTGCACTTACCGTTTTGTACGTGTTGTATGCCATTAGGAACATACCAGATAGGAAGATAAATCCACCTAAGAAACGTACAAAGTAGAACGGATAAGACGCTTCTACAGACTCAACAAAGCTGTAAGTTAGCGTACCGTCAGAGTTAACCGCGCGCCACATCAGACCTTGCATTACACCAGAGATCCACATCGCAACGATGTAAAGAACGGTACCGATTGTTGCTAGCCAGAAATGCACATTCACGAGACCAACAGAGTACATACGCTCTTGGCCAAATAGGCGAGGTACTAAGTGATATACAGAGCCGATAGAAACCATCGCAACCCAACCTAACGCACCAGAGTGAACGTGACCAATGGTCCAGTCTGTGTAGTGAGAAAGTGCGTTAACTGTCTTAATCGACATCATTGGACCTTCAAAGGTAGACATACCGTAGAATGACAAAGAAACGATTAGGAAACGTAGGATAGGGTCATAACGAAGCTTATGCCATGCACCAGATAACGTCATAATACCGTTGATCATACCACCCCAAGAAGGAGCAAATAGAACCAGCGACATCACCATACCTAGAGACTGAGTCCAGTCCGGTAGCGCTGTATAGTGAAGGTGGTGAGGGCCTGCCCAAATATATAGAGAAATAAGCGCCCAGAAGTGAACGATAGATAGACGGTAAGAATAAACAGGACGTTCAGCTTGTTTAGGAACGAAGTAGTACATCATGCCTAGGAAACCAGCGGTGAGTAGGAAACCTACCGCATTGTGTCCATACCACCACTGAACCATCGCATCCACTGCGCCTGAGTAAATCGAGTAAGATTTACCAAGTGACACAGGAATAGCCATGCTGTTCACGATGTGAAGTACTGCTACTGTGATAATAAAGGCACCGAAGAACCAGTTTGCCACATAAATATGTGACGTGTTTCGCTTCACCAGTGTGCCGAAGAACACCACCGCATATGATACCCATACTAGCGCAATTGCGATATCAATAGGCCATTCTAGCTCAGCATACTCTTTACCCGATGTTAAACCGAGAGGCAAAGTAATGGCTGCTGCAAGGATGATTGCTTGCCAACCCCAAAAGGTGAAGGCAACGAGTGGGCCACCAAAAAGACGTGTTTGACATGTACGCTGTACAACATAATAAGACGTTGCGAACAGAGCACTTGTACCAAACGCAAAAATTACCGCATTAGTATGCAGTGGACGTAAGCGACTGTACGTCAACCACGGCGTATCAAAGTTTAGCTGTGGCCAAACTAATTGAGCGGCAATCAAAACACCAACAGCCATACCAACTATGCCCCATAAAATGGTCACAAGGGTAAATTGGCGAACGACTGTATAGTTGTAGTTTTGTTCAAGCTGCTTTACTTGGCTCATTTGCATGCTTCCAATTTCTAATTAACTACACTTTTACTTCCAACACGACTTGCGTCGTAACACCACCCAAGTAAACTCTAGAATTCAAGTGTTATCATCACCTTATTTCCATTGCTGACTTTAATAAAAAGTGGCATTTTCAGCGTGACACTATACTTGAATTAACAATTCAATGACAGGGTAGTAACCTTACTGGCCCCCTGGAAATCATTTTTTATTTAAAAAGTTTGAAGTTTGTAACAAGGATATTAGTAATTATGCCTGCACAAAAGTTAACAAAGGCGCGACTTGCACAAATCTTAATCATGCTCAGTGTGTTAATAGGCGCATTTTTCTGGCGTACCTTTACACACGAGAGCGTTACTAGCATTGACTGTTCACAAAAAGAACGATGTGATGTAACAATTGAAGGTGAAATAATCACAATTAATCGTGACTCGGCGGGAATTTCGCTCGAAACGATGAAAAGTAGCACTCTAAAAATTGATCTAAATCAATCTGGCGAATTTATCAATCTCGATCGGGAACATAAGAAAATAGAATGGGACACAATACCTGAATCAAAAAAAATCACCTTTAAAAAAGGCGAAAACATTGTTGTAGTTCAATTATAAATACGATCTGTCACGAGATAATCGCAACTTCTTAATGAAATTTTCACCTTCTTACCTAGAGAAAATTGGTTGGAATGGTATAACAGCAGAGTGATACCCAATTATAAAATCGTATGCATTGCCAATCAGTTTTTACTCATATTAAAGATGAAGACTCAGCGATAGAAACGCTTAGGTCCGAGCTGACACAACAGAACTTGTCTTACGTGATGTGCTACTACACGGAAGAGTACGACTTCGAGTTAATTCGAGAAGCTTTTCTTGAACATTTTCCTGGAGTGCCTTTTCATGGAGCTAGTTCATGTCAAGCCGTAATGACAGACCGGGGGTTTCATTCGGGCCCAGTGATTGCGGCGCTCGCAATTTATGATTCAGGCCCTCATGCTTATGGCACTGGTATTTCTAACCATGATTCAGGTGACAGTGTAACTAGAGCCTTAGATATGGCTCTTGAGAACGCTAACCGCGTAGGAGAAGCGCCAAACTTAATACTGCTTCATGCAACTCCAGGGCAAGAGGAATCAATCATTGCATCTATAGATGAAAGGTTTGGTACGCTGATCCCAATTATTGGTGGTTCAGCCGCTGATAATCATATCGCGGGAAAATGGTCTGTTATTACCGCCCAAGGATCTCAAACTGCAGGTTTAAGTCTGACATTATTTTACTCCTCACAGCCTGTTGATATTGCTTTTAGTGCTGGGCACACTCCAACCAATATCAAAGGGGTTGCAACCAAAACTAACGATAGGTGCTTACTAGAAATTGATGACGAACCAGCCCTCAATGTTTATAGAAAGTGGACAAACCATCAAGATAACCAACTAGGCAAAAACAACCTGCTATTTACAAACTCGAGCGCTTATCCACTAGGGCGTGTCGCTGGCCACCTCTATGAGCGTCCATATTACAAATTGTCCCATCCAATTCGTGAGACGCGAGATGGAGGAATTGAGCTATTTACACGAATAGAAGAGGGTGATGAACTCACTTTAATGAAAGGAAGCAGAGAACACCTCGTTGCACGCGCTGCTAAAGTTGTAAATGCAGCCTTTAATCAAAAATTAGAAGAATCTCGAAAAATTGGGGTGATAAACATCTTTTGCGCAGGTCCTATGTTGCACTTAATGCAAGACATGAATAGCGTTTGTGAACAAATTAACCAAGAACTAGAACAGTTACCTTTTATTTGCCCTTTTACTTTTGGTGAGCAAGGTAGATTTATTGGTGGTGAGAATGGACATGGAAACCTGATGATTTCATCAGCGATATTCCATAAACCTTATGAAAGATAAATACTTAGACATATACCAACAGGAAGCGCTGCAAGAAGCGTTAGTCGAACTAAAACAGGCTAGGCAAAGAGAACGACTGCTCGCCGATGAGAATAAAGCTATTCTTTCAGCGATATCCGCGATGAGTGAAGCAAAAAACCGGCACGAGATATTTACGGGATTAAATAATGTCCTTAAGAAGTACATCAACTTTGATGATTTTATCGTTCTAACTCGTGATGATGAGAGGTATCCCTTCAAAACGTTGATATCGACAAATAGTGTATTTGATAACATATCTTGGTTACACGGTAACGCATCTGAGAGGGCGCTGAATGGCGAATGTATTCTGCTGTTCGAACCAGATAGGCTTGCGGAGTTTATTAACCTGAACAGCTTTATAAAAAGCCATGTAAACTCGGTAGTCCTAACGGGCATACGTTCAGAAGTAACACAAACGGTCATCTTACTTATTGGTGCTAAGAAAGGGCACTTTAGCATAGAAAATAAGGAAACCTTAAGACGCTTTCGGCCTTTAATTGAGAGGGCTGTCATCGATATTGAAACCAAAGAGAAGTTACAACGTATTGTTGAAGTGCGAACAACTCAGCTTGCTAAAGCAAGAGAAGAAGCAGAGCTTGCAAATCGCTCAAAGTCAGAATTCTTAGCGATGATGAGTCATGAAATTAGAACCCCTCTAAATTCCGTCCTTGGAATGCTCGATATTCTGAAACAATCCACCTTATCAGAAGAGCAAATCGATGCCCTGAGCCAAATGGAATGCTCAGCGGAGTTGCTTCTCGCGATTATCAGCGACATCCTTGACCTCTCAAAAATTGAATCAGGTCGCTTTCAACTCAATGAGCAGTGGGTTAATTTAAGAGACACTGTCACTTTTGTTATTTCTCAACAAAAACAAATAGCTAAGAAGAAGAGCCTTCAATTTAAACTCAATTGCATGGTAACTACCGACAAACAGTTTTGGATTGACTCTACGCGATTATCTCAAATCCTGTTTAATCTTATTGGGAATGCAATAAAGTTTACTGATGAAGGAGAAGTAAAAGTTTCAGTATCTGAGCAAGACTCCGAGCTTGTAATTTCAATATCAGACACCGGAATTGGTATATCTAAAGCCAAGCAAGAACATCTATTTACGGCATTTCATCAAGGTGATCGTTCCATCACGAGACGCTTTGGTGGTACAGGACTAGGGCTAGCAATAACCAAGCATTTAGTTGAAATGATGCGCGGCAAGATTATCGTTAAAAGTGACGAGCATGTCGGCTCAACATTTACTATTAAGATTCCCGTTTTAACTCGGTGCAATCAAAATCGTCCAGTTAAAATAGAAAACAACCAACCAATAAAAGCGATGGATCTTCTCGTAGTCGAAGATACCGAGTCGAATCAGTTTGTAATAAAGCTTATTTTAAATAAGCTTGGTCATAATGTTCATATCGCAAGTCATGGAGCAGAAGCATTAACGTTCTTAGAGGAAAATGAGGATTTAATCGACCTGATTCTTATGGATGTCTCGATGCCAGTGATGGATGGGATTACTGCAACAAGGCTCCTCCGAGATAAAGGCTTCAAGACTCCAATCATCGCATTAACCGCTCATGCGCTAGAAAGTGATAGAGATAAATGCCTTGACGCAGGTATGGATGGATTCATTTCCAAACCAGTTCGAAGACAAGATATCTTTGAAGCTATACAGCCATTTCTGTAAGTAGAAAAAGCATTAATATAGATCTTAACAATCGATAGATTATTAAGATCTATATTAAGTATTTTATGGTAAAGTTTTTTGGATCTCTATTCTGTACACCACTCCCTCGCAATCCAAAAGAATCAATTACTTACCTAACTCAAAAAAAATTGGCAATTATAAATCTATCTACCTAGTCTTGTACATATACGCAAAATCTATGAATGGTAAATTGTTCATGTACAGAGTTGAAAATTGTGGTGATGAATTTTATTGCCTACTGGATACGGTAACCACCATGCCGCCTCTCTTGGCGCTGCGGTGGACGGAACAAGAGTTATTGGAAAAGTCGCTCGGGACTCAAAAAAGTTATCTCAATTCGGTGAAACTATTCTACGGTTTCTGGTTTACAAAGCATGGTGTGTCACTCGACTTTGCCTTTCATCGCAGTGATTATCAGGATGTAGAGGCTCTGACTGACGAGTTAATGCCATTCTGGGACTACTTACTCGCCGACAAAGAGATTACTAATGTGGTGATGTTGCCATCGCCCAACGCTAGGCAGAAAGATCTCAATAAGAAGAAACGCACCGCCGCTAAGCACTGTCAGGTGGTGTGTCAATTTATTCATTTCTTGTCAACAACATATCTGACTGCGGCCTATCTTGATGAGGATCCTAATACCCTTCGCCGCTACCGCCAGGAAATCAGACTAAAACTGAAAGACGCCAAGAGAAAGTTCGGGAAATGGCAAAAATCGAATAAAAAGGTGCCCGCATTCGCCACACTTCATAGCTTAACCTCGGAGCAATATCAGGATTTCATTCGTGTTCTTCAGCCGGATGTGATGAAAGGTGTAAAAGTTGAACAGCCCGATGGCAGTGTCCAAGTGCAGTTTGAGATGATTAAGGAGAATCCACTTAATCCCATCATCAGCTTTGAAGTTCAGATGCGTAACTATTTGCTCATCACTCTGTTGGTACGCTATGGTCTCCGCGTTGGCGAGTCCTTATTGCTGCGCGAGGGATCCTTTCTTCGCTCGAGAGTGGATCCAAACAAGGTTATCATGCGCGTCCGCAGCTTGGATGACGAATATTTTGATGACGAAAAAATGGAAGACACCCGAAATTACAAACCACAAATCAAGACCGTAGACAGCATTCGCGATGTGGAGGTAGCGGCGGAGGATCACAAAAAAATTATGTTCTACTACCAGTTCATTCGCTCAAATGACTGTAGCCACGACTTCATTTTCGCCTCCTCACTGAAGCCTTATAAACCTGTGTCTTACGCAACCATTCATTCTCAATTTTCTGAAGTTGTACAGGCGTTTAAAGAACACTTTCCAGACCATTTTGACCCGCAGTATGCAGAGGCCATTATCGACAAAATAACCCCTCACTGGCTGCGCCACACATGGGCCTACGCAACACTGGCTGCCATTTATAAAAAAAAGAAGAAAGATTACATCCAATCAGGCGTGATCAATTTAAAGGGTTTGATGGAAGACGCTAAAGACCAACTTAGAACTATCGGAGGTTGGTCAGACAAGTCGAGCATGCCGGGTAAGTATGCGAAGCGATTTGTTCAGGAAGAAGCAAACCAAACGCTCATGGAAGTGTATCGCAACCACTTTAAAGATTCAGATGAGGATGAATGGAATGAAGTATTCAGTTAAAAAAACGCCCCAACAAGATGAGGTTAACCTCACTCAAGAGCAGATTAAATTCATTGAGGCGCAGACATTACCAAGTGTGATGGAAATTACTCAAGCCTCTAACTTTGATACGCCTTATGTGCAGACAAAAGCTGACGTTTGGGAATTTGTCCGCTTAGGTAATACTTACAAACATCATTTTGAACTGGATGAACACAGCAATAAACTGCTTAAGATCCTTTACGTAAAGTATACAGAGTCGCACATAGCCCCTATGGGGAAAGGCTTTGATGCAATCAAAGTATTCCTTAGAGATGTCGATGAATTATCATTTTCTTCTGTTCTCAAGATCTTGGAAAGTGAGGCGAAAACTAATCGCTCAAGACCCTATTATGACATAAAATCCTCGGCTAAATCCCTTATTCGTATGGGCTTTCCCGGATTTGACATCGATGACGAAGAAACCCTATTACGCGTAGCAACCCCGAATGTGTCGAACCCCTTTCTTCGCTATCAGGAAGTCGAAGATACCTTGCCTTCTCACTTAAAGAACCTTATCGCCAATCGCTTGGTGGAGTTTGGCACGATGGAAGGTCTTACGTCATTGTCAAATGTTGAGTTGAAAAACCTCTGTGTGCTCGGACTGGCCTTTGCTATAGGTCCGCGCCCAAAGCAATTTTGCATGCTAAAAGGTGACTCAGTGAAGCTCATCGCCGTCAATCACAAAACCAATTTAAGGCGTTACCAAGTGGCCGTGCCATTAGCGAAGCAGCCAACAGTGCCTGTTGACGAACCTATCGTTGCCTTGAGTCAGGAAATCGGCGTACTGCTTGATGAATACAAGCGGCGTTTTGAAATTACTGGCGAAGATGCCTTGTTCCCGTTCGATGCAAAAAAGAAGACGGCGTTGTCCCGCGAGATTTATTGGGCCTTAAATGACGCTTTACTTTTCATCCAGACAGATGAAACAAAGGGCAAAATAAAACGTAACGAGATGCATCGTCCACTCTATACCGTCTATGATTTTCGCCACAACATTGGCCACTCTATGGCAATGTTAGGGGCTAGTGCGGAAGAAATTGCCGCGGTGTTAGGTCAAGTTACCACGGTTGCCGCGCAATATTACATCATGTCAACACCGGAGTTGGCTCTGCTGAAACATCAGGCGCTCGGTCATAATCCAGTCTGGAAAGACATGGTGGGTCTGCTACTTACGGGCTATCTCACCAACGAAGATGATTGGAGGGGTAAAACGGTCTCTGGCATGCTCAAGGGAAGGCTTATCCATCGCATTGGGGGGGTGCGCCCGACAACAGGCACAATGCCACCTCGCTTTAGTGCGCTCGTGCTATGGCTGCTTCTACTTCCGCCCATTTAAAGACTTGAGAAAGCATCGAATGGTACATCAAATTATCTCGCACGAGCTGTTTGCATTGGTTAAAGAGTCGCATCATGCAGGCCAGCGTAACAACCCACTGATAGATGCGGCTACTCAAACCAAACATGAAATCGAAATGGTCATTAACCGTCTTAAAGGGGGCTTACAATGAAAGACAAACACCAGGCCTTGCGAGACTTTATCACCACGCAGAAAGCCTTTTTGGAAGCCGCTTTATTGCCCGAGGTTAATGCGGGTATCCAAGACCCGAATGACCATTATTCATGGGCGACCAATACTTGGCGATACGGCCCCGGCCAATCTGGGTTTCTGTCAAGGCCAACGCTGAGTTGGATGTTTGATGAAATGACTTCTGCTCGGTTGCGAGGTCTATTTAAGTCAGATGAGTCACCCTTCAAGACGTTGAAAATTGAACAACCTTATGCAGATTTCATAAAGGCTTTCTGTGTCTTGCTTTATCGGGGCAAAAACCCATCGGCAATAGCGGTTTATCAGCAGCAAATACTATTGAAGCGTGTCTATGTCCGCATGGTGATGGCGGGGCTTGAGCCGCACCCAGTCAACATTACATCCGAGTTTCTGCAAGAGGCGGTCGATATGCTGGCACAGTCGCGTGGCGGTCCAAGCAAGATTACCAATGCAGCAAAAGACTACGATTACGCCAATGTGATCGCCAAGAACCTCAATTACTATGGGATCACACTGGTGCCTCTTGAAGTTAAAAAGAAGCAAAAAGGCGTGGCTACCAGGACAACCAAGGCGGGAAAAAAAGCCAAAAAGGCCCAATACGCCGAAGACCTTGACCAAGATGAGCATGAGCGGAACCTCAGCATCCAGACCTTCTTGAACGTGGTGGCGCTGCGTAGCATGGTAGAGGAAGATGGCGAGAAAATTGTGTTGAATCTCGTATTGCTATTGATGGTGACCGGATTTCGTTTCATGGAGGCCGGGGGGCTGCGCTACAACAGTTTTAAAGTTGTGGAAATCGAAGATAAAACTTCTCGAGCACAAATGGAAGCGCTTGGTCTGCCAACCATTTTCGTTGGTATCGTCTATCTGGGTGAGAAAGGGGCTGGTCATCGTACACACTGGATTGAACCACTCGCGGTGGAGATGGTCGATGAAATTTGGGTCGACACCTTGGTGTTAACCGAGAAACTTCGCGCACAGATTGAGTACGTGCGTAATACAGGCTTTGAGTCATACCTGCCGAAATCGTGGCATGCACGCGATGACAATGTAGTCGAAATCAGTGAGCCTTTAGTCGTCCTTGATCAGATAGTTGATGATGTCTTTGTGCCATTAAAACAGAACACTCTATCGTATGCCCGAGTAAAGGGCGCACTAGCACAGAAATTGAAAAAGGATTTTGGAATTTTGGTTCATTCCAAAATCCGTGATGGTAGACGCGTAAAAAATTACTATATACAGGACGATGTAGAACATGCGATTCGCCAAATCATCAAAAGAGACAGACGTATAGCGGAGGATTTCATATATCGGCAAACAGACTCAAAGACCAACTCCGTGAGCATAACGCCGTACGAAGAGTTGTTGTTCATATTTCCATTAGGCAGCGGTAGCCCAAATCTCATAAACATGAATACCGTGGTACCCCAAGTCATAACTGGGGCCATTCTTCAGGCCTTCCTTGGCTATGGCCGGGGAGCTGGTCGTGAATTAAGCATCTTCGCTAAATATGGCCTTACTGATGAAAATGGCGAAACTACTTTCATGCGCAGCCATACCCCGCGCCACGGCATCAACACTTTTTTTGCAATTGCGGATGTCTCCGATCATTTGCAAGCGATGTTTATGGGACGGGTAGAGCTAAGACAAAACAAATCCTATCAGCACCTTGCCATTGCAGAGAAAGCCGCCTCCTCGGCGCTGGTGACAGCAGGTAACTCAGAGTCACTTTTAAAGCAAGAGAGCGCATTAGAGCGTATCAAAGCGGAAGCCCAGATGGGTATGAATCCAAAATTATCGCCTGCGAACGCCATGGCGCAGGGCATGCATACTCACACCACCGTAGAGGATAAAACGTCGTTTTTGATTGATATGGGGCGTAACTCAGACAGTGAGGTCTTCGCGGAGTTTGACGATCTATTTAAAATGATGGATGAAGCAGACATGCGCAAGGCGGCAATGCCCCATTCCGACCTTTATTTGATGGAAATCGGTAGTTGTATGCGCAAGCTGTACAATTTCCAGTGTCCCTATAACTTGAAGTGTCAGGATGGCAGTCCATGTCCATATTTCACGCTTACTGGCCGTGAAGGGGAATTAACAAAAATTAAGGCGCTGGCCGCGTCTATTGAGTCTGAAATTGCGGTGATTAATCAGATGAAAATGACGGGTGAGATGGCAGTGAATGAGGCCGATGAAATCTTAGCAACTCTAAGACTTCGCAAGGAGTACGTCCAATATCATCTCGGTCAATCAGAAGTGTTTGAAACCGAGAAAGTCCAAATCAACCTGTTGGAGTTGGACAACATGAAGAAGCCTAAAATGCTATCAACCCTGTTCGCCCTTGAGCATCGCAAGATAAAAAAGCCAAGGATTCATAGATAAACCGCGGATAGATTTAGGGCCGCTCAAGGAAAATCGCTAATGCCTAGCAAATAGCGAGTTGTGCGAGCGTGTGAGTGGCTCAACTATTTTACTTGAACAGCATAAGAAGAAAGCAAAATTGTCGCTGGTATTGATTACACGAATTGTCATCAATACCATTCTAAGCCATTCGGGAGTTAAAGTGATGGATAAAGTCAAAGGGATTGAACTAGATAGAGTAATTGAGAAGGAATTAATCCTGATGTGTGATGAGGGCTTCGAACAGTCCCCAATCACACAGGCCAACCTTTTTCGGCGCCTAAAGGCCAAGGAGGTGATTAATACCCGCTCAACCTTGACCAGCAGAAAGAATCTCATTGAGAATTTTGCCCAGCAACAGAAGGAGGCTGTGTCAGGTCCGCTTGGCGAAACCTTAAAAAAAACCGCATCTATGAAACGGTCAGAGTTAGAAAAGGCCAACGCTCGCCTGATTGAACGTGTTGATGAGTCGCGTAAGATGCTTCAACAAAATACCAAATCCATCATTAATATGGTCAAAGCCATTAGGCTGCAAACCCAAGCGAAAAATATTGAGCGTTGTTTGTCTCCATACCTCATCCGTGAACTACACCAACAAGAGGAGCTAGATAATGACTGAGAAGATGTCTAACCTTGATAAGCTCCATGCTTGGCGGCGGTCTTAGGGGGAAATAGATGGGAAGTTACGCATACGATTACCTGAATGACTCATTGATACTAGATCGTTCATTGATTACTAGGCTCTACTCGGGAGTCTCAGACGCAGCTCTAGAAAAAGAACTGCGTGATTACCGCGAGTACTGTTTGAATGTACTTCCTGAGACAAGAAACAGCATAAAGGCGAGCGACACTTTTCGCTGTATGGTACACGGGTACAAATCTCATGACTACAAATCCAAAAGAACAGCAAATCCATGCTATTTCTTATGGAATGTAAAACAAAAAGCTAAAACCTAGCGCTATCTAGAGGGAATTTGTTAAATGATAGTTAAGTGTGAAAGACAGCAATTTATCGATGATATTGCGAACCTGACAACAGCCTTAAACTGTAGCTATTAGAAAAATGCTTTTCAAGGCATAAGCACAAAGGCTTTTCCAACAATTTTTCTAATCTCCACATCAGGTGATACGTGATTGAGCGCTGGTGATATAAAGCAATAGACAGTTGACAGATTTGTGTAAAAAACGCTCATGAAAGCAAAAGTTAGTCACTCGTCGTCGGAAGAAAAATCATTGATGATATCAAGCAAATGTTTTTTCTTTTCCACCGACAGCTTTGAAATAGCTATTGCTAGCTCTGCTGAAAACTCATCCTCACAGAAAAAGTAATTCAAGGGTACCCCAAGCTCATCCGCAATAAGCTTCAAGGTCTGCACATCAGGAGTATGCTTACCTTTTTCATACTGGTTCATCCTAGCGCTAGCAGTACTCTCATCCATACCTATACGTATCCCTAGCGCCTTCTGGGAGAGGTTTGCTTTTTTACGCGCTTCTTTGAGACGCAACGGTATTGGGTTATTGGTCGACACTTATTTTTCATATCTTTAATCTCAAGGTAACTAAGATTTTCTTAGTTTTACTCATTTCTGTATACTAAGCAATCCTTAGTTTTTTGGATTTTATGAGTAAGAAATGGTACGTCCGAAAAGAATCAGTGCTGTAATGCACAAGTTGTTGATTGAAAATGGAATGGATGGTTTTTCAGTTGTTGAGTTAAGAGATGCTGCAATTACTATTGAAGGCCTAGACTTAAATCTATATGAAATGCGTAAAAAGGTTTATCGACAGATCTTGCGTTTCGAGAAGAAAAGTTGGCTTCAAAGCGAAGGTTCAGGCAGACAGAAAAGGTACTATCAAACTGATATATATAAGGAGTATCACTCAATAAATAAAGGTGAAAACACTTTGCTTAGCCAGTCAAAAATTGACGATTATCCGACTTTGAAGCGTGAGCGAAGTGAATATAAAGGGGAGCTATCGATAGTATTAGGCAAAATTGACATGTGCCAATCACTAATGACGCGTTTTCCAGAATTAGAATCAATATTGACTCCATTACTCCACGAAGCTCGTGAGAACTCTGCCTCTTTGCTTGGAAAAGTAAATCTTCTGACTCAAGTTATATGTGTGCTTTCAGAAGGCCAAGAAACATGTTGAGATTTTGGCAGATAGAGTGCTCTGAAAAAGCGCTTCGAAAGTATAGACAGAACCAAAATCATTTCTTTTGTCAGGCCACGCCCGGAGCAGGAAAGACAGTATTGGCTGCAACAATCGCTTCAAGGTTATTACAAGATGATATGGTCGACCTTATACTGTGTTTTTCTCCGTCCCTAACGGTTTCCGATGGAATAAAAAGAACATTTTCACAGATCCTCAATTGTACCTTTAATGGAGGGCTAGGTTCGATAGGGCAGTCACTGACATATCAATCCATCCAGTTCCTCAACGAAGAATTTTGGCAGACATTACGTAATCATCGTGTGTTTGTCGTTTTTGATGAAATACATCATTGCTCTGGTACTGGGATAGAAAATGCAAATGTGTGGGGGCATCAAATTCTGACTAAGATTCAAAGTTTAGCCACTTATACACTCGCAATGTCTGGTACCCCTTGGCGTTCTGACTCTTTACCCATAGTAATGGGTAGATATAGCGCCCAAGACGGACAGCTTCTAGTTGATTATCAATATACGCTAAAACAAGCAATTACAGATAAAGTCTGTAGAGCTCCGAAGATTGTGTTGGTTGATAACGAACATTTATCTGTCACTAATGATGAGAAAGTCGAGTCATTTTCTTCGATTCTAGAGATGATGAAGCAGACCAAGACTTCGTATCAAAGTGTTATTAATAATCAAGAAGCTATGGAGTATCTGCTCGCACTAGGTTGCAAAAAACTGGCAGAGATTCGAGTTCATTCTCCGAATGCGGGAGGTTTAGTTGTTGCCGCTTCGGTCCAGCATGCTCAGACTATAAAAAAGATACTTTCCCAAAAATATGCGCAAACTGTAACAATAGTAACGTACCGTCACGAAGATCCTTTGGCTGAAATTGAACATTACCGCCAAAATGATTCTCAGTGGATTGTTAGTGTTGGGATGATTAGTGAAGGAACTGATATTCCACGCCTTCAAGTATGTTGTCATATGAGTTCAGTAAAAACGGAGCTTTATTTTAGACAAGTGCTTGGACGTATTCTTCGAGAAAATGAATCTATAAACCAAGAAGCTTGGCTCTTTACGTTTGCAGAACAGAGCCTGATAAATTTTTCAGAGCGAATTGAGGAAGATATACCCGAATCATGCATGTTTGCAAAAATGAAGAGTAGGGAAGAGTTTGAGTCAGTCACTCTAGCTAGTAGTTTAAATGGAAAAAATCTTTACGAAGAACAAGATGTAAAGGGTTATGCACTGACATGGAGTAGCACGTCTAACAGTGATACTAATTCACACAGGTCATTTGGTACATTCGATGAAATAAAATTAGGCACTTTTAAACAACGTGTAATTTCAGCGTTTTTAGTCGCCTCATAGAGTTGATGTAAACACTTTGGTGGGAGAGATAGTGAGCTAGCTTCAATCAAGGCTTCAAGATACTTTGTGATTACCAAGGGAGCCTGACGGGATAAATCCCAAGCGACTTTGTCGTTCACCTTTAAGTCTAGCCCACAGGCTAGACTTCTTTATTTAATGCCGTTGAGCGCTGTATTCTCAGCTCTCTGGTATTCAGTGCCTCGCGCTTCCAGATATTTCGTATCGTGCAACTGCTGACGGTGATGTTGTACTCCTTCTTTAGCATGGTTCTCAACTGTACTGAGGTTTGATACGGATTGTTTAAGGTCAGCTCGATAATTTTGTGTTCGGTTTCTTCAGGTATGCTGTTTTTACTGCGGTGCAGCGGTTTGTTAATGCGCTTAAGGCCAAGTATGCCTTCCTCGGCTAATACCTTTTGATAGTTATAGATACTTCGGCGTGAGCAACCAGTGATCCGAGCGGCTTCCGTCGCATTACCCAAGCGGTCGGCAAGCTCGATGACATCCAACTTGCGCTGGACTTCCATCCCATACTCACTCGCTCTTGGTGGCTCTTCTAACTCGGTAATATGCAGTTTTCGGTGACCAAAATAGGCTGAGAATGCACCATCGGACTGGCAGCGTATTTCCAGTTTCTGATTGACGATGGAGTGCCGTATGGGCGAGTCGATGAGATACATTTTATTGTTATAACTGAAGGTATGATCTCGGCGAACCTTGCGATATTCCTTGTGAACACAGATCGTATCAAGGTTGATGTGTTCAGGGACAACCTTAAACGCCGACCTTGGGTTCTTCGCCTGTACCGCGATTTTCTGTTGCCAGTACAGTGGAATGAACTGCTGTTGAAGATACTCGTTGGCGCTTTGAATATCAGTAATATGGTGCAGCCGAAGCTCTGGGACCAATCTGTCTTGGAACGTATCGAATGCCCGTTCGACCCGTCCTTTACTTTGGGGCGAATTGGCAAAGATGATTTCGATCCCTAGCTCTTCACAAGCGCGTTGCATCTGAGAGAAGTTACTGCGTTTTGGACCACCGAATATACCCGCTCTATCGACATAGAGCGTCTTAAACAGCCCACGCTTTTCGATATATGCCTTCATGACTTCATGCAGCCTTCCGTGGTTTCGGAAGGGAAGAACTCGG
This sequence comes from Vibrio sp. VGrn 2, assembly GCF_009361695.1. Classification (NCBI taxonomy): domain Bacteria; kingdom Pseudomonadati; phylum Pseudomonadota; class Gammaproteobacteria; order Vibrionales; family Vibrionaceae; genus Vibrio; species Vibrio sp. VGrn 2. The sequence continues at coordinate 1,024 of NZ_RBWD01000002.1, read as the reverse complement.
CATGGATATCACTGGTCGCATCGTCGATGATGGCAATCAAGCATGAGCGATGCTCACCAAACCATTGATGCGGACTGCCGTCCATTTGCAGCATCAGTCCAGGCTGTTCCATTCGTTCTCTGTACTTTCTTACTCGGCTACGACGACGCTTGGCTCGCTTCACATGATGGATAGCGTGCGCCCACTTTCGCAAGGTTTCCCGCTTGATGGTCAAGCCTTCATTGGCCGAGAGCAATTCGGCGAGATGCTGCAAATTGAAATCGAAGTACTTAGTTTGGATCAGTTGCTGAACCTGTCTTTTCAGTGAATCAGGGGTTTTATTGACAGGCTCACGACCTTTATTGCCATGGACAACAAAGCGTATGCCTTCACGGCGATAGCGGTGGAGATAACGCTCTATGGTACGACGGGACTTATTGAGGAGTTTGGAAGCACTGTGAATGCTGATCTTACCTTGAGTGACTTTAGCGATCACATCAACAGTAAGCTGGGAGCGAGAGTCCATGATGATCATCCTTACTAACCCCTGAATAGTGATTTGACCTATTCAAAGGGATGGATCCGTCATTTTCCCTTGGTAATTAGTCGACCGACAAAATCGGTTGGTAGTTAAGGTACGACAGAATCGCTTGGTGATCACATGTCAGCACAGTATCGGCTGACACGAATCTGCCCCAAAACAATTCAGAGCAAAAGCTCTTACTTACTTCGAATCTATAATTTTCCCCTATTAAAAGTTATCCGAAGAAGCTTGGGTAACAGCATTCTTCTGAAATTATAAGGCATCATGCAATCTAATCTCTGTTAACTTTCGTTAACCTATTGATTACACATTGATGTGTTATTAAAAAGGTTGCATCATAGCAATATGAAAGGCGGCTAAAAGCCGTCTAGAAAGCGTTATTTCCGCAACGGATCTCTCAGGCTGAATGTACGTGATTGTAGCCTAAGAGTGAAAGTGGCGGGGTAATAGGGTGGAAAAGCGGCGAAAAGGGCGAATATTGGTCATTTCCATGCTAGCCTT